>WLIT01000009.1 GCA_009726125.1 Actinomycetota bacterium | reverse complement strand
GGGGGCGTATCCCCCGTTGGTTGGGTAAATCCTGTGACAATTTTGATTGATGAAGCGCTAAATGACTATGACGTGGTTTGGGCGGCTGCTGGACATCCACATTCGGTTTATCCAACAACATATGCCGAATTAATTAAGTGCACTGGCGCCAAACCAATGGTTATTGGGGATTAATGGATAGTGCGGATTAATGATTGTTCTGGTTTATTTCTGGAAAATAAAGCTTCGCTCCCTACCCTTTGCGATATTACATATGGCGTTAGATCGTTTAACCCTTGGGCGCAACAAGAAGATAACTTTCTTTAAATCTCTAGGTACTGGAAGAGGTGAAACATTCACGCCTAGCGATGCCGATGCAAAGCGTTGGGGCTTGTTGGTTGTAATTCCAAGAAGCGAAATTGAGACCTTTGACTCTTCGCACTTAATTTCAAGTTGGCGCAAGATTGCTACGTTGGAATACCGGGGTATTTTGCAACCAATTTCATCGCATGGCGAATGGTCTAAAAAACAACCATTTAGCGCTGATCAAATTTCAGAATGGAGCGGTCCGGTTGCCGCTTTAACGCGGGCGCGCATTAAGTGGTCAATGAACTCTAAGTTTTGGCGAGCAGTCCCACCGGTGACAGTAAGTTTGAAAGCTGCACCAGGGCTAAAGAGTGCAATTGGAATTGGTGAGGCTCCAATCGGATTGCAGGGGACGTTCTCTAGATGGGAATCTGGTGCTTTGCTTCGAGAATTCGCTTATAAAGGCCCGGCCCACATCAAAGCGATCAAAGCAACGAAAGATTTAGATTGGTATGCCGAGGAATTATTTTCGCGCTTTGCGATACTCGAAGAGCATGGTGAGTTCTAGCCACTAATAAGGCAGACTTGCCCTATGTCGATTCGCCAATACCGCCCTAGAAGTAATCGGCGCCATGGTATTTCTGGGAATCAAAGTTTGGGACTTTATCTCTTATTGATTTTGGCAATTGCTATCCAGATTAGTTATCCCTTGGTATCTGGAAATGTGCTTCGATTTGTAACGATCTTTACCGTTATAACTGGCGCAGTATTGATGTTGGCTCACTCTCTTCTCTCATATGGCTTCCGCTATTTTGCAACTTTCGCATCAGTCACTTTTATATTTGCGCTTCTGGTAGAAATCATTGGAAGTAAAACAGGTTGGCCATTTGGAAGTTATGTTTACGACGATTCCCTTGGAATAAAGATTGCGGGCGTTCCAGTGTTAGTTCCTTTTGCCTGGATCATGATGGCGCATCCAGTTTTAATCGCGGCACGTAAAACTATTCCAAGTTGGGCATTTATATATGGTGGCGCTGGGTTAATGGTCTGGGATTTGTTTCTTGATCCACAAATGGTCGCAGCAGGTCGCTGGAGTTGGGATGTTGTTGGCCCACATGTTCCATTCCAACCTGAGATTCCACTCTCAAATTCCGCGGGTTGGTTATTTGCCGGCATGGGCTTAATGGCGTTACTCAATTTAATTTTGCCTAAAGAACGCCGCAAAGCTGGAGTAAATTCAACGATACCTGACCTTTTTTTAGCTTGGACCATATTCTCTGGAGTAGTGGGAAACCTATTCTTCTTTGATCGAATCGGAGTTGCGCTAGTTGGTGGCCTGGCATTTGCAATCTGGATCGCACCGTACCTATTTGTAATCTCTTTCGGTAAGCCCGATTTACTTAAGTAAATGTTTGAGTTCTGGCTCTGCGCTATCGCGCTTTTCATTACGGTAACCAATGTAATAAATATGCGAGTTGTTGGCCTTAAAGGCGCGAAGGATATAAATAGCTCGGTTGATATTTTGGTTCCAATGCGAAATGAAGAGCTAAATGTTGAAGGATCTCTCAAGTCATTGCTTAACTCCGAACTTCTGACTCAGCCGAAAATCTATGTATTAGATGATGGTTCCACCGACCAGACAGCCAATTTAATTGGCCAATTCAAGGTAACTAAATTAACTGGAACCGAGCTACCGGAAGGTTGGCTTGGAAAGAATTGGGCTTGCCATAATTTAGTAAAGGCTGGTTCAGGTGAGTATCTGGTATTCCTCGACGCCGATGTTCGACTACATCCATATGCAATCGCATCTGCAATAACAAAGATGAATTCACTGGGCTGGGATTACATCTCGCCATATCCAAAACAACTTGTGGGTACTTTCATTGAAAAGTTGATTCAGCCACTTCTGCAGTGGTCTTGGATTGCAAGTGTGCCCCTGCGGATTGCAGAAAAATATCCAAATCGTTCAATGACGATCGCTAATGGTCAATTCTTGATAATTAAGCGAAGTGCTTACGAAGCATCGGGTGGGCATTTGGCAATCGCTGGTGAAGTTTTAGATGATCTCGAATTAGCAAGGCTATTGATCGCAAAGGGATTTAAGGGCGGCGTTGCCGACGGAAGCGCAGTTTCAAGTTGCCGTATGTATAAAAGTAGTGAAGAACTAATTAATGGGTATACCAAATCACTTTGGAAGGCTTTTGGTAGTACAACTGGGACTTTCGTAGCGCTCTTACTCTTGGTGCTTACAGGAATTATCCCGTACCTAAGTTTTGGCGCGCCAGTAGTTTTTATCTTTCTGTCTCGCACTCTCTCTGCTATTAAAACTCGCTCTAATCCCGCATACGCTCTTCTGCACCCCGTTGCGATTTTGGTACTTTGCTACTTAATTTTTCTCTCGGTTTTGCGAAAATCTCGCGGAACGCTGCAATGGCGTGGGCGGGCGATTTAGTAATGTCAAAGGTAATTGTTATCGGCGCGGGCATTGGTGGCATGGCTGCGGCCGCGCGATTAGCGAAAGCAGGACACAAAGTAACAGTCTGTGAAGGCAGCGACCGTACTGGTGGTAAGTGTCAGACTAAGTGGATTGGTAATTATGCATTTGATACTGGGCCTTCACTTCTTACCTTGCCTGCTGTTTACCGAGATCTTTTCCTCAAGACTGGAAAGCGCATTGAACATATCTTGCAGATTGATCCGGTAGATCCAGCCTTCGAATACAACTTCGCTGATAAAACCCGAATTACATTTCCGAATCTTTCGTTAAAAGGAATCTGTGATTCAATTGAATTGGTTCTCGGTAAAGGTGCGGGCGATGAATGGCACAACTTGATGCAACGAGCCGAGCGTATGTGGGATGTATCGCGAACACCATTTGTGGAATCTGAACTTAAATCTATCTCGAGCCTGATGCGAAGAAAAGGATTCTTCTCAGATCTCCGAGTTATCTCGCCACTTACCTCGCTGCGTTCATTGACAGCGAAATACACCCGCAATCCTTACCTAGCAAAAATTGTGGACCGGTACGCAACATATTCAGGATCTGATCCGCGAAAAGTTCCTGCCGTACTTTTGACAATTGCATTCGTTGAATCCTCCTTTGGTGCCTGGCACATTAAAGGTGGGATCGGAAAACTTTCTGATGCGCTCGAAGCCCGCTGCCTTGAACTTGGAGTCAACTTTCAATTTAACTCCCTAGTCACTTCCATCACACATGAATCTGGCGCCGCAACGGGTGTAGTCGTATCCGGTGAAAATCTGAGAGCAGATTTCGTCGTTGCGAATGCTGATGCTGAACTTGTCTATAACAAATTATTGCCCGCCGAATTGAACATTGTTAAATCTGAACGAAAGAAGTTGGCTAAATCCACAAAGTCATTAGCTGGTTTCTCACTTCTTCTCGGCTTGAACAATGAAAAATTAAGTGAGCCTGCTCCTAAAATGCCACACCACTCAATCTATTTCCCTGAAGATTACGATGCGGAATTTGATGACATTTTCGTAAAGAAGGTTCCAGTAAATGATCCAACCATTTATATCTGCGTACCCGATGACCCCGATATGGTTAAGGGCAACAATTTGGAAGCTTGGTCCGTTTTAATAAATGCGCCAAGACACGAGCCAGCAACTGGCTGGGATTGGAATAAGGAGTCTGCGCTCTATGCGGCAAAAATTATTGCAAAGCTAGATTCACTCGGATTAAAAGTAAGCGAGCGATTAGAAGTTTTTGAATTCCAAACACCGGCTGATTTGGAAGATAGCGTTGGTGCTCCTGGTGGTTCTATCTATGGCACATCAAGCAATGGCGCGCGCTCTGCTTTCTTGCGAGCGAGTAATACTTCACCACTTAAGAATTTGTATTGCGTCGGAGGATCAGCGCACCCCGGCGGCGGACTTCCACTCGTTGGATTAAGTGCGGAAATTGTTGCAGAATCTATTGGAAGAGCTAAGTAGTTAGACGCTTATAAAGATTAAGAACTAATTGAGTCAAGGCAATTGTTTGCATCGCTACCCAAATAGCTGCAATAACAACTGCTGCTTCAAAACCAATTAGGTTGGCAACAATTGCAATGAAAATAAGGCTCGCACGAACTGGTCGCTCACAAATTGTTACTAGTCCAACTTCGCCATGACCCAAGCCACCAGCTCTTGCCCGCAAATACTCTTGAACGAAAGTCGCGAGAAGGGCTAGAAAAACCAGGATTGCTGGAGCACCCAATTTATAGAGTGCAAGCGCCCAGAAAACTTCCGATAAGCGATCCACAAAGGAATCGGTGAAAGCGCCGAACTTAGAAGTCACTCGGGAATAAATGGCAAGCGAGCCATCAATTCCATCAAAGAATAAAGAGAGAACCAAGAACAGTGCTGCTGGCCAACTATTTGGAAATTGCCAGAGCGCGATTGCAAATATTAGACCCGCAAGTGTTAGTAGATTTGGTGTAACTCTTAATTTAGCAAGTGGCCTAACGACACTGTAAGAAATTTGCAGCCAAGTTTTAACGATTCCTTCTATCTTTGCCTCACCATGTAACTTTGACCAGGTAGCGAAGAATTCGTTCTTATCCACGGCTTGGAAGTCCTAAATTTTTATAAATCTCTAGCGTTGCTGAAGCGGTATTCATCGTGTAAAAATGCAATCCAGGTACCTTCATCGCGATTAGTTCGGCACATAGTTTTGTTGCTAAATCTACGCCAGCTTTGCGTACTGCATCTGGATCTTCAGAAATCTCGCTGAACAATTTAGAAATCTTTTCGGGAATTGGCGTGCCCCCAAGTTCGGCCATGCGATGTAACTGCTTAACATTTGTAACTGGCAATATGCCGGCAATTATCGGAAGCTTTGAGCCACGCGTTGCTAGCTTTTCTACTAAAGATTCCCATTTCGAACTTTCAAAGAAGAATTGTGTTGTCGCGAAAGTTGCACCTAATTCTTCTTTCCGCAAAAGAACTTTGATATCTCTATCTAAATTATTATTACTAGCAGGGTGGCCATCAGGGAAAGCGGCTACTCCAACTTCAAATCCACCTTGCGCGATAGCAAGTTCGACTAATTGATCTGAATGGTCAAAGCCGCCTGGAGTTGTTACCCAATTTGCCGCTGGTCCGCCGACTGGATCGCCACGAAGTGCCAGAATACTTTTGATTCCCGCGCTCCTATACTGCGCAAGAATTTCAACTAACTCTTCTTTTGTTGAACCAACGCAAGTCAGATGTGCGACTGTATTACGGCCCGTGCGTTCGGTGATTTCTTTGGTGATTTTAATTGTGCGATCGCGGGTGCTTCCGCCTGCGCCATAAGTTACAGATATGAAATCTGGTGCAATAGATTCAAGAGCCGCACTGGCCTCCCAAAGACGTGCCTCGCCAGCATCATCCTTCGGCGGGAAGAATTCAACCGAAACTGTCATGCGCTCCATAGCGGCTCAGGCTACCCTTACGACGTGAATTTTTCCGCAACCTCTGACCTTAAAGAGATTCGCAATTTAGTTAATCTTGAGCTACTTAACTTCGTAGCCAATGAGAATAAATATCTAAATGAAATCGCCTCTGAATTAGCGCCAGTAGCAGTGGCTATGGAACGCTTCTTATTAGACAGTGGAAAACGACTACGCCCACTCTTTGCATACATTGGATTCCTTGGTACCGGCACCAAACCAAGCGCTGAAATATTACGTGCTACAGCCGCTCTGGAATTAATCCATGTATGTGCGCTCATGCACGACGATGTGATGGATGCTTCAGACACAAGGCGTGGCGCCCCATCAATTCATAAAGCATTCGAAGCGATGCATATTGAAAAAGGTTTGAGTGGATCTGCCGAGCAATTTGGAATTTCTACCGCAATCTTGCTTGGTGATTTGGCACTTGTATGGTCGGCAAAAATGTTGCATCAATCCGGCATCTCTGGTGAAACGCTTATCAGAGCACTACCAATGTACGACGAAATGCGCGTTGAATTAATGGCTGGACAATATTTGGATATTTATGAGCAAGCGCTTGCAACTGAATCTGTTGAAAGATCTCTGAAAGTTGCGCGTTACAAATCTGGAAAATACACAATCGAGCGCCCTCTTCATTTTGGCGCTGCACTTGGCGGTGCAAATAACGAACTTATGAAAACTTACTCTGATTACGGGCTCCCACTTGGCGAAGCGTTCCAACTGCGAGACGACATTCTCGGAATCTTCGGTGACCCATCACAAACCGGCAAACCGGCTGGTGACGATTTGCGTGAGGGTAAGCGCACGGTGCTTCTAGCAAAAACCATGGAGCTAGCGGATGAGAAATCAAAAGAGACCATTAAGAGCGCTCTGGGAAATCAAAATTTAACCATCGAGCATGTCATGCGGGTTCGTGAGGTAATAACTCAATCGGGCGCCCTTGCTCAGGTCGAAACACTTATTTCAAACTTAACTTCCAGCGCGCAATCCGCCCTTGAACATGGTGAAATTGAGCCATTGGCAAAGGTTGCACTGACGCAACTTTTAACTATTGTCACTCAGCGAACCCTTTAAGTATTGGAAGTGAAATGCCAGCTCGCGTAAAAGGTCCAACAGATCACGTTGTAATTGTCGGCGCCGGACTCGGTGGCTTAAGTGCTGCGCTACGTCTTGCTGGAGCTGGTCGAAAAGTTACAGTTATTGAACGCGAAAGTGTTCCTGGTGGTCGCAATGGATTATTAAATAAAGATGGCTATGCATTTGATACTGGACCATCTGTTTTAACTATGCCAGATCTGATTCAAGATGCGCTCTCCTGTGTCGGTGAAAAACTTGAAGATTGGCTCGAGCTTCTTCCACTAAAGCCTTTGTACCGTGCTTTTTATCATGATGGTTCTTCTCTTGATGTCCACGCCGAAACCGGGCGCATGCAAGAAGAGATTCGAAGCGTTATTGGGCCGGATGAGGCTGCAGGTTATGGTCGTTATGTAGATTTTGTAACAAAGCTTTACAAGTATGAGATGAAAGATTTCATTGACCGCAATATTGATTCACCGTTCAACTTATTAACGCCAAACTTGGCAAGGCTTATTGCACTTGGTGGTTTTCGCCGACTTGCTCCAAAGGTAAATGATTTTCTAAAAGATCCGCGTACTCAGAAGGTTTACTCATTCCAAGCGATGTATGCCGGTGTTAGTCCGCAACAAGCTCTCGCTATTTATGCTGTTATCGCATATATGGATTCGGTTAATGGCGTCTTCTTCCCTAAGGGTGGAATGCATGCAGTACCTCGTGCACTTGCTGGCGCAGCTGCAAAACATGGCGTTGAGTTTAAATATAACCAAACTGTTACCTCGGTTGAGCATTCGGGTGGCCGAGCTCGCGCAGTAATAACTGCGAATGGCGATCGAATTGAATGTGATGCGCTAATTTTGAATCCTGATCTACCAGTTGCATGGCGCGAATTGCTAGGTCGTACTCCCCCTTCAGTAAAGCGACTTACTTATTCCCCTTCTTGCGTGACCTTGCTAATCGGTTCAAACAAGACTTATGACCGCTTAGCCCATCACAACATCCACTTTGGAAAATCTTGGGATGGCGTATTCGATGAGCTAATTAAGAAGAAAACTCTTATGACCGATCCAAGTTTGCTCGTTACCGTACCAAGCCATGACGATAAAGATTTAGCCCCTGCGGGCAAGAACTCTTATTACGTCCTCTTCCCAACCCCAAATCTTTCGGCAGATATTGATTGGAAAGTTCAAGGACCAAAGTATCGCGATCAGATGTTGCGCACCATGGAAGAGCGCGGATACGAAGGCTTCGCAGATTCTGTTGAAGTTGAACACATGACAACTCCACTTGATTGGAAGGACCAAGGAATGGAGCAAGGTGCACCATTTGCTAGCGCTCATACCTTCTTCCAAACTGGACCATTTCGCCCAAGAAATATCGCAAAGGGATTTGAGAATGTGGTCTTTGCTGGATCTGGAACTCAACCAGGAGTTGGCGTTCCGATGGTTCTAATCTCTGGCCGACTTGCTGCAGAACGAATTGTTGGACCTATTAAGTAAATGGATGAGCTAACTGCAGCAGGTATTACCGACCCCGCGCTGCGGGCTTCATATACTGAATGTAAAAGACTCAACTCACTTCACGGCAAAACTTATTACCTAGCAACTCTACTTTTACCGCCGGCCAAACGCCCCTTCGTACATGCTCTCTACGGTTTCGCTAGATATGCCGATGAAATTGTTGATGATTTAAATTCAAAATTGACCGATGAAGAGAAAGCGCTCGAACTTGAAACTTGGGGCAACCAAGTATTAAAAGATATCGAGGCGGGTAAAAGTTCGGATCACATCGGCCGCGCCTTAGTCGATACCGTGAAGCGATTTGATATTCCGATAGCGCACTTTGAAGCTTTTTTGCACTCAATGACAATGGATTTAACGGTAAGTGAATACGAAACTTTCGAAGACCTAATGGAGTACGTATATGGATCGGCATCGGTGATCGGTTTACAGATGGTACCTATTCTTGGTTCAACTTCGCCAGAAGCACTTGCTGCTGCAGAGAAGTTAGGGACTGCTTTTCAACTCGCCAATTTTATTCGTGATGTCGGTGAAGATCTTGATCGTGGTCGCATTTACCTTCCCATTTCTGAACTGAAGTCTCATGGAGTTACTCACGAAGCGTTGAATGAACGAGTACTTACGCCACAGATTAAGAGCGCATTGCAAGAGCAAATCGCAAGAGTTAGACGACTGCAGGCAGAGGCTGCGCCTGGAATCAAATTGCTTTCACCAGAATCTCAAGCGTGCATTGAAGCGGCATCAGAGTTGTATTGTGGAATCGTTGATGAGGTTGAGAAAATTGACTTTCAAATTTTTGAAAAACGAGCAAAGACTTCTACTTGGCGTCGAATCAAAGTCGCATTTCCGGCGCTATTAAGGGCTCGCAAAGCTCGTTAATTTGCTAAGGTAGGCAGGAACGGGAGCCGAGTAATTGGCTGAGAGGATCTGAGATTCAGATCGACCGTAGAACCAGTTCGGTAATGCGAATTGGAAGGAGCTAATCTATGAATTTAATGGTTACGGTTTTTACTGCTTGGGGATATGAACTTTCACTACTTGAACTTCTGGCATTTATAACTTCTGTAATAGGTGTCGGACTTGGTGTCTATGGACCACGAATAACTTGGCCGTGGTGGAGCCTTAGTTCTTTGCTATATGCGGCGCTATTTTTTCAATGGAAATACTATGCAAGCGGATTTCTACAATTCATTTTTATCGCTGGTGCCATTGCAGGCTGGTTTGGGTGGGGACCAAAAGGTGCGGTGCCTAAACGGTTGACTCCAAAGAGTGCGGCCATTTGGGGGCTTGCATACCTCGTAGCTTGGTTCTCGCTCTACCCAATACTTAAGAAGATTGGAGCGGCGGCATCCTTGACCGATGCCTTTGGCTTTGTTGGAAGTTGTATCGCACAATTCCTGATGGTCCTACAACGATACGAGAGTTGGATTATTTGGGTTGTTGTTGATGCAGTTTATGTCTATCAATATTGGCACGGTAAACAATACTTAACAGCAATTCTCTATTTCATCTTTGTTTTAATCGCCATTGGCGGTTGGAAACGTTGGTTGCGTGAATCAGCAACTCGATCAAATTAAGGCCGCTCTCCCCGGTTTAATTCCCAACTGTGGAGATTGCGTCGTAATAACTATTGATGGTCCAGCCGGTTCGGGCAAGACATCACTTGCCCTTACTCTTAAACGCGAAATAGCTTCGAGTTACACCATTCACATGGATGAGCTTTACGAAGGTTGGGGCTCAACTATGACGCCAGCGCTAACTACAAAATTGGTTTCGATTTTGGAGAGCGTTGATAAGGAAGAAAACGTATTTTTCACCCCATTCAACTGGTTAGAAAATTGTCTGGGTACTCCTATTTCTGTTAAAGCGCCAAAGTATTTACTTATCGAAGGGGTTGGTGCTGGGCAGAGCGCGATAAGAAAGTTTGTCTCCCTAGCCATTTGGATCGAAGTGCCCCAGGACGTGGGTTTGGCTCGAGTGATTGAACGCGATGGCCCAGCAGTTGCCGAATTCATGCCGGGCTTTATTGAGGCACAAACCGCACATTTTTCAAAAGAAGATACGAAGAAGAGCGCGGATTACCGCTTAAGTGGCCACCACACTGTCTAAGATTTAAGCGTGTCCGACTTAACCGGCGAAATAATTGATGATCGCTACCAACTAAAACGCGTTGTCGCTTCAGGTGGCATGGCGACAATTTATTACGCACTTGATCTTCGGTTAGATCGTCCGGTAGCCGTAAAAATCATGCACCCGCATTTAGCTAATGATGAAGATTTCGTTGCTCGATTTATCCGAGAAGCAAAGGCGGCGGCGGCGCTAGCTCATCCAAATATTGTTGCGATTCAAGATCAAGGTTGGAATGAAGGTGGTGTTCCAGCTGTCTTTATTGTTATGGAATACATCGAAGGTTTTACGCTGCGAGATGTCATAGTCGATCAAGGTGCTCTAGGAGTTACCGAAAGTTTAAGGTACTTCGCCCCAATCATTTCAGCGATGGCTGCTGCGCATAAAAATGGAATCTTGCACCGCGATATAAAGCCCGAAAATGTGTTGATTTCTAAAGATGGCAGAGTAAAGATTGCTGACTTTGGATTAGCCAAGGGCGCAGAAATTGGATCAACCCTTACCGTTGAATCAAGTGTAATTTTGGGAAGTGTCTCTTATCTATCCCCTGAGCAAGTTCAGCGCGGCGTATCAGATATGCGCAGTGATGTTTATGCCCTCGGTATCGTGCTCTTTGAAATGTTGACGGGGAAAAAGCCATTTGATGGCGAGAGCCCAATTCAAATTGCATACATGCATGTCAATGAGAATATTCCAGCACCGTCCACGCTAAATCCAAGCGTTCCACCAGAGCTCGATGAAATAACCTTAAAGGCGACGGCAAATAACGCGGACAAACGTTACAAGGATGCAGGTGCGATGCAGGAGCAAATCCTGGCACTACTTTCAAAGCTTGATCCTAAACGCCGCCAAATGAGCCTTGAGTTAGATATTCCTATACCAAAAGCCAGAACCGAAAAGAAGAAACGTAGCAAGTTGGAAATCTTAAAGAGTGTTACAACCCAGATTGATCTAAAGAGGGGCAATGTCATGCGCGAAAATACTAATTCGGCGAGGAAGAAGAGCGCGACAAACCAGGTTCAACGAAAACGTAAAGTTTCCAGCCGGGTAAAGCGAAACCGTGCAATCGCTCTGTTCATTGTTTTTGTGATAGTTGCCGGAAGTTGGTACACAATTTCCGGACCGGGAAACAAGATTGTCGTTCCATCTCTCGCTGGCATTACGCAAAAGCAGGCCTCGGAAACAGTGGCCAAACTAGGACTAACTACTGATGTGACTCAAAAGGTTTTTAGTGAAGATGTCCCTATGGGGAAAGTTATTACATCTGACCCTGCAGGTGGCGGTCGAATCGCAATTGCTGGAACGGTTCACTTAATTATTTCTAAAGGTAAAGAACGAATTCAAGTACCAGATCTTGCAGGATTAACAATCGAAGATGCAACGGCTGCAATTCAGAAAGCTAACTTAAAAGTTGGCAGAGTAACTGAAAAATTTAGCGCACTCTATGAAGCTGGATTACTGATAGATGGCAGCCCCGCCAGCGGTTCAGATGTTCGCAAAGAGAGCACTGTTGATTTTGTTATAAGTAAAGGTACTGAACAAATCGACCTAACTAATTACCAGGGCAAAACTAGTGATGAGGCCCTAAATGAATTAACCTCATCTGGATTAGTTGTGAGCAGCAAATATGAATATAGCGAAACTGTGCCGATTGGTACCGTTATTTCCCAGACCCCGAGCGATGTATCTACGGTTGGCATGGGCGAGAAAATACTTCTAACAATTTCAAAAGGTCCGTCGAAGATTTTCGTACCAAATGTTTATTCACTCTCAAAGATGGCCGCTGCTAAAATTCTTGAAGACCTCGGTTTCAATGTCAATTTCAAATATATTGGGAAGAAGAAATCAGTTACCAATATTTCACCTAAATCGGGTACTGCGGTGGCTCCTGGATCGACTGTCACTATTACTCTGGGCTAACTTTTTCTTAAGTATGAGTTAGGGTTTGCCAATGGCCAGCCCAATTAAACTTCCAAGATTGGGAGCCCACACCCCCACTTCTGGTGGCATGGCAAAGAGATCAATTGCATATGCCCAGGAAGTTAAGGCCGAAGCGATTCAAGTGTTTGCATCTAATCCCCGAGGTTGGGCGATGCCCGATGCAAACCTAGAAGCCGATAAATTGTTTCGTGATAAAGCGTTAGAGCTAGATATTGAAACTTATGTTCATGCACCTTTCCTAATAAATTTAGGTTCACCAACAGTTGCTACATATGAGAATTCAGTAGCCTCCACTGCCTATTCCCTTAAGCGCGCAAAAGAGATTGGTTCTAAAGGCGCAGTAATTCATACTGGTTCAGCCGTTGATGCTGGTCATGTTGACAAGGCTTGGAAGCAAATCAAAAAAGGGATGATGCCAGTTTTAAACAAGTTAACCGACGAAGATCCTTGGCTCTTGCTTGAACCAACAGCAGGGCAAGGCCAATCCCTTGTTAAAAAATTAGATGATTTGCTCCATTACTTTGAAGCGCTCGAATGGCATCCAAAGGTTGGGGTCTGTTTAGATACCTGCCACGTTTTCGCCGCCGGCCATGACATTGCAAAGAAGGGTGGAATGACTGAAACTCTAAATTTGCTTGTAAAACTAGTTGGTATCGAAAGAATTCAGCTCATTCACGCAAATGACTCAATGGATGTTTGTGGTGCGCTAAAAGATCGCCATCAAAATCTTGGTGATGGTGAAATTGGCATCAAGCCATTTGAAGAGCTGCTCGCACACCCTGTTGCGCAGAACGCTCCCCTAATCCTTGAAACACCGGGAATGGAAGCGAAGCATGGCGAGGAAATTGCTCTGCTTTCTCAGATGCGGGCGAAGATTAAGTGAAAGAGAGCAAAGTATTTTCTAGCTTGATGCTCACCTTGGTAGCAGCTATTTGGGGTGGCGCTTTTGCTTCGATGAAGGGCACCCTAGAAAGACTTGATGTTAATTCATTTCTAGCTTGGCGCTTTGCGATTGCGACGTTAGTACTTATTCTGATCAAGCCATCCGTACTTCGTAGATTTAATTTAGCATTTGTAAAGAAGGGCGCTCTGATTGGATTATTCCTAGGTAGCGGTTACATCTTTCAATCATTTGGCCTAACGTTAACCACCGTTTCAAATACTGGATTCATCACCGGGTTGTATGTCGTCTTCACACCCGTCGTTGCAGCATTAATCTTAAAGAAGAACATCACTCGTATCGAATGGTTTGCTGTATTCATGGCAACTGTGGGGCTGGCACTTCTATCCCTTAAAGGATTAAGTTTTGGGCTTGGTGAATTCTTAGTTCTGGTGAGCGCCATATTCTTCGCACTACATATTGTGGCCCTCGGAGAATGGTCAAAGGGCTTAGATACATATGCACTCACGGTTCTACAACTCGGGACCTGCGCACTTCTAACTTTTGCCGCAAGCTTCAAGAGCGGATTCAATACTCCGCCAGATTCAGGTGTCTGGTGGTCAATTATTTACACCGCGCTATTCGCGACTGCTTTGGCATTCATTGTCCAAACATGGGCGCAATCATTTATTAAGCCATCGAGTGTTGCGGTTATTTTGGCGATGGAAGTTGTATTTGCCGCGGCCTTTGGAATTTGGTTACTTTCAGAGCCACTAACTTTGCGTATTGCACTCGGTGGAATTCTTGTTATGGCCTCAATGTATTTAATTATTCTGCTTGATCAACGGAAAACTGAAAAGGTTTAAATCGCACCTTCGTGTTGCAGTAACCACTCTTTAACTTCAAGACCATAACCATAATTTCCAAGCGCCCCACCACTCTTTACAACACGGTGGCATGGAACGATTGGTGCGATTAAATTTTTAGCGCATGCAGTTCCAGCGGCTCGGACCGCGTTTGGTGAACCTGCGCGATCAGCTAAATCAGAGTATGACCAAGTTTTTCCGACTGGAATTTTTCGCATTGCTTTCCAAACTTCTTGCGAAAATTCAGCACCTGATTGGCGAACCTTGATTCCCCCGAGCGCGGTCAAATCTCCGGCGAAGTAGTCAGAAATTAAATCGCTAATGATCGGGATGTTTTTAACGCTCTTTACTTCGCGTTTAGCATCAGCTTGATCCATGCGGGCTAGAAGATCTTTAAAACTTCGAAATCCTGAGGCAAGCAAGATATGTTCATCGCTCACAAGGAACAACTCACCGATTGGTGTCTTATGAGTTGCTTGGAAAAGCATCCGATAAGGCTAATGCGGATTTAGTGATCGCGTAACATTTCTGCAACTAAAAATGCGAGCTCAAGGGATTGAGTGTGGTTCAAGCGAGGGTCGCAAGCGCTCTCGTAGCGGGTAGCCAAGTCTGATTCCAAGATTTGTTCGCCACCGCCAACGCATTCTGTGACGTCATCACCGGTTAGTTCAATATGTATGCCGCCAGGATGTGTGCCTAGGGCTTTATGGACTTCAAAGAAGCCGCGTACTTCGTCAAGTACATCATCAAATTTGCGAGTCTTGTAACCACTTGGGGCTTCATAAGTATTTCCGTGCATTGGATCGCAGACCCAGAGAACCTTTGCTCCCGAATCTGTAACAGCCTTAACTAGCGTTGGCAGTTTTTCGCGGATAAGTGATGCACCCATGCGAGTAATGAAAGTTAATCGACCCGGTTCATTACTTGGGTTTAGCTTCTTAATCATTGCTAGTGCATCTTCAACCGTGCTCTTTGGCCCCAGCTTGATCCCAATTGGGTTTTGAATCTTTGAAGCGAAATCCATATGTGCGCCATCAAGTTGACGAGTGCGCTCACCAATCCAGAGGAAGTGTGCTGAAACGTCGTAAGGAAGATCTGTGCGGGAATCGATGCGAGTAAGGGCCTTCTCGTATTCAAGAATTAAGGCTTCATGTGACGAGTAGAAATCGACAGTTTTAAAAGATGATGGATCAACGCCAGCTGATGCCATGAAATCTAGTGAGCGACCAATTTCATTAGCCATTTGCTCGTAGCGTGCGCCAAAGCGTGGATCTTTAGCGAAACCTTTATTCCATTCATGAACGCGACGAATGTCCGCGAATCCACCTTGAGTAAATGCGCGAACTAAATTCAGAGTTGAAGAAGATGTGTTGTAGACCTGAACTAAGCGATCAGGATTTGGAGTACGCGCCTCAAGTGTGAACGCTAAATCATTTACCGCATCTCCGCGATAAGCCGGAAGTGTTACATCACCACGGGTTTCATTATCACTACTTCTTGGCTTAGCGAATTGCCCGGCCATACGACCAACTTTAATTACTGGAAGGCTGGCAAAATATTGAAGAACTGCCGCCATCTGAAGAATTGTTTTAATTCGATTACGAATTGAATCTGCTGTTGCCGCTTCGAAAGTTTCGGCGCAATCGCCACCTTGCAACCAGAAAGCTTTACCTTCTTGTGCGATTGCAATCTTCTCTTTAAGCGTGTCGCACTCTCCTGCGAAAACTAACGGCGGCACTTTACGTAGCGTTTCTACTGCCTTCGTAACTTGCGGACCATCAACACCGCCGGGCCATTGTGGTTGTTGTGCTGCCACAAGGCCGGGAGTAAATAGCGAATCGATATTCATCATGTCCTTAAGTTTAGAGAGTTGGGGAAATTGGTGCCTACCTATTAAGCCTATTAAGCCTATTAACCGAAGAAAACCTGCGCTTCAGCGTAAAGATCGGGGGTAACTAACTTTAACTGGGTAGTTGCAGAGGCAAGTGGCACACGTTCAATTTTGGTTCCATGGAGTGCAACCATCTTGCCGAAATCACCTTCGTGAATCGCAGTAATAGCATGTAAACCAAATCGAGTAGCTAGAACGCGATCGAAGGCGGTAGGTGAACCACCACGTTGGATGTGACCAAGCACTGAAGTACGAGCCTCTTTGCCTGTCTTCTCTTCAATCTGACCAGCAAGCCATTCGCCAATTCCTGAAAGTTTTACGTGACCAAATGAGTCAAGAGTTTGATCCTTAACAACCATGTCACCATCTTGTGGAATTGCACCTTCGGCAATCACAATAATTGGAGCATAAGAAGATTCGAAACGGGAATTCACCCATTCGCAAACCTTGTCGACTGAGAATTTAACTTCTGGAATCAAAATACATGAAGCGCCACCAGCGATTCCTGCATGTAGTGCAATCCAGCCAGCATGACGGCCCATGACTTCAACGATAAGTGCACGGTGATGAGACTCAGCTGTTGTATGTAGACGGTCGATTGCTTCAACGGCAATATTTACTGAAGTATCGAAACCAAATGTGTAATCCGTGTTATTCAAATCATTATCAATTGTCTTTGGAACTCCGACAACTTTTACGCCAAGTGAGTCAAGTTTTGTTGCGACGCCAAGAGTGTCTTCACCACCGATTGCTACAAGGGCATCGATATTCATCTTTGCAAGATTCTCTTTGATGCGTTCAACACCATTTTCAATCTTGAATGGATTGGTACGAGAGGAGCCAAGGATTGTTCCACCGCGAGGCAAGATGCCACGAGTTGTTTTCATATCCAAAGGCACTGTTAAGCCTTCAAGTGGACCCTTCCAACCATCGCGGAAGCCCACGAATTCATAGCCATACTCTTTTACGCCTTTACGAACTACGGCACGAATCACAGCATTTAATCCTGGGCAATCTCCGCCACCTGTTAGGACACCAATACGCATCATTTACTCCCGATTTAATATTTAATAGTGCATGAAAAACTAGTTTCGATTGGGGAAGTCTACCCTCCGCCCAGAGGTGGTTAAATCATCCCCTAAAGACTGGAGCGCAAAATTGAGCGAGAAGCCACGATTAGTCGCAGGAATTGATACCTCGACGCAGTCGGTAAAAGTCGTTATTCGTGATGCAATTAGTGGTGAACTAATTCGCGAAGGTCGAGCCCCACATCCTGATGGCAGTGAAGTTGATCCTGCAAAATGGTGGAGCGCGACTGAAGATGCAATAAAGATGGCAGGCGGTTTCGATGGCATTGAAGCAATCGCAGTTGCGGGTCAACAACATGGGATGGTTGCACTAGATAAAGCTGGAGAAGTTATTCGCCCAGCGCTACTTTGGAATGACACAAGATCTGCGGCAGAAGCAACAGAGTTGAATAATGAAATGGGCGGTGGCCAAGGAATTGCTAGCGCGGTTGGTTCAGCGCTCGTAGCAGCATTTACCGTGAGCAAGGTGCGTTGGCTTGCGAAGAATGAGAAGGCGAACGCGGAGCGAGTTGCCGCGATTGCTCTGCCACACGATTGGATCTCTTGGAAAATTTCTGGAAGTAACTCAATCGCCGATCTATTTACCGATCGTGGAGATGCAAGTGGAACTGGTTATTTCGATAGTGTGAAAAATGAATACCGAAAAGATATTTTTGCAAAAGCAATTGGAATTGACCAAGAGATAACTTTCCCTAGAATCGTTGAACCGAGAGTTTTTGCGATAAAAACTAAGAGCGGAATTCCAATTGCAGCCGGAACAGGCGATAACGCCGCCGCAGCTATCGGCCTTGGCGCAGAACCGGGCGATGTAGTTGTCTCACTTGGTACTAGTGGAACGGCTTTCGCGGTTTCTAAAACTCCAACCCACGATGCAAGCGGTGAGGTCGCCGGCTTTGCTGATGGAACTGGATATTTTCTGCCACTTGTCTGCACTCTAAATGCAGCGAGAATTTTGGATGCCGCAACTCGAATTCTCGGTGTTTCACATGATGAACTTGGCGAACTAGCACTCAAAGCGAAACCTGGCTCGAATGGCTTAACACTTCTCCCCTATTTTGAAGGCGAACGCACACCAAATCGTCCGGATGCCACTGGTGTGTTTTCTGGAATGAATCTTTCAAACTCAAATCCTGAAGATTTTGCACGCGCGATGATTGAAGGAATGCTCTGTGGAATGGCAGATGCTGTTGCCTCGTTAGAAAAGTTAGGTGTTGAAGTTAAGCGAATCCTTATTGTTGGTGGCGCCGCCAAGAATCCGGCAATTGGAAAAATTGCATCGGCGCTCTTTAGTCGCGAAGTTTTAATTCCACCACCTGGTGAATACGTTGCTATTGGTGCCGCAAAACTCGCAGCATGGGCGCTACTTGGAACTGATCGCCCACCACAATGGAACTTGGGAGAAGTTACAAGTATTAAAGAAGTCCCAACCCCTGAAGTGTTAATTAAATATCGCAAGCTTCGCGACCAGACGCAAGGTTGGTAGAAATGACGCTGAAGCCCGAATTTATTCCTTTTCTTGAAGCACGTAACACAAGTGGACTTCCAGAAGTTTGGCAGGCGCCAGTTGCAGTAATCAGAAAAAGTCTTGAGAACCGGGCAATTCAATCTGGTGAACCTGAGAAAATATATGAAGTGATTCATCGTTACATCCCTGGACCAACATCGGATCTACCACTTCGTATTTACCGCCCAATTAAAGGTGCGGTATTACCAGCACTTGTTTTCTTCCACGGTGGCGGTTGGGTTTTAAATAACTTAGATAGTTACGAACAGGCGCTGCGTTCGATTGCGAACAAAGGTCAATTCGTTGTTATCGCAGTCAATTATCAGAAGGCTCCAGAATTACCATTCCCGATTCCTTTTGATGATTGCTATGCAACTTTGTTGTGGGTAGCCCAGAACGCCGAAAAATTAGGTATTGATGCAACTCAAATTGGGGTTGGTGGTGACAGCGCAGGTGGAAATTTGGCCGCGGGTGTCGCAATTAAGGCCCGCGATACTGGTGATGTAAACCTGGCATTTCAATTACTTATCTATCCTTGCAATGACAACGAAATGAAATATGGTTCCGCTTATAGCAGCGCTACTGGATATGGGCTTAGTACGCAATCAATGGAATGGTTCTGGGAGCAATATCTATCCAAGAAATCTGATGCCAAGAACCCGTATGCAGTCCCCGCGGCAGCTAAAGACTTCAGAGGATTAGCCCCAGCAATAATAACTACCGCCGAATTCGATCCATTATTAGATGATGGCTACAACTACGCCGAACTCTTAAGAAAATTTGGTGTGCCCACGGTTTATCGCGAATATGACGGAGTTATTCACGGATATTTCACTCTTGCTGGAATCACCCCTGAAGCAGAAGTGCTACAGCAATTTGTGAGCGATGAAATTAATGCCATACTTCGCTAATGTCGCGGCGTAATTGGTTTCTATTTTTATTTGTCGGACTCATTTGGGGAATTCCATATCTTCTAATTAAAGTTGCAGTTGAAGAACTTTCACCTCCAGTAATTGTTTTCTCTAGAGTCGCAATTGGCGCCGCAATTTTAATTCCGATTGCGATGAAGCGTGGCTCTTTGATGCCGGCAATTAAAGCTTGGAGATATGTAATTCCTTACGCCATTGGAGAAATGGTTGGACCGTGGATTTTAATTACCGCTGCGGAACAGAAGATGACATCAGGACTGGCGGGTTTACTTGTTGCCACAGTCCCGATTTGGTCAACAATATTAGCCTCAATTAATGGCGATAAAACCGTCTGGCATCACAAACGGTTATTAGGTCTTTTAATTGGTTTTATCGGAATAGTTTTAGTTGTCGGAATCGAAAGTTTTTCAGGTCGCCATTCCATCGTCGCAATATTTATGATCTTAATTTCTGCAATGGGATATGCCTGGGCGGTCACAATGGTTAGCGCGAAGATTCCACACATCGAGCCAATTTCCATAAATGGCCTAGCAATGTTATTTACCGCAGTTGTTTATCTGCCTCTTGCAATAATTACTGCTCCAGATCATGCGCCTTCAACTAAAGTTCTTGGGACAGTTCTTGCACTTGGTTTATTTCCGACTGCACTCGCCTTTATTCTCTTCTTCCAACTCATCAAAGATATCGGCACCGCGCGTGGTTCACTCGTAACTTATTTGAATACCGCGTTCGCAGTTCTATTGGGCGTAATTATTTTAAATGAACCATTTACCTTAGGAATAGCTCTAGGACTACCGCTAGTTCTACTTGGTTCTTACTTTGCTGGGCGTAAAGGCGCTACTTCCGTTCAATAAATCCTAACTTTGTAAGTGCTTTGGCATCTCGTTGCCATTCCTTACTTACCTTAACGTGCAGCCCTAAATAAACTTTTGCACCCAAAAATGTTTCTACGGAACCTCTGGCGCGAATACCAATGTCTTTTAACCTTGAACCCTGCGGGCCGATAACGATTGACTTTTGGCTATCGCGTTCCACATGCAAAGTGGCATGAATATCAAAGAAATCCTTACCTTCGCGCTTTGCCATCTCATCAATCGTAACAACGATGGAATGCGGAACCTCTTCATAAAGATTTTCGATAGCAGCTTCTCGAATAAGTTCCGTGATTGTCATCTCAGATGCTTGATCAGTTGTTACATCTTCGGGATAAAGTGATGGAGATTCTGGAAGCTTCTCGGCTAAAAGGTTCAGTAATAAGCCTGTTTGGTCCTCATTCTTTGCTGAAATTGGAACTATCTCAGCCACAGTTAGGCCGACTCTTGCCGCAAATTCTCCAACTTCAACTAACTTGGCCAAAAGAGTTTCCTGCTTAACCCTATCCGTCTTAGTCACTGCTATTAGCACTCGTCGTTGATTTATAACTTGGCGAGCGATGTATTCATCGCCTTGCCCGATCTCTTCGTCAGCCGGCAAACAGATTAAGACTGCATCTACCGATTGAAGATTCTCTGAGACCATCGCATTTAATCGCGAGCCAAGCAAAGTTTTAGGTTTGTGAATTCCCGGAGTATCAACAACAATCATTTGAAAATCTGGTTTAGAGATAATTCCGCGAATTGGATTTCTAGTGGTATTTGGATGCTTTGAAGTTATAACAATCTTGCGACCAACTAGGGCATTAACGAGAGTGGATTTGCCAACATTTGGTCGCCCAATGATGGCGACAAAGCCGGCTTTATGTTCAACACTCATGTCGTAATTCTCTCACTTAATGCTTATTGGCTTCACCAATTCCATAACTTCAGATATAGATGAAACCAATTCTGCTACCCGTTCTGCAATCAAACGATGGCAGCCCTCGCTTGATGGTGAATTAATTGGTCCAGGAACTGCCATAACCGGGCGAAATATTTCAACAGCATCGCGCGCAGTCCGAAGCGAACCGCTTCTAAAAGCTGCTTCCACCACAACTGTCGCTTTTGAGAGCGCAGCAATCAAACGATTGCGCGTCAAGAACCGATGTGGAATTGCCGGAACATCTGGCATCACCTCTGAGATAAGTAGACCACTCTCACTGATCTCGGAAAACAACTTCTCATGTACCGCTGGGTAATTCTTATTAAATCCCCCACCAAGAACCGCAACGGTAATTCCTTCACCCACTAAACAACCCTTATGTGCCGCAGCATCAATTCCAATTGCTCCGCCACTTACAACGGCCCATTCATGATCAGCAACTCCAACTCCAAAATCCCCAGCGATACGAACTCCGTATTGTGTTGGATTTCTTGTTCCGACTATTGAAATTGAGTTAGCCAAATTTGGTAAGTACTCCCGCTGGCCTTTAATTAGGAGCGCAATCGGTGGCGCCGCTAAATCATTTAGTGAAATCGGCCAGTCGAAATCCTCCGGAGTAAGGATGAATGCACCAGCTTTCGCAATTTCTTCTAAAACTTCTTCTCCAGAACTCTGACTTATTCGTTCTCTAATCTTGCCCGCAGCGTTGTACTCCCCAGCAATTAATCGATCTCGCACTTCGATAGCACCGAATTTTGAAATCTCTTCATACCAAGGTATCGAGCCACCTTCGATTGCTGCAAATAATTGGGCCCGTGCCAAAGTATTAATCATGCAAGAAGTTCCATTCCCTCTCTTAACCGAAAAGCGGCTTCAACATCATCGCGATTTGGGATTATGTGGCCATTTGAATCAGCGATACTCCACGAAATTCTCAACACCTTATGAAATCCACGGGCGCTAAGACGTTCATTATCTAATTCGGTATGCAGGAAATTCATCCCCAATTTCTCCGCTCTAAATCTTTTTCTTAGCTGACTTGGCGGAATCTGTGAATTCAATTTCCAAGCGCAGTCTGAGAATCTTGAATCCGCCATTGCTCGTGCCTCAATCACTCGTTGTCGCACAACTTCACTTGATTCTCCGAGTTGATCACTTGCCATTTCAATTCGGCTTGGTGAATCCACGAAGACACGAATATCAATTCGATCTAAAAGCGGACCTGATAGCCGCTGTAGGTACCTACGAATTGCTAGCTGGGTACATGTACAACTTCTTCCGCGGCCGCTAAATCGACCACAAGGGCAAGGGTTGGCTGCTAGCACCAACATAAATCTTGCAGGATATGTAACTGAACCAACTGCTCTTGAGATTGTCACGCTTCCAGATTCAAGTGGTTGGCGAAGTGAATCCAATACTCCTCGTGCGCATTCCGGTGCCTCATCGATAAAGAGAACGCCCTCATGTGCAAGAGATGTTGCACCAGGACGAATTGCATGTGCCCCGCCACCAATCATCGCTGGCGCAGTTGTTGTGTGATGGGGCGCGACAAATGGTGGCAACTTCGAAAGCAATTCGCGATCTAATAGCGTTCCTGCAATTGAATGAATTGCGGTGACTTCCAATATTGATTCTTCAGTAAGTGGTGGAAGTATCGAGGGGATTCGCTCAGCCAACATTGTCTTTCCAGTTCCCGGTGGACCTATAAAAAGAAGATGGTGGCCACCGATAGCCGCTATCTCTAGCGCTCGGCGTGCCCCAACTTGTCCTGCAACATCACATAAATCCAAGAAGTAATCGGAATCAGTCGCGGTTATAGCTTCTGGAGATTCTGGCACTTCTCCACTTCGCAAATAATTAAGGGCGTCAGTCAACGATGAAATTGCGATAACTTCGATTCCAGAAACACATTTAGCCTCCGCATAATTCTTAAATGGAACTAGCGCTCTTTGAAAGCCGCGTTTCTTTGCTGCTAGAACTGCCGGCAAAACTCCGCGAACTTCGCGAACTTGGCCATCTAACGAGAGTTCACCCAAATAGATACATACTCCTGGTTCATCTTTTGGAACTTGCCCTTGAGCCATCAACAAAGTGATTGCAATTGGTAAATCAAATGCTGAACCACTCTTAGGTAACCATGCTGGTGATAGCGATACCGTTACTTTTTTATTCGGCCAAACTTCCCCACTATTTACTAGCGCGGCGCGAACTCGATCCTTTGATTCATTTAAAGCGGCATCTGGTAATCCAAGGAGTATGTATCCCGGTAAACCATCGGAGATATCAACTTCTACATCGATTAGATTTCCAGTCAGTCCGGTAAGCGAAACGCTGGACGTTAAAGCTAGCGCCATTACAGAACTGCAATTCGGTAATCTATTTCAAACTTCTCGCCCTTTGAAATCAATACTGCAGCGGCATCAATCCGATATTCAAAACCCCATCTGTGGTGAATCGTCAACCAAGCCAGTGCCAACCGCTGCAAGCGATAAGCCTTCTCCCTTGTAATTGCTTCGAGCGGATGTCCAAAGGCGATACTGGTTCTAGTTTTAACCTCGATGAAAACGACTACCCCGTGCTCTGAAATCGCTACTAAATCAATCTCACCCTCTTTGATTCGCCAATTACGATCCAAAATCTCGTAATTCTTCGCTACTAAATACTTGGCAACAAAATCTTCACCAAGAGCGCCTATTAATTGTTTTGTCCCCATAGAAGGGCGAGGTTAAAGTATTGAAGAGTTCGCACCGTTCGTTTTCAGGTTGACTGTGGAACTTTAACGATTGTTAATAAGCGCGGCAATATTGGCAAAAGATTTGCGATGAATTTCAGTTACGCCCAATTCTCTTAAAGCTTTTGTGTGGGCCGCAGTTATATAGCCCTTATGTTTTGCCAGGCCATATCCCGGATATTTCGCATCCAACTTAATGAGTTCTCGATCTCGATATACTTTTGCCAAGATTGATGCCGCGCTAATTGAAATTGCTACCTGATCGCCTTTCCAAACGGCAAGATTTGGAATTGCCAGGCCTGCGATTGGGTAACCATCGGTCAACACATAATCTGGGACCACATCCAGTGAATTAATTGCCCGACGCATGCCTTCTAGATTTGATTTATGTAACCCGAATTCATCAATCTCGGCAACTGAAATATCGATTATCGAATAACTTAGCGCTTGTTCGATAACTACATCGAAGAGCTCTTCCCGAACTTTCTCTGACAACTCTTTCGAGTCCCGCACTTTAGAAAGTTCAGGTGCGAATGGGTCTTTTAGAATTACTGCAGCGACTACAAGTGGTCCGGCACAAGGACCGCGCCCTGCTTCATCCACACCAGCAATCTGCTTAATGCCGGAAGCGATTAGCGTGGACTCGATATGTTTCATTACTTTGTTTTGTTAACAACAACCTTAGATAAATCGCTGCCAACGCTTAGAAACTTGATGTGGTTGAAGGGCCAAACAACGAATGTTGCGCGCCCGACAACTGAACTGACAGGAACAAGCCCCTTGTGAATGTCATCAGTATGGAATCTAGAATCAGCACTTGCGCCGCGATGGTCGCCCATCACCCAGATATATCCCTTTGGAACTTTGACTTTGAAATCGCTATCACTCGGTTTATCTCCAGTGAAGATGTAGGGCTCTTTAACTGAAATCCCGTTAACAGTTAAGAAACCTTTCACATCGCAACATTTAACGGTGTCGCCACCAACGCCGATAGTTCGCTTAATTAAATATTGTTTTGCTGGATCTGGAAGAACTCCAACTGTTACCAAAGCGCTTTTAACGGTTTGAACTACCTTCGGATCCGCGCTCTCAGCAGGAGCACCTAACCAACCAGAAGTATCACGGAAAACAACAACTTCTCCGCGCTTGATCTCACTGAAATAACTTGCAAGCTTATTGACTGCAATTCGATCACCGATTTGTAAGGTGTTCTCCATCGAGCCAGATGGAATAAAGAAGAAGTGGATAAAGAAAGTTTTAACAATTACGGAGACGACTAATGCCGAAACTATGATTATTGGAAGTTCGCGAAGCAGCGAACCTTTCTTTGGGGCGCGCATTTAGATTAAACGCACTTGAAAGATGCTTAAGCTTCTTTAGTTGTTTCGACAGCTGCTTCAGTTGTTTCGACAGCTTCAGCAACTTCTACAACCTCTACGCTCTCAATAACTTCCACAGACTCAGCAATAGGAGCTTCAATAACTTCAACCGCTTCAATAACTTCAACCGCTTCAATAACTTCAACCGCGTCAATAACAGGTGCCGCGATTACCTCTTCAACAATAAATTCGCCGCCAACTCCACGACGCTCTTTAATCTTTGATGCCTTACCGCGAAGTTCGCGTAGGTAGTAAAGCTTGGCGCGACGAACATCTCCGCGACGGACCATTTCGTACTTTTCAATAACTGGTGTGTGAACTGGGAAGGTACGTTCTACTCCGACACCGTATGAAAGCTTGCGGATTGTGAAAGTCTCACGAACACCGGCGCCTTGGCGACGGATTACTAAACCTTGGAAAACCTGGATACGGCTCTTGGCACCTTCGATAACGCGAACGTGAATCTTGATTTCGTCTCCGGAACGGAAGGTTGGAACATCGGAGCGAAGTGATGCGGCATCTACCGCGTCTAACACGTTCATGGCATTTCCTTTTCGTTAGTGGTTCTTAAATAATTCTTGGACCAAAGTCGTATCTTGCCACAGCCACCCCCATCCGACCAATTCGGGGCACTTAGCCGATCTCGGAAACCAGCCTTGCGTGCAGGTGTGGCCCCGCGGCTATAACCATCTCCTTGCCCGCTGGGCCGCCATTTCGGCCAGTTAAAAGCGCTCCGGACTCGGTGGCAATTAATCCGCCAGCAGCGATATCCCATTCATTTAATCCGAGTTCGTAAAATGCATCAAGGCGACCCATTGCAACTAAACATAAATCTGCAGCACCGGCGCCAATACGACGTATGTCGCGAATCTCTAAAAGTAATTTCGAAACAATTCTTGCTTGATCTGCTCGGTCTGCAACATCGTATGAAAAGCCAGTACCAATTAGCGCGCGATTAAATTCAACTGGGTCATTACATTTGATTGGCTTGCCGTTGCAAGTTGCACCGCCGCCATTTGTTGCGCTCCATAACGAGTTAATAGAAGGTGCATAAACAACTCCGACTTGCACCCCGTCGCTATCTTTCGCCGCAATGCTTACATTCCAACCCGCGATTCCATAGAAATAATTAACTGTTCCATCGAGCGGATCGATTACCCAAGTTACCCCTGATTTCGATGGGATTGCAGAACCCTCTTCGCCAATAATTCCATCATCTGGTCGGGCTCCTAGAATCTTTGAAACGATTAACTTCTCGCTGGCCAAATCCATCTGGGTTGCAAAATCTATTGCCGAGGACTTGGTCTCAAGATCAAAGACATCAGGTCTGGCCATTAATAATTCGCCCGCTGATTTTGCGATGGTTATTGCTAGTTCCAGCAGCTCGGCTTTAATTTCACTCTTCACTGGAGAATTTAACCACTCGTTGCTACCCACTTTTTCTCACCCCCTGTGGCAGAGTTATGCCCGTGAGCGATGAATTAACCGGAAAGCCAGCCGAGCTCCAACTCGTTGGCCGTGCAACCGATGGCTCAGCTATCGAGTTAAAAGATGGTTCTGGCGCAAAGTTTTCATTGCCAATTACAGATGCTCTTAAATCAACAATCGTGCAACCTCGCTTAGTCTCTGTTGCACCGATTGATGAGCGACCTACTTTTGGAGTCAAAGAGATTCAGGCACGTCTACGTGGTGGCGAAAGTTTAGGTTCGATCTCTAGAACAACAGATTGGTCACTTGAGAAAATTGAGAAATTTGCTGGGCCAATTCTGCAAGAGCGCGCATATGTAATTGACACTGCACTTAAATCTAATTTGCGTCGCGAGGCTTCATCGCCAATTTTGAGTGAAGCAACTTTCGTTCAACTTTCAAACCACGGCGTGGATATGGAGAAGGTTGAATGGAATACCCACCGAAATGCTGATGGCACTTGGAACATCGTTGTCCACTATCCAAATATTGATGGAACAGCAGAAGCTAACTGGACTTTCGAATTAGGTAATCGCATTCTCACCGCGCAAGATGATTCTGCAAGATGGATTGCTGGGGATGCGAGGGAAACTCGCAATAGAACCCAGAGTCATGGCTTTATAAATTCGGCAGAGCCAACACCATTTGCCCCAACCACTCCACCGCCACCAGCACCAAGACTTGTTGCGGTTCGGGAAGAAATAACTATTACTGAAATTATTGAAGAAGTTAGCCAAGATGAAGAGTACTTCGCAGAAGAGCTAGATATTGAAGTTGTTGATGAATCTGATTCAGTTCAAGATGGCGTTGTTAAGCGTCCGAAACTTCCATCATGGGACGACATTATGTTCGGTGGTTCAAAGACTGAGGATGAGTAACTTTTAATTTTGAAATGTAAGTAGTGGAATATCCACCTCTGCTGTACCCATTCCGCCATGGTGGCCAACCATCTTGCTCTCTTCTTTTATTCGGCCTGGATCAATAAAAATGGCTTCCGCTTTTGCAATGGCAATAAAATCGCCCATCCGCTCACTGCTATCTAAGGACGTTACTGCGCCAAATAACTTTGCGGCAATCGCTTCATCGCGACTGAAAACTTCGACCTTATTTCCCAAGGTTTCTCGCCAAATCGCAACAGTTTCATTAATTGCTCCAGCTGTTACATACATATGTCGGGCTCTTGGTTCCCCACCGACCAGAGTTACATTTTTCATTAAATTGTTATCTTGGCCCAAAATAATCTTCTCACCCACATTGATCATTCCGTGATCTGCAGTAACCCATAATCGGGTTCCCTTAGGCAATCGATCTCGAAGTCCGGTAATTAATTCAGCTACAACGGATAACGCAATCAACCATTTCTCTGAACCCACACCATCATCGTGGCCTGCGGCATCTAAATTATTAAGGTAAACATAGGAAAATGAAGGCGATAATTGCATTGCCAACACTGTGTTCTCGATAATTTCGGTAATTTGATTTGCGCCAAGATAATTAGCGCCTCGAAGCGCCGCTTGGGTAAATCCTGAACCTTCATATCGCTTAGCTGCAATATGTGAAACCTGAATTCCTTCGGCTGCTGCGCGCTCGAAAAGCGTTGGAACGCTCTGCCAGATAACTGGATCTACTCGATCATCCCATTTAAGTGAATTCAGTAATCGACCCGGTTCCCCGCTTCGCGGAACTCGAACTGTGTATCCAAGCATCCCGTGAACACCAGGAAGAGTTCCTGTGCCAAGTGATGAAAGATTTGTTGCCGTAGTGGATGGAAAATGTGAATCTAAATTTGGAAGTGAATTGAGTTCCTTAAAAATTGGAAATTGTGCGCCATATTGTTCTAAGAGTTCCGCGCCCATTCCATCGATAAGTAATAAGCATTCCCGAGCGCCTGGATTTTCAGCGATTCCAAGTTCATTTGTAGCGCCCGAAACCTTCAGGGAGGCGAAAATGGAATTTGATAACGCAGCCAAATTCCGTGGATTCATGGCGCTATCTTGCCCTAACTTGATTAAACCTGTTTAACACCTGCGCAAATCCCTGCGGTAATGTGCGCTGGTGATTAAATATTCGAAGGAAGTTACTGCCGCTAAGAGTCAAGGCCGGCCAATTGTCGCTCTCGAATCCACAATTATTTCTCACGGCCTTCCCCGCCCAATAAATCTTGAAGTTGCAAATGAAGTCGAAGAGATTGTTAGAAATCAAGGAGCAACACCAGCAACAATCGCGATTATCGATGGTGAAATTTTTGTTGGCCTAGAGGCAGATCAACTGGTGCGGATTGCAAATGATGACAATATTGTTAAAGCATCTACGCGCGATCTCGCAATTATTTGTGCAGCTGGAAAGAGTGCGGCTACAACAGTTGCGGCAACATCACATATTGCCCACCTCGCAGATATAGATGTCTTTGCTACTGGTGGACTTGGTGGCGTGCATCGTGGACATCTTTATGATGAATCTGCAGATCTAACTGAGTTGGCTAAGACCAGAATCATTGTTGTTTGTGCTGGAGTGAAATCAATCTTGGATGTCGCTGGAACGTTAGAGCGTCTTGAAACCCTCGCAATCCCTGTCCTTGGCTACCGAACAAATAGCTTTCCTGGTTTTTATCTAACCGATTCTGGTTTCACAATTGAGCATCGCGTTGAGAGCGCCGAAGAGATTTCGAAGATTTGGAGACTGCGCCATAGCTTAAATACTGACGACACAGCAATCATTGTCACAAACCCAGTTAAAAATCAGATGGATCTAAAACTTCATAATGAAATTCTAGAAACTGGATTAGCACTTGCGACTGCCGGCCAGGTAACCGGAAAAGAAGTCACGCCGTTCCTGCTTGAGCATTTCCACAGAACAAGCAAAGGGGAATCGCTGCGTGTGAATATTGAAATCATTAAGGCTAATTCGAAATTGGCCGCTGAAATCGCCTGCGCCCTTTAGGTCATAAATGAGCCCCAAGAAGATTCTCTGCATCGGCGACATAATGTTGGATGTAACTGTCCTTCTTAATCAGCCAATTGTCGAAGGCCTGGAATCTCGAGCAAAGATTTCGACCCAAGGTGGCGGTGCCGCAGCAAATGTTGCATCCTGGCTCGCTTTCAACAAAACACCTTCATACCTTGTAGTTCGAATCGGCGATGATTCTGCTGGCCAAACTCTTATAACTGAATTGGAAACCTATGGCGTAGAACATTCTTCGCGGGTAATTCCAAATATGAATTCCGGTGTTGTAATTGTAATTGTTGGGCGCGAAGGTGAACGCACAATGTTTCCAGATTCCGGGGCTAATTCCGGCCTTGGATTATCTGATCTGCCAGACCTATCGCAATTTAGCGCCGTTTATCTCTCTGCATACTCGTTAATTAATACTCAGTCTCGCACTGGTGTTTTAGAAATGATTGATGCAATCAAGGCGGCAGGTCTTCGCATAATCCTCGACCCCGCAACAGTTGGCGTGCTTATCGAGGTTGGCGTAAGCGCGGCAAGTGAATGGTTAGATTTTATTGACACCATAATTTTAAATGAAGAAGAGTCGCATTTCTTAACTGGAAAAGAGAATCCAGTCGAGGCCGCAGCAAAGTTGTTGGAACGAGTAAATACAGTTGTAATTAAACGTGGATCAAATGGAGCACTTGGACAGGCTCGCGGTGGCCAACTAATTCAAGTTGAAGCAAAGAGAACAACTGTTGTAAACACGACCGGCGCCGGAGATGCCTTTGCTGCTGGTTTTATTTCAATTTGGGCCAATAACGGTCCTCTTATTGACGCTTTGGAATCTGGAGCTGACCTTGCAGCAGAATGTGTTGCGCTAGTCGGCGCTAGACCGCTTCCTTAAATCGAGTCGCTACCAACTAATAGCACGGTTCATTGGCAAGATACGCACCATGGCAAAAACTCCCAAAGCCGTTCTCCCAAAACCAGGTGAGAACCCAGGTCGAATAATTGATATCGATGTCTCACAAGAGATGTCAGAATCATTTCTCGAATATGCATATTCAGTAATTTATTCGCGCGCACTTCCAGATGCTCGTGATGGTTTGAAACCAGTACAACGTCGCATCTTGCATCAGATGTCAGAGATGGGACTTCGCCCAGAAAAGGGCCACGTTAAATGTGCGCGTGCTGTTGGTGAAGTTATGGGTAAGTTGCACCCGCACGGTGACGGTGCAATTTATGATGCGATGGTTCGTATGGCACAAAGTTTCTCGATGCGACTTCCACTGATTGATGGCCACGGAAACTTTGGTTCTCTAGATTCTGGTCCAGCCGCAATGCGTTACACCGAATCGCGTCTCGCAGCATCCGCGATGGCAATGGTTGATGAATCAGATGAGAACACCGTTGATTTTGGATCTAACTACGACGGCCAATTACTTGAACCACAAGTACTCCCCGCTGCATTTCCAAATCTGCTGGTTAATGGCGCAACCGGTATTGCCGTCGGTATGGCTACAAATATGGCTCCCCATAACCTGGGTGAAGTTATTGCCGCGACAAAGCATTTAATTGAGAATCCAAAGGCGACCCTTAAAGCCCTTATGAAGTTTGTTCCTGCTCCTGATTTCCCAACAGGTGGCGAGATCGTTGGCAAAGAGGGAATTGCGGAGGCTTATGAATCTGGCCGCGGCTCTTTCAAAGTCCGTGCGACAGTTGCAATTGAGAAAGTTACGGCGAGAAAACAGGGCCTTGTTATTACTGAACTGCCATACAACATCGGGCCCGAGAAGATTGTCGAAAAGATTGCGGACCTAGTTAAGGCAAAGAAGATTCAGGGTATCTCTGACATCGTTGATTTATCTGATGGCCAGCAAGGAACCAAGGTTGTAGTCGAGCTTAAGAATGGTTTCGAACCAGAGGATGTATTAGCAAATCTCTTCAAACTAACTCCGATGGAAGATCAATTCTCAATAAATGCCGTTGCTCTAGTTGGCGGAAAGCCACTAACTCTTGGCCTAAAAGAGTTGCTACAAGTCTTCATCGATCACCGCATCGAAGTAATTCGCCGCAGATCTCAATTCCGAAAGGCTAAAGCAGAAAATCGCTTGAACTTGGTTGATGGGTTGTTAAAGGCAATTATCGATATCGATAAGGTCATAAAATTAATTCGCGCCGCCGAAGATGCACCTGAAGCAAAGGCTGCGCTGATCAAGGCCTACAAACTTTCTGATGAGCAAGCCACATATATCTTGGATATGCCGCTTCGTCGCTTAACAAAACTTAGTAAGTTAGAACTTGAAACTGAACAGAAAGATCTCAAAGCGATTGTTACGAAGTTGAAGGCCCTGCTTGCTTCTGAGGAAGCAATTAAAGCCCAGGTTTCACTTGAACTTGATGAGGTTTCAAAGAACTTTGCAACACCTCGTCGCACTCGCATCGCTTAGTTTTAATGAAAGCGATTCAGGTTTCCCAATTTGGTGGACCACAAGTTTTGCAACTCTGCGAATTAAATCGACCCACAATCACAAGCGGGCAGGCGTTAATTGAGGTTGAACTGGCTGGCGTAAATTTCATCGATATCTATCATCGCCTGGGAAAGTATCCAGTAAAACTCCCCTACATTCCAGGTGTTGAAGGTGTTGGAAGAATTACCGAACTTGGTTCGGATGCACCAAGTGATTTAAAAGTCGGAGACCGTGTTGGTTGGGTTATGGCAATTAGCGGATATGCCGAATACGTAATACGCCCTGCCGAGACACTTATTCCAATTCCAGATGCAATCAATAGTGAAGATGCCGTCTCACTTCTATTGCAGGGAATGACTGCGCATTATTTGGCAAGAAATTCATTCGAGATAAAACCTGGTCATACCGCGGTAGTACATTCGGCGGCAGGTGGGGTTGGCTTACTTCTCACCCAATACATAAAATCACTTGGCGGCAAAGTTATTGCGACCGCCTCAACTCAAGAGAAGCGAGAGTTAGCTATGGCTGCTGGCGCTAATTTAGCAATTGGATACGAGGGATTCTCGAAAAAAGTTAAGGATTTTACGGATGGAATTGGCGCCAACGTTATTTATGATGGCGTAGGCAAAGATACCTTTGAAGAGAACTTGTTAGCTCTTGCTCGTAGAGGAACTCTTGCTGTTTATGGAGCCTCAAGTGGTCAAGTTCCACCGATCGAGATTATGAAAATCTCCCCCGGATCAATCTTTCTAACTCGCCCAACTCTCGCTGATTTCGTAATAACTCGCGAAGAATTGTTATGGCGTGCAGGCGAAGTCTTCAGCGCTTTTAAGAGCGGCGATATGAAAGTTTCTATCGGTGGGCGCTATCCCCTTGCCGATGCGGCAGCGGCCCATTCAGATTTAGAAGGTCGCAAAACTACTGGAAAGTTAATTCTTCAAATTAAATAATATTTAATTCAACAGGACGCCCTAATGCGCAAACTTTAATAGTAAATCAGGACTATTTTCTAAAAGAAACTCGAGCTCAGAGATTGCCTTATTCATATCTTCCTCCATTCTGAGCCGGGCTAAATCCATGTCACCTATATTTATCGCATCCAATATTTGCCGATGTAATTGCAATGTACTGTCTGCCACCTTACGTCTATTATGCAGTGCTAACTCACCCATTATCTGAAGCACAATGGGTCTTAGATTTATAAGCATAGATAATCCGATGTCACTATGCGATGCATTAGCTACTAATATATGAAATTCAAAGCAACTTTTCGCGTCAACACAATTATTAATTTTCGAATAACATACATTAAAATCCAAATTCTTCTGCATTAACTCTATGTCTTGAATATTCCTACGTGATGCAGCTTTTGCACATAATTCTACTTCAGTAATTTTTCTAAAGTCGTACAAATCTCGTAAATAGTCGGCCCTAGCAAATATTTCATCTGCAAAAATCCTAATTTCAGAATTACCTACGTTTGAGATTACTCTTGTGCCACTTCCTTTTATAGTTGTGACTAATCCAGCGTTACGAATCATCCTCACAGATTCTCTAATGGTATTTCTGCTTACACCATATTTAGAAAATAAACTAAACTCACTTGGTAGCCAGGATCCAACTGGATATTCGCCACTTCTTATTTTCTTATATAGATCAAAGGCCACTGCTTTCGAAAGATTATCTGAGATAGAAAGTGGAGACGAATTCATGTTTCCTCCCATTTACTTTGGAACTCCTACGTTATATCCAAATTGCAAGTATGTATATACATCTTGTCTATAAATACCTGTGACCTTCGGCAGAATTATGAGATAAAGCGTGGAGACTCACCGTGAACTATTTTGTTCCGTGATTTAAATGGTTCTCCTTGCTTGGGATCTCTTGGTCTGATCGGGCGTAATTTGTACTCCTGAACGATTTCAATCAACTCTGACACCGCCGCCTCGATTATTGCATTACCTTTTTCCGCTGAAGAAGTCCGTGGATCACCCCAGGTCCCTGTTTTACTTACTGTAGACCAGTACTCATTTATTCTCACTGGGTTTACAAATCCTTCTGGTGCATCGGAGACTAGGTCCGCCCAAAAATGTTGAGACATATATGGATTTATATCTTCTTCGAATAAATCAGCTCTGACCAATGATGGGTCGATCGCCATATAAAGAGAAGTCTCTAACTCACATGCGTGCCCCGTCCAAACTGATTCACGGAAATTCTTTACCGTCTCCTGCACTTTCTGCAATGACCACCAAGAAATCATTGCACTTTGCGAATCTGGATTGGACAGTATTGCTTGACGAGATGCGATATCGAGAACCGGCTCGTTACTACCGTGACCGTTGATAATCAATACTTTTCGAAACCCATGGTAAAAAAGACTACTAATTATCTGATGTGTCGATTCTACAAAAGTGTCCCAACGTAAAGTTATCGTTCCAGGTCCATCCAAATGGTGTGGGCTGAAACCAAAAGTTATCGGCGGAATAATTACCACATCATCGGGAATTCTATCCGCAAGATTTTGACAAATTCTATTTGCTATAACAATATCGGTATCGACAGGTAGATGTAATCCGTGATCTTCCAAGGTCCCAGCTGGAATTATTGCCACTCGACCCTGCTGTGCTGCCTTATTTATCTCGGGCCAAGTCATACTTGCCAACCTATTTGTTTGCATTTTTTTCATCCTATTCCTCGATCTGGTATTTTTATTAAAGCAAGAATCTCATTTACTCCCACACTTGGGTTAGTTCTAATTGCCCAGATTTCTCCAGAGCATGGACTTAAAACATTTTCGATATTTTCACCGAAGCTATCCGAAATTTCACAGATCAAATCGCCACGATTAACTGGAATGAATCGATCAACATTAAATGTAGCGAACCCTGAATTCTTCGAAAGAATTGTGCTAGTCCGATAGAAATCACCTTCAGTTTTTAATGGTGATCCATTACGATCATGGCCAGTCAGCTTCATAACATTTTTTATACCGGCGAGATATATTTCAACGTCTTTCCAATTAACAGAGCCCTTGCCCTCGACCTCACAACCGATGGACGGGATTCCATGGTTGATAGCAGTTGCACTTAAAGTCCCAGATACCGGCTCCATTAAGCACAATTGTGGGATCAACATTGCCCTGGCAGCCTCGATAGATTTTAAAGTTTGTTCAGAATTCAATAACATATCGCGAACTCCAGCAGTGTGAACATAAGAATAGTCTTTCCCACCAGAATGCAAATCGATAACAAGATCGTTCTTGCTGCAATTGTCTGTAATGAGTTTCCAAATTTCATTTGCTATTCTTTGGGTTATAGAACCTTCAGAATCACCAGGAAATTCTCTTGCAAGATTTTTGCCGTCATACAACTTAGGCGTTATTCTGGACTGCTCTTGTTGTGCAAGAGGGTTACCAACTGTAATCATAATAATACGGCCACTAATATTTTTTGGGTCCAACTCTAGATTAAGTTTAAATAGAGTTTGAGTTGCTTCGTATTCATCACCGTGTAACCCTGCTACTAATACAAGTGTGTTTCCCGGCTTGTCCCCCAAAACTTCAATAACCGGAATCAGTATCTGATTTTTACCCATTTCGACTTCCAGAAAATAGTTTTTTCTATTTCCTAGTTCGGTAGTCATCTCTTTCCTAAAAAGCTACTTGCAATTAATGAGTACATTTCTTTAGCTTCACGTACTTGGGATAGACCGACACATTCATTTGGGCCATGCGCCACACTCAACCAACCAGGTCCGAAACTTGCCAAAGTAGGAATGTTGGCAATCTTATAAAAATGCGATGCATCCGTTCCGCCTGGGTATGTTCCTAAAGCTACTTCATGGCCCAATACGGATTGCGTCGCTTCCTTACATGCTAAAACTAGAGGGTGTAAATCTGGAATTTGGACAGCATCCATCCAACCAAACCCATCTTCCCATTTTATCTGCCAATCTAAGTCTGATGGAATTACCGAATCGAGTACGACTTTCAAATCATTTTCAAGATCTAATTTTTTCATCCCTGGAACCAATCGAACATCACATTTGAATCTACATTCCCCAGGATGAACCCCATATGTAATTCCACCGCTAACGGTTACACCGGAGTTCACGGTTGGAATCATTGAATCATCACCACTTTTAGCAAAAGTTAATTTCATATTTGAAATTGCTAAAAGAGCTTTCGCCATTCCTATCGAAGCGCTTGTTGGTAGAGATCCCGAAAGACCGCTGTGGCCCTGTTTACCTGTAATAATCACCTCAAAGCAAGATATACCTCTGGAGACTGTGTAGATGGACTCCCAAGGCACCTTAACGCCACTAGGTTCACCAATTAAGATCGCGTCTACTTCGAGTTGAATATTTTTTGCCAAGTATTCTGAACCATAAACCGATCCTGCCTCTTCGTCTGCAGTGAAGATTAGTTTCAAAGTTCCTGATTTGGCGTGCTCAGCCCACTGCGTTGCAGCCACAAACATCGCAGCTACTCCTGCCTTCATGTCAGAAGAACCAAGCCCAAACCCCAAGTCACCTTCCTTAACAAACTCCCAAGGTGGTGTATTCCATAACGATAATGCCTCACCAACAGGCTTCGTATCTATGTGACCGCTAAATCCTAATTTTGCACCTGCTCCAGCAAAGATAGTGATTATTAAATTTGATCTACCAACAGCCGATTCATATATTTTTGATTCAAAGCCACACTCTCCTGCCAAACTCGCCAAAAACTTAGCAATCTCATTTTCGAATGGTCCAGGGTTAGATGAATCAATAGCGATTAACTCACTTAAAAGATCAATTTCATTAATTTTTTTCATATAAAATTCTTAGGTAGCGAAAGAGTTCTAAATGCATCTGCGGCAATACGTATATGGTCCTTACCATTTTGAAGCGCTATAGCTCCATGGCCAGGTAAAAGTGCGTCAAATTCTAAATCATCTAACGTAAGAATTGACTCTCTATACTTTCGAATATCACAATCCTCAGTATTGCTTAAAGCAATTTTTCCTCCCGCAAATATACAATCCCCGCTAAAAAAATTTTTGTTCTTACCTGCGATTAAATAACTGCTATGGCCGTCACAGTGGCCAGGAGTCGGCAAAAACATTACCTGTAAATTACCAATTTCTATCTCATCGTTTGCTTTTAGCCCTATTACAGATTTGGGCTTTTCAAAAATATAATCAGCTGGATAAATACCGCTTTTCTGGGCCAGCCTGAAACCAGTTTTTTCTATATCGCCAAGCAATATAGAGTCTGAAACGCATCCATCGATATAAGCTTCTAGTCCAAAACGGTTTTGCCATTCATTCAATCCTCCACAATGATCAATGTGGTAGTGAGTGAGAAAAATCTTCCTTAATTTTCCGGGATCAAGACCATCATTTCTCATATTAGAAACGATTTTTTCTACTGAACCAGCCGTCGCCATTCCACAATCAATTAGTGCAATCTCGGATCCACCATCAACTGCGTAGATATGCGAATCCATGTCATTGGATAACCCAAATCCATTGAAGTCTCCTCCGCCAACGAGGTACACATCAGCCGACAACTTCATAATGAATCAACACCCACTAGCTTTGAAAAACCAAAATCTTCAAGAAATGGGGGTAAATTCAATACCTCTAGATAGATTGTCGCAGATTTACTATCTTTACTTTTCAATATTAGAACGTTATTTGGTTCTTTCATAGATTCTTCTAGTCCCATATTATTTTTTGTAGTACAAGGCTCAATTGCGAGAGTGACAATGTTTTTCTCCCAAGGCTTTTTCAAAATATTCTTATTTTCTATCCAAATCCAAGCATGTGGAAAAATTGTGCTGTCCCAGCGCAAATTTACACATAATTGATTATTTTTATTCATTATTGATGCTAAGCCATTCTTGAATTCAGTTGCAAATCCTAGAAATGATTGTGGGGCTTTCATGAAATCTCTCAAAACAAAAGAACCCACTTGCTGATCTAGGATTCTTTCTGAATTTTTTGCGGTTTCTAAATGTGAATCGATTTTAATTGCTATTTCCGAGGCATATATTTGTACCTCTGTCGAAGTATCAATCAAAAGACTCGAAAAAGCGGGATGATGTCCCCAAATCAATTCAATCTCAGTATCAGAATTATTGGTAACAATGTCAGTGACCTCAAGTGTCTGCAAATTCAAAGAGATTTTTCTTTGAATTTTAATCGGCGCGGATCTCAAGGTGGTCTCCAATACCAATTGATGGCCTTCATGCTTGATTATGCTCCAAGAGTTTGACCAAGCTTCCCCGTGATATCCCACCGCCCCGTATTTGCTAACTGAAGGAAACCCAGCATTTGGAATCATTAACTGCCATCCCCCTGCATAGTGACTTAAGAAATGATCCTCATCGTTACTATCGCAATTACAATAATTAGCTTCCGATCCCTCCCATTTGGTTTCGAGAAGTAGATTTTCAGATCTTCCAATCCGCGCTACTTTACGTATATCAGCTCCTTGCGTTGGGCAAATCTCCACCAGTAAATACTCATTTTGTATGGTTAAGAGATCGACACTCATCGCTAGGTCATCCTGCAGTAAGCTAGAAATCCACCGTCTATAACTACTATTTGGCCGGTTATATAGCTTGCTTTCTCTGATGCTAAAAATACGACTAAATCCGCCACCTCGGCAGGTAAGCCCGCTCTTTGTAAAGGCACGCCTTTTTCGATAGCAGAAACATAATTTGATTGAGAAAATATCGGTTCGCTAGTCTCTGTCAAAATTGGACCTGGAGCGATTCCATTCACCAAAATTTTAAACTTTGCTAAATCCACAGCCATTGATTTGGTCATCATTGCTATTGCGCCTTTGGTTGTGACATATGACGAGTGACCCATTTCTGCGGCAATACTATTAACAGAAGCAATATTTATGATTCGTCCAGATATTCCAAGCTCAATCATTCTTCGAGCAGCCGCTTGGGAGAGAAAAAATGGCGCTGTCTGATTTACTGCAACAGTTGTTTCCCATGTTAGTAAATCCGTATCTAAAAAATTTTTTCCAAGTGAAACTGCTGCATTATTAACTAGTAGGTCAATACGCCCAAATTTATTAATGCATTCGGACACAATACTTGAAACTTCAGAAGTTATGGAAAGATCCGCCCGATAGAAAATTAGATTTGACCTTGACTTAACTTCATTTTTATCGACTGCGAAAACTAAATATGAATTATTCAACAATTCTTCAACAATTGCAGCACCGATACCTTGTGCTGCACCCGTAACTATTGCAACCCTTTGGTTCTTCATATTCAACCTTTCGAGATAATTTATCCGCTAAAGAGTGATGTTCTCCAACATTGCATCCAAGTTAATCGCATTTGGCGTAAAGGGCCTCTTCTCGGAAAATGTCACAGTCTCCCGAAACCCAGAACCACAGACCATAACTGCAATTTTGTCGGATTTATTTGCAGCGCCACTAGCTAAAAATTTCCGTAAAACGGCAATGGAAGTGCCCGAAGAAGGTTCTGTGTATAAGCCAACCCTAGAAGCCAGAAATTCGCAAGCATCCATTGACTCTTCATCCGATGCAGATAGAAAATAGCCATTTAACTTGCGAGCCATTTTCAAGGCATCTTCGGCATCTGGCGGATATACGTGGGCAAGTTTCGCCAGAATTGTTGGAATTCCTTCTCCTATGGCATGTTTCTTTATTTCTTCCATACTCTGATATCCAAGGTTATGTCCATGCTCTAAGGCGTTATAAGAACTGGGAACAGCCCCAACAAGTCTTGGAATGCGATCGGTGAGGCCGGCCTCGAAAAGTTCAATAAAACCGCGACCAATTGCTGCATAGGTTCCTCCACCACCAGCGGGCACAATCATCCAATCTGGTGCGCATCCCATGTCTTCATAGATTTCATAAGCGATTGTCTTTGGACCCTCTGCTTGATATGGATTTATGTGTCTTGCTGTTGAACTATTATAAACACCGGTTTCCGCAGATAATTCTGTTAACTTATCAATAACATTATCAATATCATCTTTAACTCTAATTACTTCTGATCCCAATATATGAATTGGATAAACCCGATCACTCCTCGCACTCTCTCCAGTAAATACTATTCCCTTAATTCCAGCCCTTGATGTATATGCTGCATTCGATAGCCCAGTACTTCCAGCCGAAACTATGGCCGACAACTTTTTTCCTAGGTGAACAGCGTGAGAAATTGCCAATGATATTTGTCTATCTTTATGTGAACCTGTTGGATTTGCCATTTCATTTTTCAACCATATATTTTCATGTCCCAAGTCGACCTTCAAAAGTGGTGTGCCACCTTCACCCAAGGTAATTCTGGTGTCGGGGTTCACTAAAGGAAGGCGGGACCAAAACCTAGAAATTCCACTTTTCGTCTCATCGAATATTGGCAGTTTTTTATCGTAATCGAAGGAAATGCTTCCATTACAAGATCCACAGCGCATCTGACTTAGGGCAGCAACTTTTAAGCACAAATCACATCTGGGTATAAAATGTAAATCCTTGAGCTTCGCGTCCTTTGATTTCATTCTTTTACCGCTCCCATCATCATTCCTCGGATTAGATATTTTTGTAAAAATAGTGCGAACAAAATCATCGGTAAAACTATTAACGTGCTCATGGCCATCATCGGCCCCCAGACAACTCCCTTGTCCGTTATATAACCTGCTATTACAACGGGCAACGTTTTCGCCGACTCCCTAGTAACCGCTGAAGATAATAAAAATTCATTCCAGGAGAGAAATGCCGTGAAAATACTTGCTGATGCAATTCCTGGAAGTGATAGAGGAAGCACAATACTTATAAATCGCCGCATGAATCCAGCACCGTCGATAGAGGCACATTCCTCAAGTTCCATCGGTACACCTTTAAAGAAGGTATACATTAACCAAACTACAAATGGAATCGTCAAACCAAGATGAAGAATAATTACTGCCCAGACAGTATCCAGTAGGTGCAGGCGATTCATAATCAAAAACCAAGGAACCACAATAGAAATTCGTGGATAGAATCGAATAAAAATTAAAATAAATATAATAGTCAAAACTATACTTTGCCTAAACCGTGAACGCACCAATGCATATCCAGCCATTGTTCCAACCACGATTGAAATTAATACTACAGTTCCTGTCACGACAAGAGAATTCTTTAGATACAACAAACCTTTTTGTCCATCGAAGACTTCACGGTAATGATCCAGTGTAAAGCTTCGAGGCAGGATATTAGTATTTTCCAGGAATTCCCCTGCCGGTCGAATGCTAGTCACAACAAGATAGAAAAAGGGAAAAAGAACGAAGAAAAGTACAATTAAAATAATTGGAAACTTAACAATTGTAATTATCTGGCTTCGCTTAAGTCGCACTTTACTCATAATGTTTTCTTCTCAGATTTTATTGTTAATTTAAAAATAACAAAAATTAAGACAGTCGCTACCAGCATAAACATCCAGGATTGAGCACTTGCTGCTCCGAGGTCAAACTCACGTAGCCCTTTGTTGTAAATTGCATAGGTCATATTCACTGTAGAAGAACCGGGACCACCGTGAGTTAAGGAGAGGATTGAATCTAGAGTGAGGAGGGATTCAAGAGTTCTAAACATAATTACAAGGAGAAATGCTGGTGCAAGTAGTGGAAGTTCAATCTTGTAGAATATCTGCAAACGCGATGCGCCATCGACTTGTGCCGCTTGTAAAATCTCTTGTGGAACCATAGTTATCGCTGATGAAATTACAATAAATACAAAAGGCGTCCACTGCCAAATTTCTATAATTACAATTGCAATTTTTGCCCAAAACGGATCTCCCAGCCACAAAGGTCCCGATAGATTCAAGAAATTCAAAAAATGATTATTGATAGGCCCAGCTGTGTCATTAAACATTAACCGCCACAGAGTTCCAATAGCGACAGGGGCTACTACCATCGGCAGCACTAAAAGAGCCCGGCTCATCTGTAAGAATCGGGATTGTCCTGATGCTAAAAAAGCAAGTAGCGTCCCTAGCAACAATTGAAACGGCACTGTAGTAATTGTTAAAAAACCGGTAAATTTCAGTGATTGTATAAATACTGGATCAGAAGTAGCATTTTTAAAGTTAGTTAGCCCAACAAACCCTTGAGGCGATCCACTCGAAAGAAGAATCCAATCTTGAAAACTCAAGTAAATAGAGTAAAAAAGTGGGCCGGCTTGAATGAATAACACAAAGAACAGGGCTGGAAACAAGAATAAATTTACCCATTTTCTATCATGGCGCGACCAATGCAATGGTTTTAGCATTTTGTCTTTTTTATTCAATCTGTTCCCCGATTCACGGCTTATTTGTGAAGACCTCATTCAGATGGATCTAATTACATCAAGAAGTGCATGTTGAGATTAATTACCTCAACATGCACGCTCTATTCTTGATCTATATTTCTTATTCCTCCATCAGACCAGAAGATTTTGCCGCTTCAATCATTCCTGCAGCAGGCTTCTTCTTTCCTAATTGCTTATCCCAAGATTGGACGGTCTGGATTGCTGTCAGCTTTCCAGATAGAAAGTCCCCAGTGCCACGTGAATAAACATCTAGAAACGCTGAGAAGCTCCAGGGAGCATTCTTGACCGCTTCGAGATTATCTGCATGTTGTGGGTAATCATGTCCATGCTTAGCCTTTGCATCCGCACCTTTGAATGTATTCAAAAATGGTGAGCCAATGCCAAGTGAGGCCATCCATGTTGTTGCATTCTTTTCATTAATGTAAGTCTTAATGAATTCCCAAGCTGCTTCTGGATTTTTGGAAGTTTTAGCAATTCCAAGATTCCATGCACTAAGCCAGACCATTCCGGGACCTGGAATAGAAGAAAGCGCCCATTTTCCAACTACTTTTGATTTAGCTGGATTATCTGCGGCTGCTCTAATAAAACTTGGCCATCCCATAACCACGGCAGCATTTCCATTTAGAAATACTTGATTTGCTTCATCAATGCTCAAAGCCTTTGCATTAGAAGGAGCATATTTCAATGATTTCTTAACAACATTAAGAGCAGTCACCATCTGAGTTGTTTGTAGACCATAGGTGCCATTTTTCTTGAGTAAATAGCCATCATAAGCTGAAAGCCAGATTGCTGGAACTTGTTCTGTTGCCCCATATGCAAAAACAAATGGAGATACTGTTGTTGGCAGAGTCTTCTTTAATTTATTCATAGCAGAGAAGAATTCTGGCCATGTTTTCCAGTTCCAACTTACGTTTGCCTTTGCTAATAGATCCTTTCGGACAAGCATTGCGTAACCATCAATTGCGTAAGGAACACCGACTGGCTTACCATCGTAATATTCGGTTCCTTGGTTTGGGCGTAGAAGTCCAGGTATAAATCCTGCCTCTTTGCCATAGTTATCTTTCTTTATGAAAGTATCAAGTGGAAGCAATTTGTCATAAACATCTGCCTCCCAGCTAGTTACAGAAATAACATCGTACTGTCCCGTTCCGGTAGCAAGATCTGTTAGATTTGCCTGTACCAATTGGTCAAATGGTTTAGCAACAATTTCAACTGTTGCCCCTGTTGCTGCTTCAAAAGTGGTTTTCACTTCTGCGGCTGCCTTATCATAAGTTCCAGATGCCATGAAATTGGCGGTTATTTTTTTACCTTCAAACTTGCCAGCAGCTAGAGAGCTGTTGGGCACTCCAATTGCTGCTAACGCAAGTGCACATATTAAAGCTGTCCCAGCTGTGGAAATTCTTACTTTTCTTTTCATCCCTTATTCTCCTTTGATATTATTCAACGGTGCTTTCGGGATTTCACAGCTTGCGAATTCCCGTTTTGATATCTTTCCCCTAAAAAATCGGGTGATGGCAAAAACGAACTCAGCAACTTGTTCCTTTTGGACAGATATCTGTGTTTTCATTGGATATACAGGCTTAAAATTGAAAAAGTCCTATCTACCAACGCTCCTCATTCCATATTTTCCTTCTTATTTTTGAACTACTTTGGTGGGAAGGAGAAGCCTTAAGTGCTTATAACCAGGAAGTTGAACCTGCAAGTTCGGTAATCTTTTCTCCGTGCCACCTAAAGATCCGAGCAGAGAGGCTCACTTCCCGTTAATCGAAAAGAAGTATGGCGAGAAGATGTCATATTGGTTCAAGATCATGGCCAAACTTGAGGGGCAAAAATATCCAGAACAGATTGCCCACCTTCGTGAAAATTATGGTTTTTCGCAGGCTCATGCAAATGCCCTAGTTATGTATTCCCGTGGTTCAAAATCAGCGAAGAGATTTGATACGCCAGCCGCCTTTTATAAATCTGTTACATCAGAACAAGCCAAAACTATGCGGGCGATTTTCAAAGTAATTACAGCCAAGTACCCAAAGGCAGAACTTGTTATTGCTTGGAATCAACCGATGCTACGAATTGATGGACATTATGTTTTTGGGGCCTCAGCTTCTAGTAAAAGAATCTTGATGTCACCTTGGAGCTCGGATGTAATTGCAGATTTTGCGCCACTAATGGCTGATTTAGTTGTTCTAAAGAAGACCATTGGAGTCCCCAACGATTGGGAAGTTGATGCCAAATTAATCTTGGCTCTTGTGAAAGCTCGGATTGCTGAAACTAAGTAATTTGGTTCCAGATTTTGTGGCTAACTCTTAATTCGCAGCCCTTGCGGATCTAATAGCGGTTCTTCTTGGACGGTGGCTGTTTTAATTATCCCGAACATTTCAATATCAACCTTGGTACCAATTTTCGTATTTTCAACAGGTAAATAGGCATAAGCAATTGCCTTATTTATGGTGTAACCCTGGCCGGCAGACTTTACTCGGCCGATAACTCGGTTATTTATGAGAATAGGTTCATTACCCATCGGAACATCCTTTATATTTTCTAACGTCAAGGCAGTTAATTTTCGGGTTAAGTTCTCATTTGCATTTAATAGAGTGGCTCTCCCAACGAAATTTTCTTTCTTCAAGGAGACAGCAAAACTTAATCCAGCCTCATAGGGATTGGTCTCGCTGTTAATTTCACCAGCCCAAGCGCGGTAACCCTTTTCCAACCTTAAAGATTCAATTGCCCGATACCCGCATGGACGCAACCCAAACTCTTCGCCAGCGGCGATTAGTTCGGACCAAACTTGCAGAGCGTCCGCTTTTGATATGTATAACTCCCAACCAAGTTCACCTACATAGGTGATACGTGTAGCACGAACTTCGATGCCCGCAATTTTTAATATTTTAGAACTCATGAATGTAAATGCTTCATTTGAGAGATCTGCATCAGTTAATTTACTTAATATCTTCCTTGCATTTGGTCCCCAGATTCCAAAACAGGCCAAATCTTTGCTCAAATCTCTTATTTTGATCTCGTTGTATCCCAATTGTCTACACATCTTTTCAAGCCAGCCCATATCGTGATTTAGGAAAG
>WLIT01000008.1 GCA_009726125.1 Actinomycetota bacterium | reverse complement strand
TAGATTTAAATTGATTTTCGAGAGGTGCGTGTTTAGGTGGCGTCAGTAACTTTGAAGAAGCGAAAGAAACGTATTCAAAACCCTTGGGGTGGTTTCTTCTTCGTTCTTCCATCAATCATCGCAATGGCGATCTTCGTTTACGGAATGATCGGTTGGACCCTTAAATTCTCATTTAGCAATCGCACAAGCCCGTGGAAGAGGGACAATAGCTTTGCTGGATTTGCTCGATACACCGAGCTTCTTCAAGACCCAGAATTCACTCACGCATTTTCAAACCTCTTAAAATTCACAATTGTATTTATGCTGGGAACATTGATTTCAGGTTTAATCATGGCCCTTCTGCTTGAAAAGGGAATTAAAGGCGAAGGCTTCTTCCGCTCAACATACCTATATCCAATGGCAATCTCTTTTATTGCAATGGGAACTTCTTGGCGTTGGTTAATGGATTCAGCGCAAGGTGAAAAATCGACTGGTCTAAATTTAATTTTTAATAAGATGGGTCTAGGTTTTCTTGAGAACTCTTGGTACACATCAGTTTCTGGTTCGATGTTTGCAATGGCACTCCCTGCAATCTGGCAGATGTCGGGTTATGTGATGGCTCTCTTCTTGGCGGGCTTTCGAGGAATTCCAGATGATTTGCGTGAAGCCGCTCGGGTAGATGGTGCAAGTGAATTTAAGATTTATCGCCACATTTTATTCCCACAACTCAGCCCAACATTCTTAACAGTCCTTATTATCTTGGGCCATATCTCGATGAAGGTCTTCGATTTAATTTACGGTATCGCATCTAAGGGTTATGTAACTAAAGTGCTCGCGATTTATATGTGGCAGGTGATCTTCGATTTTCAGAACTATGCAAAAGGTGCGGCAATCGCGGTTGTCATCCTCGTGATGATTGCCATCGTAGTTATTCCTTACCTAATCTATGTAAACAAGACAGAGGAGGCGAAGTAAATGAGTTCAGATCTCGCATCCCGCGCATCGCAGTCAAAAGACATTTCGCGCAATAAGAAGAAGCTAGATGGCAAAGGTCAATTCTGGTTGGTCTTCCGTTATATCGCGCTATCAATCCTCTTTGTTATCGCGGCCCTTCCGATTTACATTATGGTGATTAACTCAGTAAAGGGAATCACGGGCGTAAATCAATCTGCCGCTTTCGTTCCACCAACCTCTTTGAACTTTGGCGCCTGGGGTCCGACTTGGGAGATCTTGCGTGAACCAATGTTTAGAACCTTGGTCTTCGTTCTTCAGTCCTCAATCATCTCTGCAATTATCGGATCGATTAATGGTTACGTCTTTGCTAAGTGGCGCTTTAAGGGTTCAACCATAATCTTCACAACTTTCTTGTTCGGAATGTTCATTCCTTACCAAGCAATCATGATTCCACTTACCCAATTCAACAGATGGGCTGGAATCGGCGGAACGATCTATGTTCTAGTTTTCGCTCACGTGATTTATGGAATTCCAATCTGTACCTTGATCTTCCGTAACTATTACCAAGCAATTCCAAATGAATTGATTGAAGCTGCTCGCGTTGATGGCGCTGGAATGGTCCGCATCTTCCGCACAATTATTCTGCCGCTTTCAATTCCCGGTTTCGTGGTTGTACTTATCTGGCAATTCACATCGGCTTGGAACGACTTCCTCTTCGCTATCTTCTTAACTGGTGGTTCACCGAAGCTATCTGTTGCTACAACAGCGCTTAACTTCATCACCGGTTCTGGAAACCAGGTTTACTACGGAAATAACATGACAGCATCGTTGATCGTTTCAATCCCAACCTTGCTTGTCTATATGTTCCTAGGCCGCTACTTCTTGCGCGGTCTGCTCTCAGGCTCACTTAAGGGCTAATTAAAAGCCTAAAGAACACCATATTTCGCAAAGGCGGCGCTGGGGGACATACCCTCTTTAACTGCCTTGCGGAATAAGTTCTCACCTGAATTCTTCTCGATCACTGCTTCGACTACAGCATCGATTGCTGCGACTGGAATGATTGTTACACCATCACTATCGCCAACAATTAAATCTCCTGGATTTATCGCAACGCCATCAATCTCGCATGGAACGTTGTGTTCAACAACTTCATATCGACCATTGATATCAATCGGCAAAGTTCCAGTTGCAAATACTTTGAAGCCCATCGCATCGGTGCGCGATAAATCCCGAGTTGGGCCATCTGTGAGTGCGCCTGCTACACCTTTGAATGCACATGCAGTTGAGAGCAGCTCGCCCCAGAGCGCGGCACGTCCTGTTCGATTTGTCGGAGTTACATAAACCTGATCTTTGCCCACTGCATCAAGTGCCTTTAACAGTCCAATGTATGGAACCTCGGGAAATGAATTAACAATTTCTAAGCGAACCGGGAAGGCATAACCCATCATGATTCCAGAGCCCGAAATCATATTGATATCTTGATTTAGAACTTGGCGGCCGTACCCTAATTTATCTAAGCAGTCAGAGGCGAGTGCCGAGGTAAATATCTTGCGAAGTTCTACTAGATCATGTGCCACAGTTAATTCCCCCAGTGTTTGGCTATTTTTTCCTTTAAGAATTCTGCACTATCAATCATATTTTGCATACCATCAACGCCATCTTCGATGCTGACCCAACCAGTAAAGCCAACGCCCTTTAGTGTTGTGAAGATCGCATCGTAATTATTTAGCCCTTGACCAATAACGCCATGCTTGAAGAATGAAACATATCCCGCACTTCCGCCCTCTAATTTTCGGAGCTCTTCGATGCTGCCCCCTGCAAGGTGTCGATCGCTAGCACCAACCGTTAGAACACGATGCTTTACTCGTTCTAACAAATCAAGTGGCTCTTCTCCAGCAGCGATTGCATTTGATGGATCGAATTGCACACCAAATCGTGGTGAATCAATCCGTGAAACGAGGTCAACAAAGACATCTTCCATCTGGGCGAACTCTGGTTCAGTCCAGAAATCATCTTTGTAGTGATTCTCAATTACCAAAATCATGTCGAGCTTTTCAGCCTCAACTAGACACTTCTCAATCGAATCAACTACATAACCCATGCCCTGCTCTTGGGTAATATCTTTACGACGTTGGCCAGATAGAACGCGGCAATACTTTGCGCCAAGTTCGGCAGACATCCGAATGCTATGAATCTCGTGATCAACTTCTTTCTGACGCAGAACTGGATCTGGAATTGTGAAGTCAGGAGAGCAACACATCATCGGAATGACCATTCCGGTTGCCTCGACATATTTACGAATCTTTGGCCAATTAGCCTCATCTTTAAAGTCGGCAAAGTTGTTATACATCTCAAGGCCTTCAATACCCATCGCTTGGGACATATCAATCCACTCATAAATACTTAATTTATCTGGCGCGACTAAATCGCGAATCCAGCCCTTTGGAAATGCTGCAATCTTTGGCTTTGCACTCATCCTAATTTCTCCGGATTTCTTCCAATAATTGTGAATTGTTCAAGGTCCACAACTGATCCAGTAAATGGTCTTGATTCATCACTCAACCAATAAATCGCACCCTCTGCCATTTGTTCCGGTGTAGTCATAACACCAGATGGAATATCGGTGCGGTTTAAATCTTGCGGCCAACTTGGTTTCAAACCAACTGCAATCTTGTCCCTATATTCGCGTTCGGTTAGAACCCAACCAGGATTAATTTGATTTACTCGGACGCCATGAACGCCATTTGCATTGGCTAAATTTCGAGTCATCGTCTGCATGCCACCTTTGCTGATGCTGTAGGCGAGAAGCTTTGATTCACCAGCATGGGCATTTATTGACCCAATATTTAGAACGCAGCCGCCCGTCTTCTTAAGCTCTTCGAAGGCGGCTTTAATTAGAAAGAGTGGCGCAGTTAAATTCACTTGAATCATTGCGCGAAAGTGTTCGATCTCTTGCTCTGAAATATTTTTTCCGCCAAAGATTGCGGCGTTATTTACTAATCCATCAATCTTGCCAAAGGCAGCTAACGCGCTCTTAATAATTGTTTCAGGAGCGCTATCTTGGATTAAATCTGCGATGCAGAGAACTGCTTTTGAACCAAGGCGTTCGACAGTTGCCTTACCTTCAGCCTCATTAATTCCATGAACTAAAACACTGGCACCTTCGCGAATCGCAGCCGTAGCGATAGCAGCGCCGATTCCTGATGTGCCACCAGTAACGATTATTGCTTTATCTTTTAGGCGCATCTTAAGCCGGCTTAATTACAGATTTAATAAATTCACCAGAAGCCATCTTCTTAAATGCGGTTTCCCATTCTTCAACTGGAAAAGTTCCACCAAGAACCGGCGTTAAATCTAATTGTCCGGTGCCAAGCATGCGAAGTGCACGTTCCCACATCGGCCAGTTATGGCTAAATGAACCTTCAAGTCTCACATTCTTCTGGACTAATTGATCGAGTGAGAAATTAACTGGTTGGGGACCCCAACCGACTTTTGATATCCAACCATTAGGACGAATAACATCTAGTGCAATTTTCAAGGTAGCTGAAACGCCAGCGGCATCAACAACACCATCTGCGCCAAGGCCATCAACTTCCATCGCCCAATCTTTTACATCACCAATGACAACTTCACAGCCATATTTCTTTGCAACTTCTAGCCGCGCTTTATCGCGCTCTAAACCAACAATTGCAACTTCAGCCCCGGCAAGTTTCGCCATAGCCGCAGATAAAATACCAATTGGTCCTGGCCCTAAAATAACAATGCGATCACCTGGGCGAACATGGCCCGGTGCAATAGTTGAGGAATATGCAACAGAGCAAGGCTCAGTCATTGATGCATGATCGAAAGAGACGTTATCTGGAATCTTATGAAGCAAGCGGGCCGCTACTTTTACATATCTAGTCATTGCGCCATTGACGCCATAACCAAAGCCTTTGCGACTTGGATCTAAGTTATATAAACCTTGGCGTGACATTGCGCCAGACATATCTACAACTGCGGCAGTCTCGCTTACGATGCGATCGCCCTCTCTCCACTTACCTGCAGCTACAACGTTTTTACCGAGTTCTACAACGTGACCACCGAATTCATGGCCTAGAACAACTGGATAATTAACGGGCCAAGAGTTTGAACCTTCCCACTGATGTAGATCAGAGCCACAAACACTTGCTGCTTCGACCTGAACGATTACATCATCGTCACCACAACTTGGGCGATCTACTTCACGAACTTCAACGCTATGTGGTTCGGATGAGAAGTTAACTACTCCTGCAGATTTCAATTATTTCTCTCCCTTAACTTTTACATCGCCGAAGCCATGAACTGCTTCACAAATCTTGCGCAATACCTCTTCAACATCGCCAGCGCCTTGGCTAAATGAATCTGCATCGATGGCAAGAGGTGCCCCGATGACAACAAGGGGAGCGCCATATGAAGGACATGCGATTGCTTGTTCAAGTGATAAACCACCGACTGCTTGAACTGGAACGCTTACTGCATCAACAACTTCACGCAATTGATCAAGTGGATTCATCCATGGCTTGCCTGCCGCTGCAAGGCCACGACGCTCGTCATAACCAATGTGGTGAATAACCATGTCACAACCAAGTTCTTCTAATTGACGTGCACCTTCAACCATATCTGGGCAACCTAAATTATCGCCCATAACTTTTACGCCATAATCTTTTCCGGCTTGGACAACGCATTTAATAGTTTCTGGATGAGATCTCGCCATTACAACAACATGTGTTGCACCAGCCTTGGCCATCATTTCGGCTTCTAGATAACCGCCATCCATTGTTTTCAAATCAGCAATGATTGGATGGTTTGGAAACTCTTTGCGAAGCGCTTTAACGCCATGCAAACCTTCAGCCAAAATGAAAGGCGTACCTGCTTCTAGCCAATCAACGCCTGCTCTTACGGCGGTGTGTGCCATTTCTAGCGCTTCTTTAATATCGGTTAAATCGAGTGATACTTGCACAATTGGTTTCATGTTTGAAGTTTAGTTCAAAAGTGTGGAATTGACCCTTCCCTTAGCGAAAGATTATTGGTTAGATACTCACAAGATGTTCACGAATTTGGGAAGCTTCGCAGACTTAGAAAAAGTGCTCGACTTTTCCCCACCGAGTATTCCAAATATTGATACGGCCGGTTTAATTAAGTTATTTGGCCAGCTTCCAAAATTTCCAACCGACTTTCAAATCCAACGTGGCAAAAGCCATTCACATGATGGCGTAACTATCACCGAAATAAGTTGGAGCACCGGATACGGTCCGCGCACGGAAGCCTATCTTTTAGTGCCTGACGGCGTAAATACACCACTTCCGGGTGCACTCTTTCTCCATAGCCATGATGATGTAAAAGAATTCGGTAAAGAGAAAGTTGTAGATGGTGTGGGCGAACTTCCAGAAAGTGCGGCTTGGGTTAAGCGCGATCATTACGGCAATCGCGGCGCAGCCAATGTGTTGGCAAAAAAAGGATTTGCAGTCTTAGCCTTTGATTCTTTCATGTGGGGATCTCGCAGATTTAAAATGGAGGATATGCCCGCACGGCTAATTGAGTTACTTGGCGCAAAAGATTATGAACGGCTCTCGGTAATGCATGAATCCATGGCGCTCTCTAAATATTTGAGTCTCTTTGGGGCAACACTTGCCGGTCTACTTAATTTCGATGATCGCGTTGCTTTGGAAATTGCAAAATCTCTGCCAGAAATTACCGACTCAATTTCCGCTGTTGGTCTTTCTGGTGGTGGCTGCCGAGCGGTTTATCTTCATGCGACAAGCCCAGAGCTAAATGCTGTCGTTTGTGTAGGTGCAATGGCGACATATAAGTCGATGCTCCCAACGCATATTGCTCCGCATTCCTGGATGTTCTTTCCCCAAGGTTTGGCTGCAAAGAGTGATTGGCCAGGGCTCTGCACAATTAACACGACGCCGCTCTATGTTCAATATTGCGGTGAGGATCAACTCTTTACTAAAGAGGGCATGCGCGATGCGGATAGCGCACTAAAGAACGCATTTGCAAAGAGCGAAGGAAATTACAAATCTGATACTTATCCAGTTCGCCACTCATTTACAGTAGAGATGCAAGTTTCCGCTTTTGATTGGTTGAAGGGTTTAACAAAAAATGGCTAACGCATATAAAGATAGATACTTGGGCGAGAGTGAATCCCTGCCCCTAGCTCGCACTATCTATGGCGAGATGCGTAAGTATCCAATTATCTCCCCGCATGGGCATGTTGATGCCGCAATGATTCTTGCTAATAAGAACTTTACCGATCCGGTTGCGCTATTGATGGCGCCAGATCATTACATCTTGCGGATGTTGCACAGCCAAGGAGTTAAGTATGAGAAATTGGCAGAGAACTCATCGGAGGAAAATTGGAAGTTGCTAGCCGAGAATTGGAAGTTATTTAGATCAACGCCATCTCGAATCTGGTTCCAAGAAATCTTGGCTACCCTCTTTGATGTAAGTGAAATCTTGGCGCCAGAGAACGCCTTAAAGATTTATAACCAAATTAATACCAAATTGCAGAGTTTAGAATTTAAACCACAGGCGTTATTCAAGAAATTTAATATTGAACTGCTTGCCACAACAGATGGAACCGCTGATTCACTAGATGCCCATATCGAACTTTCAAGAATTGATCTTGGTGGCCGAATAATTCCAACCTTTAGGCCCGATGGTGTTTCTGATCCAGAACGCGCAGATTGGAAATCTAACTTAGCGGATTTAGGTAAGCGCTATGGAATTGAGATAACTTCCTTTGCAAATTTGCTTGCCGCACTTCGCAGCGCCCGAGCCCACTTTAAAGATAACGGTGCTACTGCAACTGATCACGGCGTATTTAGCGCACGCACCTTAAAACTTGAAAGTAGTGAAGTCGAGACCCTCTTTGCTAAAGCGTCAGCTGGAACGGCCACGAAAGCAGAACTTGATGATTTCCGTGCTGCAATTCTCTTTGAGCATGCACTTATGGCCGCCGATGATGGCATGGTAATGCAGATACATCCAGGATCACTGCGTAATTATGACGCTGAAGTATTTGCAAAGTTTGGCGCAGATAAAGGCTTCGATATTCCAGTTGCCACTACCTATACAAGTGAGCTACAACCGCTATTGAACGCGGTCGGCAAGCACCCGAATTTTAAAGCAGTTATTTTTACCTTAGATGAATCAACATATTCCAGAGAACTTGCACCACTTGCTGGTGCTTATCCTTCACTTCGCCTTGGTCCACCATGGTGGTTCCATGATTCGCTAAATGGTTTAGCACGTTGGCGAGATGCAATCACCGAAACTGCCGGTTATTACAACACCGTTGGATTTATTGATGACACCAGAGCGTTTGCTTCAATTCCGGTACGACATGATGTTGCAAGGCGCTTTGATTCTGGTTACTTGGCCCGTGAAGTTAGTCGCCATCGAATTACTGAAAATGAGGCGATGGAACTTGCCGGTGATTTGGCATATAACCTCTCTAAAGATTTCTTTAATCTGTAGGTGCAAAATATGTCAGAGCCGATTCAATTCCTACACCTTGGCCTTGGGGCTTTCCATCGTGCACATCAGGCGATATTTATAAAGCAGAATATTGCAAGTGTTTCGATGCGTAAATCTGATGTCGCAGATTCTCTTACCGCTAAAGGCAACAAGTATGAAGTGATTGCCCGAGATGCAAGCGGAGAAACAACTACTCTGGTTGAATCGATTAAAGAATCACTCTTTTATCCAAGAGATATTGCGCGTATTAACGAGATTGTTGCAAGCCCAGACCTTCAAGCGATAACTCTGACCGTTACCGAGAAGGCATACAAGAATGATGGCCCTGATGGCGTACCGGCCCGGCTAGCACATCTACTTAGCGAAAGATTTAAGGCTAACGCACCTGGTATCGCGATAATTTCTTGTGACAACGTTCCAAACAATAGCAAATTCTTACGTGGATTAATTCTCGAAGTGATTGCAGCAAAAGGTGATAGCAAACTTCTGGAATGGATATTTTCAAATATTCGTTTCCCGAATTCGATGATTGATCGGATAGTTCCCGCGATGACGAGTGCTGCAATCACCACCGAACCCTTTAATCAGTGGGTTATTGAGCACGATGCAATTGAGCCGCTCTTTGTAGGCTCCGGTGTTGAATTTGTCCCTGATGTAAAGCCTTATGAACTAGCCAAGATTCGCCTCTTTAATGGCGTCCACTCCACCCTTGCATATATTGGCGAGGTAGAAGGGATTGAATTCGTAGCAAATGCAATCGTTCATCCAACTATTGCGCCATTTATTCAAGCGCTACAAGAGCGCGAGATGGTTCCATCGATAGTTAATACTGGCGGCATTGATTTAATTTCCTATGGCGCAACTATTAGAAAACGAATATCAAATCCGACTCTTCGCCATCGTGCCCACCAAATTGCTATGGATGGTTCGCAGAAGATGCAGCAACGAATTTTTGATGGGGCAAATGAACTAGCAAAGCAAGGTAAATCAGCTGCGCTACATCAAGCTGCAGTTGCAATCTGGATACATTTCTTGGCTACAAATACCGAAATTGATGATCCACTTTCTCATAAGTTGACACCACTCGCACAAATATCCGATTCGCTTGAAGCAGTTACCCAAACGCTAACCTTGGCCGAATTCACTAGAAAGTTAGACCCAGAACACTTCCCAGCCATCGCCGAAGATTTAAAAGTAATCCGCAGTACTTCCATTTTGCAATTACTTTCAAATAAGATTGCAGCACTATGAAAGCCTTTGTTGTAACCGCCCCTATGACCTTTGAATTACAAGATGTCGCACCACCGATTGCGCAAGGTGGCGATGTCGTTGTTAAAGTAAATCGCGTTGGTGTATGTGGTACTGATGTTGAATTCTTCAATGGTTCGATGCCTTACCTACAAGATGGTCAGGCAAAGTATCCAATGCGCCTTGGTCACGAATGGACCGGAACTGTTATAAGTGTTGGCACGGGGGTGGATGCCAAATTAATTGGCCGTCGATTTGTTGGCGACGTCATGCTCGGATGCGGTAATTGCAAGCGCTGTGCAACTGGGCGGCAACATACTTGTGCTACTCGATTTGAAGTTGGAATTAGAAATGGTTGGAGCGGCGCACTCGCTGAACAGGTAGCAATTCCTGCTCGCTTCTTGCACGAGATTCCTGACTCATTTGATGACACCATCGGAGCCCTTGTTGAACCAGGAGCGAATGCTTGGCGGGTTGCAGATGCTGCGCAAGCAGCGCCAGGCAAGCAGATCTTGATTTGGGGTACCGGAACTATTGGCTTATTAACTGCGCAATTTTGTATTGCAATGGGCGCCACCGTTCACATGGTTGGAAAAGATCCAGTAACAATTAAATTAGCACTTGAAGTTGGCGCCGCATCTGCCGGTGAAAGTGTTATCGATATCGATGGCGGATATGACGTAGTTATTGATGCGACCTTTGACCGCGAAGTTCCAGCGAAGTTAATTGATTTAGTTGAACCAGGCGGACGCATTGTATTAATCGGGGTTGATAATAATTCTGCGATGATTGATTCTCGCAAGCTAGTTTTCAAAGATATAACAATGATTGGAATTCTCTCTGGTTCTCCTGGCTTGCCGCATTCAATTGAATTTATTAAGTCTGGTCGTATCGATCCTAGAATTATTGTTGGTGCAACAGTTGGGCTAAATGAAGTAGGAGATGTCTTCCTTGGCAAAAGGCCTGCAGGTGCAGGACCCGGACCAAAGATTCTGGTTGATCCCTCTAACCTTTAATTAAACTCTGGTAATCGACGCCAATTAACTCGCAAGGCCGGGTTGTAATACTTGCAATGGCATCAACTTGATTAACTCCAATTGAATCCATTATCTCTAGCGATTGACCAAGTGTGCCAATTCCACCGGCAAGAGTTCCATCTGTGCGCCGAGCTTGTCCGCCTGTAATTGTTACCTGCATATCGCCAAATGGGTAGGTACCAGAACCAAGGCCAGCGGCTGCAATCGGATCATTTGTAACAATAAAACGCTTGCTAACTTTTTCTAGAGTTGATTTCACTAATTCATTTGGCACATGAACTTCATCAACAATTATTTGAATCATGATGTCATCGCGTTCGATTGCTACCTGGGCGGTTCCATCCAGCGGGGGCTTAGGCATTGCATTAAATAGATGCGTAACAGTCTTCGCACCCGCGTTAAATCCAGCAATCGCTTCCTCGCGATTTGCATTGGTATGGCCAAGTGAGACAACAATTCCATTTGCAACCAAGTATTGAATCAATTCAATTGCGCCCGGCAATTCAGGTGCAATCGTGACAATCTTTATCAACCCAGCTTTTAACAGGGTCTTTAAGTGGTTTAGATCTGGGGCCACGATATGTTCGACAGGGTGAACTCCCCGTTTTTGAACTGAAATAAAGGGTCCCTCTAAATGGGTTCCAAGAATCTTGGCTTCACCTGGCATGGGATTGGTGCGAACTTCTTCAATTAATTTAATTGCGCGTACCGCATCGGAAAGAGCAGAGGTAATAATTGTTGGCAGATAACCAACTACGCCATTTTCATAAAGCGAGCTAGAAACTTTACGAACTTCATCTGCGCTCTTTGCAGAAAGCAGGTCAACGCCACCATGACCATTAACTTGCAGATCTATATATAGCGGCTTCATTATTTCTTAAAGGCTCTAATTAGTGGTTGAAATACTCCAGGGCTTTCCATAGTTGCCAAAATTCCAGCGCCATCGAGTGAGCTCTTGCCCGAGATATAGATGCTTAGCCCATGATTTTCTAACTTCTTTGCAACTAACTTTGTTACTAAGTTATCCGGGGCTAGAACGCCACCAATTAACGCAACTTGAAAATCAGGGCCTCCACCACATTCTCGTTTTGCAGTTGTGGCAAGCAATACAACTTCATCGGCTGCGGCATCCAATATTGCATGCGCAGTGCTATTTCCCGATTCGGCTAACTTGCTAACTACTTTGGCAAAGGATGCGATTGAATGCACCGGTCGATCTAATTGATGGACGGTATGGGTTAATTGATAAGGCTCGGCACCAAAGTGTTTACAAGCAACGCCAAGTATTTCGCTATCGCCGCCACGACCATCCCGCGCCCGAAGCGCTGAGTTCAAAGCCATCTTGCCTATCCAATATGCACTTGCTTCATCACCAATTAGAAACCCATCACCGGCAAGTGGATGTGCCATAGTGCGATTCTTTCCAACTGCCAGTGCCGTGATTCCTGTACCCGCTGCAATAACAACGCCATCTTTCTCAACGGCTGCCGCGCATGCGCTAACTGAATCACTACAGATCCAAAGTTCTTTGACTTCTGATTTTGCTAATACTGCTTTTGCAATATCACCGTACTGCTTATCGTCGGCAGGCAACGTAGCAACAGCAAGTACCGCTCGATCAATAGGACCGCCAACTTCGCTGGCAAAATCAATAATCAAATTGGCCAGATAATCGACAAGTGGAAGTTCTCCAGGTGTGAAACCTGCAAAATTCTTAGTGATTGACTTGCCTTCTACGCTCTCAGATTTAGCGCGAATACCCGATCCGCCGCCATCAAAGAAAATTACGTTTCCATTCACAAGTGAGCCATTACCTTGTAAGTGTTACCTTGCTAAGTCCTTCCGGACTATCGGGATTCAAACCATTCTTACGAGCAAACTCCAGTGCGAAGCTCTGCAAAATAATTGAATCAACAACACTTGAGTAAATTTCATTTTCACAATCAGCCCCAGGTATTACAACTTCACCAGGAAGGGCTAGAGCGCCAGAGCCAAACCAGAAAATCTCTGGGGATCTAGCGCGAATCTTTTCTAAGTCGCCTTTAAGTGAGTCAAGTGGAAATCCATTAGGGGCCATGATAAAAACTTGGGTATCACTGGTTAGGGCAGAAATCGGTCCGTGCATGTAATCGGCAATCGACAGACCTTGCACAGAAAACTTGCTGGTCTCCTGAATCTTTAACGCAGCCTCGCGGGCATTTGGATAAGAGAATCCGCGACCCAGGACAACAATCTCATTGCTTCTCTCACACTTTGAAACCGCGGTATTAACTGGACCTAAATTTGCAAGGAGTTTCTCTCCAGCAGCAACTATAGATTTGAAATTCTTTAGAGTTGAACTCCAAGCGTTGACGAGTAACAAACAACTAAGAAGTTGCGCCGCATAAGTTTTTGTTGCAGCAACAGCAATCTCTTTACCTGCCATCAATTCTAAATGGTGATCAGCAAGCTTTGCTAGGGGAGAGGCACCATCATTGGTGATTGCAACAATCTTTGCGCCACCAGCTTTTGCCGCAGAGGCATATTCAACGAGATCTGTTGATTGTCCGCTCTGACTAATGGCGACAACTAAAGTCTTTTCAAAGTGCAATTTTGAGTGATAGATAGTTACTGAAGAGGGCGAGGTCAATCCAACAGGTAAACCGAGCTGGGTTTCAATCAAATATTTTAGAAAGTGGGCGGCATTATCTGATGTGCCTCGGGCTAGAACCAAAACCGATTGAATATCGCTGGTTTTTAGCAGCCCCGCAAGGACGCCAAATTGTGCTTCAGAAGCAATTAACTTGGAAAAAACGGTTGGGATTTCGGCTATCTCTGATTGCATTATCGACCCGATTTGATTCACGCCGTATTTTCGCATGAAAGTTAAAACTTTCCTAGCGTTGGGCCGTTGCAGTTGCTAGGGTGAGCACGTGCCTGAAGCGGAGTTAATATCGATATTCCACAAAGGGATGCCAATAGCAGCCCAGGGAACGAGCATCAGCGATTTTCTAGCCACAAAGCCAAATTTATTTACATCTGATTTTCAATTTCCAATCATGATCCTGCGAGAAAGCGCGCTGGAACATAACATCAAGCGCATGGCTGCTTATTGCAAATCACTTGGTTTTGAAATAGCTCCACATGTAAAGACTTCAATGTCGCCTCAGATTTCACAGCGCCAGATTGATGCAGGCGCTTGGGCGCTAACTGTCGCAAATTTCAGTCAAGCTTCGATGATGTATGCCTCTGGATTTAAGCGATTAATTATTGGTAATGAAGTAGTTGAACCAACTTCAATCGCAGAAATTGCAAAGATCAATGGCAGCGGTGCTGGCGAGATTATTTTCTATATCGATTCCCTTGCTGGTCTAAAGATTGCCCAGAACTCAATTGCTAAAGTTCCAAATGCAAAGCTACATATTTTCATGGAACTTGGGTCAGTCGGTGGGCGCACCGGAATCCGCGACTTAGAACTCTTGAAAGTAATCTTGGTTGAAATTGCCAAAGATGATCGTATTTACATTCGTGGTGTTTCTGGTTTCGAGGGAGTGATTCCAGGTGGCAACCGAAAGGAAGAGGGAATTGAGAAGTTAAGAACTTTCCTTCGTCACATTGTTGCAGCCGCAAGAATTGTTGAACCGTATGTGCGTGGCGATAAAATTATAATCTCTGCTGGGGGTAGTAATTACTTCGATTATGTTGCCGAGGAGTTTGCGAAGTATGAGGGCGATGCTCACCGCATTCTGCGCAGTGGCGGTTATGTAAGCCACGACCATATTTACTACGAGAACTCAAATCCATTTATGGGGCTATCAGATAGCGAACGTTTCTATCCGGCTCTTGAACTCTGGGCGCGAGCATTAAGTGTTCCTGATCCAGATTTAGCGCTCCTTAATTTTGGAAAGCGTGATGCTGGAATTGATATTGATCACCCAATCCCTATCCTCAAACTAGATGGAAAACTTCAGCCTTTCGCAGGAAAAGTATTTGCGCTATCCGACCAGCATGCATTTATGAAAATCACACCGGGTTCGGTTGCCGTTGGCGACGTAATTGGCTGTGGAATTTCTCACCCCTGCACAAACTTTGACAAGTGGCGCCTGTTGCCATTAGTTAATGACAATTACGATGTAATAGATTTAGTTCATACTCATTTCTAAATAAATTCTAACTCACCTCTAACCGAAAGGTCATCATGGCTAACACAACAATCAAGCATGTAACTGCAAAAGGCGCGCCAGCACCAGGTGGTTCATATTCACATGGCGTCATCGCAAATGGTTTTCTCTATACCTGCGGCATGGGCCCAGTTGATCCTGCGACTGGCAAAATTGTTGAAGGTGGCGTCGGTCCACAAACTCGTCAAACTTTAATTAACCTGAAGGCAATTCTTGATGAGGTTGGCGCAGATTTTAGCCAGGTCGTAAAGACAACAGCACACCTACAAAATTGCGTTGCAGACTTCGCAGAATATGACAAGGTCTACCGTGAATTTCTATCTGCACCATTCCCAGTTCGCACAACAGTTGGTTCAGATCTAATTAATATCTTGGTCGAAATCGATTTCGTGGTAGCTCTATAAAATGACCTATCAATTTGCATCAGAACTAGCTGGGCGCACCATCGTAATCACTGGCGGTGGGCGCAGTATTGGTCGAGAAATGGTAGCTGCTGCGGCGGCGGCAAAGATGAAGGTTGCAATTTTAGAGGTTAATAAAGTTAATCTTGATAAGACGGTAGCTGAACTTAAAAGCACTGGTGGAGATGTAACTGGTTACGTCGTTGATCTAGAAGTTAAATCACAAATCGTTGATGCGATTGCGAAGATTGAGAAAGATTTTGGCAAAATCGAAGTATTTGTAAATAATGCGGCATTTCATGATGCCGAAGATATGCTTGCAAGCACGCTGGAAATGTGGAATAAGACCTTTGCGATAAACACAACCGCGCCATTTCTATGCATACAAGCAGTGCTGCCTGGCATGATTGCGCGAAATAGTGGTTCGATAATCAATATCGGTACCGTTAATTCGAAGATGATGATCGGAAGCGATTCATACACCGCATCTAAAGCTGCGCTCCATGCAATTACTCGCACAGTTGCTGTTCGATATGGAAAGCATAATATTCGATGCAACACAATTGTTCCGGGAACGATTGCAACCGAAGTTTGGCAAGAGCGTATCGATAGAAATCCCACAATATTTGATAATTTGAAATCTTGGTACCCACTTGGGCGCGTAGGAAAGCCTTCCGATATTACAGCCGCAGTTCTCTATCTAGCATCCGATCAAGCACCATGGATGACAGGAACTGAATTTGTAGTTGATGGCGGATTGCTTGCCGGATTTGCTCCGATGTATCCCATGGTTGAAGGTTCAGATTAATAATGGCTGATAACACCTTCACGGTTCGCGGTGCCACAGTAATTGATGGCTCCGGTTCTGTTGGTGTTAGAGAAGATGTAATTGTTGTTGACGGCAAAATTGCTGAAATCGGAAAAGTTATAAAGGGAAATGAACGCGGCAAAATTGTCGATGCTTCGGATTTAACTTTGAGCCCTGGCTTCATTGATATGCATGCCCACTCGGATCTTGCAGTTATTTCAGATCCGCAACATTTATCAAAGGTGACCCAAGGTGTGACCCTTGAAGTACTTGGCCAAGATGGTCTGAGTTATGTGCCATCAGATGAAACAACTCTTGCGGTACTGCGTGATCAACTATTTGGCTGGAACGCTGATCCTGCCGGCATAGATTGGAAATTTAGATCAGTCGGTGATTATCTAAACGTTGTTGATCGTGGCGCCGCAGTAAATGTTGCCTACTTAATTCCTCATGGCAATGTGCGAATGCTTGCTTGTGGCAATGAACCAGGCGATGCGACACCTGAGCAACTTAAACACCAACTTGCATTGGTCGATGAAGGAATGCGCCAAGGCGCAGTTGGAATGTCAGGTGGCCTTACCTATGTTCCTGCGATGTATGCCAGCAACGAAGAGATCTCTAGGTTAGCAGCCGTTGTTGCAAAGTATGGCGGCTTCTATTCTCCGCACCACCGTAACTATGGCGCTAATTTTCTAGATGCAGTCGATGAATGTATTGATATCAGTCGGGCTGCGAAATGTGCGCTAAACCTTACGCACTGCCATATGAGCGCGCCGATATTTCATGACAAGACCGATTTACTATTTGAAAAATTAGCAAAGGCTGAAGCCGAAGGAATCGATGTAACTCTCGACACCTATCCCTATTTAGCGGGGTCTACCTATCTGCACGCACTGCTTCCATCATGGTGCCAGGCTGGCGGTAAAGAGGCAATGCGCTCTCGAATTGTTGATCCCCAGAATCGCTTGAAGATTATTAACAACTTAAATGTAAGTGGATCTGATGGAAATCAAGGCGGCATTGTTAATTGGTCTTGCATCGTTATCGCCGGTGTGACCCAGAAACATAATGAGAAGTATGTTGGAGTTTACTTAGTTGAAGCGGCAAAGGCTGAAAGTAAGGATCCCGTCGAGTTCTACCTTAATTTAATTGTTGATGAAGATTTCAAAATCTCCTGCATCTTGCACTCAGGTTACGAACCAAATGTTCGTGCGATCATGCAACATCCAAAACACATGGTTGGTACCGATGGCATCTTGACCGGAAATCGCCCACATCCACGTGGTTACGGAACTTTCGCGAGATACCTTGGAGTTTATGCACGCGAAGAGAAAATTCTTACGATGGAAGGTGCAATAAATCGCATGACTGGGCGCCCAGCAAAGCGTCTGTCACTTAAAGATCGCGGCCTAATTCGCACTGGATATATCGCAGACCTAACGCTCTTTGATGCTTCAACCGTTAAAGATCGGGCAACTTATGAGGAGCCACGGCTACCAGCCGCAGGATTTGAAAGTGTTTGGATTAGCGGGATAAAAACTCTAGATGGTGGCAAGCGCACAAGTGAGTTGCCAGGACGTTCGGTCAGACAAATTGGCCTAGTTAAATAAAAAAGCGGTTAAATTACTTAACGCTTCCTGCAGTTAGCCCACCAACCAAGTACTTTTCAATACTGATGAAGAGAATTACAACAGGAACAATTGCTATTGCTGTCGTTGCGAATAGGTATTCCCAAGCAACGTCATATTGCCCAACGAAGGTAGTAATACCTGTTGAAATTGGCTGACGCGATGGAGAGCTAATAACTGTTAGCGCAACTGTAAATTCATTCCAGGTTGCAACGAAGGTGAAGATAACCGCGGTAACGAGTCCGGGCAGAGTTACTGGAAGAACGATTCGGCGAAGTGCTTGGAATCTGGTGCAACCATCAACCATCGCAGCTTCCTCAATTTCAACTGGAACGCAGACTGGACCACTTGAAGGCCAGCCACCTTCCAATAAGAAGGTATCGGTTGATGGCGTAAGCATCGATAAAGTTGAAGGCGGACTAGTTGTCTCAGGTTTCGACGCCTGGGATTCCCTTAACTTTCGCAAACAGCTCGGCCTACCGCTTTGATGAAATACTAATTGCATGGGCTTCTTCAATGACCTCTTTGGTAATCCAAAAGGTAAGAAAGCACAACGCGAAGTTGACCGCTTGCATGAAGAATGGTCCGAAGATGTCGCAACACTTGCAAAGTTAAAAGAGGCATTTATCGCCGTGCAAGATGGCGAGGATGCTGAAAGCCACAACATGATTACCAAGCAAGGTGAATATGTAATCTGGGCAGGCATTGGTCAATTTCACGAGGCTGGCCGCACCGCCGGACAATATGTTGGTTCAAGCCAGGGCTTTAGCATTCCGGTTGTTGCCGGCATTCGTTATCGAGTCGGCGCACAACGTGGAACTTTTATTCCCGGCGAAGAAATTCAAGTTTACAAAGACACAGGGCAGGTTTACTTAACGACCGATCGCCTAGTTTTTAATGGCTTGACCAATACTGCTGAATGGAAATTCGATAAGTGGATAGGCGCCGGTGCAAGCCCCGACGGTGGCGATTTCATCTTCCATGTTTCTAATCGCAAAAAATCTTCTGGAATCTTATTTGAAAAAGATGTTGGCGAAGAGTTCAATCGTTTTCTTGCATTCGCTTTAATACATGTCTCTGATGGACTAGAGCGCGTAATGAAGGAGATCAAAGGCTTAGAAGAGCGCATCCCAACTGAAGAACCAAAATTACTGAACGAAATCGAAGCGCCAAAAGCTAATTAAGTAACTTAAAGTAGTTTGCGATTTCGTAATATTTTCTTACATTTCAAACTCAACTTGCTATAGGCTTTCACCAGATGGCCCGGGAATTTCTTCCCGAAGCCACCTACCCTTCGTTAGAGGGATTTTGGATTGCGGCCTACTTGTTCACGCTAGTAGGCCGATCGCCATTTCATGATAGCTAGTATCAAGTTGGCGATGATTGCAATAAATGCAATCCATTTTCCCTTTTCCATGACATCCTCCCTTCTCGAAATCCTCTGCGATAAGCAGAGAAAGCAAGTGAGTGAACGCTGGCGGCGTGCTCAACTTGCTTCGAGAAAGAAACGGGCAGGGTGAAAGTAACTAGATTGGGCGTAAGGTCTTTAGCTTGAGAAAAAAAATGTGAATAAGTTATTTCTGTGAATATTGCCGAAACGTAGACGCGGAAGACACGACTAATTAACATTGAACAATGAGAACCCAGCGGCTAACAATCAAGACTGTTGTCTTGGCTTTAGGTTTTTCAATAATTCCGCTAGCAACAAGTTTTGAAAGCGCCTGGGCTTGCAGTGCTGCCCCAAGCCTCCCAATCGTTAAAACTATTTGGGGAACCTCGGGCGGTCCAATATTTACTGTTACACCTGCAAAGACTGGAGAACTTCCAACAACTATTTATTATGCATACGCAGTTAAAAAAGTCAGCAAAGATTCTTGGGAGCCTTGGGCGGCCTGGGTGCCAACACAAGTTACTTCGGCAGCCGAAAGCGCAACATTTACAGCACCAATGGCAGAAGAAAATGATCAAGTAACTTTTTCAGCGTATGCATATAACAATTGTGGTAGCTCTGGGCAGTATCAGGTCACTCGCAAACTGGTTACAAACGAAAAAATAGCAATGACCGATTTGAATATCGCCGAAGATTTACCTTTAAGTGTTGGCACGATTCCAACTTATTTCTTCTCACCGATGTCTTATGAAATATCTCAGACCCTAACTTCTAAAAATCCAGTAATCTGCGACTTCGATGAGAGCGCGAAAGTTCTTAAACTTTTAAGTGCTGGGCAATGCGAATTTACAATCTCGCAGAACAATGAACTCCTTGCAACACCAAATCCAGATTTAACCCAAATAATTAATATTCTTCCAGCGCCAAAAATACTTCCAGAAGCCCAGAAAGATCGCCCAGATGAAATAAATGGTTTCCAGATTCACGTGGTCTATGTGAAAGTTAAAGGGGCAACGCCACACAATTACTATCAGAGCGGAGATCTAAGTAATTGGCTCGATCTGACCAATGCCTGGATGAAAAGAAAACTAGGGAAAGAATTTGTATTCGATACTTATGAAGGCTCCTATGATGTTTCGACTATGAGTAGTAAATACTTACCTGATGATTTAGATATCAAGTATGCAACTGGCAATACTGCTGCTGGTCGGGCGCAAGCACTCCCCAAACTCCGCGCAGAATTCATCGAACAAAATGGTTCTGATCTTGTTGGAAAGAATCTTCTCTTCATCGTGGATGCCCAGCTTGGGAAAGGTTATTGTGGCTTCGCTTCTCAACCTGGTGCTACCGCGCTGACTACTCCGGGCAGCGATAAATGTTGGTATCTCGAGTTTGGCTACTTGGCCCAGAACAAAAAACTAAATGATGCATCTTCTGCAATAGCCCACGAACTGATTCATAATTTAGGTGTAGGCCATCCTTGCGCATCTAAATCTGATCTGATGATTGGCGAAGGATGTGAAATGTCAAAGGAGAACTTAGAAACAACACTTGACCCTCAAAGGAAAGAGTACATAGGAACTTCAAAAGGCGGTGCGAATATTCTTGATTTCAAAGTTTGGAAAGATGGTTCAGGTTCAAAGTATCCAGCTTCGAGTGGCTTTTGTTACATAAACAATCCATGCCTGGTTTCAAATGGTACTTGGACTGTTGCCCGAGCAGATTTACAGATTCAAGAGAAGATTGCTGGTAAGTGGAAGACAATTCAGACTTTCAAAATCATAAAATTGGGCACAAAGAAATACTCATTCAATGCCTCAATAACGCCAACAGCTAAAGGGATTCATTTCTACCGTGAATACATACCAGCCAATAAGAAATACACCGCCCATATCGGCTGGCAGTTCACAAAGACCGTTCCATATTAATCATTTATTCTTAGGCATGGCCAAAATTAAGAGCTATCTAATCGCATCGCACTTTGGCCCAACACTACTTGTAACTGTTGTTACCTTCTTGCTCGCCACCAAACTCTGGTGGGAAGGCCCCGCTTTCGTAATCGCATTTGGAATATTCCTGGGCCAATTAATCGTTGGTTGGACGAATGATCTCTATGACTTCCGCGATGATCTAAAACATAATCGCGTTAACAAGCCACTCGTCATCGGCGCTCTAAAACCAGCAGAACTAAAGCGTGTAATATTTATAGTTCTACCAATCGCAATAATCTTAAACATCCTGGGCCCACTTGGCCTTAAAGCTGGCGCAATTTCTATTCTCGGTATCGGCCTCGGCGTTTCCTATAACTTCTATTTAAAACCAACTGCGTTTTCACCGATCCCTTACGCACTTGCATTCGCACTTCTTCCGACAGCGCTTGTGATCTCCACCGATCGCACACCACCACTCTGGCTCTTCTGGGCCGGTGGGCTGCTTGGAATGTCTGCGCACTTCGCCAACGTCCTTAAAGATTTCAAAGAAGATAAGGCCAGTGGCATAAATAGTCTGCCGATATCCCTAGGTCGCATTCCTTCACGGCTAATCACATCCGTATTTCTTATTGCCGCCACCATAATCTTGCATAGCGCTAAACCAAACACCACAATCCTTGTGATCGGAATAATCACCGCAACCCTAAGCATCTTCGCGCCAAGGTTTATTCTCTTCAAATTACTAATGCTGGTCGCACTTCTAGATGTCACACTTCTTGTTAGTGCCGCAGGGGAGTTGATCGGTTCAAGGACTGTGTAAGTAATATGAGAGTCTCTAGGAATTTACAACCATTGTCATAAGGCAGAATCTCTTGTAAATTGCGTACGTGCCAGCAGAATTTATAGTTGCAAGGGCGTTGGAACTGGCGAAGTCATCTGGAGTTTCATCTGCTAAGACCAATTCGGACATACGTAACGAAATAATTGACGCAATAGGGTTTAACAAGATTCCAACATCAATTACAGAACCAAAATTCATTGAAGATGTAAAACTAGATGGATACATCGTTCGCAAATTAATCTTTGAACCTATCGAAGGTTTTCCAATTCCAGCCCACTTATATATTCCAGACTTGCCCGGAAAACATCCTGCAGTTGTACATACGCCAGGGCATTGGATGGAAGATGGCAAACTTGCAGGAGAAGTCCAGCGTTTTAATGTCAACCTAGTAAAGGCGGGAGTCGCCGTTTTATGTTTTGATCCAGTGGGTCAGGGCGAAAGAAGAGTTGGATGGCATCAGCATGGTCAGTTAGCGCCACTGCTTGTTGGTATTACAAATATTGGCTGGATGGTGCGAGAAACGTTATCAGCTGTTGATTTGTTAGAAAGTTTGGAGTCAATTGATTCCCAAAAAATCGGATTAGTAGGAGCATCGGGCGGCGGCTTCATATCAATTTTTGCTTCGGTAATAGACGATCGGATAAAGGTTGCTGCAATTGGATGCATTGTTAACACGCATGTGAGTCAAATTCGTGACGCTGCTTACGGGACTGGTTGGGATGGTTGGCTCGATTTGTGCAATCAGATTCCAAGATTATGCGTAATAGGCACAGTGGGGAAAATACTTTCAACACTCGATCCCAAGAAGGTAATTATCGTAAGCGCCTTGAGTGATCCAGGTTTTCCAATCGCGGGAGCACGTGAAGTTATTGATGAGGTTCGGTCAATCGCCGAAACAACAGGAACACAAAAGAATTTCAAATATGTTGAGGTCAAAGGCGGGCATGGCCTGCACGAAAGTACTGCCATCACCTTGATCAGATTCATCGCTGAGAACTTTGAAAAAAATGTTGGAAGTGATTTCATTTCGGATATTCCATTTGCGCCGCAATGGCCACATTCACATGAAGTGGCAACGGCAGAAAATCCACAGCACTTTCGTCCATTACCTTCAAAAGGAACGTGTTTTGAATTTCCAATTGACACGAATGAAGCTCTCGTTAATTTCTCAAAAGGCATGCTTTTAGGGATTGAGAATATTCGACCAGTTTTGAGCCTGGAGAGATTACGAGAGATTCTTGGCCCAATTCCAAAACCTCTTTCGAAAAGAGTGCAAGTAGTTCAGCATCGCTCCGAGGATCGTTGGCACATACAAACCCTAAAAATTCAATCAGAATTAGAAATTGAAATCAACGCGCAATTTGCTTTACCTAAAAATTGGACAGATGATCTTTGCGGAGTTTTTGTGATGCTTCATAAGAATGGGGCGCAAAGTGCACTTAACTCTGTGGAAGCACAGAAGGCGCTAGATATGGGCTATGCAGTTCTTGCTCCAGACTTAAGAGGAACAGGGAAGACTGCTTGCTCTGAATTCGAAGTTGCAACCGCAAGTTGGATGATAGATAGAGATTTATTGAATCAACGCATCACAGATGGAATCGCATGCATCGACTTCCTTTCCACTCGTTATTCAACTGGGCAACAGATTGATAAGGGAAATATTGTTATTTGGGGTCAAGAAGAATATGGGCTTCTTGGTCTGATTATTACTGCGCTTGATCACCGAGTAAATCGATGTGGGTCTAGTGGGATTGCAAGCTTTCAGGAATTAATGGTTGTAAATTCAGAAATTTCACCGATGTTCTATAAGCATGACCTATTGCGATCTCTCGATGTGCAAGATCTTGTAGACATTATTACTCCTCGGAGTTGCAAACTAGGAGTACCGCAAAAATCAGTCGAGAAATCTCTATCAAGTTTCTTGATGGTAGGTAAGAAATGACAACTCTTCTTGGGAAAATTGATGAAATTGTCCCGAACCTATTTCGGTTAGAGCAAGATGATGAGACAAGAATAATTTCACAATATATTCTTTTAGTAGGGAAGAAAATTCTAGTAATAGATGCAGGGTTACCGAGTTCCGCTGAATTCGCTTTAATTCCTACTCTTAAAAAGCTTGCAGATCATGGCTCAGAAATCTCCTTATTAATTACCCACCCAGACGCTGATCATTTTGGCGGAACGGCAATGCTTAAGGAGGCTTTTCCAGATTTGACGGTGATTGCTCATATTGAAGATTGCCCTCCACTAGGAAGTTTGGTTTCAACTATTGAGAGGAGATATGAGCCTTTTAAGCTCTCAGATGAGATTGAACTTTCGAGTCAAGCTCACGTAAGAATCAATTCAAGAATGGGTTCAGATTTTGAAGTTAGCAAAAAGTTAAGTAGCGACCTTGTTTTTGCAGAGTCACCTTTTGGTGTGAATATTCTGCATATTCCTGGGCACAGCGCGGGTCATCTTGGGGTTTGGATCCCAGATTCAAAGATTTTTATTTCCGGAGACGGTGTCATGGGGCTTGGAATTCGAAATCGTGATGGATCTTTTCTATATCCGCCACAATTTATAAGTCCAACAATTTATCGATCTTCGATTGAGAAGTTGCAGAAACTTAAGATTGAACTTCTCTTGTGTTCTCACGAACAACCTCTTCGGGGAAATTCAGTAGATTCTTTTCTCGAAGAATCCCTTGAATCTATTGATGACCTCAGTTACCGTACTGAAATGGCGATTGGAAATGAAAGTAGCACTTTATTGAAAATTTGCGCCAATGTGCATGCTTCATATGACAGCTTTCCAAAGAATAGAGAAGCTGATTTTGCTTTAAGTATTCAAGGAATTTTAATGGTAATGGAATCCCAAGGAACACTCACCGTTGATTCGTTGAGTTTTCCACGAAGCTTTCGGAGGAAATGATATGAAGATAACAAATTTAAAAACCACAATTGTTGCGGTCCCACAAAAGAGACAGTACAAATCTTCTTGGCGTCGAATTGGACAAGGATTTTCTCACCAAGTTAGCGTAATTGTTGAAGTCGAAACTGATGAAGGTTTAGTTGGCATTGGAGAATCACCTGTTGTATTTGCTGGTGATCCTCAAGTTACCGTAGTGATGTTAGAAGCGGTAAAGAAACTAATAGTTGGCCGTGATCCACTCGAGCACGATATTTTGCGTTACGAAATTTATGCCGAAACTCTCATGGCACATTTAGGAACACAGGGAATGTCTTGGGCTTTATCTGGCTTAGATATGGCTTTGTGGGATTTGGTTGGAAAAATATTTAACCAACCTCTGCACAAAATTTGGGGAAATGCGTGGAGAACTCAGTCGCCATTTTATGCCGACATCCCACCTGCTGAACCTGAAGTAATGGCAGAAGAAGCTAAAGAATGGATTTCAAAAGGGTTTCGAACCTTGTATTTTAAAGTGGGATTTGAACCATCACTAGATGTGCGACGAATGAAATTAATTCGCGAAGCTGTTGGAGATGAACCGAGAATTCGAGTTGATGCAAATCAAGCTTGGTCGCCAGGGGCTGCGAAAAGAATAATTAAACGAATGGAAGAATTTAGCCCTGAATATATTGAGCAACCAGTTCTTGCTTCTAACTTGGAAGATATGGCCGCGGTCCGCCAATCAGTTTCAGTTCCAATTCTTGCCCACGAAGCTTCACTCTCTGTTGATGGAAGTTTGAATGTCATTAAACATGCTGCAGCCGACGCGCTTCAATTAGATCCAAGGTTTGACTCTGGAATAAATGGTGCTCGCACTGCTGCGACCTTGGCACAAGTCGCGGGCTTGCCTGTTGTAACTCACACATTTGGTGAATTAGGCGTTGCTACTGCAGCAGTTCTTCAGTTACATGCGGCATATCCAAATTTCATTTTAGATAATCAGACTTATTACTGGAATCTCGAGGATGACATTATTGAGGGTGGATTAATGAAATTTGAGGGCCCATATCTGCAGGTTCCACAGGGTCCTGGGCTCGGTGTCACTCTAGACAGGGAAAGAATGGATAAGTATGCTCACGTATACACAACAAGCAAAGGGAGTTCGATTCAAAAAGGCGATAACGATTCGCACTACGATCGAAATTACATTCTCAGACCTCGAGTTTGATGTGAGTAAATGGTGTTACTCCAACGAAAGGAAACGGAATGTTGAGTAGATTTAGCACATCACGCAAGGTCGGGAAACTCTCGTTTTTAATAGCAATTGTTTCGATAACTGGCTTAGCATTTTCAAATACACAAACCTTTGCAAGCTCGGCCTTTAAAAGTGCAGCAGATCCATATTCAGGAAAGCTGGTTTATTGGTTCTGGGCTGAATCTGATGTACCAGGATCGACAGCCTGGATGCAGGCCGCAATTAAGCGGTACGAAGCTCTCCATAAGAATATTTCTATTGAGTTAGTGCCACAAGGTAGCGATACCCTTCAGGGCGCTTTTGAAACAACAGCACAATCAAAATCCGGACCCGACATTGCAATGCAATGGGCTACTTTGCCAGTTCTCACTCCTGTTTGGAGAGGTCAAGTTGCATCCCTTAAGGGACTTGTTAAGCCATCCGAAATGGCTAATTGGTTAAACACCAGCGAAAATGTTTCAGGTGGAGAAGTTTGGGCAATGCCTTTGTATTTGCTCGGTGAACCATTTGTTTGGAATAAGACACTGTTTAAGAAAGCTGGCTTAGATCCAAATAAGGGACCAACTACCTGGGCTGAATTCCTTGCATTCTCTGCAAAATTAAAGGCTGCTGGTATTACTCCAATTCAAATGGGCCTTAAAGATGGCGCATTCGGAGCTTGGTTCCAAGCAACAGTCGGTACTCAAAATCTAGATTCTGTTCAAGAACTCAAAGATGTTTATACCGGCAAAGCTAAGTTTACTGATCCTAAGTATTCAAGCTACCTGACCCAACTTGATACGCTTTCGAAGAAGGGCTATTTCAACAAAGATATTGCCTCAATCGATATCAATCAAGCATGGCAAAATTTCGCTCAAGGTAAAGGAGCGATGACCTGGACAACAGATGGAAACGTTGCTGCTTGGGTTAAAGCTGGACTAGAAAAACAAATTGGTGTTCAAATGACTCCAAAATTAGGAACTGGAAAACTTGCAAATTTCCACACTGCGACACAATCGATATCTGCTTTCATCACCTCTTGGTCTAAGAATAAGCAAGCAGCAGCAACATTCTTATCTTGGCTTCACCAACCTGAGAATTTAGCAAGTTGGTATGAGGCTACTGGTGCATTTCCAGCAGATAAGAGATTCTCTGCGGCTAACATCAAGAATCCATTGATGAAGAAGCTATTTGCGTTGAATTCACAACCCGGACAACTATGGGCTGAGAACTACGCACCACCTCAGGTAGATTCAAATGGACTCCGTCCATTTGGTGCGGCAGTTGTAACTGGAACTAGTACTCCGGCTAAAGCTGCAGCAGACATTCAAAACTCAATTAAGCAATGGCAAACGCAACAGCCTGCAGACTTCAAGTCTTACAAACTTTGGGCGTCAGGTAAGTAAGGCTTATAGACTGAATCAATGATTGAGTCTCAAGGATCGGCCGTTACAGTAAGAGGTAAAAACCGCTTACGTAACGGCCGATACCGTGAAATCTGGCCCGCCGTATTCTTACTTCCAGCGATTTTCATGCTTGGAGTAGTCTTCGTATTCCCATTGATTTCAGTTGTTAAATTCAGTTTTTATGCCGGCAGGGTTGGAGATCTAGCGCCGGTAGGTTTTGCAAATTATTACAATCTTCTGCATGACTCAGTTTTCTTGATTGCGATTAAGAACAACTTAAAACTACTTATCACGGCTCCGGTATCCGTTGCTTTAGCACTTACAATCTCGCTCATTCTCTACGAGGGCGTTAAAGGCTGGCGAACCTACCGCATCATCGTATTTATTCCTTATATTATTCCTGGCACAGTAGTCGGCTTAAGTTTTTCTTATTTGCTTCAGCAAAGCGGAATTCTTAATACCGTTTTGAATCGCCTACATTTATCCAAATTAGCTCTTGATTGGCTTGGAAATGGCGCCCTCTCCATTTATTCGGTCGGGGGATTGCTTATTTGGAGTCAACTTGGATTCTCAGTTATTGCTTTGACTGCAGCGCTCTTATCACTCCCTCAGGAAGTAAATGAAGCAGCAATAGTTGATGGTGCCTCAAAGTGGCAGAAACAAAGGTACGTAATAATCCCTCAACTTAAAAATACAATCCAATTCTTATTCGTACTGCAGATCATAAATGCATTGGCATGGGTTTTCCCATACGTATTCACTCTTACTCGCGGTGGCCCTGGAAATTCATCAATGGTTATGGATCTATTTATTTGGCAATATGGGTTCTCATTGGGGTCTGTCGGGTATGCATCAGCGGCAGCCGTATATCTTCTTGGTTTAAGTGGAATCTTTATTTACTTATATTCTCGTATTCGCCGTAATCAGGAAGAATTATGAAACGACTAAGGGAGCTGGGTTTACTTCAACAAGGGTTCCTAGTTGTCATATCTATATCCTCTATTTATCCAGTCTGGTTTATTTTGCAGACAGCAATGAAAACAAATCAAGAATATATGCTTCGGCCGCTGAACCTACCGCAGGGTCTTCGTCTTGAAAATATCAAAGAGGTATTTAACTCATTTCCAGTCTTGCACTGGGCTTTTAACAGCCTCCTTGTTTGTATTTTTTCGGTTGGATTTTGTACCGTGATAGCTTTGTTTGCCAGTTATTCCATTGTGTTTGGTGGCTGGAAATCAACGAGAGCGATGCTAAATTCCAATATTGCTCTCATGGTGATACCGCCCGTTACTCTTGTTATTCCTATGTTTTCGCTGATGGTGGATCTACATTTGATGAATACCTTGCCTTCGGTCATATTCTTCTACACAGGATTATTTCTACCCTTTTCGATCTTTCTACTTTCAAATTTTATGAAATCAGTTCCAAGAGAGTTAATAGAAGCCGCAAAAATCGATGGTCTCTCTGCCATATCAACCCTATGGCGAATTGTGGTCCCGTTGTCATCCGCAGCGATTTTTACTTTAATTTTAGTTAATGCCATTTATGCTTGGAATGAACTTCTTATTGCCATGGTTTTCTTACAACAGCAAAATTCAAGAACTTTAATGTCGGGTCTAGTCTTGTTTCAAGGTCGTTTCTCGACCAACATCCCTCTAGTTATGGCTGGAGCCCTGATATCAATTATTCCGCCATTACTAATGTACATATTTGGTCAGAGATTTTTCATTAAAGGTATGCTTTCGGGCATCGGGAAATAAGGAGAAGAGCATGCTTTCTAAAATTTCTACCGAGTTAAGAGGAATAAGCGCGATTCCTGTCACGCCTTTTGATTCCAAAGGGAATGTGGATGAAGCTGCACTACAAAATAGCATCGCACGAATGCTCAAGGCAGGAATTAAAGTTGTGGTTGCATGCGGAAACACAAGCGAGTTTTTGAGTCTTACCCCACGAGAAATTGAGGAAGTCACCAAGTCAACAATTGATGCAGCTAAGGGCGCAATAACAATTGTGGGTGTTGGTGGAGATGTAAATAGCGCGAAAGCACAAGCAAGGCACGCCATTTCATCTGGTGCTCAGGGCGTAATGATTCATTTTCCAAATCATCCATATATTTCTGATGACGGTTTGATCGAATATTACCGAGCCATTGCTAGTGAGACTGAGGGCGCTGTCGAGTTGTATTTGCGCGGTAAAGAACTTTCACGTCACGTATTGGACTCTGTTGTAAAAATAGAGAATATGATCGCCGTAAAGTATGCGATTACGGATTTAATGGGCTTTGCAAATTTCGTAGAAAATTACGGCTCCGCTGTTGTTCCTATTTGTGGTTTAGCTGAAATATGGGCGCCGTTCTATGCTTCTGTAGGAGGAACTGGATTTACTTCTGGATTAGCGAATGTGGCGCCAACTTTGTCACTTGAACTTCTTTCATCTATTGAAAAAGGTGATTCCGCCAGAACGATGGAGCTATGGAAACTAATCAAGCCATTTGAAGACTTACGTGCTGTGGGTTCAAGCTCTCTCAACGTATCAGTTGTAAAAGAAGCAATGGCTCAGATAAATCTAATTTCGAACCCAACTGTAAGACCACCAATCTCTACACTTTCTGAGAATCACAAGTCTGAGATCGCTTCAATCTTGAAATCTTGGAAAAGTTTTCTGTGACAACGGTTTTAATTACTGGTTCTGCCGGTGGAATCGGAAGCGCTACCGTCCGAGCATTCTTAACCGCTGGACATAAAGTTGTTGGTCTTGACTTAAAACAGGGAGTTCAAGAAGCGGGATATGAAGCTTTAGTTTTGGATTTGGCTAATGAAGTTGAACTAAAGGATATGTGTAAGCGCCTTGAACCAATTAATCATTTAGTTGTTATTGCCGGAGGCGCCCTTCCTGAAGAGAAGTCGAATCTGCCGGTTACTGATCTACCGATTCAGGCATTTAGACAGTCAATTGAAAATAATTTGATAACTGCCTTTTCTACTATTCAGGCGGCTCTTCCAAACATGCTTAAAGCCAAGGGAGACAAGTCAATAACGTTAACTACTTCAACTGATGCATTTGTTTCTTATGGATTACCAGGATATGCAGCGGCAAAGGCCGGAATCATAGGTTTAGTGCATTCTCTGACTGGCGAGTTAGGTTTTCACGGAATTCGAATTAATGCAGTCGCACCTGGAGATGTTCCTACTCCAAGAAATCAAAGAGAATGGGCGCACCGTCCTGAGTGGTATCCAAATTTAGCAAAGCAGAATCCATTGAATCGGCTCTGCACACCCGAAGAGATAGCTGAAACGTTTTTGGCTTTGAGCGTTAAATTGACGGGGATGACCGGCCAGATTTTAACTGTTGATGCTGGTGGTTTAGTTTCAAAAATACCTTACGAAGAGCAGTAACTTACCTCAGCGCTTTCTCTAAAGCCACAATCACTAATTTAATTTCGCCCTTCTTCAACATGTCAGGACTAATAAATAGCGGCCCATCTAAGTCCAGAACAATTGCTGGGTCTTGCGCTAAAAGGTTTTCATAAACTCTATTTGCCGTCTCACTTGGCAACTTGGCGTCGAACTTAATCTCAACACGTGGAATTGGTTGCCCCGCTTGATTGAATTGGTGGATTTCACCAGATAGCCCAGAAATATTAGAAAGTTTTGCTGAAATCTTCTCGCAACTCTTCTGCCACATCTTTAAATCTTTTTCATGATCGCGCTCAAGATAATTCTCAATCGCTTGGGTGATTCCAAAGATCTCTTCTTTTCCTACTTTAAATGCCCGAGCAATTCCTTGGTTAGGTGCGGCCAACTTTGCTGCGGCTTCGATTATTCGTGCACTCCCAAGCATGAGACCTGTCGATTGCGGTCCGCATAAGGCTTTTCCGCCGCTAAATAAAACCAGATCGGCGCCTGATTTAACGGTAAAGAAGGAGAGATTAGAAACTGGCGGTAATTGCGCCGCCGCATCAACAATTACTGGGATGCCGCGTTTCTTTGCGATTCGCACGGTAGTTTCAATTCTTAAAGCATCATCCCCAACATAAGTGCCAGCAATCCAGAAGATCGCCAAGGTCTTATCTGAAATCGCGCTCTCTAAATCAGCTTCGCTGCGCTTTCCTGGCCCACCGAATTCAACTAATTTCTTTCCTGCAAAAGTAACTGCCTTGTCATAAGGAATTCTGTGGCTCACATCGATAAGTACTTCTGTGCGCTCTTTGCTTTCATCAAGTTCGCCGAGAGCCAGCGCTGTTAACACTATCGCTGAAGCACACCCAGGTGTTATATATGCGCTTTCATTTCCAGTTAAGTCCGCAATCCGCTTGCCACTTGCAGCCAATAATTGGTACATATCTGTAAATGATTTAGCACCACGCGCCATCGCATCAACCACGGTGGAATCCATTAACGATCCACCTATCCGGGTATAAGTCGTCGAGGCATTAATGATTCGCTTAACACCAAGTGACTTATGCGTAATCTTCACTGCTCCCGCTTTCACTTGGAAAATTAACTCTTTGATAAATCTTTCTGCGCGCTAAATCCACCATCTACCAAGAGCGAAGCCCCAGAAATATATGAAGCTTTGTCCGAAGCCAAGAAGCAGACTGCTTCAGCAACCTCTTCCGGAAGTCCCATGCGGTGCATTGCATTTCCCCGAATTGCTTCATCAAAATTTTCATCAGTTGCTGTATCCCACGCTCGGGTCATGATTGGACCAGGAAGAACTGCGTTTACCCGAACCTTTGGTCCATACTCAACTGCAAGTTGGTTACTAAGTGAAACTATTCCGCCTTTAGTGGCTGCATACACTCCAGCTCCCAGGAATCCAAAGTGGGCATGTACTGATGAGGTGTTAACCATCGAGCCATTTGTGTCCTGTAAATCTTGGATAAAAGTAATTACTGACTTATGGATGCCACCGAAATTCACATCTATTTGCTTGTCCCACTCTTCGACGCTCGTTAAATGCGCTGGTTTAAGTATCTTTAAATAGGCGTTATTAAAAACCACATTTACTTTTCCATAGGCCGCATGAATCTTGGTGGCCGCATCGTTCCAATCTTTGATCTTGGTGATATCTAGCTTTAGCCCAAGTGCTATTCCGCCGCTACTTACAATCTCTTTTGCAACAGAGTCTGCAGCTGCGCCATCTAGATCAGTAACGATTACATTTGCGCCATATCCAGCAAACTTCTTGGCTGTCGCAGCACCAATTCCATTGCCGCCGCCGGTTATAAGAACATTTCTACCCTTAAAGTCCATACGAAATTATAGTTCGCGATCTAGGAAAATAGAGAGTTTCCATTGAACTATTGCTCCTGGTGGAAGAATTGGAATTCGCCCAGCAATTTCTGCACTTCGTTCACTCACTTTGTAGGCGATTGCTGGTTGTGGCGAGATTACCTGTGCTGGGCAATACTCGTGATTGTCTATGAAAATACCGAAGTAGGGAATCTCTGACTTATCCCACTCGAAAGTCAGAACCTCACCGCTATCTCGAAGAATTTCTACCTTCTCAATTTCATCATCTGTTTCACACCAATACTCAATTGATTTCCCATGGGCAAGATCTGAAGGCAAGAAAGTTTGGGGCACAGCGGGGGATGGCGGGGCAGTTTGAATTAGTGGTTTATTACTTGCAACCCGCACTCTCTTAATACCTTCGCCTCTAAACATTGGATGACATGACCAAAAAGCGGGGGTTGAAACGGGCCCAACATTCTCTAACTTGTAACCAAGATCGATTCGGTATCTCCCTTTTGATTCATCGAATAACGAGATACTTCGAGAAAATTTTAAAGTTCGCACCTTAAGTTCGACGTTCAACAAAGCGCTATCTGATGACTCCGCTAATACATCCCATGACCGGGCCCAAACTTCACCGTGATCAGGAAGCTCTTTCGAATCATTTAAAGATGTGCAGGCATCAGTCGTTGGAACCATCTCGTCCCAGCCTGAGATTTCCGGTCTAATAAAATCATCACCAGGTGATCTAGGAACTAATACATCTTGTGGCTGTGTTATCCACTCTTCGCATCCCGTAATCTTTATCGATGAGATCCGCCCACCAAATTGAGGTAAGAGTTCTACCGTTAAATCACCTTTTGAAAGCTTGATATTAGATTTTGCCATACGGTAAATATTGTCCTTCACTCTTAAATCGTTTCATTCCCGATTCAAGCGCGCTCTGATCTATTTCAAAACCAAGTCCAACACCCTCTGGAAGTCCCCACTTAGGTGAGGTCGCAGTAGGTATCTGCTTCTTCAAAATGTCACCTTCCATATGCGCGGCAGTCTGTTGATTTCCCATTACTAAATTCGGAATCGTCAAACTTGCATGATGGAATGCTGTTGCCGCAATTCCCATCTCACCGTGCGTATGGCGGCAAACCTTGCTACCCATAACATTTGCCACGTTGGCAACTTGTCTAAATTTCTCTAGCGTTCCAACCCAATAAGGTGAGAAGGTATAAACATCAGCAACGCGGTTCATAATCAAACGGTTTGCATCGTCCTCACTCCACAACCCTTCATTTGCCGCAAGGGGGACTGAAGTCTTGGTTCGAAGATCAATCATCAAAGACATTGGGTGCTCGCGTACCGGTTGTTCAATAAAATCAATGTCGTATTTCTCAAATTTTGCTAAGTACCGTGGCGCATCCTGAAGCGACCAAGCCCCATTTGAATCCAAGCGAATCCGGTTCTTTGGGCCAATTGATTTTCTAATCGTGGCTACCATTTCTAATTCATGGTCAAGATCAATTCCAGTCTTTAAATAATAAGTCTCATATCCAAGGGCCATTCCTTCTGCGCACTGTTCTGCAATATCTGCAACCGTTCCATGCCCAAGATAGAAGAAATAATCAACATCAGATCGAATTGCACCACCAAGTAATTTATAAACCGGCAATCCCGCGCTCTTTCCACATAAATCCCAGAGCGCCATATCAATCGCGGCCCAAGCAAAATTTCCAGTCGATACTCGCATCGCCCACAACCCACGAAGAAAGGCATCCTCTCTAAGTTCTGCAGATTCCCATGGCGATCTATCTTTAACAAATGGGAACATCGCTTTGATTGCTGCTTCGATTGAATAAACATCAGCGCCAGAACACGCCTCGCCCCAACCAACAAGCCCATCATCCGTCGTTAGTTTTATTACAACTGAGGTAACTCCGCTACGAGTAACGATAGAGCTAATTTCAGTTCTCTTGTAAGGAATGTTTACGAGGTATGTCTCAAGACTCACTACCTTCACAGGGATTGCTCCAAATCAAATAAGTAAAGCAAAGAAGACTCTGTATTAATTATGCGTTGAAGATTACACTGAAACTACGTCTATGTAAGGGGTTCCATGAAATTATTTTCTGCAGAGTGCATCCCAAATACCAAGGGAGATCTTGGCGAGGGCCTCTTATGGGACGAGCGGAACGAAACAATCATGTGGGTCGATGCCTTTGTGAAAATAATTAATACTTGGAATCCAGCAACAAAAACCCTGATTGAAAGAAAATACGATTCACTCGTAACCTCAATTGCTAAGCGCGAATCCGGAGGCTATGTCGTAGCCGCTGGCTTAAAGTTAATCGTGCTAAATGAAAACTTAGATGTAACGGGCACATCCCCACTTGAGATGCCTAATGAGAACGTTCGCACCAACGATGGCAACGTCGATATAAATGGCAACTACTGGGTTGGATGTTTCGCAAATGATGCCAAACCCAAGCAAGGAAATTTAAGACGAATCTCGCCAAACCTTGACTCCAAGGTTTTCCTAAAAGATATAACTATTGCAAATGGCATGGACTGGTCTCCTGATAACAAGATTTGTTACTACATCGATACCCCCACCAAGAAAGTGAGTCGCTTCAATTTCAATATTGAAACCTCTGATTTCGAAGGCGAACTCGAAGCCATTGATGTAAGTCAATATTCTGGGGCGCCAGATGGAATGTGTGTAGATGCAGCAGGCAATCTCTGGGTCGCATTCTGGGGCGGTGGCTGCGTTAGAAGTTTCTCACCAACCGGCGAACTCCTTGCACAAGTTGATGTTGCCGCAACTCTCGTAACAAATTGCGCATTTGGTGGAGCTGATCTTTCAACGCTTTACATAACTTGTGCCATACCAAGTTATGAAGACTTTGTTAAAGGTGAGGAACCTCTTGCCGGCTCTCTCTTTAAAGCAGACGTCGGCGCTAAGGGCCGGTTACAAAACAATTTCGCGGGTTAAAGAAAGTAACTTTCAACTACCAAGCTAAATAGCCACCATCAACAACTATGTCTGCAGCGGTCATATAGTCAGAAGCCTCAGATGCCATGAAATTAACTGCCCCCTGAAGGTCTGTAACATCTGCCATTTTTTGCTGTGGAATTCGCGATAACCAAATTGGACTAACTTTTTTGCCAAGTTCAGTCTCCAACAAATCCGAAACTAAAGCGGTTTTTGTATACCCGGGCGAAAGTGAATTCACACGTACGCCCTTTTCGGCCCACTCCGTACCCAATGAACGAGTCAGAGAAAGTACCCCTGCTTTTGCAGCGTTGTAATGAGCCTGTCCTTGTGGAAAATTAGTAATGTATCCAGACATTGATGCAGTGTTAATAATCTTTCCATAATTATTCTTAAACATATGCCTAGCCTCGGCTTGCGCACAGAGAAATACTGAATCCAAATCAACTCTAATCACTTTCTGCCAATCGGCATAAGTCATGTCAATCGAGTCAACCCAATTGCAAATACCGACGTTATTACAAGCAATAGTTAATTTCCCCCACCCGTCAACTATTTGATCCACCATCTGAGTTACTTGTTCTGGATTTGTTACATCAATTTGAAGAGCCATAGTTTTTGATTTGGGATTTCTAATTTGAATCTCTTTAGCGACAACTTCTGCCAACCCAAGATCAATATCAATAACGGCAACATCAGCTCCCGCATCGGCTAGCCCATGTGCGAGTGCTCGGCCAATACCCTGCCCACCACCAGTCACAAGCGCAGTTTTGCCTGCGAGTGAAAATCTCTCCAATATGCTCTTGCTCTTTAAGACCGTATCCAATTTAAACTCCTCGCCAATTAATGTTTCTATTTTTATTGAAATAAACTGTCAGTTACTTCATTACCAAATTTATTATTTGGGTCAATCTGGGAGATCAATTCCTGGAAATTTTTGAATTTTGGGAATGCCGAAGAGATGTAAGAGGGAGCTGCTGTGTAGATTTTACCGAGATGTGGGCGATATTGAAATGGCTTCAGAGTTGTTTCAATTGCCTTTACCGCTTCAAAAGTCTCAGGAATCTGCTTCCAAGTAAAGTGAATTCCGATATCATTAGATTTATAGTGAGGACTCATCCAAAAATTATCGCTAGCAATGGTGCGGATTTCAGATCCCATAAGAGGTATCGATATTTGGTCGGCAATTGATTCGAGTGCAAGAAGTGCTGAACTTGCTTGAGCTCTATTTACAAAGAATTCACTTTGTAACTCGGTACCAGAACTAGGAGTGAACTCCATTTTGAAGTGAGGAAGCCTCAGGTGCCATGGGCCTATTATTCCAAGCTGATCATTGCAAGGTTCCGGGCTATGATTTTTTAGGAGATGAAGTTTCTCGGTAGCGCCATGGCTACCGAACAAAACTTCAGGCGGGGTTGTTCCTTCAAGAAATTTTACCCAAACTTCTCCAGCTATCTCTTGCTGCCAAGTAGTTACATAACTCACGCTGTATCCGGAGTTCATGATCTCGTCAAAATTATCTCTGAACTTAGCCCGTTGCATTCCGAGATAAACGCTTTGTCCTAGATTGAACGTTGATTGAATATTTAACTCAACTCTCACAACTATTCCAACTAAGCCAAGACCGATGACACCGCCATAATAAAGATCACCATCAGAAGATTTAATATTACGAAATGAACCGTCGGCTAATACAACATCAAAAGATTTCACAGCAGTGGCTAAATTTCCATTATTAGAGCCAGAGCCATGAGTTCCCGTTGCTATCGCCCCAGCGATTGAAATGTGAGGAAGCGAAGCTAGATTATGGAGCGCCCAGCCATTTTTATGGAGCTCTTCTGCGACTTCTCCATATTTTAGCGCTGCACTGACCGTTACACTTTTTCTCTCCTTGTTAATAATAATTTCTTTCGGCATTTGGTCAAGCAGCAGTGCCACATATTTTGTATCCGCGATTGTGTTGAAGCTATGGGCAGTACCACGCGCCTTTACCTTTGGATTCGTACGCACAATATCTTGGATTTCAGAAATGCTTTTTGGCGCGAGAGTTTTACTATCTTGGAACTTGATATTGCCTGCCCAGTTCTTCACGATATAGAGTCTAATTAACTCTCAGGTTGTCAATTTTGTCGAAATCCCAATCAATTCCAATATCTTTACTTTTCGGAACAACGGCAAAACCATCCTTAATGGTCATTGCACTTTTTGTGATAGCTCTTAGCTGTGGAATGTATTCAACGTATAGACCGTTGGGAATTGCTGCAACGAGGCTTACATGAATTTCCATTAGGAAGTGAGGCGAAACCTTCACATTAAATGATTCCGCAAGGTGGGCAACTTTCATCCAGGGAGTTATTCCGCCAACTCGGGCAACATCAACCTGAATGATTCCAGCAGCTCTACTATGGAGATATTGATTGAATTGCATCAAGGAATACATAGTTTCTCCAACGGCAATTGGAATGCTTGTTGATCGCGCAAGGGCGGCGTGACCAGAAATATCATCTGCTGGTAGCGGTTCTTCGAACCAATATAGATCAACTGGTTCAAATGCTTTCGCCCTACGAATTGCTTCTGTTGATGTCATGGATTGATTTGCATCAACCATTATTCTCATTCTAGGACCAACTGCTGCGCGTACTTCCTTAAGCCTTTCTAAATCTTCATCAAGGTCAGGTTTACCCACTTTAATTTTTACACTGGTGAATCCTCGCTTCTTTGAATCCAAAGCACCGCGGACTAATTCTTCAGTAGAAATGTGGAGCCATCCACCTTCAGTGTCATAAACAGGGACTAAATCACAGAACCCACCAGCGGCAATTGCAAGGGGTTCTTTCTCTCTCTTGCATTTCAAATCCCAAATCGCGGTATCGATAGCAGCCACGGCTAGTGAAGTTATTGCGCCAGTGGCTGTTGCTCTTGTTGAGTAATAAATATCGTTCCAGACTTTTTCAACATACCTAGAATCCATTCCTATTAATTTAGGAAGTAAGTAATCCCTGATAAGGGCTAGAACAGCTGTTCCACCTGTACCAATTGTGTAGCTATAGCCAACCCCATTATTTCCATCAGCAGTCTTTATTCGGACGAATATTGTTTCTTGTTTTAGAAATGATTGAACCGAATCCGTGCGTACAGTCTCAACAGGTATATCAATTAAGAATGTCTCTGCCTCAGTGATAATGCTCATTTTGATAATCTCTCTTCTGCTAATGGATGGAAAGTACAGGATTAATCATTCTTATTTCACCAGCAGATCATTGTTTTACCGGCAGAACCTTTATCGAATTCAATCAAGGCCTCGACGCCTTGAGAGATAGAATATCTATGAGTGAAGAGTGGTTCCAAAGATAGTCCACTTTCTGATGCCCGATTTATAAATTCCTGTAAGTCTGGTGTTGAAAACAACCAAACCCCATTGAGCTGAATCTGCTTTTCGATTATTTGCATATGAATATCGAAGGTTGTCTCATCATCGGCAAATCCAACGAATGAACTTCGTCCCCAAACTTTAAGGAGGTCCAAACATAAATTTCTTCCCGCGGATGATCCGGAAGCCTCAAAAGTTCCATCAAGTTCATCAAGAACTGCAGAAATCTCTTCACGCTTTGTTGGGTCATAGCATTTTTCTGCCCCTAAGCTCATCGCAAACTTTCGACGCTCAGCTACGGGGTCAAAACCAATAACACGCAATCCGAGTGAAGATGCAATTAGAACTGCAGCAGCTCCCACCGGCCCAAGTCCTACAACTCCAAGAATTGAGCCAACTGGAAGGTTTAAGCGATTGATTGCAGACCAAGCAGTTCCTGCACCACAAGCCCAGAATGCTCCTTCTTCGAATGAAATATTTTTAGGGAGTGTTACACAATCTCGAGCATCAACAAGTGTGTAGTCTGACAAAAATCCATCGCGATCAAGTGCATATGTTGTCTTATTTTTGCAATGCACATCCCAACCACGTCGGCAGGAAATACAATTGCCACAACCACTTATGTGCGCAACAGCAACCCTATCTCCAACCTTTAAGTGCTTAACATTTGAGCCAACTTTGAATACTTCTCCAGCACCCTCGTGACCTGGAATTATTTTTGAATTAAGTTGAAGACCGAACATAATGCCATTGCGCTCGGAAGCTGGCGGGCGGTAAAAAAGATGAAGATCACTTCCGCACAGCCCTGCTGCTTTATTCTTTAAAATAATCTGGTCAGGATTTGGCTCAGGCATAGCTTTTTCAACTATCTCAGTCACACGATCTCCAGGCATCAATATGGCTTTCATATATTCCCTCTCATTATTTGTCGATTCTTACTTTGACTAGATTTCTAAGACGTAAATACTCTTTCGATACCATCGTGTTCCCGACAGGAACTCCTCTGTTCGACCACCCGCTAGCTTCATAAACAAGCTGTTTAGCATCTTCAAATTCTTGGCGGTCAATTTTTTTACCTTCAGATGGCCCGCTTTTGATCGGTTGGTCAAAGAATATTTGTGGCAAAGTATTTAGTTTTTCCGAGACTTTTACTTTGGAATTAAAGCTTTGCTGGGCTTCTATTCGCAGCTTACCTAGGAATAAGAATTTTTCGAGATCTAAAGATGATGAAGTTATAGAGTGAAAAAGTTCCAAAATGTGACTCTCGGTCAATTCACGCGTTGGCGGGCCTGCATAAGTACAAACACCTAAAGAATCCATGGCGCTCCATAACTGCCAAAGGCTCAACATAGCTAAAACTTTCGAAGCACCTAAGTTGTCTGAACTAAAACCAGTACTTGGTATTCCATACTTTTTGGAGGCGCTCAATGTGCTCTCCCTTGTGAATGCTGGGTAATTAGTTAAATCGAAATCAATATCGTGCTCTACAACGTCATATCTTGGACCAGATGGGTTTATAGCCATTATCAATCCAAGACCTTGAGTTCCACGAGGGTCCCATGGTGGCATTGGTATTCCTTTTACATGCATCATCGCGCTTGCATTTTCACTCGTTGTTGCATCCAACAATTTTCCTGTTCCGCCAGGGAAAGTCTTAGGGTTTATCTGCCAAGAATTTAAAAGTCTAAGAGCCAACTTGCTATCACCGAATTCCATCTCTTTAGATGTTTGCGCTAAAAATGCGAGCATATTTCCCGCACTAGCATGCTCGATACCTGCAACATGGCACGACTCATTAAAAGTCATAGCGCCATTTACGTCAGCAATTCCAAGTTGTGAGAACCAAATTGGGAAAGCCTGTTGATGCAAAATACTGGAGTTGCCGTTTACCTCACCCAAACCTATTCTCTTCAAACAACTCTGTGGGCAACCAACGCAAAAATTCTGCTCAACATGAACAAAACTAAGGATTTTACTGGAATCGAATTGCGTAACTGCTGGAGAAATATCGGTAGTGAAATTGTGCGCACCCAAATATCCAGGAAGGCCAGGATCAACAGGCCAAACCCCCATGCCAGGAGATTTGTATTCACTTAGAGTTAAAGGATTACCAGGGATTCGAATTTCATAGGCATCTGAAATTGCCTTTACATCCGCGCTAACGTCAACCTGCCCGAATTCCAATGCAATAATCTTAAGCAAGCGCTTACCGAAATCTGCGCCCAAGCCACCACTTGAAGTTGGAAAACCATCATCGAAAACTATTGATGCGTTCGCAAGTCCGTAGTCGCCAGGGGTCCCAACTGTTCCAAGTACGAAATTTCCTTCTTCGTGACTTCGAAACCAAGAATTTGATTCTCTAATGTTGTGGCCAAAGAGATTTTCAACTTCAATAAAATCAATTTTTAATCCTGTTCTTATTTTTATAGCTACTCGGTTTCGGGAAATATTTCGAATCACAATAGCTGCTAAATCCAAATATCTTAATGATGAAGCAAGGCGACCTTCAATTTTTGATTCCACTATTCCACCAGATTGTGGTGAATGGCCAACGACATAAGCGACAGCTAATCCAACGGCAGGAACTCCCGAAATCGCTCCTCCGGCGATAACAATCGGTGAATCTCCATCAATATCGTGAAAGATATCGAGCAATAGAGTGCCTAGAAGACCAGTGCCAACTTCTGAAAATTCCCAATCAAAGTTTGAACTAGTTCTATTCAAAAGATCAATTACTAAAATCTTTTGCATCTATATCCATTTAATTTCACGAAAACATCTTAGGTTTGTAAAATTTATATTTCAATAGAAATGGGTGATGCACCTGTTAATTTGTAAATTACTTTTTTACGCCCTTGTCTGACAAGGTAAATACGCTGCTTTTTGAACCATGTCAGACAACCTTGAAATTAATAATGCTTATTAGGTTAGGAAAGTCGTTGACATCATATAGATAGCGACTAAATTAAGAAAGCGCAAGAACAATCTATCTACGTAGATTGTCAATTTCTCACCCTAAGGAAGTGATTCAATGCAAATATTCAAAACTAGATCATTACTAGTTAAGTCTTCAAAGAAAGTTGCCATCGTACTTGGTGCTTTTACTTTTGCAATGATTCCTACTATGCAGAGTTCATCTGCCGCAGGATTCAAGCAAGCAGGACTATCAGCTAGTGATTTTAAATCAGCAATTGATTGGCAACAGTTCAAGGGAACAACCATTGATATCGGCGTGCAGACACACCCTTGGATGGTTGCAATGGAAAAACTCATCCCACAATTTGAAGAATTGACTGGAATTAAAGTCAGTTACGAATTACTCGGTGAGGATGTTTCTGTTCCAAAAATTAAGCAACAGCTAAGTGCCGGCTCCGCGACCCCAGATGTGTTTATGGTTAACGCACTTGGACAGGCAGCCGCATCTGGTTGGCTTGAACCGCTAGATCAATTTGTTAATGATCCAAAGTTAACTGATAAGAGCTGGTACAAGATTGATGATATTTTCAAAGGCGGACGCTCTCTTGCAACATTTAATGGCAAGCTACTCGCAATGCCGATCACTGCAGAGTGCCAAGTTTTGTTCGTAAGAACAGACCTTGTTAAAAACCCAGTAAAAACAATCGATCAACTCCTTGTCGCCGCTAAGGCTGCAACAAAAGGTAAAGTTGCTGGTTTCTCTTCTAGAGGAAAAGCCAATGGAAATGAAACCCCATGGCCATTCGGAGGATTCTCATTTAGCTCCGGAGGACAATACTTAAATGCTGCAGGCAAGCCTGTTCTCAATTCAAAGGCAAATATTTCAGCCCTTAAGACATACGCAGAACTAATGAAGTATGCCCCTAAGGGTGCAAGCGGTTGGGCTTGGCCAGAAAACTATAAGGCCATTCACGATGGCACATTAGCAATGTTCCCTGACTCATCTGCATTCACTGCAGGTCTTCGTGATGCAACTTCAGCAGGAAAGAAGAATCTAAATGTCTTCCCAATGCCTAGCGTCAACGGCAATAGCACTTCAAATGTTTGGTTCTGGACTGCTGGAATCAACTCTAAGAGTGAAAAGAAAGGTGCAGCATGGTTGTTCTTACAATGGGCAACATCAGCACCGGTTGCATACCAATCACAACTTGATGTAACTACTGCGAGAGCAAGCGCCTGGAAGAATCCAGTAGCTGCAGCTGCAATGGGCACAAAGAACACTGCAACCATCTCGAATATCTTGGCAACTGTTGATACAACAGCAATGGCTCTAGCATGGACAAATGCGAACTGGCCACAAGTTGCGGATGCATTAGCAAGAGCAGTTAATAAGACAATCACCGGCGGTGATGCAAAGAAAGAGCTAGATAATGCTCAAAAGATTGCCCTAAAGGCACTCAAGTAAACTAAGGCGCCGTTAAAGCGCGAGAGACAGCAAGGCATTCTGCTGCAAGTTGCCTTGCTGTCTCTTTCCTAATCTCAGACTCTGTACTACAGTAAAAAGACTTGAACGGAGGTAGCTGCCCAAGGCAGCAAATAAATTGATGTTAAATAGAAGAGCTAGGGCAAAGATCCTTTTCTTGACTCCAATTACTGCCCTACTTCTAATAATGACAATTTTTCCATTTGTCTATTTGATTCTTATAAGTTTCACCGACAGGGCAGCGACTAATCCAAATACGAAAATTGTATGGTTCGAGAACTACGCAGAAATTTTCCAAGATCACCAGTTCTATCAGTCCGTTAGCATTACCCTAATTATCACGATTTTCAGTGTATTTCTTGAAATATTCCTCGGTTTAATTTTGGCCCTGAGTTTCACCAATCTTTATAGAAATCTCTGGTTCCTTCGTGCAATTGTCATGATTCCCATGGCTGCGGCACCAGTAGCGACACTCTTTAACTGGCGATATATGTTAAATACATCAACTGGAGTAATTAATTACATTATTTCGATTTTTGGCTTCTCTGAAGTTGGTTGGCTTGACTCTAAAACTGTCGCCCTTACTTCAATTATTTTAGTAGAGACGTGGATGTGGACTCCTTTTGTTTTTATACTTCTTACCGCTGCGCTTTCCTCTATTGATAAGAATATTGTTGAAGCCGCACAGGTTGATGGCGCAAATCGATTTGTTCTCGCAAAACACATCTACATCCCAATACTTAAACCATTTCTCATAATCGCTCTCGTTCTTCGAATTCTTGATGCTGCAAAATCATTTGATGCAATCCAGATTCTAACTTCGGGTGGACCCGGTTATGACACGGCTAGTTATAATTTCTTGATCTATTTAAACGGAATCCAATATCTAAATTTCGGAAGTGCTGCTGCACAAGCGGTAATCCTAATAATCGTGCTGATGATTATTTCTAGGAGATTCTTCAATCGACTCGTCCGAGAGGCGGTAGAAAATTGAGAAAGAGTCAAAACAAACTTGATATTGGGATAATTTCAGTTTTCCTTACCTGGTCTCTAATTCCCATTTTATGGCTTTTGGGAACCTCTCTAAAGTCAGAACTTTATGTGGATACAATTCCTCCACATTGGATTCCGAATTTCGATTTAACTGCGTATAAGAAAATTCTGGAAAATGATGCAATTCAAAAAACTTTGACGAATAGTTTGATTATCGCTATTGGTTCTACACTGCTTGCGATTTTTTGTGGATCGTTAGCCGGGTTTGCTCTTGGCCAGCTCGTAACCAAAAGGCATATTGAATTTGAATTTTGGATTCTAAGCTCAAGACTGGCTCCGCCAATTGCGATAATCCTTCCACTCTTCATCGGGTTCCAGTATTTTCATCTACAGGACACTCTTTTAGCTCTGATTTTGGCGCACGCCGTAATGCTTATTGGGTTAGTCACCTGGATTTTGATCGAAACTTTCAGAGCGATTCCAAAAGAGATTCAGGATGCCTGCGAAGTTGATGGTTGCAACGAATGGCAAATGTTCATAAAGATAATGTTTCCACTTGCCCGCTCGAGCATAATAGGAATCGCAAGCCTCTCCTTCCTGCTTTCTTGGAATGAATTCTTTTTATCACTTGTTTTATCAAGCTCTAACTCTTTGACAGTACAGGTTCTTCTTTATCAATCAATTGGGTATCAGACATTCAGTTTGTCTCAGCTCGCAGCGACTTCCGTTATTGTTTTGTTGCCCACCTTGATAGTGGTTTCTGTATTCCAAAAGCAACTTATCCAGGGACTTACCTTCGGATCGGTTAAAGGCTAAATATGCGCGATTTAATCTATGAAAAGATAAAGAAAGATATTCTTTCTTGCACATACGAGCCTGGACAAAAACTCTCTGAGGCAATTCTTTCTAAGTCCTTTGGTGCAAGCCGATCATTGATTAGAGAAGTATTGATATCTCTCGAATTTGAGAAATTAATTGTCGTCGTTCCAAAAATAGGGTCGTTCGTCGCACCAATTTCATTTGACTACCTCTCCCAGGCGCTCTTCGTACGTAAGAGTCTCGAAATAGCAAACCTTAAAGATTTAGTATTTCCAATGCTGAGTTCTCATTTAGAGCTATTGCAGTTAGAAGTTGATAGAGCTGAAATTTTGTTGAATTTGAACCAATATGCAGATGTGCTTGATTCGACCAACGAATTTCACAGAATGCTCTTCCTCTTCAACGGTCGAGTAAACATTTGGGACTATATAAAGATTTTTAATAACTCGGTCCATGTCTTACACCAGATTGAGAAGCAAGATCAGGAATCACGCTCTCATAAACTACATGAACAACATAAAGAGTTAATTCAACATTTACGAGGTTCAGATTTGGATTCAGCAATAGCCTTAATGATTGACCACGTTAGTATCGATTTTCATGATATGCATATAGTCGCGAGGGAACCCTTTAACAATAACCAAAGTTTGTGAGCTTCAAACCATTAGAAAAGGCTAGGTATTGAAATGAAAATAGTCGATGTGAAAGTCACGACAGTTACAGTGCCGCTCGTCGCACCCCTTCGTCATGCATCCGGCACTCACTGGGGCCGATTCGTGCGCACAATTATTGAAATTGAAACGGATGAGGGGATAGTCGGAATCGGTGAGATGGGTGGGGGTGGCGAAAGTGCTGAACTCGCATTCCAAAACTTACGTCAATATTTAATCGGAGCAAACCCGTTCAATCTAGAAGACCTAAGATTCAAAATCTGTAATCCAACGGCTAGCCTTTACAACAATCGAACCCAACTCTTTGCTGCTATTGAATTCGCATGCCTTGACATTATTGGAAAGAAATTAAGCGTTCCGGTCTACGATCTCTTTGGGGGAAAAGTCCGAGATGAGGTTGATTTCGCAAGTTATCTCTTTTTCCGTTACCCCGACGATAAAACTAAAAAGGGAGAAGTTAAGAACGCTGAACAATTAGTTCAGTACGCTTTAAATCTGAAGAAAGAGTGTGGTTTCACAACCCACAAACTCAAGGGCGGCGTATTTCACCCAGACTATGAACTTGAATGTTTTCTAGCCTTAGGTGACGCGCTACCAAAAGACAGGTTCAGGTATGACCCAAATGCAACGCTTACGGTCACGCAAAGTATTGAGTTTGCACAAGCAATCAAAGGTATGCGGATTGACTATCTAGAGGATTTCACATGGGGCCTAGATGGCATGAAGCGGCTTCGTGATATCGCGCAAATGCAGACAGCTACAAACACGGTTGTCGTGAATTTCGAACAACTAGCCCAAAATATTCATCTGAGATCTATTGATGTGATTCTTCTAGACACAACTTTCTGGGGCGGAATTAGAGCGTGTATAAAAGCTGCTGGTGTTTGTGAAACATTCCAACTCGGCGTTGCAGTCCATTCTTCAGGGGAACTTGGAATTCAATTAGCAACAATGTTGCATTTGGGTGCTGTACTTCCAAATCTCTCCAATGCCGCGGACGCCCATTACCATCATCTAACTGACGACATAATTGTTGGTGGATTGATGAAGTACGAGAATGGAAAACTTAAGGTGCCAACCGGGCCGGGCCTAGGCGTTGAAATTGATAGAGAGAAGTTAAATAAGTATGCCGAGCTCTATAAAGAACTCGGAAGCTATCCATACGACAAAGATCCAATGCGACCAGATTGGTTCCCTATTTCACCAAATGATAGATGGGCGCCAATTCTTTAAATCTTTTTAAGGATCTAGTTATTCCATATTGGTGTGACGTGAGCGCATTTTCGCCAGGTCTTCACCGCGAGCCTCGCGGACAGCATTAGTAATTAGGTCTCCCAAGATCAAAATTGCAATCTCAAAAGTACTTCCCATAGGCAGCACTGCAACCGAAGCTTTGTCATCCGCCATAGTTTGCGCCGGAATTTTGAAAACCAAGTCAGCAAGTTGCGCTGGCTTGTTATTGGGTTGCGCTGTGAAATATAGAATTCTTGCACCATCTCGAGAAGCAACACCAGCTAGCGCTTCCGCGGTAGAAATGTTTCCAGGTCCACAAGTCAGTATAAATAAATCACCGGAACCTAAATGTGGAACGGTCATATCCCCAACAACATGAACATCTAAGCCTGCATGAAAGAGTCTCATTGCAAGTGCTCGCATCATCAACCCTTCACGCCCACCTGCGTAGAAAGCAATGTTCTTAGCAGCGAGAATTTCTTTAACTGCAGATTTAACATCAGATTCGTCAATCAACTTCATCGCAGTATCTATTTCTTCCATGGCCCCATTGAGTTGGTTTGACCAAGTGGAACTATTTTGTTGAGATGCCATTTAGATTCCTTTCTAATCAAAGTTAACGCTTATAATCTGAATTTTCTCAGCAAATTTTATCTACTCAGCTCGTATTAAACAAGACATTGCTCATACGAAGAATAATTAAGCGAAACCTTTCTTAAGCGCTATATAGTCTTAATTTCATTCTTGATAGGATTTAATCATGACCTTAACCATGGAACGCCTGCTTGAGCACATGTTATGGGCGAATCAAGAGGTATTTAAATTAATTTCTCAAATGCCCGATTCGGCTCTCCATGCATTTGCGACAGATTCAGAATGGAACGTGGCCGAAATCTTGGCTCACATTGCAGGCGCATCTGGTGGCTATGGAAATGCGTTGGGAAGCGATCAGAATAGAGAAATTATTCGTCCGAATGCAATGGGTGACTTAGTAATCATTAAGGAGAAATTATTTACCTTTGATACGCAGTTATTAAAACTGGCTAAAGATTCAGATGGGGAAGTAAAGTTAATTAGAGATGGCATTACGAAATATTGGAAGCGTTCGACTATAGTGAGTCAAGCGGTTCATCATGCAACAGAGCATCGAGCGCAAGCTGTTTGTGCATTGGAAGCAAGGGGCTTCAAGGGCATAAAACTTGATGACTTTGATGTGTGGGCGTTTGAAACTCATTTCGGTTAATCGGCTCATAGACTATTTAATAACTACCCGCTAAAGATTAAACTAACGCCACGTCTATGTGAGGGGTTCCATGAAAGTATTTTCTGCAGAGTGCATCCCAAATACCAAGGGAGATCTTGGCGAGGGCCTCTTATGGGACGAGCGGAACGAAACAATCATGTGGGTCGATGCCTTTGTGAAAATAATTAATACTTGGAATCCAGCAACAAAAACCCTGAT
>WLIT01000007.1 GCA_009726125.1 Actinomycetota bacterium | reverse complement strand
TTTCTGGTCGATACTCGTTGAGGCTGAGCAATAAACGGCTATTCGCATAATAAAAGAAGTCTAGAGGTTAAATGGTTTTGGTAGCGTTATCTCATGAGAAGCGCCTTCGGATTTGGAATTGCCAGCACTGCAAACACTGGTGAAGTTTTAGATGTCTGGTTTGATTCCCTTGGCCTTGGCAAGCTCGCTGAGAATAATGGCCCCGACTTATCTGAATTTACTGGCACCGATTCAATTCGTGAAGTAACAAAGAGCAAGGTAGCTATAGAAATAGATCTGGATGCAGCGCCTAAAGACGTTGCTGATGCCTATCTTCGTCTTCATCTACTTTCGCATCGGATTGTTAAACCACATGGTCAATCCTTGGAAGGAATCTTCGGAATACTAAATAACGTTGTTTGGACATCTGCTGGTCCTTGTTTGGTTTCGACATTTAATTTAGTTGGGCCAAAGTTGCGGGCAAAGTTTGGAACTCTCACCGTCTTTTCGGTTGATAAGTTCCCAAGAATGGTTGATTATGTTGTTCCAGAAGGTGTTCGGATTGCAGATGCCGATCGGGTTCGACTTGGTGCTCACCTTGCAAGCGGCACAACAGTTATGCATGAAGGCTTCGTTAACTTTAATGCCGGAACTTTAGGTAAATCTATGGTTGAAGGTCGAATTAGTGCTGGCGTTGTAGTCGGTGATGGAAGTGATATTGGTGGTGGCGCTTCAATTATGGGAACCCTTAGCGGTGGCGGGAAACAAGTTATTTCGATTGGTGAGCGCTCTTTACTTGGTGCAAATGCCGGAGTTGGAATCTCACTTGGAAATGATTGCGTTGTTGAATCAGGAACTTATATAACTGCTGGTTCAAAGATAACTCTTCCAGATGGTGAAGTCGTAAAGGCTAGTGAGTTATCTGGCGCAAATAATTTGCTCTTCCGACGCAATTCTAAGAGCGGTGCGCTAGAAGCAATTCCAAAGACTGGAAGCTGGGGCGGTTTAAATTCAGTTCTTCATGCTAACTAATTGGTAAATCAAACCAAGATGAAGGTAATTTTACCGCTGTTTTAAGCGTTGCTACGGGCAACGTCTTAGCTTGCCCGCTACTAGAAAATCCAGTTATAAATAGCACGCTATTTGTTGCAGTTCTGCTCACGATTTCATAACGCTCAACATCAGGCAATCCAAATGCTTTTGCCATAGCTTTCTGTGAAACTTTCTTCGTCCAACTCGCGTAATTCTTATTTATCGCCGGGTCGATACTCCATGGGTCAGGGACGCTTAATAAATGCGGAATATCTGTTCCCCAAACGTCGACCGCTCGCTGCGTCGCGCCACCCGTTGATGATGAGAAGAAGACACTTATTGGTGCCCCATCAATTGTTAACGCAAGTCCATTATCTGCATCGACCGCTGTTGCATCTACGGCCGCCTTCCAGAGTTGGCCATATCTTGCTTCGCCCTCTTTTGAGAAACCAACAAATGCTTGATCGTATTTAGAGTTGTAAACATGACAATCGCAGGCCTTCTTAATCGAATTCATTCGCATAAGCGCATATGTGCGCGAAGCAATTACCTGGCTTTGTAAGGTTGCAGCTGGCCAAGAAGAAGGCACTTCAGCAATTCCATATAAATATTCATCGTGTAGGCGCAATAAATTTGTGGCTTCGATGCGAAACCCAAGGCCTATTGCTTTGACCGCTCGGAGCTTGATATATCCATGGCTAACTAAAAATTTAGTAGTTCCGTAATTTAAAGTCACAACAGAATTTGGGTTATTCCACTTAACGATCCAACTTTTGGCACTTGTATCCGCTCCTGAAATTAAGTTATTTAAAATCGCAAAACTAAGGCTTGCACCTGGTGTAGTCGCAGTTTCTATCAGGCCTTCACCTTGAATTGTGAAGAAGTCCTCTACAGGGATTGTTAATGAGAGGCTCGGTACTTGGTGAGCGACATTCACACTGATAATTCTGGAATCTAAAACTGGAGTTACTTGTGCTTCTGGAAAGTAATAATTAAGAATTTCAGTCGCGGTTTTACCTTCAAGCGCCTGACCTTTTGCGCCATATTGGCTAAGTCCAACGCCATGTCCATAGCCTGCACCAATAAAAGTGAATGATTTTGGTGGTGTTGCGTTTGCTTGCGAAGTTAAAGTTAAACTAATTAAGGCTAACGCGATTGCAAAGCGTCTCATTGTTCTTCAGCCAATAGCCCTTTTGGTGAAGAGAGATAACCAGCACCCCAAACCATATGCATTGTGGCCAGAACAACGGGAAGGATTAACTTCTCGGCAAAAGATTTCCCGATAACAAGAGATCCCAGAATAATTGCGGATACATAAGTTGCTAGCGGAATAAGAAATATGGGTGCAATTACCAGACCGAAGATTAGAGAAATTGTATTTATCACAAGCGCAGTTGGTGGCGCCAAGTAGCGAAAATTAACACTGCCCTTGTGGCTTCGCGAAACCGCACGTCGCCAAGTTCCATATTGAAAATACTGTTTAGCAAGCGCTTTAATTGTGGACCTTGGTCGATATGTAACAACTAGCGAAGGATCAAACCAAATTTTTCCACCGCTCTTGCGGAGGCGAAAATTCAACTCCCAATCTTGAGCACGAGTAAATCGTTCGTCATAACCACCAACTTCTAGCAGTGCTAACTTTCTAAAGGTTCCTAGATAAACAGTGTCAGCTGGCCCAGCAACACCGCCGGTGTGAAAACGTGATGAACCAACGCCTAATGGCGAGCGCATCGCAGTAGCTACTGCACTTTCAAATTTTGTTGTACCAACTGCCGCCATGATTCCACCAACATTTACTGCGCCAGTTTTTTCTAGAATTGCTGCTGCTTGTGATAAATAAGTCGGTGAAATTTCAGCGTGCCCATCGATGCGCGAAATAATTGGAAATTTGGCCTTAGCGATTGCGGCATTTAAACCATTTGCAGTTCTGCCAGTTGGATTATCAACTAGAACTACTCGAGAATCTTTCGCCGCAAGCGCTGATGCAATTTCATTTGTTCGATCACTAGATGGTCCGAGCGCCAAAATTACTTCAAAGCCTCCCACGTAATCCTGAGCCAAAATTGCAGAAATCGTTTGAGATAGGTGTCGCTCCTCATTGAGAATGGGCAGAACAACGGAAATCCCCGTTAATTCACTAGAAACCTGATTCATATCTCCAACGGTAGCGTTACCTCGCACTAGTATCGGGCAAATGAAGCTTAAAGTTTCCGTAATTGGTACTGGATATTTGGGCGCTACCCACGCGGCCTGTATGTCCACACTTGGATTTGAAGTAATTGGTGTAGATGTTGATGCCGCCAAAATTGCACTTTTATCATCTGGAAAAGTTCCATTCTATGAACCAGGGTTGGAAGAGTTACTACAGCAAGAGCTCGCCTCCGGACGGTTAACTTTCAGCACCGATTTGCGCGCAATTGCCGGCGCCGATGTTCACTTTATTTGTGTTGGAACCCCGCAGAGTGAGAATTCACTTGCGGCTGATCTTAAATTTGTAGATGCTGCGCTTGATGCAATCGCTCCAATTTGTAAGCCCGGCTCGCTAGTTGTTGGTAAATCTACGGTTCCAGTTGGAACGGCAGCAAGGCTCCGTGAGCGGCTATTAAAAGTAAATCCTAAAGTTGATTTAGCTTGGAACCCCGAGTTCTTACGTGAAGGATTCGCCGTTGAAGATACCTTGCGCCCAAATCGATTGGTTGTCGGTGTAACAAGCGATGCCGCTGAAGCAAAGTTAAAGGAAATTTACCGAGTAAATCTTGAGGCAAATACCCCTTGGGTTCGCGCCGATTTGCCTACCGCCGAACTTGTTAAGGTCGCAGCAAACTCATTTCTTGCAACAAAGATTTCATTTATCAATGCCATGGCTGAAGTTTGTGAAGCTGCTGGCGGCGATGTAACAGTTCTGGCTAAAGCAATCGGGTACGACCCAAGAATTGGAAGTCGATTCTTGCAGGCTGGTATTGGTTTTGGTGGTGGCTGCCTGCCTAAAGATATTCGCGCATTTATGGCACGAGCCGGCGAACTTGGCGCTGATCAAGCACTTGAATTTTTACGTGAAATTGATTCGATAAATCTGCGCGCAAGGCAACGCGTAATTGAATTAGTCCGAAAAGATTTAACTGATAACTTGAGTGGTAAGAAGATTGCAGTTTTAGGTGCGGCATTTAAACCTGACAGCGATGATGTTCGCGACTCCCCTGCACTTGATATTGCTGTACAAATTGCAGCTGCTGGTGCAACCGTAACAATTCATGATCCGAAGGCAATCGAACCGGCAAGAAAGCGTTTTCCAACTCTTAATTACTCAGAAAGTATTGAGGAGGCGCTAAGTGGCGCTGATTTAGTTCTGCACTTAACGGAGTGGAAGGTTTATCGCGAACTAGATCCAGCAAAGACGAAATTACTTGTTGCAAACCCAATAATTATTGATGGCCGAAATGCGCTAGATCGTGAGGCCTGGATTGCAGCAGGTTGGAAATTTAGAGCACTTGGGCGTAGCGAAGTTTAAAACCCAGTTTTTTGATTTCGGCGCGAGGTTAGATTTGCGCCCTTCTCTTTTGCTTCAACATTTATCTTGGCAAGCTCGGCGCTTACCTTCTTAGAAACTTCTTCATTACTGATTCCAAGGATTCGCGCAGCAAGTAGAGCGGCATTCTTCGCATTTCCAACTCCGACAGTTGCAACTGGAATTCCGGCTGGCATCTGAACGATTGAAAGAAGGGAATCCATTCCATCTAAATTCTTAAGTGGAACCGGGACTCCAATAACTGGAAGCGTAGTAAGTGAAGCAACCATTCCAGGTAGATGTGCAGCGCCACCAGCACCTGCAATTATTACTTTGTAACCTTTAGCTTTTGCGCTCTGAGCAAATTCAACCATCTCAAGTGGCATGCGGTGCGCGGAAACAACATCTGCGGAGTATGTAATACCTAGCGAATCCAAAACTTTTGCCGCATCTTCCATGACTGGCCAATCTGAATCAGATCCCATGATTATCGCTACATCACTCATCAATTACTCCATTCATGTAGTCAACTGCATGGGCCACTTCTTCGCGCAATTGTAGAAGATTTTCACCGCACATAGTTACATGGCCAATCTTTCGACCAGGTTTTACTTCCTTGCCATATTGATGGAATTTGAGTCCTGGTGTGCGGGCCATCAGATGTAGATAGGGACGATACATATCGCTCTTTGGGCCACCCAGCACATTGCCCATCACGGCAAATTTATCTCGCATCGCAGTATCGCCAAGTGGCAAATCTAAAATTGCACGTAGGTGTTGTTCAAACTGACTTGTAAGTGAACCTTCGATACCCCAATGACCTGAATTGTGAGGGCGAAGTGCAAGTTCATTTATATAAAAATTTTCACCAATAATAAACATCTCGACAGCCATTACTCCGACTAGCGATATTCCTGCTGCAATTTCTAAAGCGGCTGCTTGAACTTTCTCGCTGAGCACCTCTGAAAGATCAGGAACTGGTGTAATAGTTGAAGTACAAATTCCATCACTCTGAATCGTCAGAGTCGCAGGCCAGGTTGCCGCTTGGTTGTGTGGAGATCTTGCAACCATCACTGAAATCTCGTAATCAAAGTTAAGTTTTTCTTCTAAGAGAAGAGTCCCAGTTTTTCCGTGCAGTTCTAATAGCTCTTCTTCACTATTGATCACATAAACACCACGACCGTCATAACCTCCGGCAGGAAGCTTTGCAATTAATGGAAAGTCAATCTCAGATTTACCACCCTGATACTTCTGCCATTTAGGATTTGGCAGACCTAATTCAGCAACCTTCTTACGCATCTCTAACTTATCTTGCGAGAAGGTAAAGGATTCAGATTTTGGATAAACCTTTATGCCGGCAGCTTCCACCGCTTTAATCACACTTTGTGGGACAAGTTCATGCTCAAAGGTTAAAACGTCACAATTCTTTGCAAATGCTAGAACGGAATCCACATCGGTGTAATCACCTAAGACGAAGTGGGTTACTTGAGCAGCCGAATCATTTGGAATTGCGGCAAATACTTTGAAATCTATTCCTAAATCATTTGCCGGTACTGCCATCATTCGGGCTAGTTGGCCGGCACCGATTACACCGACTCTAGGAAAGCTCACTCGGAAAGTTTACTGTCCAGATGTATTACATCTCCAACTGTGATGATTTGGCCATTATCCAGATGAAGCGCGCCGGTGGAATCTATATCTCGGGCTATTGCCTCAACTATCGAGCCTCCAGGAAGCTCGACCCTAACTTCTCTTCCAAGAGTTGCACTTAGCTTTCGATAAGCGGAAGTTAGATCCTTGCCACTTTCCCAACCTTTGAGCGCACTCTCTAAATCTTTTAAAATTTTGACTAACAAGAGATTTCTATCCAAACCAGTTCCAGTTGCAAGAAAGATAGATGAAGCGCGTGGGACAGGCAGTTGCTCTCCTGAGGTTGAAACATTTATGCCAACACCAACAATTACACCAGACCCAAATTTCTCGGCAAGCAGACCAGCAATCTTTCGATCTCCAAAGACAATGTCATTTGGCCACTTACATTTAAAACTTTCAGATTTAGTCATTTCATTTAAAGTATTAGTGACACTTGCGCCAACTAGAAGTGATAGGAAACCGAGATCTTTAATTGCAATAGCTGGCTCGATATAAAAAGAGAATAAAAGTGCACTCGATTTTGTGGCATCAAATTTACGATCTAATCGGCCACGACCTGCGGATTGATACTCAGCAGTAATTAAATCACCGGGTTTTGGATTACTGATGCGTAAATAATTTTGTGTTGAATCAATCTCATCAATCACCGATACTCGCCAGTAGCCGCTCGCTAACGCGCCTGCAATTGCATTGGCGTTCATTAACTCTGGCATAACTCTGGCATCACTTCATGACTCGTTTCATTTACATTTGTAGGAAAAATCTGCTGGAACTAGTAACCTACGACCGTGACTGATGATATTCGCACAACAGCCGGAAAGATTGCTGATCTTCGTAGACGTCGTTTGCAAGCTGAAACGAACGGAACGCCAGAAGCAATCGAGAAGCGCCATGCGCAAGGAAAGTTAACTGCGCGCGAACGAATTGCCCGTCTTGTAGACCCAGGCTCTTTCGTTGAGATGGATGCCTTCTCTAGACATCGCTCTTCGAATTTCGGGATGGATAAGAACCGGGTATATGGAGATGGCGTCATAACTGGGCATGCAACTGTTGATGGCCGCCCAATCGCTATCTATTCTCAAGACTTTTTAACTTATGGCGGAAGCTTGGGCGAAGTTGTTGGAGAGAAAATAGTCAAGGTAATGGAGTTCGCACTTAAGAGCGGAATCCCAATTATTGGAATTAATGATTCAGGTGGCGCTCGTATCCAAGAAGGCGTCGCATCACTTAGCCAATATGGCGAAATTTTTAAACGAAATGTTCGAGCATCAGGCGTTATTCCTCAAATCTCTTTGATCCTTGGACCAACCGCTGGTGGCGCAGTTTATTCACCTGCAATCACTGACTTTGTAATTATGGTTAATGAGACTTCTCAAATGTTTATTACTGGTCCCGACGTAATTAAGGCTGTTACTGGTGAAGAAGTTGGCATGGAAGAACTTGGTGGCGCTCGTACTCACAACACTAAGACTGGAAATTCGCATTACCTTGCAGATAGCGAAGATGATGCGCTCGATTATGTAAAAGCCTTGCTCTCATATTTACCAAGTAACAACATGGATGAGCCCCCTGTTCTTGCCGCGACCGAAAGCAGCGATATCGCACCGTCGGATCGCGCTCTTGATTCGCTAATTCCAGATAATCCAAATAAGCCTTATGACATGAAAGTTCTTGTAGAAGCAATCTTGGATGAGGCAGATTTCTTAGAAGTTCATACGCTCTATGCACCAAATATTCTGGTTGGCTTTGGGCGAATCGAAGGTCGTTCGGTTGGAATTATTGCTAACCAACCACAAGCGCTAGCTGGCACGTTAGATATTGCCGCAAGTGAAAAGGCTGCACGTTTTGTGCGCACCTGTGATGCTTTTGGAATTCCAGTAATAACTTTGGTTGATGTTCCAGGATTCCTACCTGGCACCGAACAAGAATGGAACGGCATTATTCGCCGCGGAGCCAAATTGCTTTATGCATATGGTGAAGCAACAGTGCCATTGATAACAGTCATAACTCGTAAGGCATATGGCGGTGCCTACATAGTTATGGGTTCAAAGCACCTTGGTGCTGATGTAAACCTCGCTTGGCCAACAGCACAAATTGCAGTTATGGGAGCACAAGGTGCGGTAAATATTCTGCATCGCAAAGAGTTAGCTGACGCTAAAGATGTTGAGGGTAGACGTAAAGAGCTAATTGAAGATTACGAAGAGACCTTGCTAAATCCCTATATTGCCGCCGATCGTGGCTTCATTGATGCTGTTATCGAGCCACAAGAAACGCGTCACCAAATTGTTAAGGCGCTAAATGCTCTTCGCAATAAGCGCGTTGCACTTCCACCACGCAAGCATGGAAATATTCCACTCTAATGAATTCTAAATTCACAATATTAAATGGCACACCATCTGAAAAAGAGTTGATTGCCTTAGAGAAAGCACTTCCAACGCCAGTTGTAAAGAAGGTTAATACCGCAAACCTTTGGCGCAAATCCCAGATTCGCCAACCCTTGCCACGTAAGTGGGGTCAAAGTTTCTGATGTCTGAATCTAGAAATGTAGTTTTGGCATCTGCCTCCTCTTCGCGCAAACGCCTCTTAGACTCGAGTGGGATTTCTGCGGAAGTAATCATTAGCGGTGTTGATGAAGAAGATCCAAAGCTAACTGCGTTAGCGCCACGCGAAATGGTTATCGCACTAGCAATTCTAAAGGCTCACACAATTAAGAATTTAGTCGGCAATGAACATTTAATAATTGGCTGTGATTCAACCTTTGAATTCAATGGAAAGTCTTTCGGAAAACCAATGACACCAGAAGTGGCAACTGCTCGCTGCAAAGAACTGCGTGGAAATTACGGATATTTACATACGGGACACTGCATAATCGATACTAAACAAGGTATTGAAATCAGCGACGTTTCGACTTCAAAGGTATTTTTTGCCGATATGACAGATGCCGAAATTGCTGGCTATGTTGCGACAGGTGAACCTTTAAACGTTGCAGGTGGTTTCACGTTAGATGGCTTAAGTGCGCCATTTATCTCTAGAATCGAAGGAGATCCGTCAGGAATCATCGGGCTCTCCCTTCCATTGCTTAGACGCGCAGTTAATTCACTTGGACTCTCTTGGAGTGCAATTTCTAGCGCGAAGGTGAGCGCATGAAAGCCGTTCTAATCGCGAACCGAGGTGAAATCGCGGTACGTGTGGCCCGCGCCGCTCGCGACCATGGCATTAAATCAATCGCTATCTATTCTGATGAAGATCGAACATCACTTCATGTTGCGACCGCTGATGAGGCCTACGCCCTACAAGGATTGTCTGCAGCCGAAACTTATTTAGACCAGAATAAAATTATTGAGATTGCAAAAAAATCTGGAGCAGATGCGGTCCATCCCGGATATGGATTTCTTTCAGAGAATGCAGATTTTGCTGATCGGGTTATTGCAGCCGGTTTAATTTGGATCGGGCCTCCGCCAAGCGCAATTAGATTACTTGGCGATAAAGTTTCTGCCCGAAAGATTGCTGCGAAAGTTGGCGCTCCACTTGTAGCTGGAACAACTGACCCAGTTGATACGCCTGAAGAGATTGTTGCATTTGCAAAAGAACATGGCCTGCCGGTTGCAATCAAGGCAGCACACGGAGGTGGTGGCCGCGGCTTAAAAGTTGCACACACAATCGAGGAAATTCCAGAACTTTTTGCATCAGCTGTACGCGAAGCTATTACCGGCTTTGGCCGCGGTGAATGTTTCGTCGAACGCTATCTAGATAAGCCACGACATGTTGAAACCCAAGTTTTGATTGATGCTAAAGGAAATGCAATAGTTGTAAGTACTCGCGACTGTTCATTGCAACGTCGCCACCAGAAGTTAGTTGAAGAGGCTCCTGCTCCATTCTTAACTCAAGCCCAAATCGATCAACTTTATATTTCAAGTAAGGCGATAATGAAAGAGGCCGGTTATATAGGCGCCGGTACCTGTGAATTCTTAATTGGTTCTGATGGCACCATCTCGTTCTTGGAAGTTAACACCAGGTTGCAAGTAGAACACCCAGTAAGTGAAGAAGTGACTGGCCTAGATCTCGTTCGTGAACAATTTAGAATTGCTGATGGTCAAACCATTAATCCGGTCGACCCAATAATTCGTGGGCACAGTATTGAATTTAGAATTAATGGCGAAGATCCAGGAAAAGGTTTCCTGCCTTCATTAGGAACGATTACTAAATGGGAAGTTCCATCAGGACCTGGTGTTCGAATCGATGCTGGCTTTGATCATGGGCACACAATTGGTTCACACTTTGATTCGCTACTTGCAAAGTTAATTGTCACTGGTTCAACCCGCGAGGAAGCGATTGACCGTGCTCGTCGCGCACTTCGCGAATTTCATATCGGTGGCCTAGCAACAGCGCTGCCCTTCCATCGCGCGATTGTTGAGGATCCAAATTTCATAAAAGATTTCAAGGTGTATACGAGTTACATTGAAAATGAATTTAAGAATTTGATTCCACCATTTTCATTTAAGCAAGGAACGGCAGATTCAAAGGCGGCATCCCAGAAAATTATTGCAGAAGTTGATGGCCATCGCTTTGAAGTCCTCCTCCACACCCCTGAACCAATTCAAAAGCGACATCGTGTTAAGAGCAATGCAATTACTGCCCTTGCCGGAGACTCTTTGGAGAGCCCGATGCAAGGGACGGTCGTTAAAGTTGTTAAGGGAAATGGCGATCGAGTTGAAGTTGGCGATCTAATAGTTGTACTAGAAGCGATGAAGATGGAGCAGCCACTGATTGCTCACAAGGCCGGAACCATTTCTAAATTGCAAGTGAGCGTTGGTCAAACCGTTGCTAGCGGTGCGACCTTATGTCTCATAGAGGATTAACTCTCAAGTGCTAGATTTGTGGCGTGAATTCAACGCTACTCGCAGATAACAGCGAAGCTTCGCTTAAGAAATTCCTCAAGACCTTAGCTCCTGTTGATGCCGTGGGAGCAAGTGCGCGCGTTGAGATGTTGGCAACCCGAAGCATTAAGACTTCTAGTAAAAATTGGGCGATTGATCTGGCAATTCGGATGGTGGACCTAACCACTCTTGAAGGTGCAGATACTCCAGGGAAAGTTAAGGCGCTCTGCGCAAAGGGTGTTTATCCCGATCCAACTGATTTATCAATTCCATCTGTTGGTGCAATCTGTGTCTATAACGATATGGTGAAAATCGCGAGAGATGCACTTGATAATGGCGGTGGAAAACACGTTCCTGTTGCTGCCGTTACAACTGCATTCCCCTCTGGTCGTGCGAGTATGGAAGTCAAGATTCAAGATACCAAAGATGCAATTGCAAATGGTGCGAGTGAGATAGATATGGTTATTGATCGCGGAGCTTTCTTAGCTGGAAATCTCGGTTTAGTTTTTGATGAGATAAGGACCATAAAAGAAATTTGTGGCAAAGACGTTCATCTTAAAGTCATTCTGGAGACTGGCGAACTTGTTACTTTAGATAACGTTCGCAAAGCCTCTTATCTTGCAATGCTTGCTGGTGGCGATTTTATAAAGACTAGTACCGGAAAAATTGCGCCTGCCGCAACTGCTCCTGTCGTTTATGTGATGCTCGAAGCAGTAAGAGATTTTTATAAGCTGACTGGAATCCGAATCGGAGTCAAGCCCGCAGGTGGAATCCGAAATACTAAAGATGCAATGAAACAACTTGTGTTGGTAAATGAAATAGCTGGCCCGGAGTGGCTTGATCCATCGCTATTTCGAATTGGTGCAAGTGCGCTTCTAAATGACCTGCTCATGCAGCGCATGAAGATGCGTGATGGGTATTACGCTAGTCCAAACTATGTGACGCTAGATTAAAGAGAGTGAATCCGAAATGAATAAGTTCGAATATGCCCCAGCACCGGAATCTGCTGCTCTCGTCGACATTAAGAGCCAATACGGATTATTCATTAATGGAAAGTTCATTGCCGCAAAGGCTGACAAGACCTTCACGACTATAAATCCAGCCACTGAAGAAGTCCTTGCAAAAATTGCTTATGCCGAACTAGCCGATGTAAACCTCGCTGTAAATGCCGCTCGTAACGCATTTACTAAAGTCTGGTCAAAGATGCCACCAGCAGAACGTGGAAAGTATCTATTTAGAATTGCCAGAATCCTGCAGGAGAGAAGTCGTGAATTCGCAGTTCTTGAAACTTTAGATAATGGAAAGCCGATTCGCGAGACCAGAGATACTGACATTCCACTAGCAGCAGCACACTTCTTCTACCACGCAGGTTGGGCCGACAAACTTTCATATGCTGGCCATGGCGCAAATCCGAAACCATATGGAGTTGCTGCACAAATAATTCCGTGGAATTTTCCTATGCTTATGCTTGCCTGGAAAATTGCACCAGCACTTGCTACTGGAAATACTGTTGTCTTAAAACCTGCCGAAACTACGCCACTAACTGCGCTCTTGTTTGCTGAAGTTTGCCAACAAGCCGGGCTGCCAGCAGGTGTTGTAAATATTATTACCGGTGATGGCGCTACCGGTTCACATTTAGTTAACCATCCAGATGTAGATAAGGTCGCATTTACTGGATCCACAGGTGTAGGTAAGGCAATAGCAAAAGCAATAGCTGGCACGAAGAAGAGCGCAACGCTAGAACTTGGTGGCAAGGGTGCAAACATTGTCTTTGAGGATGCTGCGATTGATGAGGCTGTTGAAGGAATCGTTAACGGAATCTTCTTTAATCAAGGTCACGTATGTTGTGCAGGATCAAGGCTTTTAATTCAAGAGAACGTTCAAGATGAGGTCTTGGAGAAGCTAAAGAATCGAATGAATTTAATTCGTATCGGAAATCCGATGGATAAAAATACTGACTTAGGGGCAATCAATAGCGCGGCTCAACTTAGTCGAATCAAAGATCTTGCAGATTCTGGTGATATCGAGGGAGCTATGCGTTGGAGTCCTAATTGCACTCTCCCCTCATCAGGCTTCTGGTATGCCCCAACTATTTTTACTGGAGTTTCCCAATCACATCGAATTGCTCGCGAAGAAATTTTCGGACCAGTTCTATCTGTTCTAACTTTTCGAACTCCACAAGAAGCAATTGATAAGGCTAACAACACTCCTTATGGCTTATCTGCTGGTGTTTGGAGTGATAAAGGTTCCCGAATTCTCTGGACGGCAAAGCGGTTACGCGCCGGTGTGATTTGGGCAAATACTTTTAATAAATTTGATCCAGCAAGCCCATTCGGAGGTTACAAAGAATCTGGTTGGGGACGTGAAGGCGGAAGACATGGTCTATCCGGTTACCTGAAGGGCCAATACTAAAATGCGCATCGATGTAATGAAGACTTATAAATTATTCATCAACGGGAGCTTTCCACGCAGTGAATCTGGTCGTGTTTATGAAGTTAAAGATTCCAAAGGAAAATTCTTAGCCAATCCATGTCTTGGTTCGAGAAAAGATCTGCGCGAATCAGTTGTGGCGGCTAGAACTGCCCACCATGGTTGGTCTAGCGCTACTGCATTTAACCGAGGGCAGGTTCTTTATCGCGTTGCTGAGATAATGCAAGGACGCATTGACCAGTTTGTTGCTGAAATTATTGCGCAAGAGGGAGCAACACCTACTTCCGCAAAAACTCAGGTTCAGAGCGCAATCGATACCTGGGTTTGGTATGCAGGTTGGTGCGACAAAATTGATTCAATTTCAGGATCTACAAATCCAGTCTCTGGACCGTACTACAACTTCTCAATCCCAGAGAGCCTTGGCGTGGTTGCAATCTTTGCTGATGCAAAGCCTTCATTATTAAATCTTGTTGCAAGCCTGGCCCCAATTATTGCTAGCGGTAATACTGCAATCTTGATTGCAAATGAGAAGAACCCACTATGCGCAATAACTTTGGCGGAGTGCATTTCTACTAGCGATGTACCTGCCGGCGTTGTAAACGTTCTTACCGGAAAATTCGATCAATTTGTATCTTGGGCTGGTTCTCATATGGATATTGATGGAATAGATGCGACAGGTGTCAGCAAGAGCGATTTAACAGAACTTAAAGAGCTAGGTGCCGAAAACTTGAAGCGTATTTACTCATTTAACGAATTGCAGACAACTAAGCGAATGACTAATTTTATGGAAGTTAAAACAGTTTGGCACCCAATCGGAATCTAAGGTTTATTTAACAACCTTAATTTTCTTTGCAATAATTTCACTCTTTGCTCGTGCAATTGCGCTCTTTGATGCTTGATTAGCAGTTGTTGCGACCAGATCAATTCCGCTATTTTTTAAGTTAAAAGTGCGGCCAAATACTCCGTTTTCCACATCAACTTCCTCAGTTATCGAATTTCCAGAAATAGTGGCCTCGAATAGATCGACTACTGCACTGTCATACCTTTGATTCACATAACCAATTAAATGTTTTTGTGCCGCTTTACTTGCTAGGAAATACTGATCTGGTCGTACCCCAATTAATTTAATTATTTTCTTACTCTTATTTAATTTGGTAATTGAATTTAAAACACTTCCATCTCGTGACCAGGTAGAGAAAATAACGTCTACACCTTCAGCCGAGAGCGCTGAAACATCGCTGGCTGCGCTAGAAATTGGATCCCGTGAAAAGACTTTAACCTTTGCCAAGCCATATTTTGCTCCAGCCTCAAAATTGCGAAGTATCAGGCCATTCTTTGAATTACCGCTATCGCCCAAGTAGCCGATCTTTCCAGTCTTAGAATTTAAGGCAGCCATTACGCCTGCTAAATATGCGCTTTGATCAAGGGCGTATGCCATACAACTAACATTTATAGATTCAACTCCAGAACTTCCAACAATTGCGAATTGTGATTCCGGGTATTTCTCTGACATAAAGCTCATTGCTTTATCAAAGAATGGTCCAATTCCTATCACTAAGTCATACTTAGCCTTGACTAAGAATTCAATGCGGTTCTCCCGATCAAAATCTATTCCAGTCGTTACTAATTCACGGACGTCGAAATCAGATAGACCAAATTTCTTCTTCGCTGCATCAACGCCGATAGCGGCTGCATCGTCGTAAGACCTATCACCTCGCCCACCAACTTCATAAACAATTCCAATTTTTACCTTTGCTGGTGCCGCCTTCGCAGGTACTGCGATTAATGGCGAGAGCGCAACTAAAGCGAGAAAAACTAAGAGACGTTTAGCCACGAGGAATAAGCCCTAGGGCGTTGTAAGTATCTTTGAGTGTTTTAGATGCAACAGCGTCAGCCTTTTCTGCACCGATTTTGAGAAGCTTATTTAGATGCGCTTCATCTTGAAGAAGTTCATTCGCCTTATCTCTAACTGGTTTCAGGTAATCAATCACAACTTCGGCAACTGCACCTTTAAAATCTCCATACCCTTTACCTTCAAAATCTTTCTGCGATGCGCCAATATCCTTGCCAGTTAGGGCACTATAAATACTTAATAAGTTTGAAATACCGGGCTTATCCTTCTCGTCAAAGATTATTTCGCGACCAGTATCGGTAACAGCACTCTTTATTTTCTTCGTATTTATTTCTGGACTATCCATCAGTTCAATCACTCCAGCGCCAGATGAACTTGATTTACTCATCTTCGCTGTTGGATCTTGTAAATCATTTATTTTTGCTCCAGCTTTTAGGATATAGCCCTCAGGAATCGTGAAAGTTTCACCAAATTTTGAATTGAATCGTTGTCCAAGATCTCGTGTTAACTCAATATGCTGGCGTTGATCTTCGCCCACTGGAACTTTATTTGCTTGATATAACAAGATGTCAGCGGCCTGCAAGATTGGGTAGGTAAAGAGCCCAACCACGGTTCGATCTGAACCGGCCTTTTGGGATTTATCTTTAAATTGCGTCATTCGACTGGCCTCACCAAAACCAGTTAAACATTCCAAAACCCAAGCTAATTGATTATGAGCTGGGACGTGGGATTGAATGAAGAGCGTGCATTTTTCAGGATCAAGTCCAAGTGCAATCAATTGCGCAACTGAAGCAAGGGTGCGACGTTTTAATTCCTCTGGCTTGGTTTCAATAGTCAGAGCATGAAGATCAACTACGCAATAGAAAGCATCATTCGAACTTTGAAGATCTACCCACTGCTTTATTGCACCTAAATAATTTCCAAGATGAAAAGAGTCGTGAGTCGGTTGAATTCCAGACAGCACACGTTCTTTAACTCCGTTATTCATGAGGGCCATCTTTCCATTCATCTCTTGATATCAATAGTTGACCTGCCCGTTTTCCTTCTAGAGTTAAAACAGTTATGCGAGCCTTCGCAATAGTTACCACATCATGGAGCTCTGGGATACGCCCTAAATGGTGCATTACAAAGCCACCTGCAGTTTCATATGGCCCTTCTGGGATAACGATTCCGGTCTCATCATAAAGATCTTCAAGTGAAATTAAGCCATCAATTTCGAAATCACCGTTTCGTGCTTGCGGTGTAACTTCAAAATTATCTTTATCATATTCATCTTGAATGTCACCGATTAGGCACTCAACAAGATCTTCAAGAGTGACTATGCCGTCAGTCCCACCATATTCATCCAATACAACGGCGATATGACTTCGCTTTCCGCGCATTTCCGCAAGCGCAGGTAATACCCCTTTAGATCCCGGCAAGTTCAATACCGGTCGAATCAAGTCAAGAATAGTTTCACCCGCTGCTGAATTAACTTTTGGATTTAGTAAATCACGGACGTGAAGAAAGCCAATGACTTCATCAGTACTTCCCCTGGTAACTGGATATCTTGAATGTGAGCGTTCGACAGCAACGGCAATTGCATCACTGATTGTTAAGCCGACATCCATGAAATCAACTTCAGTCCTCGGCACCATAATTTCATGTAATTGCAGATCCCCAGCAGCAAATACTTCTTCTACAATTTCGCGCTCTTCTTCACTTAGCGCAGCATGCCCAGAAACTAAGTCGACAAGTTCGGCTTCAGATATTTCGCTTCGAATCTCTTTAGAGCTAAGGCCAAATACTTTTCCAACCACATCAGTTGATTTTGAAAGTAACCATATGACTGGACGAAATATTTTTGCCGTTAAGTCAATAGTGGGCGCTGCTGCGAGCGCAATAATTTCAGTTCGGTAAAGTGCAAGCCGCTTTGGAACGAGTTCGCCAAAAACTAGTGAGATATAAGCAATTACAATTGTGATCGAGACAAGTGCAAGAGTTTCACTAACAGTTCTAGATAATCCCCAATCTTCAAAGACGGGAGAAACATATTTACCAAGTCGTTCTGAACCGAGCGCTGCTGATAAAAATCCTAAGAAGGTAATCCCAACTTGAGCCGCGGCTAAGAAACGATTCGGGTTCTTCGTCAATTGAACTACGCGATCTCCGCGCTTGCCCGTGCCTTCAAGTTGGCGGATCTGGGAATCCCGTAGCGAGATCAGGGCTATCTCAGCGGCGACAAAGAATCCGGCTACCCCAATAAAGAGAAGCACAAGGCCGATATCGCGCATGATGTTGATGGTCACAGGCGTAAGGGTAACTTCTTTAGGAGCGCTGCTGTCGTTAAGCGAGTGGCGCACGGCGCCTCTGACGCGTAACCTATCCCCACGCTCAACCGAGCAGAATCAAAGCCTTTATCCAAAGGATCGTCGGGCACGTACCTGCCCGGAAAAGGAGCAGTAAAAAGATGGCATCAGTCGTATTTGAAAACGCATCTCGGGTTTATCCAGGCACCACCAAGCCTGCAGTAGATAAGTTTAGTTTAACTATTAATGATGGTGAATTCCTTGTTCTAGTTGGCCCATCAGGTTGCGGAAAATCCACATCACTCCGCATGCTTGCTGGCCTAGAAGAAGTTGATACTGGATCAATCCACATTGGCGATAAAGATGTAACTCACGTTGCACCTAAGGATCGCGATATTGCAATGGTGTTCCAGTCATATGCGCTCTATCCACATATGTCCGTAGCCGAAAACATGGGCTTCGCACTGAAGATTGCTGGTATAGATAAAACAGAGCGCGATCGTCGCGTTAAGGAAGCAGCAAAACTTCTTGACCTTGAAGATTATTTAGACCGTAAGCCAAAGGCGCTTTCTGGTGGACAACGTCAGCGTGTAGCAATGGGTCGTGCAATTGTTCGTGAACCACAAGTGTTCTTGATGGATGAGCCACTTTCAAACTTGGATGCAAAGCTTCGTGTTGCAACTCGTACTCAAATTGCCGCGCTACAACGTCGCCTTGGAATCACAACTGTTTATGTGACGCACGATCAAGTAGAAGCAATGACAATGGGTGACCGCGTAGCAGTTCTTAAAGATGGTCTGCTTCAGCAAGTTGATACCCCTCGCAACCTTTACGATCGTCCAGCAAATGCTTTCGTTGCCGGATTTATTGGTTCTCCAGCGATGAACTTGCTGACAGTTCCAGTTTCAGGTGGCAAGGCACAACTTGGTGGCTTCGCTGTTGATGTTCCAGCAAGTGCTGGCGCAGTTGTAACAGTTGGTGTCCGCCCAGAAGGTTTTGTTCCTGCTACTTCCGGTGGCTTCGATGTACAAGTTGAAGTTGTAGAAGAGCTTGGTTCAGATGCCTTCATCTATGGCAAGCCAGTAGATAAGAGCATTAAGTTTGCACAAGAAACTGATGAAGGCGCACAAGTAATTGTTCGCTGGGATCCAAAGAATCCACCAAAGCCAGGTGCAACAATCTCAGTTAACGCTATTCCAGCTGCGGTTCACCTATTTGATGCGAATTCAGGTCTCCGTATTAATTAGTAGTTAAGCAAAAAGCCCCGCTGCCAATGTCTGGTGCGGGGCTTTTTACTGTAACTAATGAGCTATTTATTTAAAGCAACCTTTAGGTTCTCATCGATTGCGGCTAGGAAGTCTTGAGTATTTAACCAAGGGCTATCTTTTGAAATCAGGATTGCAAGATCCTTTGTCATCTTTCCAGATTCAACAGTTTCTACGCAGACCTTCTCAAGTGTTGTTGCAAATTGGGCAAGCGCTGGATTGTTATCCAACTTTGCGCGGTGCGATAAACCTTGAGTCCAAGCAAAGATAGATGCGATTGGATTTGTTGATGTCTGCTTTCCGGCTTGGTGATCGCGGAAGTGACGGGTAACAGTTCCGTGTGCAGCCTCCGATTCAACAGTTAATCCATCTGGAGTCATAAGTACTGAAGTCATTAAACCGAGTGATCCGTAACCTTGTGCGACGGTATCTGATTGCACATCGCCGTCGTAATTCTTACAGGCCCAAACATAACCACCCTCCCAACGAAGTGAGGTTGCAACCATGTCATCAATTAAACGATGCTCGTAAGTAATACCTGCTGCATCAAACTTCGCTTTAAATTCACTCTCAAAAACTTCGGCAAAGATATCTTTAAAGCGACCATCATAAGCCTTCAAAATTGTATTCTTAGTAGAGAGAAATACTGGATAGTTTCGGATTAAACCGTAATTCATAGATGCGCGCGCAAAGTCGCGAATTGAGTCATCTAAGTTATACATGCCCATTGCAACACCTGGTGATGGGAAATCAAAGACGTTAAATTCCATTGGCTTTGAACCATCTTTAGGTGTGAATGTCATGGTCAATGTTCCGGCACTCGGAACTTTGAAATCTGTCGCCTTATATTGATCGCCATATGCGTGACGGCCGATAACGATGGGCTTGGTCCAGTTAGGAACAAGTCTTGGCACATTCTTCATAATGATTGGTTCGCGGAAAATTACGCCCCCCAAAATATTACGGATGGTTCCGTTTGGAGATTTCCACATCTTCTTTAGTCCAAATTCTTCAACCCGAGCTTCGTCTGGAGTGATGGTCGCACACTTAATTCCGACGCCATGTTTCTTAATCGCATTGGCAGAATCAATGGTTACCTGATCATTTGTCGCGTCGCGGTGTTCGATTCCAAGGTCATAATATTCAAGATTTACATCTAAGTAAGGCAAGATCAATTTCTCTTTGATAAATGACCAGATAATGCGCGTCATTTCATCGCCATCTAGTTCAACGACTGTTCCTTCTACTTTAATCTTCGACATTTTCTTCGCTCGTTTCTATTGGCTACTTAAGTTTTAGAGATCTTTAACATCTGCTTGCTTGGCGCGAACAGCTTCTGCTGCTGCCTTAAGCGCTTCTACTTCTGAAGCAGTTAACGCACCTTCTACAACTTTGCGAACTCCGCTCTTACCAATTTCTGCTTCAACACCAAGATAGACACCACTGATTCCATATTCGCCATCAACCCAGGCACATACTGGCATCACAGCGCCAGAATCTTCCTTAACTGCCTTGGCCATCCGCGCCGCAGCAGCAGATGGTGCGTAATATGCAGAACCAGTTTTAAGTAGTGCGACCACCTCGGCCCCACCATTTCGGGTGCGATCTACAAGTGACTCTATCTTTGCCGAATCCAAAAGTTCAGTTAGTGGCTTGCCATTGACAGTGCAACGACTTGGAACTGGAACCATTGTGTCGCCGTGTGAACCAAGTGTTAACGTTTTTACTGAAGAGACAGGAACCTTAAGTTCTTCTGCAACAAAGTTTGTGAAACGCGCTGTGTCTAACATTCCAGCCTGGCCCATAACGCGATTCTTTGGAAATGATGTTGCCAGTTGGGCAAGTGCGGTCATTTCATCTAATGGATTTGAGACAACAATAATTACCGCGTTTGGTGAATGCTTAGCAATATTTTCAGCAACGCCTCGAACGATTCCAGCATTAACGCCGATTAAATCCATACGACTCATACCTGGCTTACGTGGCAAACCTGCAGTTATAACTACAACTTCGGAGTTAGCGGTTGCTTCATATCCTGCGCCATCAGCCGTAGTTGTTGCACCAATAATCTTTGTTTCAAATCCTTCAATCGATCTGGATTGATTCATATCTAAAGCCAGACCTTCAGGCTTACCTTCTAAAATATCTGTGAGAACTAGCGTTTCGAAGATGTCATATTCTGCTAATCGAAGTGCAGTTGTTGAACCGTAAAACCCAGCTCCTACAACGGTGACTTTTCCTGATCTGCTCATTTTTACTTCCCTCTTTATAGTTTTTAAAATTCTTGACTTTAAGCAATGGCTAAATGTTACTTGGCGTGAGGCAGTGTGAGTGCCACCACAAAAAGTAGTATCGCCATTCCGACGGGGAGAATTAATTCAATCTTACGGTGGCGATTTGAGCGTAAATATTTAGTAATGGCTATTACTCCAGTCCCGATTGCGATGAGAAGTGCTCCAGTTCGGACAACGTTGAAAATTCCAAGAAGAACACCGAAAACGATTATCCCAAATGCTGCCAGCCTTAATCGATCGATAGCAATTTTCATTTAATTCGTTTCGCCATTTCCACAACATTCGAGAGCAACATTGCACGAGTCATTGGACCAACTCCACCAGGCATTGGTGCAATAGCTGATGCAATCTTTGCTACATCTGGGTGAACATCTCCTAATAAACCAGCCCCGGTGCGAGTAATACCCACATCTAAAACGATTGCTCCTGGCTTAATCATCTCTGCAGTCAAGAAGTGTGCGCTTCCAATTGCAGCAACGATTATGTCTGCACGCTTGGTATGTGAAATTACATCAACAGTTTTCGTGTGGGTAATTGTTACGGTGGCATCGCTACCTTTTTGAGATAGCAACAACGCAAGTGGACGTCCGACCGTTAAACCACGTCCCATGACTACAACTTCTTTTCCAGAGGTTGAAAGTGAATAGCGATTTAATAATTCCAAGATGCCACGGGGCGTACAGGGCAGTGGGGCTTTCTCGCCAATAACTAATTTTCCTAAATTAAGTGGATGTAAACCATCGGCATCTTTGGCTGGATCGATACTTTCCAATAAGAGATTTGCACTTATGCCCTTTGGAACTGGAAGTTGAATAATATAACCTGTGCATTCATTGCTGTTATTTAAATCTTTGATCGCTGCTAGAACATCGCTCTGACTTGCAGTATTAGGTAGATCAATCCGAATTGAATTTATTCCAACTTCGGCACAATCTTTATGTTTACCGCCAACGTAAGAGTGTGAACCTGGATCATCGCCGACCAAGATAGTCCCAAGCCCTGGCTTCTTCGCTAAAGTTGAAACGATTTGGCGTAACTCTTCTTTGATGATTGTGGCAGTGGCTTTACCATCAAGAATTGTTGCGCTCATATTGCAATCCTATCGAGAAGAGTTAGGCATGTGAAAAATGGCGAACCCCGGTGAAAAACATAGGTACTCCAGCGCTCTTTGCAGCTTCAATTACTTCAGCATCACGCACACTTCCACCTGGCGCGACGACAGCAGAGACTCCTGCAGATATGAGAATTTGAAGTCCATCAGCAAATGGGAAGAACGCATCACTTGCAGCGACGCTACCTTGGGCACGATCTCCAGCGCGATCAATTGCAAGCTTCGCACTATCAACTCTATTTACTTGGCCCATTCCGACACCGACTGATGCACCGTTCTTAGCCAAAAGAATTGCATTGCTCTTAACTGCGCGAACACTGCGCCAGGCAAACTCTAAATCTCGCATTACTTCTGCGCTTACTTTTTCGCCTGATACCTGTTGCCAGTTTGCGGAACTATCACCATCTACATTTATAAGGTCAGTTTCCTGAATTAACGCGCCACCTGAGATTGGGTGAAGTTCTTCTTTAGCTATTTTATAATCAGAAATTTCTAGAATTCGGATTGATGGTTTCTTTGAAAGAATATCAATTGCACCATCTTCATATCCTGGTGCTACTACAACCTCAGTAAATATTTCGCTTAGCGCTAGGGCCATCTTCTTTGATACCGCGCGATTTGCGGCCACAACTCCCCCAAAGGCAGAGACGGAATCGCAAGCATGTGCTGCGGCATGGGCGGTTGCGATATCACTGGCGATTGCAATTCCACAGGGATTTGCATGTTTAATAATTGCAACACATGGTTCGCTGTGATCATAAGCAGCCCGTAGCGCAGCGTCAGCATCGGTGTAATTATTAAATGACATCTCTTTGCCATGGTGTTGCTTGGCACTTGTTATTCCAGTTGTTGCAACTGACGTAGAACTATCTAAGAAAACAGTGGCATCTTGATGTGGATTTTCACCATATCTAAGATCTGCAATCTTCTTCCAAACTTTTACTCGCCAATCGTCCTGTTCTAACTTGCTGCCCAACCACTCTGAAATAGCAATGTCATACTCAGCAGTTTTGCGAAATGTAGCCATCGCTAATTTCTGGCGTTCTAGTAGTGTAAAGCCACCACTATTTAAGGCTTCATTAAGTAATCCATATTGCGATGGATCTGAAATAACCGCGACGGATTTGTGATTCTTCGCAGCGCCACGCAACATACTTGGCCCACCAATATCAATTTGCTCAATGCATTCTTCAAATTTTGCACCGCTTGCGATGGTCTGCGTAAATGGATAGAGATTTATAACTATTAAATCAAAGGGCGCAATATCTTGGGCTGCTAGTTGTGCCAAATGTTCTGGGTCGCTTTGGTCGGCCAAGATTCCACCGTGAATTCTGGGATGCAACGTTTTTACGCGTCCGCCAAGCATCTCAGGAAAGCCGGTGTACTCCTCGACTGGAATCACTTTTACTCCTGCTTCGCGCAAAGTTTTAACAGTTGAACCAGTAGAAAGAATTTCAATACCATGTTTTTCCAGGTTCTTACCAAGTTCAACTAAACCACTCTTGTCATAAACACTGACAAGTGCTCGTGATATTTTCTTGCGATCCATTAAATCCGCCCTGGAATTCCGCTAATAATAAAGTTTTTAAGGGTCTCAACTATGAGCGCTCGTTCCACAATCTTAATGCGTTCGTGCAGAGTTGATTCATCATCTGCTGGCAGAATCTCGACTTCCTCCTGGGCAATAATCGCGCCAGTATCAACGCCGGCATCAACCCAGTGCACTGTTGCACCAGTCTTGGTAGCTCCCGCAGTAAGCGCGTCTCTTACGCCGTGTGCGCCAGGGAAATTGGGCAACAAAGCTGGGTGCGTATTTATAGTTCGGAATTTTTCGACAAAACCTCTGGACAAGATACGCATAAAACCAACACTGACAACCAAATCTGGCTTTAGGTCAGAAAGATAATTAACTAACTGGGTATCCCAGAACTCTCGATCTGGTGTCATTGGTAAGTGCTTTGTATTAATTCCTGCTGATGATGCACGTTCTAGAACTTGTGAATCTCGATCTGAAACCACAGCCAGAATTTCTAAATCCAAATCACCAGCACTTTTTGCATCGATGATTGCCTGGGCTAAGGAACCGCTTCCGGAGGCTAGTAAAACTATCTTCATCTAAAGCTCGCTCTTATGAGCTTTAATTTTCTTTACCAACTTGGGCAGGTATAACCCAAAAATCAGCGCTACTAATTGAATTAGTGCAAAAACAGTCGGCAACTTCCACCAAGTAATTCCGACTGGATTCATATCCTGGGTTAGAAGTGTTCCACCAGCAAAATACGAAAGCACAATAAGCACACCCAATAACGGAGTTACCGATTTAATGACTTCGCCTTGTCGAACTTCAAAGGGGCCAAATTTTCGAAAGATTGCCAGCTGATTAATAAGAATTATTGCAAGCGCTGCAATTAGAGTAATCAAGAGAAGTGGATGTTCTGAGGTTGGTAGAGCACCTAATATAGGAATTGCGGGCAGCGAGTTAATATCGAGATTTGTTGGTGAAATTAAAGTGCCAAGTCCTAAGGAAAATCCAGTTCCAAATAGATATGAAATACCAGCGAGAGCCATGTTGGGAAGATAGAGAAGTTGCAAGAGGGTGAAGAGAATTCCACCCATAATTCCTGGTTGAATCACTATTGCAAGAGACTTCACTATCTGGAAATGAGTGCTCAATGAGATCGCTATAAGAATTATTACAAGCCCTAAAAGGGCTAGGAAAGAATAAGCTAATAACTTAAATCTCTCGAAGAATTTAGCTTGGTATCCAATAGTCGCACTTAACGAAATAATTAAAACAAAAATCGGTGTCAGAATAATATTTGGTTTAATATTTGTGCTCTGTGAAAGTAAAGCCGCGATTGTTGCGATTGACGTGTACCAAATAACGATAAAAGATCTAGCGCCACGTGAATTGCTTAAGTATTCACTAGCTCGGCGATAACCACTCCGAATAGCAAGCCAAGGAAAAATAACTGCACCGAGTGGAAGATAGGTAAGAGCGCCACTTGAGAAGCCTGAAGATAACGCCAATTTAAATGGAACTAAATGCCCACCAAGCCAGAGCCAAATTGCGGCACGGATTGGATCGGAGGTATTTCCGGTTGTACTGCCAGCCGTAGACCATGCAAAGAGCGCGATAAAACTAAGTGGGAATAAGGTTAAAGCCACACTACGCAGCGCCTGTTGAAAAGTAACCAGCAGGATGCGGCCCAAGTTAGTTAACCTTTTTTATTATTTAAAATAGTGCGCATTAATTGCGCTGCTTCACTTGGAGTCTTGCCAACGCTAACGCCAACAGCTTCAAGTGCGCTCTGCTTAGCAGCAGCAGTTCCGGATGAACCAGAAACAATCGCTCCAGCATGTCCCATCGTCTTTCCTTCGGGAGCAGTGAATCCTGCGACATAACCAACAACTGGTTTAGTTACATACTCTGCAATAAATGCTGCGGCACGTTCCTCAGCATCGCCACCAATTTCACCAATCATGACTATTGCATCAGTATCTGGATCATCTTGGAATGCGCGCAAGCAATCGATATGAGTTGTACCAATAATTGGATCGCCACCGATTCCCACTGCTGTGCTGATTCCAAAGTCACGAAGTTCATACATCATTTGGTAAGTAAGTGTTCCAGATTTAGAAACTAGTCCGATTCGCCCTGGACCTGTTATGTCTGCCGGAATAATTCCAAGATTAGATTTTCCAGGACTTATTAAACCTGGACAGTTTGGCCCAACTAAACGAGTAGTTCCTTTTGCAACAGCATATGCATAGAACGCTGCAGAATCATGAACTGGAATTCCTTCAGTAATTACAACTACTAGTGGCAACTTTGCATCAATTGCATCAATGACCGCTGCTTTCGCAAACTTAGGTGGAACAAATACAACCGATGCGTTTGCACCTGTTGCAGCGACTGCTTCTGTAACGTTATTAAATACTGGAAGCGTTACGCCTTCAATCTCAACACTCTGTCCGCCTTTGCCAGGTGTAACACCGCCTACAATTTTTGTTCCGGACTTAGCCATTCGCGCAGTATGTTTTGTACCTTCCGAACCAGTCATTCCTTGAACTAGAACTTTGGTATTTTCGTTTACAAAGATCGCCATTATTTTGCCGCCAATTCTGCGGCGCGCGCTGCGGCGCCATCCATAGTGTCAACCTGTTGAATAAGTGGATGCGCTGCCTCGTTCAAGATGCGACGTCCTTCAAGCACGTTGTTTCCATCTAATCGAACAACGATTGGCTTAGTTGCCTTATCGCCAAGCATTTCAAGGGCTTGAACAATTCCATTTGCGACGGCATCACAAGCAGTAATACCGCCGAAGACATTTACAAAGACGCTGCGAACGTCGGGGTCACCAAGAATAATTCCCAGACCATCAGCCATTACTTGAGCAGATGCACCGCCGCCGATATCTAAGAAGTTCGCTGGCTTAACGCTGAATTTTTCACCAGCATAAGCGACGACATCGAGCGTGCTCATTACAAGTCCTGCGCCATTGCCAATAATTCCAACCTGGCCATCGAGCTTTACATAATTCAAATTCTTGGCTTTGGCTGCTGCCTCTAATGGATTTGCTGAAGCATGATCAATAAGTGCTTCATGGCCGGGATGTCTAAAGTCTGCGCTGTCATCCAAAGTTACCTTGCCATCTAGTGCAACAACTTTTCCATCACTTGTTTTAACAAGTGGGTTGATCTCCATGAGAGTTGCATCTTCTGCTACAAATGCTGCCCATAACTTGAGCAATACATCTACAACTTGATCCACAACATCAACTGGGAATTGCCCAGCTAAAACTATTTCACGTGCCTTCTCTTTTGAAATTCCGATATTTGGATCGATGCCAATTCTTGCTAATTTTTCTGGAGTCTTATGGGCAACTTCTTCAATCTCCATACCGCCAGCGACCGAAGCCATAACTAGGAAATTGCGATTTGCACGGTCGAGCAAAATTGCTAAGTAGTACTCCGCTTCAATTGGTGCGGCTTGCGCAATCATTACTTTATTAACGGTATGACCTTTAATATCCATTCCAAGAATTGCTGCCGCTTTAGCTCTTGCATCACTTGCACTTTCCGCAAGTTTCACGCCACCAGCTTTACCTCGGCCACCAACTTTTACCTGTGCTTTAACAACCACACGTCCGCCCATTGATTCTGCAGCAGCTTCGGCTTCCTCAGGTGTGTACGCAACTGCGCCACCTAAAACTGGGACGCTATGTGATTCGAAAAGATCTCGAGCTTGATACTCAAAGAGATCCACTAGTTACCCCATTCGTTATTAATACTAAATTTTGCGCGTGCGAATAAGCGAAATCTTAGTGCTTATTTAGAGCTTCTCTACCGGCGCATATCGCAGCAATAACCGCTTTTCCCCGAGTGAACCGAAGTTAATTGTGGCTTCTGCGCGATCACCTTCACCGATGACAGCAATAACGCTGCCTAATCCAAATGTGTCATGTGACACACGATCTCCAACGTTCAAAACCATTGTTGAAGATGCTTTACGCCCTGTAGCTCTTGGGGCTGGAGTGAAATGTGATGTCTTTAAAATACTGGCCCTAGATGGCGCAGGAGCGCGTTCGTTCCATTCAATTACCTCATCTGGAATTTCTGCAAGAAATCGTGATGCTGGATTGTAAGTTGGTGCGCCCCATGAACTTCGATATTCAGAGCGCGAAATAAATAACCGAGTACGCGCCCTAGTTAATCCAACGTATGCCAGGCGGCGCTCCTCTTCTATTTCTTTTGGATCACCCAAAGTTCTAGAGTGCGGAAATATTCCTTCTTCCATCCCAGTTAGAAATACCGTCGGAAATTCCAAGCCTTTTGCAGTGTGGAGCGTCATCAGCGTTACTACGCCACCGTGATCTTCGCCTTCAGGAATTTGATCTGAATCTGCGACGAGTGAAACGTTCTCAAGAAAACCTAGAAGTGAAATTTCTTCGCCCTCTTCAACTTCGCCCTCTTCATATTCAACAGATACAGAGACCAATTCTTGTAAATTCTCTACACGTGATTCATCTTGCAGATCATCGCTATTCTCGAGTTCTTGCAGCAACCCTGATTGTTCTAAGACAGCTTGCGCAATTACAGATGGCCGAGTTTTAGCTTCGACTAAGAATGTTAGAGAAGTGATTAGGTGAACGAAATCGTTAATTGCGGCGATTGATCGAGTTGGAATACTTGGAACTTCGGCGGCACGATTAAGGGCGCTCCAAAATGAGATTCCAGAATCTTTAGCGAATAGATCGACGGTGTCTAAGGCGCGATCACCGATTCCGCGCTTTGGGGTATTAATAATTCTGCGAAGTGAAATTTCATCCTCGGAATTAACTAAGACTCGAAGATAGGCTAAGAAATCCTTTACCTCTTTACGCTCATAGAAGCGCACTCCACCAACAACTTTGTATGGGATGGCTGAACGTAAGAACACTTCCTCAAATACTCGAGACTGGGCATTTGTTCGGTAGAAAATCGCGGTATCACCAGGTTGCGAAAGGCTCTCTTTTCGCAGGCGGCCAATCTCCGAAACTATATGGTCGGCTTCATCGTGTTCACTTTCAGCAACGTAACCAATAATTTTTGAACCAGAACCAGATTCGGACCAGAGATTCTTAGCCTTTCGCCCCTCGTTATTTGAAATTACGGCATTTGCTGCCGACAGAATATTTTGGGTTGAGCGATAATTTTGTTCAAGAAGAATAGTTTTAGCACTTGGATAATCGGCTTCGAATTGCAGAATGTTTCGAATATTTGCGCCACGAAAGGCATAGATAGATTGATCTGCATCGCCAACAACGCAGAGTTCGGCAAGCGGGATTCCCTCTCCTTCAGTACCAACAAGCTCTTTAATCAACATATATTGTGCGTGATTTGTATCTTGATACTCATCGACTAAAACATGGCGAAAACGCGATCGATAACGTTGGCGGCTTTCGGGATAGCGTTGCAAGATTTCAACAGTTCTGCCAATCAAATCATCAAAATCCATAGCATTCGCACTGGCTAATCGCTTTTGATAATGTGCAAATACTTCTGCAACAATTTCATTAAATTGGTTATCAGCTGATTGCACGAAATCAGCTGGGCCTTGAAGTTCATTCTTGGCCTGTGAAATCAGACCAGCGACAGCTCTTGGTGCATAACGTTTTATATCTAGATTCATATCTTTCATGACTAAAGTTATGAGCCGCAAACTATCTGACGAATCATAAATTGTGAAAGAGTTTGAGTAACCAATTTTCGACGCTTCTTGGCGCAAGATTCGAACACATGCAGAGTGAAATGTAGAAACCCACATTGATTTTGCACGATCGCCGACTAGGTCTGCAACTCGTTCCTTCATTTCCGCAGCCGCTTTATTTGTAAATGTAATTGCCAGAACCTCATAAGGGTTTACACCGCGTTGGCCCAATAAATATGCGATTCGTCTCGTTAAAACTCGCGTCTTCCCGGAACCAGCACCAGCCACTACTAATAGCGGTGAACCCTCATGAATAACAGCAGCTTGCTGTTGTGGGTTCAATCCATCGATTAGTGACTTAGCAGACATAGGTCGGAGTCTAACGACTCACATAATCCTTGAAGTTCTTCTAAGATTGCCCAATGCCTCCTATAGAAGATTCCGAAATTGAACGCGTCCTCGTAGTTACTGCTCACCCTGATGACCTAGATTTCGGGGCCGCTGGAACGATTGCGCAATGGACAGCGAAGGGGATCGAAGTTTCATATTGCATTTGTACTAATGGCGACCAAGGTGGCGAAGATCCAGATGTGCCGCGGGAAGAGATGCCAAAGATTCGCCAGCGGGAACAGCGCGATGCCGGAAAAGTTCTTGGTGTAACAAATATTGAATTCTTAAACCATCGCGATGGCTGGCTCGTACCAACTATCGAGTTACGTAAACAGATAGTTCGTGAAATTCGAAAAACTAAACCACAGCGAATACTTATCCAGAGCCCGGAACGAAATTGGGATCGTTTGTTTTCAAGCCATCCAGATCATATGGCTGCAGGTGAAGCGGCTATTCAAGCCATCTATCCAGATGCTAGAAACCCATTCGCTTTTGAAGATCTCTTAAAAGATGAAGGTCTAGAACCTTGGCGCGTACGCGAAGTCTGGGTAATGTCTCATCACACTCCAGACCACTTTGTGGATGTAACAGATACTTTCGATAAGAAAATTGCCGCACTGCAAGCCCATGTAAGTCAGACTGCGCATAATCCTGATTTAGAGAAGATGGTTCGCGAATGGGGCGAGCGAAATGCAAAGTTGAATGGATTAGCTGATGGCAGAGTTGCTGAAATTTTTAGAATAGTTTCTAGCGATTAATTAGCGAGCACTTGCACGTTCAATAGTAATTGCTTGGTTTGGAACGCCACCGCCTGCTGGGTTTGAATTATCAGATCCAAGCGCCGCTACCGCTTTCACAATGTTTAAGCCTTTAATTACTCTGCCCCACAGTGTGTAATTTGGGCCGAGCTGTGAATTGTCATCATAAACAATAAAGAATTGGCTGCCATTCGTATTGGCCCCAGAGTTTGCCATTGCAACAGATCCTGCTGGATAAATATTTCCGGTTCCCGTAGGAAGATTCTCATCTGGAACTTGCCAGGCCGGTCCACCTGAACCTGACGCAGTTGGATCGCCACACTGGAGAACAAAAATTCCGGAAGTAGTTATGCGATGGCAAGGTGAATCATCAAAGTAACCCTTATTAGCCAGGTAACTCATTGAGATAACGGTTAGCGGTGCATTAACGCCATCTGCAGCAATCTGAATCTCACCGCAATTAGTTTTAAAAGTAATTGTCTTATTTACATGCGGTCTCTTGATCGAAGGAACTGGCAACCGCATTGGTGAGTGCCCAACAGCCTTAGTGTCTTTGCAGAGCGCAAGCAACGAGGAGGTCTGGCTGGCTTTCTTAATCTTCTTATTTTTTTCTGCATTTGCAGGTGCGGCAATAAGAATAGAAGCGATCAACATTGTAACAATCACAACACCAGTTGAACGTTTCATTTAGATCACTCCCACTCAATAGTTCCGGGCGGTTTAGATGTTACATCTAGAACCACTCGATTCACTTCTCGGACTTCATTTGTAATTCGCGTAGAAATCTTCTCCAATACTTCGTATGGGATCCGACTCCAATCTGCAGTCATTGCATCTTCTGATGAAACTGGCCGAAGAACAATTGGATGACCATAAGTTCGGCCATCTCCTTGCACTCCAACACTTCTTACATCAGCTAATAAAACAACTGGACATTGCCAAATTATCCGATCTAAATCTGCATTACGCAATTCAATTCGGGCAATTGCATCAGCTTTTCGTAATATTCTAAGGTTATTCTCAGTCACTTCGCCAACTATTCGAATTGCAAGGCCCGGTCCTGGGAATGGTTGACGCCAAATAATTTCCTCTGGAAGTCCCATTGATAATCCGGCATATCGAACTTCATCTTTAAAAAGTGTACGAAGTGGTTCGATTAATTTAAATTGCAGATCATCTGGCAGGCCACCAACGTTATGGTGCGATTTAATATTTGCTGCACCTTCGCCGCCACCAGATTCAACAACATCAGGATATAAAGTTCCTTGTACTAAGAAATCAATTGGTTCGGTAGCTGATATTTCTCGAGCAGCTGCCTCGAAAACTCTAATAAATTCCGTGCCAATTATCTTTCGCTTTGTTTCTGGATCAGTAACTCCTGCAAGTGCTTTTAGGAAGCGCTCTTTAGCATCGACAACTTTTAGAGTGACGCCGGTAGATGCAACAAAATCGCGTTCTACTTGTTCTGCTTCGCCTTCACGAAGTAATCCGTGATCAACAAAGACGCAGGTGAGTTGTGAGCCAACTGCTTTCTGCACAATCGCTGCAGCAACTGCAGAGTCAACGCCCCCAGATAAGCCACAAAGCACTCGGCCCTTACCGACAAGTTCCTTAACTTTTTCGACTTCGGTTGTGACAATATTCTCGGAATTCCAAGTTGGTTTACATCCGACGATGTCTATTAACCAACGACGCAAAACTTCTTGCCCATTTTCGGAGTGCAGAACTTCGGGATGGAATTGCACACCAGCAAATTTTGCATCGCCTCTTTCGAAGGCAACAATTGGCGTATCGGAAGTTTGGGCCGTTGAGGTAAACCCGGTTGGCGCTGTTGTAACGCTGTCACCATGGCTCATCCAAACGCTAAATTCTTTAGGCAGGCCATGAAGTAATTTCGAATTTGAACTATGTGAAAGAGTAGTTCGGCCAAATTCTGATTTACCTGTTTGGGTTACAACTCCCCCAAGTGCTGATGCCATAAGTTGAAAACCATAACAAATTCCAAAAATTGGGATTCCCGCTTCAAAAATCTTTGCATCTAGCGTTGGTGCGCCAGGCTCATAAACGCTTGATGGGCCGCCAGATAAAATTATGGCAACCGGATTTTTTTCTAACATTTTTGCAATGGACATTGAAGATGGAACTATCTCGGAATAAACCTGGGCTTGACGAACCCGGCGAGCAATCAATTGGGCGTATTGCGCCCCAAAATCAACGACTAGTACCAGCTCTTGAGTTTTGGTATTAGACACGATCGATAACAACTTCAACGCGCTGGAACTCTTTTAGATCTGAGTAACCAGATGTAGCCATCGCACGTCGCAGTGCACCGAATAAATTCATACTTCCATCTGCAAGGTGAGATGGGCCAACGAGTATCTCTTCCAAAGTTCCGACAGTGCCAACTTGAACTCTGTCACCGCGTGGTAATTCTGTGTGGTGCGCTTCAGAACCCCAATGCCAACCTTTGCCCGGTGATTCAACTGCTTTCGCAAGTGGCGAGCCCATCATGACAGCATCGGCGCCGCAAGCAATTGCTTTTGCAATGTCGCCAGATTTTCCAACTGAACCATCAGCGATAACGTGAACAAAACGACCACCAGATTCATCCATGTAATCACGACGAGCAGATGTAACTTCTGCAACAGCAGATGCCATTGGTACTGCAATTCCTAATACCGAACGAGTTGTGTGCGCGGCACCGCCACCAAACCCAACAAGTACTCCGGCTGCGCCAGCGCGCATTAAGTGAAGAGCGCCAGTACCAGTGGCACAGCCACCAACAATTACTGGAACATCTAATTCATAAATAAATTTCTTTAAGTTTAATGGCGCAATTTCAGTTGAAACATGTTCCGCGCTAACAGTTGTTCCGCGGATAACAAAAATATCTACACCCGCATCGATAACAGCCTTTGCATGCTCCGCTGTTCGTTGTGGTGAAAGCGCAGCAGCAACAGTCACACCTGATGCGCGAATTTGGGCAATGCGCTCCTTAATAAGTTCTGGACGAATTGGTAGTGAATAAAGTTCCTGCATTCTGCGAATCGCTTTTTCTTGTGGCATTGATGCGATTTCGCCAAGTGGGATTCTCGGATCTTCGTGTCTAGTCCAAAGTCCTTCAAGGTTTAAAACGCCAAGTCCACCAAGCTTTCCAATTGCGATTGCGGTATCTGGTGAAACAACAGAGTCCATCGGAGCGGCCATCATGGGAAGTGAGAACTTATAAGCATCGATCTGCCAGTTGATTGAAACCTCTTCTGGGTCGCGAGTACGGCGGCTTGGAACTATTGCGATGTCATCAAATGAATAGCCAACTCGAGCACGTTTTCCTGGCCCAATTTCAATTTCGTTCATGGCTACTTTCCTTTTCCGGTGTAGTTAGGTGCATCTGCAACATGTAAAACATCATGTGGATGGCTCTCTTGAAGCCCCGCTGAAGTTATCTGAATTAGCTGGCCGTTTTGCTGCAAATCAGCAATGGTTGGTGAACCTGCATAGCCCATCCCAGAACGCAATCCACCAACTAATTGGTGAACCATTTCGGCAACCGGGCCGCGATATGCAACTCTGCCTTCAATACCTTCTGGAACTAATTTATCTTCAGCAAGAACATCATCTTGCATATAGCGATCCTTAGAATAAGATTTTTTTTCGCCACGAGATTGCATCGCTCCGAGTGAGCCCATTCCGCGATAAGCCTTATATTTTTTGCCATCAATTTCAACAAGTTCACCTGGAGATTCATCGCAACCCGCAAGAAGCGAGCCGAGCATTACGGAATCGGCACCAGCAACAATTGCTTTTGCGATATCGCCAGAATATTGCAAACCACCATCTGCAATTAATGGAATGTCGGCTTTAACGCAAGCTTTATGGGCCTCCATGATTGCAGTAATTTGTGGAACTCCTACGCCAGCAACAACTCGGGTTGTACAAATAGATCCAGGACCAACGCCTACTTTTACCGCATCTGCACCGGCATTAATAAGCGCTTGTGCACCAGCACGAGTTGCAACATTGCCACCAATAATTTGAATCTCTGGAAATTCTTTTTTGATTCGGGCAATTGCATCTAATACTGCGCGGTGATGTCCATGTGCGGTATCTACAACTACAACATCAACACCAGCTTCAATCAGCGCCGACGCTCGAGCAAAACCATCGTCACCAACACCAACTGCGGCGCCAACTATTCCGTGGGCTTTCACAGCTTTAATGTTCTTAACTTGATCTTCGATCGGTAAATTTCGGTGAATTATTCCGATGCCACCGGCTTTGGCCATAGCGATTGCCATTGGCGATTCAGTTACGGTGTCCATCGCTGAAGAAACCAAGGGAATATCTAAGAGAATCTTTCTAGTAAGTCGGGTCTTGGTATCGACCTCACTTGGTACCACATCGGAAGCGTCGGGAAGTAGAAGGACGTCATCGTAAGTGAGTCCGAGCATTACGACTTTGTCGCGAGCGCCTTCAAGCATTGGGCAAGTCTAGTCAAACAAAATAGCTGATTTATCCGCCGTTAAACGGCTAAGGCCTGCAAAATCTGCTCCCGGGCTTCAGCTAAGCCTTCAGTAATTACCGCTCGGCTTAATAATTTTCCTTTTGCAGCTTTCCAACCAGGTCCACCTAAAAGAACTTTTGGCGCTGGCCGGATTGTTGGAAGCTCTTTGACATAAGCGTGGTCTACATTTTCACTTGATTGAGCCCAGAGAAAGATTACCGGCGGCGCAGATTTAATTACAACTTGATTAAGCGCGATTTGTGGCGTTCTGGCACCGAGAAAAATACATTCAATCCTGGCTTCAGCTAAGACTGCAGCAAGCGCATTAAGAGCGAGTGAATGCAATTCATTTTCGACACATGCGAGCAATACCGGCCGCGAATTCCTAGGCTTATCAATCTTTCCAGTGTTCTCCCTTAAAATCTTTTTAAGTATCTCACTCAGAAAATGTTCGACTTCAATTCCATTTCCGGTACGAACCCATACTTCTCCAACTTCAATCAACAGTGGAGATAAGACTTCAAGCCAAGTGGCTTCCACTCCAATATCTGCAATCGATTTCCTGATGAGTTTTTCGATTTGTGCCTGATTAAATTTCATAGCCGAGCGATGGAGCAGAGTTACTAGATCTGCTTGGTTTTCTGGTACCCGAAAAACTTTTTCAATGGCCTGCTTACTTCCATGCACATTTAGTTTTAGCGCTTTTAAGGCTGCATCTTTTGGAGCTACTCCAGCAACAATTAGGCGCACCATTGACGTTAATCTAATTAAGTCAGTTTTGGAATATCTGCGATGTGTACCTACATTGTGACTACTAGGACCTAAGCCATACCTACGGTCCCAAGTGCGAAGAGTTGATGGCGATACCCCAAGCTTTCGGGCTACGGCTGCGACCGTCAGTAATTCATTTGGATCTACAGGCTCCCGAGTGCTCATCATTAAGCAATTCTCCTGATTAGTTGTGAGTCACGCCACCTGAAACGCCTCAATTTCGCAACAAAAGCCCCCAGATACTTGAACAACCTATGGCGCGATTGTAGTATTGATGCTAGCAAGCTTCACCTGAACAGGAGCCCAAATGACAACGCAAATACAGCCAAGACCAATCGCTTCTGACTGGGAATGGCAAGAATCTGCTGCATGTCGTGAGCTTCCAACTGAGATGTTCTTCTATACAGATGGCGAACGTGGACCTCGCCGCAAGAATCGCGAGAATGCCGCAAAGGCTGTTTGTGCATCATGTCCAGTTTTGCAAGCATGTAGAAAACAAGCTCTTATTTTGGCTGAGCCATATGGAATTTGGGGCGGTTTAACTGAAGAAGATCGCTTAGCAATCTTGAACCGTAACGAGATCGCTAATGAAGGTACTTTCTCTACCGCTTCTTAATATTATTTGAAATATAGTTTTGAACTTAACTTCCAACAACTTTTAGTAGCTCGTTGAATACCAGATCAATCTCATTCTTGGTTTGATCGCTCAGAGTTGTGCTAACTGGCCCTCGCTGGCGACTTGAAGTAAAGATTCCTTGTTTTACTAATAGGTATTTTTCAACTGCGACATAGGCATCAATGGTTGGTTGAAATGCAACTAATTTTTTAACACAGGCATGGATTGCAGTAGCACGTACAAAATCTTTAGCTTCCAAGGCGTCCCAAAGCGCAATAATTGCCCAAGGAATTTCTGCACCTGGCATTGTTCCAACAAGCCCAAGTGGGTGCGTATCTAACAGATCCAATCCACTCTGGCCCTCATAAACTTTCGCTTCACCGCCGGCAATTTCTTGTAGCGCCGCCATACGGTCTTTAACTGGCTTTGCTTCTGGCTTGAACTGCACACGGGTATTGCCATATTTCTCAAGTAACTTTCCATATAACTCAAGTTCAAGTGGTTGACCCATGTAATTACTTGCATCCTGAACAATTAATGGAATCTGTACTGCCTCAATTATTGTGGAGTAATAAGAATAGATTTCAGATGAGGTCGCCGGGAATGAAGCAGGTGGAGTAGCTATTAGCGCACTTGCGCCATCTGCTTCTGCAGCTCTTGCCAATTGAACTGCGATTGCAGTGCTCTCGCCACCAACACTAACGATTAGTGGCAAGCGTCCATCAAGTATGCGAAGAACTATCTGCCATTGCTTGCGACGCTCGGCTGCACTAAATCGCATCACTTCTGAAACCATTGCAAGTACTAAACCTTTGACACCACATTTAATCAACCAGTTAATCTCGGCTTCGAAAACCTTCTCATCAATTTCATCATGGCTATCCAATGGGGTTTGGATTACAGAATAAACTCCTCTATTCAAAGTGCCACCTTTTAAACGCGAGTTAAATTCCATGCCCGCACGCCGCCAACAATTCCGGCCGCATTAGGAACAATTACAACATCATCACCGATAAGTTCTAAAACTTCAGGACGAATTCGGCGAGCATTTCCGCCGCCTAAATAGAGTCGGTCCCAATGAAACACTGGACGTAAATCTGTAACCATTGCGCGAATTCGGCGAGACCAGAATGAATCACCTAGTCTGCGTCGCTCATGTTCACCAATCCACTCATCGTAAATAGTTGAGCGACGAATTGGAGCATGTGAAAGTTCAATATGTGGTGCAAGCTTTCCACCATCAAATACTGCGCAACCAAGTCCAGTTCCGAGGGTTAAAACAACTTCAAAGCCAGAGCCAGCAACAACGCCAGCGCCATGGACTTCAGCATCATTTAACATCAAGGTTGGAAGGCTAAAAGTTTCTTGGACCAGGCTTCTAAAATCTAAACCCTTCCAGGCATAGAACAACTCTGGATCAACTCTTGTGCGAGGCCCTTTTACATTTACGTAATGCGGGGTATTTACAACAACTCCGTGGCGAACCATTCCCGGGAAGCCAACAGTGATTCGATCAGCCTTTGGTAACTTTGAAGCAATTTCTTTAAAGACGTTAATCAGATCCATTGGCGTAAGTGGATATGGAGTTGGCACTGCGATTGCAGGAGCGTGCATCGTTCCATCTTCATCAAGCACCGAAGCCTTGATACTAAGTCCGCCGCAATCAATGCTCAGCGTCATCATTGGGGAATTTGCCATGTGCTTATTAAACCAATAAATAAGGCCCCACACTAATGAAAGTTTGGGGCCTTAAATTTAAGCGTTAATTAGTGACTAATTAATGGCCATGTCCGCCAGGTCCATGGCTATGGCCACTTCCGCCAGCTTCTTCCTTCTTATTTTCTGGAGTCTCGAATACGAGCGCTTCAGTCGTGATAAACATTGCAGCGATTGATGCCGCATTTGCAAGGGCAGAACGAGTTACCTTGACTGGATCGATTACGCCGACCTTTACAAGATCTTCGTAAACTTCAGTTGCAGCGTTGAAGCCTTCATTAGGCTTCATTGTTCGAACCTTTGCAACAACAACATAACCTTCGTGGCCTGCGTTTTCAGCAATCCAGCGAAGTGGTTCATCACAAGCTTTGCGAACTAAGCGAACACCGACTGCCTGATCACCTTCGAGGCCAAGATCTTTATCGAGCGCTGATGCCGCGTGTACTAGCGCAGCCCCACCACCAACAACAATTCCTTCTTCGACTGCTGCGCGAGTTGCAGAGATCGCATCTTCAAGACGGTGCTTCTTCTCTTTCAATTCAACTTCAGTATGTGCGCCGACTTTAATAATGCAAACGCCACCTGCGAGTTTTGCAACGCGCTCTTGTAGCTTTTCACGATCCCAGTCGGAATCAGTATTTTCAAGTTCATTACGAATCTCTTGAACTCGTGCTGCAACTTGAGCCTTATCGCCTGCGCCATCAACGATGGTTGTGTTGTCCTTTGTGATTACAACACGGCGAGCGCGACCAAGAAGATCAACAGTTACTTGCTCAAGCTTTAAGCCAACTTCGGCTGTAATAACTTGGCCACCAGTAAGAATCGCAATGTCTTGCAACATTGCCTTACGGCGATCGCCAAAGCCTGGGGCCTTAACAGCGGCTGAGGTAAAGGTTCCGCGCATACGGTTTACCACTAACGTTGAAAGCGCTTCGCCTTCAACATCTTCAGCGATAATCAATAGTGGCTTTCCAGCTTGGGAAACCTTCTCCAAGATTGGAAGGATTTCAGCTAGTGCCGAAATCTTGCCGCCTGAGATAAGAACATAGGCATCTTCTAGAACAGTCTCCATGCGATCGGAATCCGTTACGAAGTAAGGCGAGATGTAACCCTTATCGAATTGCATTCCCTCGGTGAAATCGAGTTCGAGACCAGTTGTTGAAGATTCTTCAACGGTGATTACGCCATCTTTGCCGACCTTATCCATCGCTTCTGCGATGAGGTCACCAATAGCTTTATCTTGGGCTGAAATAGTTGCAACATCTGCAATCTGAGACTTGCCACTTACTGCAGTGGAATTCTTCTTTAGCTCATCAGAAACTGCCTTAACTGCAGCTTCGATACCAACCTTGATATCCATTGGTTGGGCACCGGCAGCAAGGTTACGAAGACCTTCCTTAACCATTGCCTGAGCAAGAACGGTTGCAGTTGTTGTGCCATCACCAGCGACGTCATTGGTCTTTTCTGCAACTTGCTTTACAAGTTGAGCGCCCATGTTCTCGGCTGGATCAGAGAGTTCAATCTCCTTGGCGATTGTTACGCCATCATTTGTAATTAGTGGTGCACCATATGACTTTGCAATAACAACGTTACGACCCTTAGGTCCAAGTGTTACTTTTACAGTGTCAGCAAGAATATTGACACCGCGCTCCATCGCACGACGAGCCTCTTCATCAAAACTTAAAGTTTTACCCATGTGTTATTACTTCTTTTCAATAATTGCTAGTACATCGCGAGCTGAAAGAACAAGGTATTCCTCGTTGTTGTACTTAACTTCAGTTCCGCCGTACTTGCTGTAAAGAACTACATCGCCAACTTTTACATCCATTGGTGTGCGCACGCCATCATCGAAACGACCTGGACCAACTGCAATAACAGTGCCCTCTTGTGGCTTCTCTTTTGCGGTATCTGGAATTACTAAACCTGATGCTGTTGTTTGCTCGGCTTCATTTGCCTTTACAACTAGGCGATCTTCAAGCGGCTTGATGGTTACGGCCATGATTGCTCCTTCATGTTTGACTTGTTTAATGGGCTCTACTCAAATTAGCAGACTCACCCTTCGAGTGCTAACGCAAACTCTAAAGCAGGGCTGGCTAGGCGTCAAAATATGGGATTGGCAATACCTGAGCTGGAATTAGCCTCAAATCCGAGCTCAGAGGGCCTTAAACCCTTTGCTACAGCCAGAGAACCGATAGCTGCAACCATGGCTCCGTTATCGGTACATAGATTCATTGGTGGAATTCGTAGTTGAATTCCGGCCTTATCGGCCCGCTCTTGGGCCAAGGCCCGAAGCCTGCTATTTGCCGCTACCCCGCCAGCAATTATCAAAGTATCAATCCCAACCTCTTTCGCCGCCCCGATCGCCTTAGCCAAAAGCACATCTACTACCGCTTCTTGAAACGAAGCCGAAACATCAGCGCGGATAAATTCGGGGGTCTTAGCTAAATATCTTGATACTGCAGTTTTTAAGCCAGAGAATGAGAAATCATATTTATGTTCAACTAAATCGCGAGCAAGTGTCAGACCTCGTGGAAATTCAATTGCGCTGCGATCACCGGATTTAGCATCAAGATCAATTGCGGGGCCACCAGGAAAACCAAGTTCCAAAATTCTTGCGATTTTATCGAAGGCCTCGCCAGCAGCATCATCGATAGTTGAACCTAGAGTTATTACATCACTGGTTAAATCATTTACCTGCAAGATTGAACTGTGGCCACCGCTAACCAATAACGCAATTGCTGGATCTAATTTGTGATCCGAATTAAGGGAATCAACTGCGATGTGGGCTGATAAATGATTAACTCCATAAAGTGGTTTAGCCATCGCGAGGGCAAGGCCTGATGCGCTTGATGTTCCAACTAGAAGCGCTCCAATTAAACCTGGACCCGCAGTCACCGCAAAGGCATCGATATCTTTAATAGAAACTTTGGCCTCACTTAAAGCTTGTTTAATCACGCTAGGCATAGCCTCAAGATGGGCACGGCTTGCAATCTCGGGGACAACGCCACCAAATCTGGCATGTTCATCAACGCTTGATGAAATTACATTGGCTAATAATTTACGACCAGAAACTATTCCAACCGCAGTTTCATCGCACGAAGTCTCAATACCTAAAACGAGAGCGTCAGAGTTCTTCATTTCAACTCCTTGCGCATAACAATTGCGGATTTGCCTGGACCGTAATAATCCTTACGGCGCGAAATTTCGATAAACCCGAATGAGGTATAAAGCGGAATCGCCTCTTCATTGCCGACGCGAACTTCAAGCATTATCGCTTCACACTTTTGGGTACGGGACCAGTCGATCAATCGGCGTAAGAGCTCGCGCCCGATGCCTTTGCGGCGATGCCCATCGGCAACCGTAATTGTTAGGACATCAGCAACTCCGGCTAAATTAAATACGCCGGCATAAGAAATTAATTCGCCACCAAATTCTGCGGCAACATACATCCGATCCTTACCTAGATACTCCTCTTTAAATTGCGCCATAGACCAACCATCTTTGCCATATGCCGCTTTCTCAATTGCGAATGCTGGAACCAAATCAAGTTGGGTCATTGCTCTAAATTTCACACCAACAGGAGCTGGATAAGCATCTGGTCTGCGCACATAAATTGGCGCTAAATATGTTTTATTTGAATCAGCTATTCCTACAAACGCTTTTGGATCTGGAAATTGATTTAGTGCTTCACCATAAATTGGAATTTGTAGCGCATTAAGTTGAGAAGGTTGACATACATTTGGTTCACCAATCCGAACACCATCGGTATATCTGGCGTAGAAAACTTCTTTGCGGCGCGCATCTACCGCAACGACAAAATCTTTATCCGAAAATTGACTTGCAATTGCATCAAGGCTGCAGACGCCTTGCAACTTAATACCCCGAGCAAATGCAAAACTTTGGGCGAATGAAATTCCAACGCGAAGTCCGGTGAATGGACCTGGACCCATTCCAACAATTACTTCATCAATTTGTGGTGAAACCTTTAGCGCTGCAGCCACAAGTTTGGGAAGTGTTTCCCCGTGTGAAAGAGCACCGTCGTGATATTCACTAAAAATAACTTCGTTATTCTTAACTACTACAACACTCGTGCGAGAAGTTGAGGTATCGAGAAGTAAATATGTGCTCATACCGAGAAACCTGCAAAACGCTCGCCATGGCCAACTATTGAAACCAATCTCAGGTCATCGCTCTCACCAAATTCAATCTTTATTTCTAGATACTGATCAGCAAGTCGGTCGGCTAGCCCTTCGCCCCATTCAACAACGGTGATGCTCGTAGCTAAATAACTCTCTAAATCTAAATCATCAAAGATTGCAGGTGCCTCACCTTGCAATCGATAGGCATCGACATGAACTAATGGGATCTTTCCAGGATGAATACGTGAAATGACAAAAGTGGGAGATGTGATTCCAAAAATTCCAAGTGCGCTGCCTATGCCTTGAGTTAGCGCTGTTTTGCCAGCACCAAGCGGGCCGGAAAGAAGAATCAAATCACCGGCTTGAAGTTGAGCGCCTAGAGCTGCACCGAACTTATGCATCGCTTCAATCGAATCAAGTTGAATCTGTTTACTCACCGGTTCAGGCTACTAGGAATGGAAAATGACGACAAAGAGCGGGACCCACCTCGAGCCCCGCTCTTTGAATTTTTACCAGTCGCTATGTTTTAGTTCTGCTGGCCTGAAGTCAGGATCAGTATTCAAATAAGGAGTATTTGCTGTATATCTAGCAAGTGTTCCCGCAGATGGAGTTTGACCACTCTTTGCAGACATTGCTAGTAAACGTACCCATGTGAACATCTGTTCCTGAGTGAAGGATTGATGATCAATTCCAGATACTGCCTTAGGACCAGTGAGATCCGGCAAGCCAGTACTTGTGAACGTTGTATACGTTTCAGGCGTAAGTGCATATAAAGCAACCGCTCCGAGAGTTGGTCGCTTCATTTTCACAGTTCCTGCTGCTAGTTGCGCTTCAAATTGTGCAAGTTTTGCTTTATATACCGCAGTTACACGATCGGTATATAGAACCGTGTTGCCAACAAACACCAAGCGATCTGCTTCGTTAGAGAGCAGAATTGCAGGTACAGGTGTCTTATAAGTTACTTTGTCTTGCACAGCTAATTTAGCAACAGCAGCAGGATCGCCCTTAATCCTTGGTGCCGCTTTTAGGACACTGAGCATTGCGGCGATTGCGTCATCTCCCGACAATCCAAGATTGAATCGTCCGGAATCTTCTTCAGAAAGAAGTGCTGAGTAATCAGTTTTCGTATTGTCATAGAAACCAGGACCAGTTAATTCACCGATAGCCTGTCCGGCTAGAGTTCCTGTCGCAAGCGCTTCAAGAGTATTTTCCAAGACAGCGATTGTTGCGTTGATGCTCTGTTCTGGAACTACTGCACTCGTTGAAATACCATCCATGTGAGCGCTCTTCGTTGGTAATCCAACTAGTAGACCAGCCAGAAGAAGTGCAGAGCGTTGTGGAATTCCAGAACCAACTAGCGGTGCTGGGTGCAGAAGTTCTGGAGAACCTAAATTCTTACTCCAAGCAGTAAGCAAAGCTCCAGCCTTACCTAATTCGGCAAGCCCAGCCATATGCCCAGGAACACCTTTACTTACTCCAAATGCTGCACAACCTTTAATGGTGGGGTCAGCGAAAACGCTCAGAACATAGAAGAGGTCACAAGCGGATTGGAGTGAGTTACCAACAGCAGTTAACCCAGCAAACGTTCCCATTGAATTAACAAGTGTTGGGTTGCTCTCGCCAAACTTTTGAATGACTGGACCGCCGCCAGAAGAACCATAAACGACAGTTTTATTAATATCGGTGTACTTAGTATTTGTCTTTTGGACAAGCTCTTTCAGCATGGAAACACTGTCATCCACGTTCCAGCCATGCATGCCATTTGCAGAAACTCGGTCCCAAGTCGCAATTCCGTAACCGGCTCTCAGCATTTGTGCTGTGATATCCGATTTGGTGTTGGCGCTATATGGAGAAACTTCCTCTACGCCAGTTGGCGGTGTGTAGCCAGGATATGGGAATGATGGTCTAAAGCCGTGAACATAAAAGAACATTGTTCCGCCAAAATTACTTGGCTTCAAAGTGCGATATGCCGCACCGTTGGCCAACTTTCCATCACAGGTTTCCACATTTTGAACTGTGAACTTTGCATTAGTTGAAACTGTATTGCCAGCCACTGCTCCCACTTTACATGTTTCAGTCGCAGCTGAAGCTGTTCCAACAAGGACCAAACCCGAGATGAGAGATGCAACTGCTACTGCAGAAATGGATACTTTTAGTTTTTTAGATTTCATTTTATCCTCACGCAACCTTTGGAAGCGCATCAGCAGCAATAGCTGGACGCTTGTAGTCGGAAATAGTTACTGCGCCAGATCCGGAATCGGTTGTGTAAACAACGCGCTTTCCATCAATTGGTGCAAGAAGTGTTGTGGCGTCATATTCCCCAAGCCAGAAACCAGTGAAGGCCTCATGAGTGGACTTTGAATAACCAAGTGGTGCAAATGCTGCGCTGCTTAACTTTGAACCATTGTTCTCAAGGTAGGCAATCAACTTTGCGCGGGTTAAATCTTTTCCAACTCCCATGAGTGCAGAAGTAGCAAGGTAAGCAATATTCATACCTTGCATCACATTGTTATCCCAACGCTTATCTGCGCCCTTATTGAAGTCATCATTGATCTTCTTAAATGCGGTGACATATTCATCAGTTGCATCTCCAGGAGCAGGAGCATGTGATGCTGAAATTGTTCCAGCAAGCATCGCTGCACTTGTTGCTGCAGGTACGCCCTTTGAGCCAAGAATTGTCTGGAATGTTGTCGCATCTGCGCCAACGCTTATTACTGCCCACTTAGTTGGCTTATAAGCAATAGCACTGGCTGTCGCATAAGCAACGGCTGTAGCAGAAGAAACGGCCGCGATAATAACGATATCAACGCCATTAGCTTTCAGCTGTGAGAGTTGGCTGGCAAGGCCGATTGAACCTTGAGTTCCGGCAACGAATGATGCTGAAGTTTTCTTAGCCTCAAATTTGAGTCCTGCTGCAGTAAATCCAGCAAGAGCATTTCGGCCGAAGTCATCTGATTGATACAAAATACCAATCTTCTTATCAGCGTACTTTTCCTTGAGATACTTTCCAAGAATTTTAGCTTCAACGGTATAAGTACCGAGACCACCAAATGTTGTTGGATACTTCTTAGGATCAGTATAGAAACCGCTATAGCCACTGTTTACAAAGATATCTGGAATCTTGCGACGGTTGATATCTTTGATGATTGAAACGTGGGTTTGAGTTCCAATTGATCCAAAGAATGCAAAAATCTTATCTTCGTTAATTAATTTGGAAGCAGTGCTGATTGTTAGCCCCGCCTTGTAGGTATCATCTTTAACTACAAGCTTGATGCTGCGGCCATTGACGCCACCCTTTGAATTAACATAATCAAAGTAGGCGCGTGCTGCGTCATCTACCTTGTTATAACCAGGGCTTGCTGCTCCGGTTTGTGGCAATTGCATGCCTAGTACGATTTCAGAGGATGAAACCCCTGGATCGCTGGCGGCAGATGCCGAAATGCTGCTTATTGCTAGAGACCCCACCAGCGCTGATGCGACTACGGTGAGAATCAGAGGTTTGCGAAGATTCACTGCATTCACTCTTTCTACTGCACTCTTGCCAAGGAACCGAGAAGCTCGGCCCATGGGAACCGGACGGGTGCGTCCGAATCTGCCCAAAGATTAACCGTGAGTTACGCCTAAGTGAATAGCCATGCTGGTCGATATTTATAACAATCGCGAAACTTTTACGCTCAGAGGTCCTAGAGGTGGAGCGAATTAGCAGATTAGTGCTTTTTCTTGTGGCGGAGGTGTTCTAACGCTCCAGCCGCCCCTCGGGGATTGAGGATGACAGTTAAAAGAAGCAGTAGGCCAATCGCTAGCGCAGGTAGGTAGATGCCAACCGTTTCTGGAATCGCTAAATTATTCGTCACTTTTTCAATTAGATCTGGCAGAAAAACAATTACGAAAGTTCCAAAAATTGCGCCACCGATAGAGCGCAAGCCACCGATTACTGCAGCGGTCAGAAGAGTTAGAGAGAGATCGGTTGGATAAACACTCGGTGCAACAAGTCCGCGAAAACCATAAAGCGCACCAGCCAATCCTGCTAACCCCGATGCGCAAACAAAAACAATTACCTTTGTTCGTCCGATATTAATTCCAGCAAGTGATGCAGCGACTTCATTGTCACGAACCGCGCGCCAAGTTCGGCCGATTCTGGTATTTGAAAGGTTTAAAACTGCGAATAGCGCAACAGCAGTAAATGGTAGAACAACATAAAGAGACCACTCTTCAATACTTACTTCGCCAATTAATTTAGTTAACCATTCAGGGGGCATCCCGTAATCGACACTTAATCCAACATCTCCACTAAAGAAAGTTTCGAATCGGACTGCGATTGATGGAATTGCAAGAGCCATAACCAATGTTGTTCCTGCCAAATATGGCCCGCTTAGCCTTGCAGCAGCAAGTCCAAGAAATAAACCAAATAGCGCAGATACAAATATTGCCAAGATAAATGCGAGCCACATTGACAGTCCAAGGCGAGTGACTAGTAAGGCAGAGCTATATCCACCAACAGCCATGATTGCACCTTGACCAAGTGAAATTTGACCAGATGCGCCAGTCAATAAGGTAATCGAAAGAACTGCAATCAAGAGCATCGCAATATTTGCTAGTTGTGATTGGTTATATGGCTCGAATTGGTTGCTTAGCAGAATAAAGAAGAGGAATAAGACTAGTGACAACAGTGTGCTGCGCAGCCCAATTACTTTATGAGTTTTAACTTTAGACACTTCGCACCTCTTTGCTGCCAAGAATTCCTTGCGGCCTAAGGAAAAGAGCTAGTAACAAGAAGGCTAGAATCGCGATAAATACATTTTCTGGGGCGCTATAAACATTTACGAATGAGATTACATATCCCAAAATAAATCCGCCAAGTACTGACCCGGCAAGACTTGAAAGTCCACCAACAACGGCGGCTGTGAAACCAATAATTAATAGTAAATCTAAAGTATTTGGTGAGAGATTTGTCCGTGGTGTTACTAGCAGCCCCGCAAGAGAAGAGGCAATTCCAGATATCGCCCAACCCAAAGTACGAACCGAACCAACTTTAATTCCACTTAAACGGGTTACTTCTGGGTTGAGTGCACTTGCCCGCATGGCAAGTCCCATTCCAGTTTTTGTAAAGAAGATTGTTGTTAAAACTAAAGTTAGGAATACGGTTCCAATTACAAAGAGATCAAAGCCGGTAATTGCAAGGCTAGTGTCACCTATTTTTATCGCATTTGGCGCGACTGGCGATGGAAAGCCTCGCTCTTCACCCGCCCAGAAAATTCCAGCAAGGGCCTTTAAAACTCCGAGAATTCCAAGTGAGGCAATAACTGGAATCGTTGTTCTCATTGATTGGCTATTTAACAATTGGGAATTTTTCCGCGATGTAAGTGGCCGCATTAATCCAAGATCAACTAGAGCGCCAAGGGCTGCCCCACTAATTAGGGCGATTAAAAAGGCGCTCCAATATGAGTAATTATTCTGGATTAACTGTGATGCAATATAAGTCGTGAACATCGCTTGACCCATTTGCGCAAAATTAACTACTCCTGCGCTGCGCCAAACTAAAACTAAGCCAAGTGATACAAGTGCATAGATTGCACCCTGCGCCGTACCAGAGAAGAAGGCGGTTAAGAATGGCGTCATCTAGTACCCCAAGTAAGCAGCTCGAAGCGATGAATCGGCGGCCATTTCCTTAGCGGGCAGATCTGCAACAACTTTTCCAAGGGCTAATAAAATTCCGTGGTCCGCAACGGCAAGAGCGGTATTTGCATTCTGTTCAACGAGCAAAACCGTTAAACCAGTTGATCTACATAATTCATTGATGATGCTAATTATTTGAGCGGCTATCAGTGGCGCTAAACCAAGTGAAGGCTCATCTAATAACAACAACTTCGGACGTGAAACTAAGGCCCGACTAATCGCCAACATCTGTCGTTCGCCACCCGACAATGATCCTGCTGGTTCATTCCGTCGTTCAAAGAGAATTGGAAAGAGTTCGTAAACTTCTTTTGTAGCGATTGTTAAATCCCCTCGTGCAATTCGCTTCCGAAAGAGGCCACCGAGCTCAATATTTTCAGCAACGCTTAATTGCGAAATAACGGCATGCCCTTCAGGGACTTGGGAGATTCCACTTCTAACGATTGCTTCTACGCTCTTGTGAGTTAGCTCTTCATCAAACCACGTAATTGAACCGCTAGATGGTCGTTCTAGCCCAGAAATTGTTCGAAGCAAGGTGCTCTTGCCAGCACCATTTGCACCGATAACCGTTGTGATCAAACCAGGCTTTGCTTGAAACGAGATGCTATCGAGCGCCTTGATTGAAGCGAATTGCGTTACAAGATTAGTTATAGCAAGCATCAGATACCGAGTTTGGAATTCTCATCTGGATTATCAGTGTGACCTAAATAAGCCTCAATTACAGCTGGATTACGTTTAACCTCATCAAAATTGCCGGCAGCAATTAACTTTCCAAAGTTGAGAACACTTACCGAATCTGAAATATCACGAACAAAATCAACATGGTGTTCTACGATAAGAATGGAGCAGCGACGTTTAATCTGTTTTATTAGCGCGGCAAGTGCATCAATATCATCTTGACCTAAACCAGCGGCAGGTTCATCGAGAAGTAAGAGTTTGGGATTTATTACCAGTGCTCGTGCAAGTGCAACTCGCTTTGAATCAGGATAGCTAAGTTCAGATGGCTTGCTGCCAATTAGCCCAGTAGCGCCAGTCCAAGCGAGAGCTTCTTCTGCACGTTCTTTGAGCCCAGCTTCAACTTTGCCAGAAAGCCCAAAGAGCTCTTTCATAAAATTCGGTTTGTAATTCTTATCCGCCCCAACCATTACATTCTGAAGAACTGATAGTTCGTTAAATAATCCAACGCCTTGCAACGTCCGAGTAATACCTAAATCAACTAATTCATGTGGCTTAGGAAATTCTCGCTCTACGCCTTCAAATGCAAATGTTCCGGAGCCACTTTTTACTAAACCTGAGATGCAATTAAGGACTGTAGTTTTCCCAGCCCCGTTAGGTCCGATCAGACCTACAACGCTATTTTTGGGAACATCAATCGAGACGTTTGTTAACGCTTCTACGCCACCAAAAGAGACCGATAGGTTTGAGATGGCTAACAGGGATGAACTCACGCGTAGATTCTAGGCACGCGAGTGGCGATTCGAGTGACCATTTCATAATTAATTGTTCCTGCGGCTTGCGCCCAATCATCAATTGAATATCCAAGTGGGCCAAATATCTCAGCAATATCCCCAGTTTTCGCATCTGAGTCCGGCCCTAAATCAACTACGAATTGATCCATAGATACTCGGCCAATTATTGGGGCTTTTGCGCCAGCAATAAATACTCCAGCGGCGCTCGTTGTGTTACGTGGTATGCCATCGGAATATCCCATAGTGATAATTGCAAGTTTGGTATCGCGAGAAGTTTTTTGAGTTCCGCCATATCCAACTGGCGAACCGGCAGGAACTCGCTTTACTAAATGTACTTCTGCTTTAAGGGTCATTGCGGGTTCAAGGTTCAAAGATTGCGAGGAGCCAAGAGTTTTTACATCCGGACTCAATCCATACATTGAAATTCCCAAGCGGATGATGTCGTTGTGTGATGTTTGATTCGTAAGAGTCGCAGCAGAATTAGCAAAGTGGACATATTTTGGATCAATTCCCTGTTCGCGCAGCTCTGTTAATTTAGCTTCGAAATCTTGAAGCTGTTTTTCATTCGCAATTTCATCTGGTTCATCGGCTCTTGCAAAGTGTGACCAGAAGCCAATAACTTCAACATCTGCACCTTTGATCGCAATCAAAAATTCTTGCCACTCACCGAGCAAGCCACCTCGACTCATTCCAGTATCTACCTCGATATGAACTCGTGGCGTTTTACCAACCGCCTTACCTGCCGCAACCACAAGTTCTAGATGCCTCAAGGATGGAATAGATAGATCAATATTGGAATCAATTGCTGCCTTGAAATCTGCACTAGGTGGAGTAAGCCAGGCAATAAGTGGTGCGGTAAATCCACTTTCGCGAAGCGTGAAAGCTTCTTCGAGTAAGGCAACTCCAAGCCAGGTAGCACCTGATTGAATTGCACATTTAGCAACTGGAATTAAGCCGTGACCATATGCATCTGCTTTAACGACGGCAAGAATTTGTGCCGAAGTTGCATTCTTGATCAGCGCAATGTTATTTGCGATTGCCTTTAAATTAACTTCAACTACCGCGCGCATTAATCAGCCTCGACAATCACCATGGCGGATGCAATTCCACCGTCATGCGAAAGCGTTAAATGCACCTTGTGATTTGCTAAGCGATTGGCCATCTCGCCAGTAAATAAAAAATTTGGTTTTCCGCTAGTTTCATTAACGACTTCGGCCTCTTGCCAATTGAAAGCCGACTTGGCATTAAGTGCTTTAGCTAAAGCCTCTTTTGCAGCAAATCTCGCCGCCAGACTGGAAACTTTGAGTTGTGACTCATTTGGCGTAAACACGCGATTTAGCAAGGCTGGGGTGCGATCCAATGACTCTTGGAAGCGATCGATGGCTACGACATCAATTCCAATTCCAATTATGGGCGCCACTACGAAGGCTGCTTATCTGATGGAAAAAATCGGTCAATAGCAATAATTGCTACTAGTAAGGCGCCACCAATGAATACGCCACCAAGTAAATCTGAGAACCAATGGGTGTTCCTAATTAACGAAACAACCACAACAGTTGTCGTGATTAGCCCAACTATTGGATACAACTTTATTCCCTCAAATGGTGCGCGATTTGTGTAACGATAAATCAAATAAGCAAGGAGCCCCCAAGTAATTAGTGCATTTGAAGCGTGACCACTTGGATATGACATGCCACCGGCCTGTAAATCATCAATATAAAGTCTCGGCTTAGTTCTACCAATATAAATTTTAGTAGCACCTACAACTAAATTAAGTGATACCAGCGCCAAGATTGAGAGATTTATTGGACGAAATGATTTGAATCTCCAACTAATAATCGCGGCACTTATCAAGAGAACTGTTGCAGTAAACCAGCGAAGTCCAAGATCATCTAGTCCGATCAGAATATGACCTGCTAATCCTTTGAATTGTGGATTTTTTAAATCTAAAATGTAATGATCTAGGTGATAAAGCCAGCCGCGAGTTATCACTTGTTGGGTAATAAAGAGAAAACCTAAGAATAAAAGCCCCGAAACTCGAAGGGCATGAAACATTTCATGTCGACGTTTCGTTAATTGTTCTGTAGTCATTTCACTCGACCGTTACTGATTTTGCTAGGTTGCGCGGTTGATCAACGTCATTTCCTCGAGCAATTGCCATCTCATATGCGATTACTTGCAACGGTACGACCGACAGAACTGGTTGTAAGAACTCATGAGTTGTGGGAATGCGAACCAAATAATCCGCTGAAGCAAGTTCCGAATCTGCAATTGCAATTATCACTGCGCCTCTAGCCTTCACTTCTTGAATATTAGATGCCATCTTCTCCGCCAATAATGTACCCGCCGGTGGGGCTATTGCAACTACAGGTGTTCCCTCTTCAATTAGCGCAATCGGGCCATGTTTCAATTCACCACCAGCAAAACCTTCGGCATGCATGTAGGCCAACTCTTTTAACTTTAAGGCGCCCTCAAGGGCAGTTGGAAAACCAACATGGCGGCCGAGAAACAACATTGAGGTTGTGTTTGAAAATTTTCTAGTTAGTTCGCGGAGCGGTTCGACGGTCTCCAAAACCTGCTCAACTTTTGCGGGAAGTTCTGATAGTTCAAGTTCAATCTCTTCCATAAGCTCTTGCGAAATAACTCCCCTGATACGTCCTAAATGAAGGCCGATTAAATACATCGCAATCAATTGGGTTTCAAATGCTTTAGTAGATGCAACTGCTATTTCTGGACCAGCGTGCGTGTAGAGAACGGCGTCAGATTCGCGTGGGATTGTTGACCCATTTGTATTGCAAACAGCGAATATTCTGGCGCCCTTCTCTTTGGCATAGCGCATCGCCATCAAGGTATCCATGGTTTCACCAGATTGAGAAATTGGTATCAGCAAAGTATTTTCATTGACACTTGGATCGCGATATCTATATTCCGATGCCAACTCAACATCGACCGCAATATCGGCCCATTTCTCTATTGCGTACTTGCCAACTAGTCCAGCATTGAATGCAGTTCCACAAGCAACAATTACCACCTTTTCAATTCCAACTAAGTTAATTCCTTTTGTTACTTCGCTATCTAAACCCTTAATCCGCCCAAGCAAGGTGTCGGCAATTGCCTTTGGTTGCTCGAAAATCTCTTTAAGCATGAAATGTTCAAAGCCACCACGCTCTGCAGCAGATGCATCCCACGAGATTTCATACTCATTGTGTGGCAATACTTTTCCAGATAAATCAGTGATAACAATTGAGTCCGCCGTAATATCCGCAACTTCATCTTGGCCTAATTCGAGAGCGCGCTTGGTATGTGAAATAAATGCTGAAACATCTGATGCAAGGAAGTTTTCACCATTACCAACACCTACTACTAGCGGTGAATTTCGCCGGGCCCCAACAATTCGCCCTGGATCGTCACTATGGATAGCAAGAAGTGTGAATGAGCCACGTAACTGTTTGCAGATATCACGCATAGCAGCCGCTAAATCGCCACCACGCTTCTTTCGAGCATCACTTAACAAGTGGGTTACGGATTCGGTATCAGTCTCTGATTTAAAGACATGCCCTACTTTTTCTAACTCGCGGCGCAATTCTAAATAATTTTCGATAATTCCATTGTGAATTACTGCCAACTTACCTTCGTTATCAAGATGTGGATGCGCATTCACATCTGTTGGTCCACCATGTGTTGCCCACCTGGTGTGCCCGATACCGCTATGTGAATTAGGAATTTTAGCTCCGAGAATTTCCTCTAAGTTCCCTAACTTCCCAGCTCGCTTTTCAATCCAAAGTTTTTCACCAGGATTTGTTATGAGCGCGATTCCCGCAGAGTCATAACCGCGATATTCAAGTTTGCGCAGCCCCTCAAGAACGGGTGTTAGAGCAAGTTCTTTTCCGGTGTAACCAACAATGCCACACATGGGGAAGGCTCCTTAGAAACTTACGAGAGTTCTAATCTTACAAGTGAAGCAAGTTTCTGTGCTATTTCCTCAGCAACGCTCTGGCTTTCTGCTTCAACCATAACCCGAACTAGCGATTCGGTTCCTGATGCGCGCAACAAGATTCGACCCGATGTTCCAAGCTTTGCTTCATATTCACCAATTGCAACTGCAATTGCTTTAGAGCTTTCAAGTTTCTCTTTCTTAACATCTTCAACGTTTATCAATACTTGTGGGAACCGATCCATAACCTTCGCAAGTTCAGCTAGTGGCTTCTTGCTCCTAGCCATTACAGACATCAATTGCAGCGCCGTTAATAAGCCATCACCGGTATTCGCAAAATCTCGCATAATTATGTGGCCAGATTGTTCGCCACCAAGTTTGTGGCTATTTGCCAACATTTTTTCTAAGACATAGCGATCGCCAACCGGAGTCTTTTCAAATGAGATTCCAACTTCAGACATCGCCTTAATAAATCCAAGATTTGTCATAACGGTTCCAACAACAGTTTGGACCTTCCAGTCATTAGCCAAGATAGCCAGAATGAAATCACCATCAATTACCTTGCCTGCGGCATCTATTGCTAGTGCGCGATCTGCATCGCCATCATGGGCAATGCCCAAATCTGCGCCGTGCTTCTTAACTTCCGCGATTAGATTTTCTAGATGTGTTGAACCGCAATTTTCATTGATATTTAAACCATTTGGTTTATTAGATATTGCGATAACTTCGGCGCCTGCTCGCGCATAAACTTCCGGGGCTACTTCTGATGCTGCGCCATTTGCGCAATCAACGACCACTTTTATTCCGGCAAGATTTGTATTTAGCGATGAGAGCAAGTGAAAGATATATCTTTCGGCTGCAGATTCATCAATTATTACTCGGCCTACTTCGCGGCCAATAGGGCGATCCCAAGGCTCATTAAGCCGGGCTTCGATTGCTGCTTCTAATGCGTCATCTAACTTGCCGCCGCCTTTAGCAAAGAATTTAATTCCATTATCTGGCATGGGATTGTGCGATGCGCTAATCATTACGCCGAGATCGGCGCCAGTAGATGCAACTAAATGTGCAATAGCTGGTGTTGGAAGAACTCCAACTTTATAAACATCAACACCGGCACTTGCTAAGCCCGCAACAATTGCCGCTTCGAGAAATTCACCAGATGCGCGTGAGTCTTGCCCAACAATTGCTACCGGGCGATTTTTTGAAATTGCGCCAACTTCGCCCAATACGTGCGCAGCAGCGACAGCTAAATCGAGAGCGAGTTCCGCAGTGAGATCGCGATTGGCGACACCTCTGACACCATCAGTGCCAAAGAGAGCCATATTTGATTGAGTTAATTAACGCTTGCTGTATTGAGAACGCTTACGAGCCTTCTTCAGGCCGTACTTCTTGCGTTCGATAACACGAGCATCACGTGCAAGGAAGCCAGCCTTCTTAAGAGAAGGACGGTTTGCATCACGATCGATTTCATTTAGGGCACGAGCAACACCTAAACGAAGTGCTCCTGCTTGTCCTGAGGTTCCGCCACCATTGATACGGGCTACAACATCGAATTCATTTTCAGCACCAACTGTGCGGAATGGTTCTGACACTAATTGTTGGTGAACTTTATTTGGGAAATAAACTGCAAGCTCTTTGCCGTTAACAGTCCACTTTCCTGAACCAGGAACTAAGCGAACGCGGGCAACTGCTTCTTTACGACGACCAGTTCCGCCACCAGGTGCAAGAACACCTTTGCGACCAGGGGCAATACCAGGAGTTGATGATGAATATGATGTTGGAACTTCTTCAACATCGATATCGATTGCGGTATCAAAATCAGACATTTATATGGCTCCTGTTACTTACTTAGTCATCTGGGAAACTTGGGTGAATACGAAAGGTGTTGGGTTCTGTGCAGCATGTGGATGTGCTGGTCCTGCGTAAACCTTTAGCTTTGAACCAACAGTGCGGCCCAACTTATTCTTAGGAATCATTCCTAGAATTGCTTTTTCAACGATGCGTGTTGGATCTGAATTAATAAGATCTGAGTAAACAATAGAAGTCATACCACCTGGGAAACCAGAGTGGTGGTGAGCAAATTTTTGTCCGGCTTTTTGTCCGGTTAGAACAACTTTCTCTGCGTTGATAACAACTACGAAGTCGCCCATATCAATGTGTGGTGCGAATGTTGTCTTATGCTTTCCGCGAAGTAGAACAGCTGCATGGCTTGCAAGACGACCAAGTACAACTCCTTCTGCATCGATGACATGCCATTTACGAGCAACGTCACCAGCCTTTGGTGTGAAAGTGCGCACGAGGTATCTCTCTTCCTAAATTGTTATTCGGTTTAGCTCTCGGGCCAAATAGCGCTTTGAGCAGAGGGCTAGATTACCCGCGAACGGGAAATGGGTCAAAATCAGTATTCCCAGACGGGCTCTTTAGCCTCATAGACCCCACCAGTGGCAGGAAATACTAGGTAACGATCGAATCCTCGGGTAAACCACCTGTCGTGGGTCACTGCAAGGACAGTTCCGGAATATCCAGCAAGTCCCTCTTCTAACGCTTCAGCAGAAGCCAAATCTAAGTTGTCGGTTGGTTCATCTAGTAACAACATTGTTGAACCTTGAAGTTCCAACAACAAGATTTGGAAACGCGCTTGCTGGCCACCAGAAAGTGATTCAAATCTTTGGTCTGATTGTTGGCTCAATTCATATCTACTCAACACACTTTTCGCTTGGCCTAGCTGCAGCGAAGCTTCTTCCCAGAGAATTTCGACAAGAGTTTTTCCAATAAATTCTGGATGTGAATGTGTTTGCGCAAAAAATCCTGGAGTAACTCGTGCGCCCAACTTAAATGTCCCAGAGTATTTAACGCTCTCATCTCCTGAAATTGCTCGAAGAAAATGTGATTTACCCGTTCCATTTTGGCCCAAAATTGCGACCCGATCGCCATAAAAAAGTTCAAGATCGAAGGGATCTGTAAGCCCAGTTAATTGCAATTTTTCACAAGTTAATACTCGCAGCCCAGTACGGGCACCTTTAAGAGTTACCTTTACATCTTGTTCAAGTGGTGGCGCTTCGGGTGCACCTATCTCTTCGTACTTTCTAAGTCTTGTTTGCATTGCGCGATATTTAGATGCCATATCTGGGCTGCTAGCAGCTTGGACTTGAAGCGTTTTTACTAAATTAATCAAGCGATCATGTTCTTGATTCCATCTAAGAAGTAGTTCTGCGAAGCGTTCTTGACGTGCCTTACGGGCATCATGCCACGTCGCAAAATTTCCACCATGTACCCAAACGGTATTACCAGTTGCACCAAGTTCTACGGCCACTATTTTCTGTGCGACTTTATTAAGCAATTCGCGATCGTGACTTACAAAGAAGATAGTTTTCTTAGTTTCAATTAACTCACTCTCTAGCCATCTTTTTGCGGGAACATCCAAATAGTTATCTGGCTCATCTAAAACCAGTACTTCATCAGGACCACGAAGTAGTGCCTGCAAAACTAATTTCTTCTGCTCGCCACCAGATAGCGTATTGACTAGGCGATGTGAGACTTCATCGTAAGTTTTATTTAACGCACTTGTGCAACACATATCCCACATAACTTCAGAGTAGTATCCCCCAGCATCTCCCCAATCAGATATCGCCTGAGCAAAGTTAAGTTGATCCTTCTCGGTATTTCGTTCATTCATTAACGTTTCGGCTTTTTGTACACGAAGCGCCGCCTCTTGGATTTTTGGTGGCGATATGGAAACTAACAAATCTCGAACCGTTGATTCATCACGTACCTGCCCAATGAACTGGCGCATAATTCCAAGGCCACCAGAGATTGAAACCTTGCCGGCGTGTGGCGTTAAATCACCACAAATCATCTTAATCAAAGTTGTTTTGCCCGAACCATTTGGGCCAACTATCGCGACCTTTGCACCATCGCCAACCCGAAAGTTAACATCATTCAATAACAATCTGCCATCGGGTAACCAATATTCGATACCGCTTAAATCAATATGCCCCATTAATAAGTTACTTTCACCAGCGTTAAGCCATTTGCCGGAAAGACATAAGAATCAGAAACCCGCTCCTTATTCTCCAGTATTGCCAGTGCCCATTCTTTTTCAAAACGGCCTTCGCCAACTGCGACCGCAGCCCCGACAAGGCTTCGAACCATGGAATAGCAGAAAGCATTTGCTGCGACATCGGCGACCAAGATTCCAGAATCCAACCTTGACCAATGGAATTTCTTTAAGGTGCGCACAGTTTTTTGATCTTCGCGGAACTTACAAAATGCCACAAAATCGTGCTCACCAAGTAATAACGAACTCGCTTCATTTAACCTATCAACATCAAGAGGTCGAAACCAGGTCGAAGTATTAAATCTTTCTAGCGGTGGCAGAATTTGATTGTCATCTGCCAAGCGATATTGATATTCGCGTTCAATCGCTGAAAACCGAGCATGGAAATCATCGGCAGCAATACTTACTTTAAGAATTCGAATATCTTGATCCAAGATGCGATTTAATCGAAATACCCAATTCGGAATATCATCAGCGTCCTTTGGAACATCGACATGCATGACTTGTGCGGTGGCATGGACCCCAGCATCAGTTCGGCCAGCGACTACTAGTTCGACCTGCACACCAGCGAGCTTTGAAATTGCGCTTCTTAATTCGCCCTCAATAGTGCGTTGATCTGGCTGTGGCGCCCAGCCCGCATAGTTCGTGCCGTCGTAAGTTAAATCAATTCTTAAACGAACGAACCCACTGGCAAGAGTGACAGTGGGTTCGGACATAACTTCTTATTCTTGAATTGTTTTAGATTGTTTTACTTAACGAGTTCAATTACCGCCATTGGCGCATTGTCACCGTTACGTGGACCAATCTTGGTGATACGTGTGTATCCACCTTCGCGAGTTGCGAATGTTGGCGCGATCACGGTGAAAAGTGTGTGAACTACTGACTTGTTCTGGATTGTCTCCATAACGCGACGACGAGCTGGAAGATCTCCAACCTTTGCAGCAGTGATTAACTTTTCAGCCAATGGACGTAG
>WLIT01000006.1 GCA_009726125.1 Actinomycetota bacterium | reverse complement strand
CAAGTGTTGTACGACGCTTCTTTGCGGCGTGAACGCCACGTTTTACTCTTGCCATGGTTTATTCCTTCCTGTTACTTCAAGCCGAGCATGCGCTTGGCGGTGAATGAGTTTGGTGCCTTAGCTACAGAATCGCCGCTAAGACGACGTGTTACACGAGATGACTTGTGTTCTAGAAGGTGGCGCTTGCCTGCACGTTCGTGCATGACTTTCCCAGTTCCTGTTAAACGGAACCTCTTCTTCGCCCCACTATGGGTTTTCATCTTTGGCATTCGCTAACCTCCCAGTTAGTTGTGATCTAAAACTTTTAAGCTTCAGGTACTACTTCTGCAACCTTTTCAGGTGCTTCCTTCTTGCGGCTAGCAACCTTCGCAGCTTTTTGCTGAGAAACTGACTGGCCCTTCTTTACATTCGTTCCTAAAACCATTGTCATATTTCGCCCTTCTTGCTTTGGCGCAAATTCGACAAATGCTACTTCTGATAATTCTTCGGCTAGCTTCATAAGTAAGCGGTAACCAATTTCAGGTCTTGCTTGCTCACGGCCACGGAATTGAATTGTCACCTTCACCTTGTCGCCACCTTTGAGAAAACGTTCGATATGTGTTCTCTTAGTTTCATAATCATGTGGCTCGATCTTTGGTCGTAGTCGCATTTCTTTAACAACAATATGTGTTTGGTTCTGTCTGGCCTCACGAGCTTTTTGTGCGATTTCGTATTTGTACTTACCGAAATCCATCACTTTACAAACTGGAGGTTGGGCTTCTGGTGCAATCTCGACGAGATCTAAACCGACTTCATCTGCCATTTTTAAAGCAGTATCGATATCGACAACGCCGACTTGTTCACCGGAAAAACCAATCAGACGAACTTGCGGAACGCGAATCCGATCGTTGATTCTTGGCTCAGTGCTGATAACTTCTCCCCCCTGGTTAATCACTTCCTTTTGGAAGCAGGTGGAGACAGTCGCAAATTCAGGTTAAAAAACCTGTAATGACCAATTCGCCGAAGCGATAGAGGTGGGAGCGACTAGCTCCACTTGATTGCGCAAGGTTACCTCACGAAAGAGATATGTTGAAATCGGGTATTTCTCGGCCTACAAACCCTTAGCCGCCGATGGCATGAACGCCGCCATCAACGTGGATTATCTCTCCAGTGGTCTTTGGAAAGAATGGTGAGAGCAGGGCTACCGCTCCTTGGGCGGCCGGAATCGGATCGCCGAAATCCCAAGCTAGTGGAGCTCGCTTCTCCCAAACACCTTCAAATTCTTCAAAGCCAGGAATCGACTTTGCCGCCATCGTTTTGATTGGACCGGCAGCAATTAGATTGCATCGAATGTTTTCACTGCCAAGATCTCGCGCCAAATAACGATTTGCTGACTCCAGCCCAGCCTTTGCTATGCCCATCCAGTCATACTTTGGCCAAGCGACAGTTGCATCAAAAGTTAAACCAACGATTGAAGCGCCCTCCTCTTTTCTAAAGAGAGGTTTGCAGGCCATCGCCAAGGACTTATAAGAAAAAGTAGAAACATGAACTGCTGTAGCGACATCCTCCCATGGAGTATTTAGAAAGTTTCCCCCTAAAGCCGATTCTGGTGCGAAGCCAATCGAGTGCACTACGCCATCGAGATAGGGCAGGTGTTCTTTCACTAATCCGGCAAGACGATCCAAATGTTCAACGCTCGTTACATCTAATTCAATAACTGGAGCTGGCTTTGGTAGCCGCGCTGAAATTCTGGTGGTGATACTAAGCGCCCGCCCGAAAGAAGTGAGAACTACATTTGCTCCTTCTTCTTGCGCTACCCGAGCGATATGAAATGCAATAGATGACTCAGTTAAAACTCCGGTGACAAGAATATTTTTATCTTGCAGAATTCCCATTTAATGCCCCATTCCTAATCCACCATCTACTGGTATGACCGCGCCACTTATATACGCCGCTTCCGGAGAAGCTAAAAACGCTACGACTCCAGCAACTTCTTCTGGTGAACAGAACCTTGCCAGTGGCACTGCACCAATAATCTCTGCTTTACGCGCCTCATCTAAAACCGCCGTCATATCGGTGTTAACGAATCCTGGCGCAACAACATTGGCCGTAATCCCACGGCTACCTAGTTCACGTGCAAAGCTCCGAGCCATACCGATGAGACCACTCTTGGTCGCCGCATAATTAACTTGACCAGCAGATCCCAACATTCCAACGACTGAGCCAACAAAAATCATCCGCCCAGATTTACGTTTCAACATTCCGCGCGTGCAAGCTCTTGCAACTTTGAATGCACCAATCAGATTAGTTTCAACCACAGATTCAAAATCTTCATCACTCATCCTCATAACCAATCCATCTTTAGTTATCCCAGCATTGGCGACGAGTACATCGATCTGTCCGTATTTTTCTTCAATGCTCGCAACAGCGGCGTTAACGCTCTCGGAGTCTGTAACATCCATAATCACACCATCTAATCCGACGGGTGCAGCGCCCGAACGATAAGAGACTACAACTTGGTATCCATCGTTCTTAAATTTAGTAGCGATGGCGAGTCCGATCCCCCGGTTTCCACCAGTAACAAAGGCGACTTTCAAATTCGCAGTCATGGTCTAAACCTACCTGTTACTACTGCGTAACCAAATCCAAACACTGCGCTGAATGCGAAATTTTCTTACTATCGCCCTAGAGTTCTCCCATGGCAACCACTCCATCGGAACCGAAGAAAACCATATCTGTTTCGGTATCAAACGTTGGCCAATCTTTATCAAATGATCAATCATCTCGGGCCCGTAAATATTTCATCTCCATGATGATCAGAACGCTCTGTTTCATTCTTGCTGTGATTCTTCCAAGCCCTTACCGTTGGATCGCACTTTTCGGCGCCGTGGTACTTCCATATGTTGCGGTAGTCGTAGCGAATGCTGGCCGCGAAAGCATAAAAGGCAAGGCTGCGATATTTGCTGATGATAAGAAACAAATAGGATCTAAATAGCTCGTGCGCAAGTTCTTTTCACCCATTTCGCTCCTGCAAAGCGTGGTCGCCTTAGCGCTGATATTCGGGTGCCTATATGCGGCCCAATGGCAATTGGATAGAGGTCAAGGGCAGACAAATACAAATAACATTATTAGAAATAATCTGGAACTAAATCCGATTGAAATGGGCAATCCAGCTAATCTTGATGCTGTCGCTAATCAATGGCGACTAACAAATATCAAAGGCACTTTCTCAAAAGACAATCAAGAATTGGTTCGGAACCGCTATTACGAGGGCAAATTTGGTTTTGAAGTATTGACCTTATTCACTGCAGTAACAGGTGAAAATTTCTGGGTAGATCGAGGATGGGTCGCCGCAGGGAAAGATGCTTCTACTCCCCCAGATGTTCCAGTAATTGACGATGGGATTAACACGATTACCGCAAGAATTAGATCCGAGAATCTCAGCCGACAATTGCAAGGATCCTTCTTTGTCACAAGTGCAAAAAGCGTGAAGCCAGATTCAATTGCAAAAATACAGGGGGTTGATGCTCAGCCGTACTATTTAGATTTGATTTCTAGTTCGAATGGAAAAGTTGCTCCTCTTACGGAGATTCAACTACCCGAATTATCTAGTGGTCCCCATTATGCATATGCACTGCAGTGGTTGGCATTTGCCGTTCTAGCTTTAATTGGACGTATCTTATTATTCCGCGAAGCCCAGAGATTGCCGCTGGTATAGCTCGAAATATAAACCGCCCTTGGCTACGAGCTCTTCATGTTTACCACTCTCAATAATTCGACCTTGTTCTAGAACTAATATCTGATCTGCGTGAGCAATCGTAGACAATCGATGGGCAATAACAATGCCGGTACGGCCTGCAAGAGCAACCTTCAAAGCCTCTTGAACTAGGGCCTCATTTTCAGAATCTAGGTGTGCGGTCGCTTCATCAAGAATAACAATCTGCGGGGCTTTCAATAACAAGCGCGCAATTGCTAGACGTTGTTTTTCGCCGCCAGATAATCTGTGGCCGCGTTCACCAACTACCGTGTCTAAACCATTTGGCAGTGATCGAATAAATCCTCCGATTTGCGCCGAATCACAGGCTTGCCATATTTCACCATCTGTCGCATCCATTCTTGCGTAACGCAAGTTGTCCCCGATGCTCTCGTGCAGCATGTGCGAATCCTGGGTAACGATTCCAATTAGTGCACGTAAATCTAAAATGCTGGTCTCGCGAATATCCGTTCCATTTATCAGAATCGAACCATCTGTCACATCATAAAGCCGAGGTAATAATCCAGAGATTGTGCTTTTCCCTGCACCTGATGGGCCAACTATTGCAGTGAACGTTCCAGGTTCACACTTAAAAGATATTGCGTGTAAAACTTCTCCGCTCTCAATTACTTCTGGTTTAGCCGCAGATTCGAGTGAAGCAAGCGAAATTTCAGTTGCCTTTGGGTAGGTGAAACTCACCTCTTTGAATTCGATGGATGGAATTGCCGAAGAAATCTTTAGCGCATTTATCGGATCCTTAACCATGGGTTGTAGATCTAGAACCTCAAAAACCCGTTCAAAGGAGACGAGTGCAGACATGATGTCCACGCGTACATTAGATAGCGCAGTTAAAGGTCCGTATAACCGCGCAAGCAGCGCTGTTATCGCCAGCAAGGTGCCTATTGTTATTTCATTCTTAATTGCCAGATGCCCACCGATGCCATAAGCAAATGCAGTGGCTATTGCGGCAACAGATGTCATCGCAATGAAGAAGACGCGATTGAGCATCGCAATCTTTATACCCATGTCGGCAACTCGGCGAGCTTTACTACGAAAATTTCCAGATTCAACAACTCGGTCGCCATAAAGTGAAACCAAGAGGGCTCCTGAAACGTTAAACCGTTCAGTCATTGTTGAAGACATCTCAGCGTTAAGTTCAAATGAACGCCTTGTATAGGCCGCCAGCTTCTTGCCTATCCATTTGGTTGGGATAATAAAAATTGGCAAAATAACCAAGGCAACAAGCGTTATCTGCCATGAAAGCGTGAACATAGCGAACGCAACCAAGAGAAGAGTTAAGGAATTACTTACTACCCCGGAGAGTGTTGATGTGAAGGCCTGTTGCGCTCCGATTACATCAGAGTTAATACGGGAAATCAGAGAACCAGTCTGAGTTCGAGTAAAGAAAGCAATAGATTGCCTTTGAACATGTTCAAAAACTTGACTTCGTAAATCGTATATCAAGCCTTCCCCGATACGACTTGAGAACCAACGGCCCATCATGCTGAAAGCCGCATCAGCAATAGCAAGAGCCGCGACGACCATTGCCAACTTGGTAACTACATCCCCACGGCCGGGTACGACTCCGTCATCAACGAGCGCGCGCAGAATGAGCGGTGTTGCAACTACGAGCATTGCATCAACTACAACGGTCCCAATAAAAATATAAAGATACTTTCGATATGGAAGCGCGAACTGCAAAATTCTCTTAAAGGTTCCTGCTTTTAACTTTTGATTCTTTACTGATTGGTCAGAACTCATCGAGCGTAAGGCCATCCATTGGCCATGCATCGACACCTATTAGACCGTGAACCCAATCGCACGCAATTGTTCGCGACCATCATCGGTGATCTTTCCTGGACCCCAAGGTGGCATCCAAACCCAGTTAATTTTTACATCCGAAGTAATGTCAGAAAGAACTTGGTGGGTTTGATCTTCAATAACGTCCTGCAATGGACAAGCAGCGGAAGTTAAGGTCATATCTAATATCGCAACATTATTCTCATCAAGTCGCATGTCATAAACCAGACCTAAGTCGATCACGTTTATACCTAACTCGGGATCGATTACATCCTTCATTGCCTCTGTGATGTCATCAAGTGTTGTAATTGGCGTAGTCATCTCTCCCCTTTATTTAGACTTTACTTTGTAGGGCAGCATCTTTAAATGCCATCCAACCTAATAGTGCACATTTTATACGAGCCGGAAATTTTGAAACACCAGCTAGCGCAACGCCATCTTCCAGCACTTCCTCATCCCCAGCCTCAGTACCTTTACTACTCATCAATTGTGAGAAAGAATCTACCGTGGTGAGCGCTTCTTCCAAGCTTTTGCCAATCATCAAATCCGCCGCGATTGAAGTACTTGCCTGCGAGATGGAACAGCCCACGCCCTCCCAAGTGACGTTCTCGACGAGACCGTTCTGGATCATGACATTTAGCGTTATTTCATCACCACAGCTTGGATTCACATGATGTACCTGTGCAGAAAAATCCGCGCTCAATTTTTTATGTAACGGGTGCTTATAATGATCTAAAATTACTTCCTGATAAAGCGTGTCTAATTCCATCGCTAAACCTTAAAATATTTCTGCGTTTGCTCAATTGAATCAATCAAGACATCTACATCTGCTTCATCGTTATAAATATAGAACGAGGCCCGGGTAGTACCGACGATTCCCAATTTTTTCATAAGCGGCCAAGCGCAATGATGACCAGTTCGAACTGCAACTCCATATTGATCTAGAACCTGTCCAACATCATGTGGATGTATATCCGCCATTGTGAATGAGATTACCGATCCACGATCCTTATTGTCCTTGGGTCCGATTACTTCTACCCCACGCAATTCTGAAAACTTCTTTAGGGCATATGCTGTTAAATCTCGCTCATGGTTTGCTACGTTCTCCATCCCCAATTTATTCAAATAAGTTATTGCTGCAGCAAAGCCAACTGCCTGTGCCATGTTAGGTACTCCTGCTTCAAAGCGCTTAGGTGAGGGCGCCCATTTTGTATCGGTCATGGTCGCGGATTCAATCATTGAACCACCAGTTAAGAATGGCTCCATCTGATTTAGAAATTCAGATCTTCCCCACAAAATTCCGATCCCAGTTGGACCAAGCGCTTTATGCCCCGAAAATGCTAAGAAATCAATATCCAGTCTCTTCACATCAATTGCGAAGTGCGGAGCCGACTGGCAAGCATCGAGTACAACCACCGCTCCAACGTTATGAGCACGTTTAACAATCTCGTCGAGGGGAACTATGGTTCCTAAAACATTTGATTGGTGAGTGATTGCAACTATTTTTGTTCGCTCGTTAATCAATTCTGCGACATTTGATAGGTCCAATCGCCCTTCACCATCTATCGAAAACCAGACCAATTCTGCGCCTGTGCGTTTCGCCAATTGTTGCCAAGGTATCAAGTTCGCATGATGTTCAAGTTCGGATACAACAATTCGCTCACCTGGCTTTAATGCGAAGCGAGAACTTGGTGCACTATTTCCAAATGAATAGGCAAGTGCGTTGATACTCTCGGTTGCGCTCTTAGTAAAAATAACTTCATCGTCGTTGGCATTTAGGAACTTTGCTAAAACCCCACGGGAATCCTCATAGGCGATACTCGCCTCTTCCGCCAGAAGGTGCGCTCCGCGATGAACCGCCGCATTATGCTGTTCATAGAAATTGCGTTCGGCATCTAGAACTTGTAGGGGCTTCTGACTTGTAGCTCCATTGTCTAAATAGACCAATCTATTCCCACCGCGCATGGTTTTAGAGAAGATCGGAAAATCTTTTCGAATCTCTGCTGGGGAAAAAGTTCGCATCATAGTTTATGCAGTTGTGTACTCCGCATAACCTTTCTCTTCTAACTTATCGGCTAGCTCTGGGCCGCCTTCTTCAACAATTTTGCCAGCAGCAAAAACGTGAACGAAATCTGGCTTTATGTAACGGAGAATTCGTGTGTAGTGGGTGATCAGCATGATTCCCAAATCACTACTTCCTTTTATGCGATTAACACCTTCAGAAACAATTCGGAGTGCGTCAACATCTAACCCGGAATCAGTCTCATCCAAAATCGCAAATTTTGGCTTAAGAAGTTCTAGTTGAAGAATTTCATGGCGCTTCTTCTCACCGCCAGAGAATCCTTCATTCACATTGCGTTCAGCGAAATTGGTGTCCATGTTTAACGCTTTCATCGCCTCTTTAACTTCGCCGACCCAAGTTCTAACCTTTGGAGCTTCACCACGAATAGCAGTGGATGCGGTGCGCAAGAAGTTGGTCACCGATACTCCTGGAACCTCAACTGGATACTGCATGGCAAGAAATAACCCTGCTCTAGCTCTTTCATCAACTGACATCGCGAGAACATCTACGCCATCTAAAGTTACCGAGCCCCCGGTGATTGTGTACTTAGGGTGACCCGCAATGGAGTAAGCAAGAGTAGATTTTCCAGAACCATTTGGTCCCATGATTGCGTGGGTTTCACCTGACTTGATTGTTAGATCTACGCCGCGCAAAATTTCAGTAAAACCTGCCTCTGTTGCAACAGATACTTGAAGTCCTTTTATCTCTAACGTACTCATATTCTCCCCTTAACCTTTCGCAGATTTTCTGCTCGAAATAATTACAACATTATCGGTACGTTTAACTTCAAAAGTTTCGACTGGAATCGAAGCTGGTGGCGTAACAACCTCACCACTGCGCAGATCAAATTCCGCTCCATGCAACCAACATTCAATTTTAAAATCTGTTACATCACCTTCAGAGAGCGAGGCTTCAGAATGAGAACAGGTATCTGCAATAGCAAATACTTCATCGCCAATTCTGGTAACGCACACCGGTGTTCCATTTAAATCGACCTTAACTGGCTTACGATCGGCGAGCGAAGAGAAAGCTAATTCAGTCACTATGCCTCCACTTTAGCTAGTTCGGAATCAATGCGATCCATAAGACGATTCTCAATTTCTTCATTTTTAATCTTGCCAACAATCTCTGCAAAGAAGCCTCGAATAACTAATCGACGAGCAATTTCGGCTGAAATACCACGAGAAGATAAGTAGAAAAGTTGTTCATCATCGAAGCGACCTGTTGTGCTTGCATGACCGGCTCCGACAATTTCGCCAGTTTCAATCTCTAAGTTTGGAACTGAATCTGCACGTGCGCCATCGGATAACAATAAATTTCGGTTCAATTCATATGTGTCTGTGCCTTCTGCGTTGGCTCGAATATAAACATCGCCGATCCAAACTGTATGTGCCTTGTCTCCAGCTAAAGCGCCCTTGTAATTGACTCGACTCTTAGCGTTTGGAACATTGTGGTTGACATGCAATCTATGTTCAAGATGTTGGCCATCAGTTGCAAAATACAAACCTTGTAGGTCTGCGCTTGAACCAGGGCCGCTGTACTCCACTGTTGGTAGTAGGCGTACCAAAGAGCCTCCGACGGTGATAACAATTGAATTAAATGTTGCATCTTTTGAAATGACAGCGTGCTGTCTACCCAAATGCACGGCTTTAGCGCTCCACTCTTGCAAAGAGATGAAAGTCAGGTTTGAGCCTGGGGCTAAATCAAATTCAATCTCATCTGCAAGGATTACATCCCCCGTGTTGATCAGAATAATTGTTGCGTGTGAATTGACTCCGCACGAAATTAAAGTACGGCTGGCTTGTGGTTTGCCAGTCAATCCAGACCTCTCCATTATCAATGGTTCGGATGGTTGGGCATTTGCGGCAACTTCTATATGTGTTACTTCGCTAATAACTTCGCGAGCCCGAATGGTCGCTAAGTCATCGCTGATAGAAATTGCTGGCAAATCTTGAGCGCTTTTTACAGTTAATTTAATTTGTGGCGCAGCGTTGGTAATTCTAAGGCTTGCGACACTTTCAATTGCTGTTGATGCATCTAACAAACCCCCGACCCGAGCAAGCGGAGTAAATCTCCATGCTTCCTCGCGGCCGGTTGGAGCTAAGTAATTAGTTGTCAAAGTGCTCATTAACCGACTGCACCTTCCATCTGCATTTCGATGAGACGGTTTAGTTCTAGCGCATATTCCATCGGTAATTCACGAGCAATAGGTTCGATGAATCCACGAACAATCATTGCCATCGCTTCATCTTCACCAAGTCCGCGCGACATCAGATAGAAGAGTTGATCATCGCTGATTTTTGAAACTGTCGCTTCGTGTCCCATAGAGACATCATCTTCGCGAACATCTACATACGGATAAGTATCAGATCTTGAAATCGAATCCACTAGAAGTGCATCGCATTTAACAGTTGATTTTGAGTGATGCGCACCTTCATTTATCTGAACCAGTCCGCGGTATGAAGTTCTTCCGCCCCCACGCGCAACTGATTTAGAGATAATTGTTGAAGAGGTAAATGGCGCAGCATGGACCATCTTTGCGCCAGCATCCTGATGTTGACCTTCTCCAGCAAATGCGATTGAAAGCGTTTCGCCCTTTGAATGTGGTCCCATCAACATAACTGCGGGATATTTCATCGTAACTTTTGAACCGATGTTGCCATCAATCCATTCCATCGTTGCACCTTCGGCACATGTAGCGCGCTTTGTCACTAAGTTGTAAACATTGTTAGACCAGTTTTGGATAGTTGTATAACGAACACGCGCACCCTTCTTGATGATGATTTCAACAACAGCGCTGTGGAGAGAATCCGATGAGTAAATCGGCGCAGTGCAACCTTCTACATAGTGAACATATGAATCTTCTTCAGCAATAATCAGTGTGCGTTCGAATTGACCCATATTCTCGGTATTGATGCGGAAATAAGCTTGAAGTGGGATATCAACTTTTACACCCTTTGGGATGTAGACGAATGAACCACCCGACCAGACGGATGTATTAAGCGCTGCAAATTTATTATCACCCACCGGAATTACAGTGCCGAAATACTCCTTAAAGAGTTCTTCATGTTCGCGAAGCGCGGTATCAGTATCTACAAAGATAACTCCCTGAGCTTCAAGATCTTCGCGGATTGAGTGGTAAACAACTTCAGATTCATATTGCGCAGCAACGCCCGAAACTAAACGTTGCTTCTCGGCTTCTGGAATACCTAAGCGATCGTAGGTGTTCTTGATGTCATCAGGAAGTTCTTCCCAAGAAGTTGCTTGTTTTTCAGTAGAGCGTACGAAGTATTTAATCGTGTCAAAGAAAATTCCCGATAAATCTGATCCCCACGTAGGCATCGGCTTTTTTTCAAAGAGACTTAAACCCTTAAGGCGTAGATCTAGCATCCATTGCGGTTCGCTTTTCTTAGATGAAATATCGCGGACAACATCCTCATTAAGACCACGTCTCGAATTAGCGCTCACATCATTTTTATCAGACCAGCCATATTCATAATTTCCAATTCCTTCAAGTCCAGGATTCTTCGCCAAGATATCGCTCATTTTAGGCTCGCTCTCTATTTTTAGTTAGATTCTTTGTATTAGGAATAAATGTTGTACAGACTCCATCGCCATGTGCAATTGTTGCTAGTCGCTGGACATGTGTTCCAAGCAATACAGAGAAGGCTTCAGTCTCGGCTTCGCAAATTTCAGGAAATTGCGCCGCTACATGTGCAATCGGGCAATGGTTTTGACAGAGTTCTTCGCCAATTCCCTGTGAGTGATTATTGGCTGCGTAACCCTCCTTGGTAAGAAAATCTGCTAGCGCTTCACTCTTCTCATTCAAGTTCTTCTTATTAGCCAAAATTTGTGCCGCGCGTTTAGTGATCTCTTCGGCACGACTCCTGGCGAATTCCTTGACCAACGAACTGTCTCCCTGAGATGACATAAATTTAAGTGCGGAGACTGCTAGATCGTCGTAAGTATGTTCAAACTTTTCACGACCGTCATCAGTCATAACAAATACTTTTGATGGGCGGCCTCGACCGCGAGAATCTAAAGAACTTTGAAATGGTTCCCGCGCAGTTAATAAACCTTGGGCAATTAAATTATCCAAGTGGCGGCGAACCCCAGCTGGAGTAATTTTTAATTTGGCGGCGAGAGCCACGGCTGTAGCCGGGCCATTCTCAAGGATGGCGCGCGCGACTAAATCGCGGGTACGGTCTTCGCTCTTTTTCACAACAGTATTGTTGCGTAATTCACCCAAAGCCGCCACTTGACGGGCTGCCGCGAGGCAGGCAATCGAGCCCATAGGCTACGAGCATGACCATGCCAAAATTTATCTTCACAGCCCTTTTGGTCATTCAGGCTGGAATTGTCGTAACTGGCGGTGCGGTTCGGCTCACTGGCTCCGGACTCGGATGCCCCACCTGGCCAGAATGTACAGATGGATCTATAAAACCAATAGTCAACCAGACTGAAGGTCAATTGCATGCTTGGATTGAATTCGGAAATCGACTACTCGCCTGGGTGATGTTAATAATTGCGCTAGCTGCTTTAATTTACATAGTTAAGAAATTGAAGAACCGTTCAGACTTCAAATATTTACGCGTCTTGGCTATTTTGCAGATTCTTGGTTTCTTTGGTCAAGTTGTACTTGGTGGAATTACGGTTCTAACTGATTTGAATCCGATCGCAGTATCGGCGCACTTTGTTTTAACAATCCCATTAATTGCTGGAGCGCTCTCTCTTCGTCATCGCATCCTGGAAAGACCCGTTTTATTTGTAAAATCTTTGACACGTAACTTAACAAAAATCGTTACTTCTCTAGCTTTTCTCGTGTTGGTACTTGGAGTCGTAGTAACTGGAACTGGCCCTCATGCTGGGGATGCTGACGTTAAGCGATTTCCATTTGATGAACGCACAGTTTCATGGCTTCATGCAGATGCAGTCATTGCGCTAATTTGCTTAACACTTACGTTATATCTTGTCGTTAAAAGTTCTGAAAGTGCAGAAGTACAGAAGATATTTGGCGGCTATATAAAAATTCTTTTATTGATTGAGCTGCTACAAGGTACAATCGGTTACATTCAATATTTTACCGGGTTACCTGAACTTGTCGTCGGTGCTCATTTACTAGGTGCGGTTCTGGTCTGGATGAGTGCTTGGCGTATCAATTTAACTGGCCGTGGTGCCAAGAAAGAAGTCAACTAAATGTCGCACCCTTGGAATGAATTAGATGACAAAGCGGTCACAATAAGCCGCGCACTTGCAATGGATGCAGTGCAAAAAGTTGGTAACGGCCACCCTGGAACTGCAATGGCACTTGCACCCGTTGCCTACACGCTCTTCCAAAGAATAATGAAGCACGATCCAACTGATCCGAATTGGCTTGGCCGAGATCGTTTTGTATTATCCGCAGGACATTCTTCGTTAACGTTATATGTACAACTCTTTTTATCGGGATATGGTTTAGAACTTTCAGATTTGCAAAGTTTTAGAACTGCTGGTTCTAAAACACCAGGTCACCCCGAGTTTGGACATACGGCTGGGGTTGAAATTACGACTGGTCCATTGGGATCTGGAATCGCTAGCGCTATCGGAATGGCTATGGCTGCGCGCTATGAAAAGGGGCTTTTTGATCCAGATGGTGCGACAAAGTTATTTGATCATGATATTTGGGTTATTGCATCAGATGGTGATTTGCAGGAAGGCTTAAGCGCGGAAGCCTCGTCGCTGGCTGGAACGCAAGAACTTGGGAATTTGAAAGTTATTTATGACGACAATCGCATTTCTATTGAAGGTGACACGCATTTTGCATTCACGGAAGATGTTTCAGCTAGATATAAGGCTTACGGTTGGAACGTTATCGAGGTTGCGGCGAGAGCTGTTGGCGATGTCGATCAAATCGCACTTGAAAGCGCAATGCTGGCTGCGCAAGTTGAAACTTCGAAGCCAACGCTGATTAGATTGAAAACTGTAATTGCCTGGCCTGCACCAAAAGCTCAAGGCACACATGAATCTCATGGCTCGGCTCTCGGGAGTGATGAAGTGGCTGCAACGAAAATTGCACTGGGTTTGAATCCGGAAGAATCATTTATCGTTCCCGCAGAAGTTTTAGCACATGCTCGTGAAGTTGTAACTCGAGGCGCTGCCGCGCACGCAAAGTGGCAAACTGAATTCAACGTATGGAAGAAGAAGAATCCAGAACAGAGTGATTTACTGCAGAGATTAGACGCTAAAGAACTTCCGACTGGTTGGGAGAAAGTGATTCCGGTATTTGAAAGTGGAAAAGATATTGCAACTCGCGCCGCTTCTGGAAAAATCATTAGTGCGCTAGCGGGAGTACTCCCAGAGTTTTGGGGCGGTTCATCTGATCTAGCCGGTAGCAATAACACTTCTATCAGTGGTGCGAAATCTTTCTTACCGAAGTCCAGCAAGATGGCAAACTCTGATCCATTCGGTCGAATAATTCATTTTGGAATTCGTGAGCATGCTATGGGCGCTATTTTGAATGGCATCGCACTACACGGATTAACAAGATGTTTCGGTGGAACTTTCTTAGTTTTCAGTGACTATATGCGTGGCGCTGTTCGCTTGGCTGCGCTAATGAATATTCCTTCGATCTTCGTTTGGACCCACGATTCAATTGGACTTGGCGAAGATGGCCCAACACATCAACCAGTTGAACATCTAGCCTCATTGCGTCTCATTCCGAATTTGGCAATCGTTCGTCCGGCCGACGCAAATGAAACTGCAATTGCCTGGCGTGAAGCTATCTCTCGCCGCAAACCTGTGGGCTTTGCGCTATCCCGGCAGAATCTGCCAGTTTTAGATCGCCAAAAATTTGCAAGCGCCGAAGGTGTTGCTAAAGGAGCGTACATAGTTTCTGACTCCCCAGAGAAACCTGATGTGATAATTATTGCTACAGGTTCAGAGGTTGCGATTGCTATAGCAGCAAGCGAGCTACTTCAATTGAAATCAGTCACAGCCCGCGTTGTTAGCGCGCCATGTTTGGAATGGTTTGAGGAACAGAGTGATTCCTACAAAGAGAGCGTTTTGCCAAAAGAGATTACGGCGCGGGTGAGCGTTGAGGCTGGCGTCGGTGCTGGTTGGCATAAGTATGTTGGCGACAAAGGTGAAATCGTCAGTCTTGAACACTTTGGAGCTTCGGCTTCTGCTAGCGAGTTGTTTAAAGAGTATGGATTTACACCGGAAAATATTGCTGACGCTGCCATGCGAACAATCGCTCGGAATTAAATGATTTCGATTTCTGGAACGAGCACAGAGACGTACTCTGCTGAAAGCTCGGTTGCTCGTGATTTAAATTCCGCGGCAAAAAAATTGCAGATAAAAGATCCAACTCTTTGGGGTGAGGCTGCTGCGGCAGAAGCGGCAAATAGGCTGAATTGGATTGATTTACCAGTCGCCAGTCGTGAACTACTCCCCCAATTAGATGCTTTGAGTGCATGGGCTAGATCAAATAATTTAACCAACTTTATTCTCTGTGGAATGGGTGGTTCATCTTTGGCGCCCGAAGTAATGGCTAAGTCTTATGGAAAGACTTTAACCATTTTGGACACAACTGACCCAGAACAAATAATGCTAGCGGTTCCAAAGAATTTGAAAGAAACTTTGATAATTATCGGTTCGAAATCTGGATCTACAATCGAAACAGCATCTCAGAAATCTTTCTTTGAAGAGCTATTTATATCCGCAGGGCTAGATCCAACTAATCATTTTGTAATAGTTACTGATCCTGATTCACCTCTTGATATATCTGCAAGAGCATCTAAATTCCGCGTAATCAACGCAGATCCCAGCGTAGGTGGAAGATTTAGCGCGCTAAGTGCCTTTGGTTTAGTTCCTGCTGCGCTACTAGGCATAGACGTCTCAGTTCTGCTTGATGATGCCGACTTCGCATCACAGAAATTCGCTGAGCCAAATTCACCAGCGATTAAGTTGGCAACACTCATTTTCGAACAGGCTTCTCAGAACTTTGCGCTAATCGACAGTAAATCAAACGTTCCGGGTATCGGCGATTGGATTGAACAGTTAGTTGCCGAGTCGACAGGCAAGAACCAGAAGGGTCGATTGCCAATTGTTCTCGAATCAGCAAGTGCTCCAGTCGGTGGAAGCGCGCTGTCGATTGGATTCGCCGAAGGCGTTTCAGACATCAACGTTGTCGCCAGTCTTGGTGAGCACTTTATTTTATGGGAATGGGTTACCGCCCTTCTATGTCGCGCTCTTGAAGTTGATCCCTTTAACCAACCAAATGTTACAGAGGCTAAAGAACGAACTGGTGAATTGTTAAATGAATGGGGCAGAACTGGTGTTCCAGCAATGGAACCAGCTTACGAAAATTCAAGCCTGGCAATTTTTACCACCCTTCAGTGCCCAAATTTAAGCACCGTGCTTGCTAAATTTATCGATAGTTCAAGTGAGTATTTCGCAATAATGGCATATCTAAATCGTGAGACAGACTTTGAAGTGACGAAGGCGCGTTCTGCACTTGCCGCTAAAACAAATCGTGGTGTTACTTTTGGTTGGGCTCCAAGATTTCTGCATTCAACCGGACAATTTCATAAGGGTGGCCAACAGAGCGGCTCATTCCTGCAAATTACCGGGGAGAGCAAAGAGGATTTGAATATTCCTGGAAGAGATTTCACGTTCCAGACCTTGTTAATGGCACAAGCCTTAGGCGATGGCCAAGCGCTTGCATCGCGAAGCTTGCCACTACTTAGAATTCATCTTAAGAATCGCAAAGCGGGAATCGCCGAATTGCTTGAAGCTATCTCTAAACTTTAAAGTTTTTAATCTTCTCCGCGTAGTCGAGCCAGCGCATCTTCCAAAATCTTCTTCGATTCTGCTTCAGTGCGACGCTCTTTTACATATGCCAAGTGAGTCTTATATGGTTCATTCTTAATTGGCATCGGTGGTTTATCTTTATTTAGACCAGCTGGATAGCCACAACGAGGGCAATCCCAAAGCTCTGGAATCTGTACCGTCTCGTCCTCAGCAAATGAGGGGCGAGTTTCATGACCTTGTGCGCACCAATAGGAAACTCGGAAACGAGCAATGGCATCGCCACGCTCTGCTTCTCCCATAGGACCTGCGCCGACCCGACTTCCACGAATTGCGCTACCCATATTGATCTCCTTAGATTAATTAACGCTAGAAAGTAACTACTTCTTTAATACCAAACTCAGTGCAATTACTCCTGCGAACCAGAGGCCACCAACAATAATTGTGATCCGATCTAGGTTCTTTTCAACGACTGAAGATCCACCGTAACTTGATGAAATTCCGCCACCGAATAAATCAGAGAGTCCACTTCCCTTGCCTTTATGAAGCAACACAAGCAGAATCATTAAAACGCTGGATATAACCAGAAGGATTGAAAGAGCTAAGACCACGAATTTCTCCTTTAATTACTATTACTTTGGAATAACTTCAATAACGCACTGGCCTAAGGATACCCGCCAATTGGCTGAGATTTACGCGCTCACCGCACGATGGAATCTGGCGATTCGAGCAAATTCCTCAGGATCAAGGCTTGCTCCCCCAACCAATACACCATCAACATCTGCTTGCTTCATAATTTCCACGATATTTGAGGATTTAACCGATCCACCGTAGAGAATTCGAGCCGCTTCTGCAATTTCTGAGGAACCAATTTTTTCAAGTTCAACTCGAATAGCTTGGCAAACTTCTTGTGCATCTTCTGCACTAGCAGTCTTTCCAGTCCCGATTGCCCAAACAGGTTCGTATGCAAAGACAATCTTCTTTAAATCTGGCTTGTGGAAACCCTTCAAACCATTACGAACTTGGTTCAATACATGTTCTACATGCGCACCAGATTCGCGAATAGCAAGCTCTTCACCTACACAGAAAATTGGAGTTATCTCATTAGCAAGCGCCGCCTTGATCTTACGATTAATTTTCGCATCATCTTCATTGTGAATTGCACGTCGTTCTGAGTGCCCGACCGCAACAAAGGAACATCCAAGTTTGTTGAGCATTGAACCACTGATATCTCCAGTAAAAGCGCCACTTATATCTGGCGACAGATCCTGGGCGCCATATGAAAGACGAAGTCGGTCACCATCAATGAGTGTTTGAACCGAGCGAATATCGGTAAAGGGTGGAAGAACAACGACATCAACCGCGTCATAATCCTTATCGTCCAACGAGTATGAGAGCTTCTGGGTAACGGCAATCGCCTCCAGATGATTCAGATTCATCTTCCAGTTTCCAGCGATTAATGGCTTGCGCATACTTCCTCCAACTTTAGTTGAGTACAAATTACTGTAAAACGACGAGCCCAGGCAATTCCTTACCCTCTAAATATTCAAGTGAGGCGCCACCGCCGGTTGAAATATAGCCAAAATCAGAATCCGCAAATCCCAATTTACGAACCGCAGCAGCAGAATCGCCACCTCCGACAACACTGATGCCCGATATTGTAGTTAGCGCCTGCGCTAAAACTTTAGTTCCATTTGCAAAGTTAGGAAATTCAAAAACCCCCATTGGTCCATTCCAAAATACGGTTTTACATTCCAAGATCGCAGATGCAAATAATTTCGCACTCGCTGGCCCGATATCTAGTCCCATTTGATCCGCAGGTATTGCATCTGCCGGAACGATAGTTGGCTTCGAATCGACGCTATATTCTGGTGCAACCACGATATCCGTTGGAAGAAGTAGGTTCACGCCAAGCTTTTCCGCACGCTCCATCAACTCAATCACAGTTGGGATTAAATCCCTCTCAACTAAAGATTTACCAATTTCGTGACCTTTGGCTGCTAGAAATGTAAATAACATTCCACCACCAATTGCCAAGGTATCGACCTTGCCTAGAAGATTAGAAATTACACCAATCTTGTCTGAAACTTTTGAACCACCAAGTGCGACACCGTACGGGCGTTGTGGTGATTCCGTTAATTTCTTTAGTACTTCTACTTCTGCTGATACTAAATATCCAGCTGCATGTGGCAGAAGATTTGCAACATCATAAACAGATGCATGCTTGCGGTGAACTGCTCCGAAGCCATCGCTTACAAAGATATCTGCGTAAGACGCTAACTCCTTCGCTAGTACTGCTCGCTCGGACTCATCTTTAGAAGTCTCGGCCGCTTCATAACGAATGTTTTCTAGGAGCGTTACTCCTGTAGCACTTGGCTTCGCGCCGACAATCGCATCTGAAAAATTAACTGGCACCTCTAAGAGCTCTGCTAATCGCTTTGCAACCGGTGCCAAAGAAAGTTCTGGCTTGCGCTCACCCTTTGGTCTACCAAGGTGCGCTGTAATTATCACAGCAGCACCTTGGGCTAATAAGTATTTAATCGTTGGAAGTGAAGCCTTTATTCGTCCATCATCCGTTATGACGCCATCCTTCAGCGGCACATTTAGATCACAGCGAAGTAGAACTCGCTTCCCACGAACATCAACTGACTCGAGGGTTTTAATATTCATTAAAGCTTCTTGCCCACATATCCAACGAGGTCAACTAAACGATTTGAATAACCCCATTCGTTGTCATACCAACCAACAACTTTTGCAGTTGTGCCAATGACCTTTGTTAAGCCAGCATCCAAAATACAAGAACTTGGATCGGTAACAATATCTGCTGAAACGATTGGATCTTCGGTATAAGTAAGGTATCCCTTTAGTGAACCCTCAGCCGCTTTCTTAAGTGCTGCGTTAATTTCTGCAGCAGTAACTTCCCTAGCAAGTTCAACTGTTAAATCTGTTGCTGATCCTGTTGGGACTGGAACGCGAAGTGCGAAGCCATCTAGCTTGCCCTTGAGATTTGGAAGAACCAGGCTGATCGCCTTGGCTGCGCCAGTGGTACTTGGGATAATTGAAACCGCAGCTGCGCGTGCGCGACGTAGGTCCTTATGGGGTTGATCCAGAACTGATTGATCATTTGTATAAGCATGAATTGTTGTCATAAGACCACGAACAATTCCGAATTCTTCATCTAGAACCTTTGCCATTGGGGCCAGGCAATTTGTTGTACAAGATGCATTTGAGATGACGTGATGGTTAGCAGGATCGTACTTCTCATGGTTTACACCCATTACAACAGTTATATCTTCATCGGTTGCAGGAGCTGAAATAATTACCTTCTTAGCGCCAGCAGCGATGTGCTTCTTTGCATCGGCCGCCTTTGTGAAAAAACCTGTTGATTCGATAACGATGTCAGCTTTAACTTCACCCCAAGGCAAGTTTGCTGGATCGCGCTCTGAAAATACTCGAATGGTCTTGCCGTCAACAGTGATTGAATCATCTGTGTAGGTAACAGGAAGACCTAGGCGACCCAAGATTGAGTCATACTTTAAAAGATGAGCAAGAGTTGCATTATCTGTGAGGTCGTTAATTCCCACGATTTCAATATCGGCGCCTGATTGCAGCGCGGCGCGAAAGAAGTTGCGACCAATTCGTCCAAAACCATTAATTCCGACACGTACCATTTATTTGCCTACCTAAAATTAGTTTAAAATTGAAGAAACTCAACAGACCACATCGTTGTAGATAGCTAAATCCTATCAGCCGCGAGCAGCCCACTTACGCTCACCTTGGAAGTGCTTGAACTATTCAGCCAATAAATCGGGGCTTAACCCTGCTTCAGTATCTGGAATTCCCAAATCGTGGGCGCGCTTATCGGCCATGGCTAGGAGTCTGCGAATTCGACCAGCGATTGCATCCTTAGTCATTGGTGGCGTTGCCAATGAACCCAACTCTTCAAGACTCGCTTGCCCGTGGTTAATTCGAAGTTCACCTGCTTCTTTCAAATGATCTGGAATTTCGGCTCCAAGTATTTCCATCGCCCTAGCAACTCGAGCCGATGCGGCAACTGCAGCGCGCGCAGACCTACGTAAATTTGCATCATCAAAATTTGCTAAGCGATTTGCAGTTGCGCGTACTTCGCGGCGCATTCTTCGCTCTTCCCAAGCAAGCACGCTCTCATGAGCACCAAGCCTGGTAAGTAGTGCACCAATAGCATCGCCATCTCTAAGTACAACTCGATCTACGTTACGAACTTCGCGAGCCTTTGCGGTAATTCCAAGTCTTCGGGCGGCACCAACTAAGGCGAGTGCTGCTTCCGGACCGGGACAAGTTATTTCGAGTGCGGATGAGCGACCGGGTTCGGTAAGTGAACCATGAGCAAGAAAAGCACCACGCCACGCAGCTTCAGCATCACAAACACCAGCTGAAACAACTTGTGGTGGCAGGCCACGAATAGGACGACTATTCGAATCGATTAGCCCTGTCTGCCTTGCGAGTGCGTCGCCATCCGAAGTAACTCGAACCACATATCGGCTACCTTTTCGTAGACCACTTGGCGAGAGAACTGCAAGTTCACTGTCATGACCAAATATTTCAGAAATATCTTTGCGTAATCTCCGTGCACCCTGTGCAGTATCTAATTCAACTTCAATTGCGATCTTTCCACTAACTATATGTAAGCCACCGGCAAATCGAAGGACCGCAGAAACTTCAGCCTTACGACAACAAGGTTTAGAAATCGAGAGTCGGCTTAACTCGTCTTTTACTGCCGCCGTCATTGCCATGGGCGCTATTTAATCAGGGTTGGCGTGAAAATGTGGCTCAAAATAGAACTCATTTTCTGCCAATCATGATGGTTTTTATCCGAAACCTTTGCAACATCAGCCACAATCAGCTGGCCACCACACTTAGCAATCAAATTACTTAGTCCATTTCCCTGCGCAAGTGTGGTCGGGTCTGCTATAGCGAAATCTATTTTGAATTCTGGCAAATGTGAGAGAACTAATTCTAAGTGCTCTTCTGGCGTACTTCCAGCGAACTCATCCGAACCTTCTGGTTCTGGAAGATTGAAAATCATAATCTTTTTAGCAGTTGATTGTGAAATAGATTTTGATAAATCAGCAAGTAGAAAATGTGGCATAACACTGGAGAACCAAGAACCCGGTCCAAAAGTTAACCAATCCGCCTCAGCAATCGCACTTAGCGCTTGTGGTGTAACTCTGGGATTCTGTGGAAGTAATCGCAGCGAAAGTAATTTACCTTTTGCAGTGGCTACTTCAATCTGACCACGGATAACCGATTCTCCCGAACCAGTCAGGAAGACACCTTCAATATCCAATGGATCTAGTGACATTGGTAGCACCCGACCAACAATCTTTAATAGTTCTCCTACGCGATCAATACCGGCAACTAAATCATCGGAGCCATCCCAAAGTGCCGCCATTAATAAATTACCAAATGCATGGCCATTTAAAGAACCGGAGCTAGTAAATCGATGTTGAATAATCTGTGCCCAGCTCTGCCCCCAAGCATCTGCGCCGCAGAGCGCTGCTAGCGCCATTCTTAAATCTCCGGGCGGGAGAAAATTAAACTCTTCGCGAATTTTTCCACTTGATCCACCATTATCTGCGACAGTTACTATGGCGGTAATTTCTGGAGTTATATCCCGCAAGGCGGTGAGAGTCGCGGCAAGTCCATGACCGCCACCAAATGCTACAACTTTTGCATCTTTGTTAGACATCAAACTTCGCGGCCTAAGTCCCTGTGTATCGCTTGCGCCGAAATCTTCTTACCATCTACCGGATTTAAATTACCGAAACGTTTCGAAAGTTCCTCTGAGATAGCGACGCTGCGATGTTTCCCACCTGTACAGCCAATTGCAAGGGTTAAATACTTTCGTCCCTCATGAATAAACCCAGTCGCCATAGTTTCAAAGAGTGACTGATATTTACTTAAGAAATCCTGAACATTTGCACTTGCTAATACGTTATCTGAAACTGGTTTATCAAGGCCAGTTAGCGGACGCAACTCTGGAATCCAATGTGGGTTCGCGATGAATCGACAATCCATAACTAAATCTGCGTCAACTGGGATTCCATACTTGTATCCGAAAGAGAGAATATTCACCCGTAAATCTGAATCCGAAGCGCTACTGAAGATCTCATCTATCTTTGCTTCGAGTTGGTGAATATTTAGCGATGAGGAATCGATAACGAAATCCGCTGCAGAACGCACATCTTGCAAGCGAGTTCTCTCTTTGACAATTCCATCAAGAATACGATCCGGGCCTTGAAGTGGATGTGGTCGTCTAGTGGCCTCAAATCTTCGAACGAGAACTTCATCAGAAGCATCTACGAAGAGAATTCGTCTGGCAATTTTACGCTCTGCTAAATCTGCAAGAGACTTTGTTAAATCGTCAAAAAATTTTCCACCGCGAACATCAATTACTACTGCGATTGACGAAGGAGTTTTGGCCGCAATTTCGCAGAGAGTTGCAATCATTGACGGAGGTAAATTATCGACCACATACCAACCAAGATCTTCCAAAGCATGAGAGACCGTGGATTTACCTGCGCCGCTCATTCCAGTGATTACTAAAACTTCATTTGATCCCATGGTTCAATCCTCTCAAGTTATCTCGCCAGTTTCCATGTTTATCTGAGCGTTTGACGCTGATTCGCTAGCTAAATGGGCGACTATCAACTCTGCAATGTTGCTTCCAATGCCTGGAACTGTTGATATCTCAGTAACGGTGGCTTTACGTATTGCGGTAACTGAACCAAATTTATCGAGAAGCGCAGCCCTTCTGGACTCTCCTAGTTTAGGAATATCGTCTAGTAATGATTCCAACATAACTTTCGAGCGCTTACTTCGATGAAATGTAATTGCAAAACGATGAGCTTCATCTCTTATCCGCTGCAGCAGATAGAGCCCCTCGCTATGTCTTGGAAAAATAATTGGCTCTTTACTCTCTGGAAGCCAAACTTCTTCAAGACGTTTAGCTAATCCACATAGCGAAATATCTGAAATACCTAACTCTGCTAAAGCCTTAGCCGCAGCAGCAACTTGAGGTGCGCCACCATCGACAACGATTAATTGTGGTGGATATGCAAATTTTGGTCTCGCTCCACCAAGTTCAGCAACCTCCGAATTATCAATCTCTCGCTCTGCTAAATATCGCTTCAGGCGACGAGTCAAAACATGATGCATCGCTCTCGTATCATCGAATCCCGCATCATCATCGATCGCAAATCTACGATAATCACTCTTCTTTATCTGACCATCTTCAAAGACGACCATTGATGCAACCATATGATTTCCCTGAATATTAGAGATATCGAAACATTCAATACGCAGAGGGAGTTCAGGTAGATCTAGCAAATTCGCTATCTCCTCGAGGGCGCGACCCGAAACTGCGGCATCATTAGATCGCTTACTCAAATGTTGTATTAAAGCCTGATTTGCATTTCGCTTCACCGTATTTATTACATCCAACTTATCGCCGCGTAATGGCTTTGAAATTATTACCCGATGCCCAGATTTATCGGTCAACCAATCCTCAATAATCTCTGCCGTGTCAGGTAATTCATCTACCAAAATCTCTGAAGGTGCATCTAGCTCGGAGTAAATCTTCGAAATCATTGCCCCTATAACGCTCTCGTCTTCAAGAACATCGGCGCGATCTAAAATCCATGAACGCGAACCCACTACTCTGCCGTGTCGAACGGAGAACATCGTTACAGCTGAGTGAGTGATTTCTGAGTGCGTTGCAAGTAGATCGGCTGAAAAATTCTCGCTAAGAAAAGTCCCCGAAGTCTCCGCTGACTTTTCAATAGCTGAAATTTGATCACGGATCTTTGCAGCATGCTCAAATTCCTCTTTTTCGGATGCAGCCACCATATCTTTAGATAGCGCGGCTGAGATATCTCCAGAACTGGTATCTACGAACTTAACCAATTTCTTCGCAAGCTCCTGGTGCTCTTCCTTTGAGATCCAAGAGACACAGGGTGCGCTGCATTTTCCGATATCGCCTAGCAAGCATTGCCGTTTACTTTTAACAGCTCTTGCAAAATTAGAATCTGTGCAACTACGGATTGGATAGAGCTTTTGGATGACATCAAATGAACTTCGAAGCGCCCAGGCATGCGCATATGGACCAAAATACTTCACACCTGGCCGACGTTTTGCCCTAGAAATAAAGAGCCTTGGGAACTCGTCAGCCAAACTTACTGCTAGATAGGGATATGACTTATCATCTTTGAATTGAATATTATATTTTGGGTTCTCACTTTTAATCCAAGTAAATTCAAGTTGCAGAGCCTCAATCTCGGTATTAACAACAGTCCAATCAACTCGTACCGCCGTATTGACCATTCGATAGGTTTTCTCTTGCAGATTCTTCTGGAAGTAAGAATTAAGTCGGTTCTTTAAATTTTTTGCTTTCCCTACATAAATGACAACGCCCTTCTCGTCGAAGAAGCGATAAACCCCTGGGTCTGTCGGGATTGATGATGGACGATAACTCTGTGGATCTGCCATTTAGCTACCCTTTTAAGGATGCCGCTAGAAAAGTCCCGGTGTAACTAGCCTTATTTTTCGCAACAGCTTCTGGAGTGCCCTCAGCGATAACTAGCCCACCGCCCGAACCACCTTCTGGTCCCATATCAACAACCCAATCGGCAGATTTGATTACATCTAGATTATGTTCGATAACAATCACAGTGTTTCCGGTATCCACTAAGCGATTAAGCACAATTAAAAGTTTCCGGACATCTTCAAAATGTAGGCCAGTTGTTGGTTCATCCAATACATAAATCGTGCGTCCGGTAGATCTGCGTTGTAACTCGGTGGATAGCTTTACTCGTTGGGCCTCGCCGCCTGAAAGCGTTGGCGCAGATTGTCCAAGCCTTACGTAGCCTAAACCAACATCATTTAGCGTCTTAAGATAACGAGCGATAGCTGGAACAGATTCAAAGAAGGTGTTAGCTTCTTCAATCGACATATTTAATACTTCCGCAATTGTCTTACCTTTGTAATGAACTTCTAGCGTTTCTCGGTTATATCTAGCGCCATGACAAACTTCGCATGGAACATATACATCTGGCAAGAAGTTCATCTCAATTGTGATGGTTCCATCGCCTGAACAATTCTCGCAGCGACCACCTTTCACGTTAAATGAGAAGCGCCCCTGTAAGTAACCTCGAATTTTTGCCTCTGTTGTTTCAGCAAAGAGCGCTCGAACTTTGTCAAAGACACCGGTATATGTCGCAGGGTTTGACCTTGGTGTACGACCGATTGGCGATTGATCAACGTGTACAACTTTATCCAAGTGCTCCAGGCCTGAAATTGACTTATGGCGACCCGGAACTATCCGCGCACCATTTAACTTATTTGCAAGAACAGAGTACAAAATATCATTCACAAGCGTTGATTTCCCAGAGCCACTTACTCCCGAAACTGCCACAAAAGCACCTAGCGGAAAGGAGACATCGATATTCTGTAAGTTATTTTCTCTAGCTCCTTTTATAACAAGGTTACGTTTCGGATCTAACTTCCTGCGAGTACTTGGTACTTCGATTTTGGTTCGGCCAGATAAATAAGCACCAGTTATTGAATCTTTGGCCGCAATAAGAGCCGCGTAATCTCCCGAAGAAACTACGTGACCGCCGTGTTCGCCTGCTCCTGGACCAATATCTACAATCCAATCTGCGGTACGAATTGTGTCTTCATCGTGTTCAACAACAATCAAGGTATTGCCTAAATCGCGAAGCCTAGTGAGAGTTTCGATAAGTCGGCGATTGTCACGTTGATGGAGCCCAATACTTGGCTCATCTAATACATAAAGTACGCCAACTAAACCAGAACCAATCTGAGTTGCAAGACGAATACGTTGCGCTTCACCACCTGAAAGCGTTGCAGCTGGACGATCTAGAGATAAATAATCTAGGCCAACATCCAAGAGAAATCCAAGGCGAGCATTAACTTCTTTAAGAACGCGTTCAGCGATCTGCTTCTCTCTGGCGTTTAGTGAAATATTGTTGAGAAATTTTGCACACTCTTTTATTGAAAGCTCGCAAATTGCTGCAATGCTCTTTTCGCCAATAGTCACGGCCAGAACTTCAGGCTTAAGTCTTGTTCCCTTACAAACCGGGCAGGGCGTTTCGCGCATATAGGCTTCATATTTATCACGAGAGAAATCGCTATCCGTTTCTGAATGGCGGCGTTCAATAAAAGAGACCACGCCTTCAAATCCAGTTGAGTAATTGCGAACTCGACCATAACGATTCTTATATTTCACGTGTACTTCATAATCAGAACCATGAAGAATTGCTTGTCGCGCCTTTACCGAAAGCTTCTTCCAGGGATTATCGAGTGAGAACTTTAATTCGCCAGACAGCCCTTGAAGTAACCGTAAAAAATACTCTGAAGATTGGCCACCAGCCCAAGGCGCAATCGCACCTTCGTTAATGGAAAGTTCGTCGTTAGGTACAACCAACTCTTCATCTACCTCCAACTTTGTTCCGATTCCAGAACACTCTGAACAGGCTCCGAAAGGTGAATTGAATGAGAAAGATCTTGGCTCCAACTCTTCAAAAGATAATCCACAATCATGGCAGGCCATATGTTCACTATAGGTGCGCTCTTTATCTGGCGACCCAGCTTTAATATCTACGAAATCAAGAATTACTAAACCGTTGGCAAGTCTTAGCGCCGTCTCAATTGAATCCGTAAGTCTGGTCTTAGATTCCGTCTTAACCGCAAGGCGGTCAACAACAACTTCAATTGTGTGCTTCTCCTGCTTCTTAAGTTTTGGGACTTCGGCCAACGGATAGACCGTTCCATCCACTCGAACTCGGGAAAATCCCTGAGTAGTGAAGTCTTTGAATAAATCTAAAAATTCACCTTTACGGGCGCGAATCACAGGGGCGAGAACAAGGAATTTAGTATCAACTGGCATTGCAAGAATTTGATCCACGATATTTTGTGGTGTCTGTTTTGCAATAGCTTGACCGCAACTCGGACAATGTGGGCGCCCAGCACGAGCGAACAGCAAACGCAGATAATCATAAACTTCGGTGATTGTTCCCACTGTTGAACGAGGATTTCGATTTGTTGATTTCTGATCGATAGATACAGCTGGCGAGAGTCCCTCAATAAAATCTACATCAGGTTTATCCATCTGACCCAAGAATTGCCGCGCATATGCTGAAAGGGATTCAACATATCGGCGTTGACCTTCAGCAAAGATTGTGTCGAATGCGAGCGAAGATTTACCCGAACCAGATAACCCAGTGAAAACAATAAGCGCGTTGCGTGGCAGATCAATAGAAACATTCTTTAAATTATGTTCACGCGCTCCCCTGACAATCAATCTATCGATACTCAAGTGCCCGCCTCTTCCATTCCGCGAAGCTCTTTTTTGAGCTCTCGTATTTCATCTCGGAATCTAGCGGCAAGTTCAAATTGCAGATCACTTGCGGCGAGTTTCATCTGATCAGTGAGGGATTCTATGAGACCGATGAGCTCTTGTCTCGGTAAAGAATGGCGAGGGCCACTTATTCCAGAAGATGGAACCTGCTTTCCCAAGCCAGCCGTATCCTCGGCTTCCTTAACGATTGAATCAGTTATATCTGAAATCTTCTTGCGAAGAGGTGTGGGGTCAATTCCATTTGCCGTGTTGTAAGCAACTTGTTTTTCACGCCGACGGTTTGTTTCATCAATCGCCTGTGCCATTGCAGGTGTGATGCTATCGGCATACATATGAACTTCGCCAGAAACATTTCGCGCGGCACGACCAATTGTCTGGATTAGCGATGTCGCTGATCGAAGGAATCCTTGTTTGTCAGCATCGAGAATAGCTACAAGTGAAACTTCTGGTAAATCCAAACCTTCACGGAGCAGGTTGATACCGATGAGAACGTCATATTCACCCGATCGAAGTTCGCGAAGAAGTTCCACCCGACGCAAAGTATCAACCTCAGAGTGCAAGTAACGAACCCGAATTCCAAGCCCCATTAAGTAATCCGTCAAGTCCTCTGACATTTTTTTCGTGAGGGTTGTAACTAAAATACGTTCGTTCTTTGCGGCCCGAAGATTTATCTCGTAAACCAAATCGTCTATCTGGCTCTTAATTGGCTTCACAACAATTTGTGGATCTATCAATCCGGTAGGTCGAATTACCTGTTCAACGAACTGACCACCAGTTTTTTCTAATTCATACTTCCCAGGTGTTGCAGATAGATATACGGTCTGGCCTTTTCGTTCAACAAACTCCGCAAATCGAAGTGGCCGATTATCCATTGCAGATGGCAGGCGAAAACCATGTTCGACAAGTGTGCGCTTACGTGAGGCATCACCCTCATACATGGCTCCAATCTGTGGAACAGTTACATGTGATTCATCGATAACAACAAGGAAATCCTCTGGGAAATAATCCAGTAAGCAATTCGGTGGCGATCCAGGGTCGCGACCATCAATATGGCGCGAATAGTTTTCAATTCCAGAACAGAATCCAAGCTGGCGCATCATCTCGATATCAAACGTAGTTCGCATCCGGATTCGCTGTGCTTCAAGTAATTTATTCTGGCGTTCAAATTCGTCGACCTTCACTTCCAGCTCCGCTTCGATCTCGCTGATCGCACGATTCATCGTCTCAGGGCCTGCGGAATAATGGCTTGCAGGAAATATATACATCTCGGTTTCATCACGGATAATTTCGCCGGTCAGAGGATGCAATGTTGTTATACGTTCAATCTCATCCCCGAACATTTCAATGCGAAGTGCAAGCTCCTCATACATTGGGATAATTTCAATCGTATCTCCGCGCACCCGAAAAGTTCCACGTTCAAAGGCCATGTCATTTCGCTTATATTGAATGTCAACGAATCTACGCAGGAGTTGATTTCTTTCAATAGCTTCACCAACCTGCAACTTAATCATCCGATCTACATATTCCTGAGGTGTTCCTAACCCATAAATACAAGAGACCGTTGCAACAACAATGACATCACGTCTTGTCAGAAGCGAGTTTGTTGCCGAATGTCGCAGGCGCTCAACTTCGCTATTTACTGAGCTATCTTTCTCGATAAAAGTGTCTGTCTGAGGTACATAGGCTTCAGGTTGGTAATAGTCGTAATATGAAACAAAGTATTCAACCGCATTGTTCGGCATAAGTTCGCGAAATTCATTTGCAAGCTGCGCAGCCAGCGTTTTATTTGGCGCAAGAACTAAGGTTGGACGTTGGAGCTTTTCAATTAACCAAGCAGTTGTTGCCGATTTACCTGTACCGGTTGCACCAAGTAGGACAACATCCTGTTCGCCAGCGGTTATCCGCTCGACTAATTCCGCGATCGCCTTCGGTTGGTCGCCAGATGGAATGTAATCGCTAATTACTCCGAATTGATTAACTTTGCGTTGCAGATCAGTGATTGGACGCATAACTTAATTTGAACTTGCCTTTGCTCGAGGAAGTAAAACGCCCTCATAAATATTCTCAACTTGCCGCAGAAGCTGGTCCGAATCTCCATCATTATTGAACACTGCATCAGCGATCTCTGCCCGCTCGGCATCTGTAGCTTGAATTTTCATGCGAGCTTCGATCTCATAACCTTTCATACCCCGCTCTTTCAGCCTGGCAATACGGTTTTCAAGAGTTGCTTCCACGGTAATTACATAATCAAAGCGATCCTTGCCAGCAGTTTCTACCAAGATTGGAATTTGATAAACGATAACAGCGCCTTGTGGACTAGTTTCAACTATCTCGTTGAAAGCAGCTTGAACTCTGGGATGAATAATCTCCTCGAGTTTCTTCCTAGCCTGCGCATCGGTGAAGACAATTTGCCCAAGTTTTGTGCGATCCAAAATCCCGTTACTCAAAATATCATCGCCGAAAGTTACAACTAATTCGTCGAATCCTTCAGTGCCACGTTCGATTACATCACGAGCTAGTTGATCGGCATCAATTACAACTGCTCCGAGATCTTCGAAGAAATCGCCGGCTGCAGATTTACCTGATCCGATTCCACCAGTTAGGGCAACTTTTAGCACGTTGGAATCTTATCTTTAGAAATGGAAAGGGCCCCGACCGAAGTCAGGGCCCTTAACTCTATTTTTTTATTCTGGTGAAACTTCAGCAACTGCTTCAGGCACAGGAGCATCATCAGCAGCAGCGTCAGCGGCTTTCGCCTCTTCCTTCTGCTTGCGGTGAGCCATGAAACGAGTTTGTGCTTCTGCATATTGACGTTCCCACTCTTCGCGTTGGGTTTCAAAGCCCGGACGCCATTCTTGGGAATCAGCATCGAATCCTTCAGGGTAAATGAAGTTTCCTTCTGCATCGTAACGAGCAGCCATTCCATATTGTGTTGGATCGAAGGCTTCGATTTCTACTTCATGACCTTCGTTGGCTTGCTTCAATGAAAGTGAGATGCGACGACGCTCTAGATCGATATCAATAATCTTAACGAATAGCTCATCGCCAACTTGAACAACTTGTTCTGGAATTTCAACATGGCGTTCTGCCAACTCTGAAATGTGAACTAAGCCTTCAATTCCTTCAAATACGCGAATGAAAGCGCCGAATGGAACAAGTTTAGTTACTTCACCAGGAACAACTTGGTTGATCGCATGTGTGCGAGCAAATGCTTGCCATGGATCTTCTTGAGTTGCCTTTAGAGATAGTGAAACGCGCTCACGTTCGAAATCAACTTCTAGAACTTCAACAGTAACAGCGTCGCCAACTTCAACAACTTCATTTGGATGATCGATGTGCTTCCATGAAAGTTCTGAAACATGGACTAGACCATCTACGCCACCAAGGTCAACGAAGGCACCGAAGTTAACGATTGATGAAACAACACCTGAACGAACTTGACCCTTTTCGAGTTGGTTCAAGAATGTTGTGCGAGATGCTGATTGGGTTTGTTCTAGGAATGCACGACGAGATAGAACAACGTTATTACGGTTCTTATCAAGTTCGATAATACGAGCTTCAACTTGTTGCCCAATGTAAGGAGTTAGATCGCGTACGCGACGCATTTCTACTAGTGACGCTGGAAGGAAGCCACGAAGACCGATATCAACGATCAAGCCGCCCTTAACAACTTCAATAACAATTCCGGTGACAACTTCGTCACGCTCTTTCTTACCTTCGATATCTCCCCAGGCGCGTTCGTATTGTGCGCGCTTCTTGGAAAGGATCAGACGGCCTTCTTTATCTTCTTTGGTTATTACAAGCGCTTCAACGCGATCGCCAACAGAAACAATCTCTGAAGGATCTATGTCGTGGCGGATTGAAAGTTCGCGTGAAGGAATAACACCTTCGGTCTTGTAACCAATATCTAGTAAAACTTCTTCGCGATCAATTTGAACAACGGTTCCAATAACTAGATCGCCATCATTAAAATTCTTAATTGTGCCTTCAATTGCGGCAAGAAAATCTTCGGCTGAGCCGATGTCGTTTAACGTGATTTGTGTAGGGGTCAAAATTCTCCGAAGGGATAGAAGTAGTAGGAATAGGACAGTTCATAAATCTGGCGGATTCACGAAGGGCTAAGGCTACTTGCGTGCTGGTGGATGGTCAAAATCGGGGTCTAGAATCGGAAAATGCACTCATATCTGGAGCTTTTGAAAATGAATGGTGTGAGGCAACTTCTACTTAGCTCAATTCCAGCGCGTTTGGCCTACGGGATGATCACACTTGGAATCTTCTTCAAGGTTCAACAAACAACCACATCCATCTCATTGGCTGGGCTCGCGGTTGGATTAAACACTTTGGCCTCTTCGGTATCAGTTGGAATTCGTTCAGCCTTCATAGATAAATATGGTTTGACCTGGCCACTAAGAGTTTTGGTGCCATCATATGCAGCTCTCATCGTCCTCTTTAACTATGCCGATACCAAACTTACGTTAATTACAATCTCACTTGTACTCGGCGCTGTAGCACCTCCTATAAATCTGGCGGTAAGGCCACTCTGGAAAGTAGTTGTTCCCGAAAATCAGCAGCGTACAATTTTTGCGATCGATACGGCAGTGATGAGTGCGACCGCTGTTATCGGACCAGTCCTCGTTACTTCACTCGCTCTCTCTGATAGTCCAAAGATCGCGCTGAACTCTTGCGCCGCCGCGATGTTGCTCGGTGGTATTGCTCTTGCACTCTTGAAAGTTACAAGGACTTGGGTGCCAGAGAAGAAAGAACAAGGCGCTGATCACTTACTAAAAATGCCTGCCATACGGTTGTTAATAGCAGAGGGAATATTTATCGGACTCGCCAATGGCTTATTTGAAACGGGAATTCCGGCATTCACAACCTTAGAAGGTGTTGCCCATCGCACCGGATTAATCTTCGCAGTAATGGCCGTTTTTAATATTTTCGGCAGCTTATTAGCAGGGCTAATTTCAAAGAAAATAACACCGCTACGAGCATTTAGAAGTACTTATCTCTTCTGGGTAATAGTCGTCGCTCCACTAGCACTAACGAATCCTGATTGGACGCTTTTAGTAATCTCCGGACTGCTCGGACTTGCAGTCGGTATGCAAATGGTTTTCTATTGGGAGATCGTTGAAGCTGTTCGTCCTAAAGGAACTGCATCATCTGCGATCGGATGGCTATGGACCTTTGAAGGAACTGCAATGGCACTTGGTGCGGCTATTAGTGGTTTCATTAGCGAAACTTTCTCACCTCGATATTGCCTTGCTGCTATGAGTCTCTGTGTACTTATCGGTTACATAATCATCGCGAATGGGCATAATTTGTTGAGCAAAGCTGATCGACTACCGACACAAACCGAGGATGAAGAAGCCTTGAATACCGCGTTAGATAAAACGGATTAGTGAGCTGCTAAATCCCAGCTTGTCCCAATACCAATATTTACGTCGAGCGGTACCGATAGGGCGAATGCCCTTCCCATCTCTTTCTTAACTAACTCGGTCAAAACTTTCTCTTCCTCTACTGCAACTTCTAGAATCAATTCATCATGTACCTGAAGAAGTAATCTTGATTTCATTGATTTTGCTTTCAATTCTTTAGCGACATTTAGCATCGCAACTTTAATGATGTCAGCCGCTGACCCTTGGATCGGAGCATTTAGCGCCATCCGTTCAGCCACCTCACGTCGCGCTCGATTGTCACTAGTTAAATCCGGAAGATAGCGTCTGCGACCCATAATCGTTTCGGTGTATCCATTGTCGCGCGCAACAACAACAACTTGGGCGAGGTAATCCCGGATGCCACCGAAACGACCAAAATATTTATCCATTAAAATCGCGGCATCTGTTGGCGAAAGATCTAATTGTTGCGCCAGGCCGTATGCGGATAAGCCATAGGCAAGTCCGTATGACATCGCCTTAATCTGTCTACGCATTTCCGGATCAACACCATCCGGTTTAACACCAAAAACTAAACCAGCAACCGTTGAATGAAGGTCTTCCCCCATTTTGAATGCCTCAATCAGGTTCGCATCTTTAGATAGATGAGCCATGATTCGCATTTCAATTTGGCTGTAGTCAGCGGTAAGAAGAGTTAAATATGGCTCTTTTGATATGAAGCAATCACGGATCCTTCGCCCTTCTTCCGTTCGCACTGGAATGTTCTGCAAATTCGGATTTGTCGAAGATAACCGACCTGTGGCCGTGATGGTCTGTTGGAAAATAGTATGAATTCGACCATCACTTGCCGTCGCTTCGATTAAACCATCTACTGTTGTTAATAATTTACTGGTCTCGCGAATTCGAAGTAAGTGCTTAAGAATCGGGTGCTTACTCTTCGCAAAGAGCCAATCTAAACTTTCAGCATCTGTTGTGAAACCCGTTTTAATCTTCTTCGTTTTAGGCAGATCTAAATCATCAAAGAGGACTGCCTGTAATTGTTTCGGAGATCCAACATTGAACTCTTTACCTGCCTCTTTATGGGCGCCAGCGGTTTCCCGATCCACTTCAGCACGGAAGAATTTGGAGAGTTCAGATAACTTCTTGGAATCAACCCCAATTCCGGTCGCTTCCATAGCCGCAAGCTCTTCAAGTACTGGAATCTCTAACTCACTCATCAGAGCTGTCATGCCGCGATCAGCCAACTCCCTTCCAAGAATAGGTACCAACTTAAATATTGCTGGTGCGCCTAGCCCTTCAAATTGCGAGAAGAGAGATTCCTCTTGTTCTGCATTCACAATTCCTAAGAAGCGCTCTGTCAGATCAGATAGCGCAAGATTTCGACCACCTGGGTTTATTAGATACGCTGCTAATTCGGTATCGAAGGCGAGGCCAGCAAGTTTGTAATTTCGTGCAATCTCTTTCGCCCCGTGCAAATATTTTGGCAACTTCGAATCAGCAAACCAAGCTCCAACTTTAGATTCACGCACGAGATAGAAAGTAGCCTCATCTGTGGCAACGGAATATTCCAAAATTTTTCCTTCGGGTGCGCTAAATTCAATTGCTACCGCTTTAGTTTGGTTCGCTAATAATTTGCTCAATTCGTCTGACGAAATTTCATGACCTACCATCTTGCTTACAGATGCAACTGGTGTTGTAGAAACTTCAGTAGCCGTAGTACCAGATAGAACTTTGACTCTCTCTTTTATCGCCTTAATTTCCAGCAAATCCAATAACTTATTTAAATCCTCTGAAACAATTCCATTCCAAGTTAAGTCGTTTATCGTGGCTTCAATCGCCATATCACTGCGAAGCTGAGTAAGTTCTGCGTTTAATTCAACGCTAGAAATATTTGCGCGAAGTGAGTCTCCGACTTTGCCACCAACTTTATCAATGCTCGCGAGTAGCGCCTTCAGTGATCCATATTCTGCAATCCACTTCGCCGCGGTCTTCTCTCCCACCCCTGGAATCGAAGGCAAGTTATCACTTGGGTCACCACGCAGAGCCGCAAAATCTGGATACTGGGCTGGCGTTAGACCATATTTTTCTTCAACTGCATCAGGTGTCATGCGTGCTAAATCTGTTACTCCACGCTTTGGATATAGAACTGTTGTGTTCTTATTAATTAACTGGAACGAATCGCGATCGCCCGTACAAATTAATACCTCAAAGCCCTCCGCCTCTGCGCGTTTAGCCAGGGTTGCAATGATGTCATCAGCCTCAAACCCTTCGACCGCGAAGTGGCGAATCCCAAAGCCGTGAACTAGATCAAAGAGGAAACTTGTTTGGGATCGAAATTCATCTGGAGTTGCGGAACGGTTCGCTTTATATTCTGGGAAACGCTCAGACCTAAAGGTCTTTCTTGAAACATCAAATGCCGTAGCAATATGGGTCGGCTTCTCTGAAGCGATTAGATTTATCAGCATCGAGGCGAAACCATAAATTGCATTGGTATGTTGCCCAGTAGATGTCACAAAATTTTCAGCGGGCAGCGCATAAAAAGCTCGGTAGGCCAGGGAATGGCCATCGATCAATAAAATCCGCTTAGTTGCGCTCATTTCCCGTGAGTCTATTGGTTAGACTTACCAACATGGATGATTTCCTCGAAATTCTAAAAAAACGTGGCAGCGGCGCACTTGACCAAAAAATGGGAATTGAAATTCTTGAAGCATCGCCGCAGCGGCTCGTTGCGAGGATGCCAGTTGAAGGAAACACCCAGCCAATAGGTCTACTTCACGGTGGTGCCAATGTAGTTCTGGCTGAAAGTTTGGGATCTATCGGTACGCAATTACATGCTGGTGTCGATCGCAAAGTTGTCGGTATCGATATAAATGCGACCCATCATAAATCTGCAACTTCAGGATTTGTGACGGCAACTGCAACCGCAATCTCACTTGGTAAAACAATTTGTTGTTACGAAGTAATAATCGTCAACGATAAAGGTGAAAAAACCTGCACCTCACGAATTACTTGTTTGATTCTTGCTGAGCGCAATTAATTAGTGCGCAGCTGCTCCGGTTCCTAGGTATGCAGCGCGTACATCAGGATCATTCAATAGGTCTGAAGCTTTAGCTTCCTTTACGACTTTTCCAGTTTCAAGAACATAGGCACGGTGTGCACGTTGCAAAGCTTGTTGGGCATTCTGCTCGACTAACAAAATAGTTGTTCCTAGTTCGGTGTTAATTGTCGTAATAATCTTGAAAATATTTGCAATCATCATTGGGGCTAGGCCCATTGAAGGTTCATCGAGAAGTAGAACTTTAGGACGGGCCATTAGGGCACGGCCAATAGCAAGCATCTGTTGTTCTCCGCCAGAAAGTGTTCCGCCAGCTTGCGCTGTTCGTTCTTTCAAACGTGGGAATAGGGTGTAAATGCGGTCTAAATCCTCTTTCATCTCGCTCTTGCGATCTTTGCGATTGAACTTACCCATCTCAAGATTTTCTAGAACTGTCATTCCTGGAAAAATTCCACGACCTTCAGGTGCTTGGGAAATACCAAGGTCCACACGCTCGTGAGCAGGAACCTTTGAAATATCTTGACCATCAAACAAAATTGCACCGCTAGACACTTTACGAAGGCCAGAGATTGTTTTCAAAGTAGTTGTCTTGCCGGCGCCATTAGCGCCGATTAACGTAACAATTTCACCTTGATTAACGACTACCGAAATACCCTTGATCGCTTCAATCTTTCCGTAGTGAACTCGGAGATCTTTAATTTCAAGACGCATCTGCAGGGACTCCTAAATAGGCTTCGATAACTTTGGGATCGTTCTGAACTTTGCTAGGTAGGTCATCCGCAATCTTCTCTCCGAAATCTAGAACTGCAACGCGATCTGAGATTCTCATAATCAAAGACATGTCATGCTCAATTAATAGAACTGTATACCCACGATCACGAATCTTTTTGATCGTGTTTGCAAGATCTATTTTCTCGGCAGGATTAAAACCTGCTGCCGGCTCGTCGAGCAAGAGCAACTTTGGTTCAGTTCCAAGTGCACGCGCTATCTCTAATCTGCGTTGATCTCCATAAGGAAGATTCTTCGCGAGTTGATCAGCGCGGTGGTCAATACCTAAGAATTCAAGAAGCTCATGTGCTCGTTCGCGACTTTCTCTCTCTTCAAGGCGGGCACGAGGCGTTCCAAATAAAGATCCAAAAACTCCTGACTTCTTGTGAACATCAGAAGCAGTAATAACATTTTCAAGAGTTGTCATATCCCCAAATAGACGCACGTTCTGGAAAGTACGAGCAAGTCCAGCCTTAACAACTTTATGCCTCTTTAGACCTGCCAGGTTTTGTCCCTGGAATAATATCTCGCCGGAAGTTACCGGATAAACACCAGTCACTACGTTGAATACGGTTGTCTTACCTGCGCCATTTGGTCCAATAAGCGCACAGATCTCGCCCTCATTGACATGAAAATTAACTTCACTAAGCGCAGTAACTCCGCCGAATTTAATTGTGACATTTTTAAGCTCAAGCATCTTCTCGCTCATTATTTCTTACTCTTCTCTGTAATCTTCTCGCGCTTCTTACGAGGCAACAAACCATCTGGGCGTAGATTCATCATGATAATAAGAACAAGACCAAAGATTACTTGACGAGCATCAGAAATAAATCGAATACGATCTGGCAAATAAGCCAGAATTCCAGCGCCAAGAATTACACCCCAGATGTTCCCAATGCCACCGAAAACCACACAGGCAAGAATCAAAACCGAAACATCGAACTTAAACATATCTGGTGAAATAACCATTACCTTTGATGCGTAAAGAACTCCTGCAGCACCACCGACTGCGGCGCCAATTACGAATGACCATAACTTGTAAACGAGAGTATTAACACCCATAAGAGCCGCTACATCTTCATCTTGTCGGATCGCTTCCCATGCCCGACCTGGACGGCGCACAGTAAATCGACGAATCATCCAAACTACAAGAAGAATCATTCCAAGGACCAACCAAAAATAATGTTCTGGGTGCATTAAATCAAATTTGAATCCAAATACCGCAGGTGGGTTTGGGATTCCGGCTACACCGTTAGGTCCACCAGTTCCCTTACTATTTAAAGCAATAATTCGAACAATTTCACCAAAGCCGAGAGTGATAATTGCAAGATAATCGCCACGAAGGCGTAGTGCAGGAAGTCCAAGCAACATTCCAGAGAACATTGCGATGACAATTCCTACGGGAAGAACTTCCCAAGTAGACCAACCAAATTTAGTTGAGAGGATTGCTTGGGAATAGGCGCCGATTGCAAAGAATGCAACATAACCTAAATCGAGTAGGCCAGACTTTCCCACAACAATATTTAACCCAAGAGCCATCAAAATAAACATACCAACTGGATAAACCAGCACATTCTGGAATGAAGTAATAGGCGTATTTAAGAAACTAGTTGGTCCCCAATCTGCAGCGAAGGGAAGTAGACCAGCAAAAAATATTGAGATTAAAACGAAAGCCACACGCTTTGGGCGGTTCCATGTCTCCCAAATTTCTGCGCCTTTATCTCTTATGTTTATCATTAAGTCCTCGTTTGCTGGACAGCTTCACCGAAGATGCCGCTAGGTTTAATTAAAAGAACTAGAACTAAAACCAAGAAAACAGTTACAGCCTTCCATTGTGAACCAAGAATCGCAGATGCAAATTGCTCAAGTAAGCCAAGGGCGAGTCCGCCATAGAAAGCACCTCGTAGATTACCGATTCCGCCGAGTACTGCTGCGGTAAATGCCGCTATACCCAAGTTGAATCCAACGTTGAATTGAGTGTTCTCGTAAATGGTGGTGTAGAAAAATGCAGCTGCTCCGGTAGTCAATCCACCTATAGCAAAGGTAAGCGTTACTACGCGATTTAGATTGATTCCCATTAGTCGTGAATTCTCTTCGGACATTGATACGGCGCGAATGGCAGCGCCTAGTCTTGAACGGTTTACGAATTGATCGAGTGCAAAGAAGATCGCGATAGAAGCAACAATTGCCATCACAGTATCGATACGGAAGTTGGCTCCTGCTATCTCGCCAAAAGTCCACTTCTCTAAAAGTCTTGGTGAAGTTTGAGGTCGGGAATGGGTAAAAATACGGAAACTTTCAGATAAGAAAATAGAAGTTCCGATAGCGGAAATTAAACTCGCAAGTCGGTTTGTTCCATGTGCTCGGAGTCGGCGATAAGCGACTAGCTCTACAAGCATTGCAAGAAGCGCACAAACGAGCATTGCACCAACTAAGCTTAATAAGAGGGCACCAAGCAATTGAATTCCGTGGATCGGATCTACATTTACCGCATGTCCTAATACGCTAACTTGAATAAATAGAATAGAAAAAGTTCCCACCATAAATACTTCAGAATTTGCGAAGTTGATCAGACGCAACACACCGTAAACCATTGTGTAACCGAGCGAAATTAAAGAGTAGATAAGACCTAGAGCCACTCCTTGAAGGCAGAGTGCCCAGAACTGCGAAGTTACGACAGAAAAATTCATGAGTTCCGATTCTCTATTTTGATATTGAACAACGTGGCAATTCTGGTCTATTTAACCAGAATTGCCACGCTATTTTTAACGCTTTAGAACTTTTTTACTTGGAAATCGCAGGTTATGCGATACCTACGTAATCGATCTTGTCGCCCTTAACAACGAATTCACCAACTGGTGCTCCACCAATGATGTCGCCGTACCGGTCGAACTTGATCTTTGCGCCTGAAACGCCATCAAATGTGCCTTGTGCAACACATGATTGGATTCCAGCGCGAGTTAACTTGCCCTTCTTGATACATGCAATGAAAACATTGGCTGCATCGTAAGTTGAAGTTACATATAGACCAGGAACCTTAACGCCAGTTGCCTTTGTGAAAGCAGCTAGCTTCTCCTTTGTAACAAGAAGATCGAAAGGTACATCTGGAGCAACTAAGCGAAGTCCTTCGCCAGCCTTACCTGTAAGTCCTGGAAGGTCTGAAGTGTTAACTCCATCGCCTGCAGCAAATACTCCGGTGTAACCACTGTCGCGTAATGACTTAACGAACTTTGCACCGTCTTGAGTGTAACCAGCGTATAGAACAACGTTTGCGCCAGAAGCCTTAACCTTGGTTGAAACTGATGAATAATCGGCAGTTCCCTTAGTTACTGAGTCTGTTCCAACAATTGTTCCAGCTTTCTTAGCGGCTGGCATTGCATATAGTGCAAGTCCTGCGCCGTAAGTGGTTAGGTCATCAACGATATAGAACTTAGGTGATGTAACACCCTTTGCGCCAACCTTTACAAGTGCTGGAGCCTGGAACTTATCGTTTGCAAGGACGCGGTGGAAGATTGGGTATCCACGGTCTGGAGCCTTTGGATCTGTTAGACCAACAGCTGTAGCTGATGGTGAAACCATTGTTAGGCCGGCAGCAATGTATGAAGGGAATGAGTTACGAGCTTCACCAGAACATGATGTTCCGATTACGCCGATTACCTTCTTGTTAGCAGCAACTCCTGGTGCGATGTTCGCAGCAACAGTTCCATCGCATTGTGAGTCAGCCTTTTCAAGCTTAATCTTAACCTTTGGATTTGTTGCGTTGTATTCTGCAATTGCAAAAATTGCGCCTGGAAGTTGATCTTGGCCAAGTTGTGCATCTCCACCAGTTAGTGGGCCTTGGAACATAATAGTTACTTCTTTTGGTGCTGCGCTTGCTTGTGAAGTTACAACTGTTCCTAATGCAAGGGCAGATGCAGCTACAACAGCAAGAACGTGCTTTGAGTTCTTATTCATGTAGACCTTCCTGTTATCTGTGTTTCCACAGCTTGGTTATTTCCGTCCCGGGACAGGGAGGGTTGAAGGCTATAGGTGAACTACAGGTGAACTCAAGTTAAATTCAATGATTTACGGACTCTTTACCCGATTGTTACAAAGCTAAAAAGCCGAAATTCAGGCGCTTTTGCTATCTATCTGGAACCGAATCTGGCGAAATTACCGCTTCGGCTACCGCCTTCATACTTATTCGTCGGTCCATGGCCGCCCGCTGGATCCAGCTAAATGCCTCTGGCTCACTCAGGTTCATAGCTGCCATCAAAATACCCTTGGCGCGGTCGACAATCTTCCGGGTTTCAAGGCGCTCATGTAAATCAGCGACCTCCTCTTTGAGGGAGCGCATTTGCAGATGTCGGCTCATGGCGATCTCGATTGCTGGCGTTAAGTCATTGATGCTAAATGGTTTTACAACATATGCCATTACGCCGGCATCTCGCGCTCTTTCTACTAACTCTTTCTGACTAAATGCGGTCAACATTAAAACTGGGGAAATCTCGATAATTTCTTGGGCGGCAGAAATTCCATCGAGCTCTGGCATCTTTACATCGAGAATTGCTAAATCTGGTTTAAATTCTTTTGCTAAGGCAATCGCTTCAACGCCATTTGTCGCCTGGGCAACTACTTCATAACCGGCTTCGGTCAACATTTCGACAAGGTCAAGACGAATCAACGCTTCATCTTCCGCAACTAAAATTCTTGCGGCTCTATTTTGGCTCACGTGCCTCGAGTCGGATTTGAACCGACACTGTGCGGATTTTGAGTCCGCCCTCTCTACCGTTGGAGTACCGAGGCAATTTCAACTTATTAGAAGAGGCTACTTTAACTACTTACGATATGCCGGAGCAATTCCTCCGACAGCGTCACCAACGCGGTGCACACGCATCGCATTAGTTGACCCAGGAATCCCTGGAGGTGAACCGGCCACAATTATGACGTTATCCCCTATTTCTACGCTATTCGTTTCAATTAGGATTCGATCTACCTGAGCAACCATCTCGTCGGTATGTGAAACCATTTGAGTGATCTTTGATTCGACGCCCCAGGAAAGTGCGAGTTGATTGTAAACAGCGGCCTCTGGCGTAAATGCCATAATTCGAATTGGAGAACGAAGTCTCGACATTCTTCTAGCTGAATCACCGCTCTGGGTAAATGCAATTAAAAATTTAGCATCAACAATTGCCCCAACTTCAGTTGCCGCTTTGGTGATTGCGCCACCCTTAGTTTTTGGTTCGTGACGAAGAGCAGGAATACGATCAAGCAATTCCTCTTCTGTGCGTTCGATAATTCGAGCCATTGTTGTTACCGCTTCAATTGCAAATTCACCAATGCTAGTTTCGCCTGAAAGCATTAAGGCGTCCGCGCCATCTAGGACTGCATTTGCACAATCTGTTGCTTCGGCTCGAGTCGGGCGAGAATTTGAAATCATTGAATCTAACATTTGAGTGGCAACAATTACTGGCTTGGCAGCTTCGCGAGAGAGCATTACGCAACGTTTTTGAACGAGTGGAACTTCTTCAATTGGCATTTCAACACCAAGATCGCCCCGTGCAACCATGATGCCATCGAATGCGGCAATAATTTCTTCAAGATTTTCAACCGCCTGCGGCTTTTCGATCTTTGCAATAACCGGACGGCGAATTCCCTCTTCATGCATAATGCGGTGTACATCAACAATATCTGCGGCGCTTCGCACGAAGGAGAGCGCAATAAAATCAGCACCAGCGCGCAATCCCCAACGGAGATCTTCGATATCTTTTTCAGAGAGCGCCGGAACAGAAACTGCAACGCCTGGAAGATTTATTCCTTTGTTATTACTTACCGATCCTGGTTCGATGCACTTTGTTATTACATCGTTTCCCTTAACTTCGATAACTTCAACAGTAACTTTTCCATCATCAATGAGAATCCGGTCCCCTGCTTTGCAATCTCCTGGCAGCCCTTTATATGTCGTACCAACGCGCTCCTTAGTTCCAGGAACATCATCTGTTGTAATTGTAAAAATATCGCCACGGGCTAAATCGTGTGGACCATTTTCAAATTTAGCTAGACGAATCTTTGGTCCTTGAAGATCAACGAGAATTGCGACTGCAACCCCAGCTTTAGCGGCGGCGGCTCTGACGGCATCAAGTCTAGCTTGGTGCTCGGGATAACCACCGTGAGAGAGATTTAAGCGAGCCATATTCATGCCCGCAGCAATTAGTTGATCAACCTTCTCTGGCGATTCAACAGCCGGGCCCATGGTGCAAACTATCTTTGCTCTACGCATTTGTTAAACCTTCTCTATTTGTTCCTGGATTGCATCTAGTTATATATGTAGCAATTGTATGGAATAGATCGGCTAAACCATCATTGGACGTGCTGTTGGTTCGATTGGTGATGGAAGTTGAGTCTGACCCACCAAGAATTCATCTACGGCTGCTGCCGCGCTTCTACCTTCAGCGATTGCCCACACAATAAGTGATTGACCTCGACCGGCATCTCCTGCCACGAATACGCCTTCGATATTTGTTGCGTAACTTTCATCGCGGGCGATATTTCCACGCTCATCGAATTTCACTTCCAATTGGGTAAGTAGTTCTGACTTCTCAGGCCCTACAAAGCCCATCGCTAAAAATACTAAATCAACAGTCAATTCTTTTTCAGATCCTAGAACTTTTTCAAATTTTCCATCTACTAACTCGGTTTCAACTAATTTAATTGCGCGAAGAGTTCCGTCAGGCTTACCTAGAAATTCCTCTGTTGATACTGCGAAGAGACGTTCTCCCGCTTCTTCATGTGCGCTGCTTACGCGATAGATCATTGGATATGTCGGCCAAGGTTGCGATGTAGGTCGCTCTTCGGTTGGTCTTGGCATAATCTCAAGTTGAGTAACACTTGCTGCGCCTTGGCGAATGGCAGTTCCTAAACAATCCGCACCAGTGTCTCCACCACCTAGAATTACAACGTGCTTGCCCTTTGCATCAATTGGTGGCGCTTCATTTAATTCATTTAACCCCTGTTTGTTTCCCCAAGGTAAGTACTCCATCGCTTGATAGATGCCTTTGAGTTCGCGACCCGGCGCCTTGATATCGCGCCAATTTGTAGCACCAACTGCAATGACTATCGCATCGTATTTCGTGCGAAGTTCACTTCCAGTTATATCTACTCCAACATTTATTCCGCTCCGAAAACGAGTTCCCTCGGCTTCCATCTGCGCAATACGACGATCTACAATTGATTTTTCCATTTTGAATTCTGGAATTCCATAACGCAACAAGCCACCAGGCTTTTCACCTCGCTCATAAACTGCAACAGTATGACCAGCGCGAGTTAGCTGTTGAGCAGCGGCTAAACCTGCAGGTCCGGAACCGATTACTGCAACGGTTTTCCCAGTTAACCGTTCCGATGGCAACGGTACAACTGAGCCATTTGCAAAGGCCTCTTCAATTGTTCGAAGTTCAACTTGCTTAATCGTCACCGCATCTGCATTAATTCCGATTACACAGGCGGTTTCACATGGCGCTGGACATAAGCGCCCCGTAAATTCTGGAAAGTTGTTTGTTGCATGTAAGCGATCTATCGCTTCTCGCGTTTCGCCCCGCCAAATCAAGTCATTCCACTCTGGAATTAAATTACCAAGTGGGCAACCTTCATGGCAGAAGGGAATTCCGCAATCCATACAGCGGCCGGCTTGCTTCTGAAGAGCTCCGAATTCTTGAGGTTCGTAAACTTCTTTCCAGTCAAGAATTCGCACATCAACTGGACGGCGAGAAGGTGTAGCTCTAGGTGTAGTTAGAAAACCTTTTGGATCAGCCATTTAGCGCCTCCATCACAACTTTATCTACCGGTAAGCCTTCGCGTTCTGCTCGCTCCATTGCGGCAAGTACTCGCGCATAATCACGCGGCATCACCATTGAGATACGACGCTTTGCTTCATCCCAATCTCCTAGCAATTTTGCGCCAACTTCAGAACCAGTTTCGGCAACAAACTTTGAAATTAGGCTCCTAATAATTAGCTCTTGATCCACAGGCATCGCGAGAACATCAACCATTTCGGTATTCACAAGTGCTGCATCTAGATCAAGTACAAAGGCGCGACCGCCGGACATGCCCGCTGCGAAGTTACGACCTGTTGCTCCAAGAATTAGTGCGATTCCGCCAGTCATATATTCACAACCGTGGTCACCGACACCTTCAACAATTGCTGTGGCGCCAGAATTTCGAACGCAGAAACGTTCGCCAACTTTTCCACGAATCATAATTTCACCTGAAGTCGAGCCATAGCCAATAACATTTCCGGCAATTACATTCTCTTCTGATTTAAAGCTGGCCTTCTCATCTGGTTGAACAATTACTCGGCCACCTGATAGGCCCTTAGCTACATAATCGTTGGCATCACCGTAAAGTCTAAGTGTTAGCCCGCGAGGAATAAATGCTCCGAAAGAATTTCCAGCTGTTCCATGGAGTGAAACGTTAATAGTGTCAGGAGCAAGCCCAGCGCCGCCAAACTTACGGGTGATTTCTGAGCCCAGCATCGTTCCAACAGTGCGATTAACATTCTTAACAGGTACTTCAATGTTGACGCTCTCGCCTTTGGTTAGCGCAAGTTGTGCCAGTTCAATTAATTTATTGTCGAGTGCGGCAGCTAAACCATGCTCTTGTTTTATTGTGTTGTGACGAGGTGAAGTATCCCCAGCCGCAGGACCTGTCAGCAAGGGTGCAAGATCTAGCCCACTTGCCTTCCAATGGTGAATAGCCTTCTTGGTATCCAAGTATTCAACTTGACCAATCGCTTCCTCTAAAGTCCTAAAGCCAAGAGCAGCTAAATGTTCACGTACTTCATCAGCAATATATTCAAAGAAGGTTTCGACAAACTCAGGTTTACCGTTGAAACGCGCACGTAACTCTGGATTTTGTGTCGCAACTCCAACCGGACAAGTATCTAAATGACATACCCGCATCATTACGCAACCTGAAACAACAAGTGGCGCAGTAGCGAAACCAAACTCTTCGCCTCCGAGAAGAGCGGCTATCACAATATCTCTGCCGGTTTTCATCTGGCCATCTACTTGAACAACAATGCGATCGCGTAAACCATTTAACATAAGAGTTTGTTGGGTTTCCGCTAAACCAAGTTCCCATGGCGCGCCGGCATGTTTAAGTGAAGTCAGTGGCGAAGCACCCGTTCCGCCATCATGGCCAGAAATAAGTACAACATCTGCATGAGCTTTGCTTACTCCCGCAGCAACAGTTCCAACACCGACTTCAGCCACTAATTTCACATGAACTCTTGCGTCTTTATTTGCATTCTTTAAATCGTGGATTAGTTGAGCGAGATCTTCAATAGAATAAATATCGTGATGTGGAGGTGGTGAAATTAAACCCACACCAGGAGTTGAATAACGTACCTTCGCAATCCACGGATACACCTTGCTACCAGGAAGTTGACCACCTTCACCTGGCTTCGCGCCTTGTGCCATCTTGATTTGAATATCATCTGCGTTAACTAAATATTCGCTTGTAACTCCAAATCTGCCGGAGGCAACTTGTTTAATTGCAGAACGACGGGAATCGCCATTAGCTTCGATGATGTAGCGACTAGGATCTTCGCCACCTTCACCTGTATTTGATTTTCCGCCAATTCGGTTCATAGCAATCGCTAAAGTTTCGTGGGCTTCGGCTGAAATTGATCCATAAGACATTGCACCAGTTGAGAAGCGCTTAATAATTGCCGAACGGCTCTCAACTTCTTCAATTGAAATTGCCGGACGCAGTCCGATCTTAAATTCAAAGAGGCCACGAAGTGTCATTAGACGCTTTGATTGATCATCCACTCGATTTGTATAGCGTTTAAAAATGTCATAACGCTTATTGCGAGTTGCGTGTTGTAGTGCAAACACAGTTTCTGGATCGAATAAATGCGGCTCGCCATCACGACGCCACTGATACTCGCCACCAATAGGAAGTCGTTTTGTCCCAGGAATTTCGCCACCCGGTGGGTAAGCAATATGGTGACGCTTAATAGTCTCTTTCGCAATCATGTCGATTGATATCCCACCGAGTTTAGAAGTGACTCCTACAAAATATTCGTCAATAACTTCACGGGATAGTCCAATTGCTTCGAAAACTTGAGCACCCGTATATGAGGCAATCGTCGAAATGCCCATCTTTGACATAACTTTAAGTACGCCCTTACCTAGCGACTTAATTAAGTTAGCGACGGCTTTTTCAGGAGTAATGCCAGTTATAACTCCTTGGCGAACTAAGTCTTCGGCAGATTCCATTGCAAGATAAGGGTTGATTGCAGCCGCGCCAAATCCAACGAGTAGCGCAACATGGTGGACTTCGCGAACTTCGCCGGACTCGACAATCAATCCAACCTTGGTTCGGGTTTTTTCGCGAATTAAATGGTGGTGTACCGCAGCAGTTAAAAGAAGAGATGGAATTGGCGCATCTTCAGCATCGCCATCCCGATCGGAAAGAACAATTATGTGTGCGCCATCTTTAATAGCTTGAGAAACTTCTAATCGAATTTCCGTTATGCGATTAGCAAGTGCTTCCCCGCCACCTTGAACCGGAAATAGACCACGAACAACGTGTGAAGCAAATCCTGGCTGATTTCCATCTGCGTTTACGTGAATTAACTTTGCAAGTTCATCGTTATCAATAACTGGGAAATCAAGTGCAATCTGACGACATGACGCAGGCCCTGGATCGAGCAAATTAAATTCTGGTCCGACCGAACTAGCTAAGCTCGTTACAAGCTCCTCGCGAATCGCATCAAGTGGTGGATTAGTAACTTGCGCAAACAATTGTGAGAAATAATCAAAGAGCAACCTTGGTTTCGCAGAAATTGCCGCGATTGGCGAATCAGTTCCCATTGAACCCAGCGCCTCACCACCGCTCTTGGCCATTGGTGTCAAAATGATTCTAATTTCTTCTTCGGTATATCCAAATGCTCTTTGTCGACGGAGTACAGATGAGTGTGGATAAACAATATGTTCGCGCGCCGGAAGATCTTCTAGCCTTACTAACCCGGCATGTAACCATTCGCCGTATGGCGCAGCGCTTGCTAGGCCATCCTTAATTTCATCATCTTCAATTATGCGTCCCTCTTCGATGTCGACTAAGAACATGCGACCTGGCTTTAATCTGCCCTTCCTTGCAATCTCTTCCGGCTTAAAATCAAGGACTCCAAATTCGCTTGCAAGTACAACGAGTCCATCCTTTGTAATCCAATATCGAGATGGGCGAAGTCCATTACGGTCTAGAACGGCACCTATCTGCTTGCCGTCGGTGAAGGTAATGCAAGCAGGTCCATCCCATGGCTCCATGATTGTTGAATGGAAGGCGTAAAAATCTTTACGAGTTTTTGACATCGTCGCATGATTCTCCCAAGCTTCTGGAATCATCATAAGAACTGCGTGCGGCAAAGAGCGGCCACCTAAATAGAGAAGTTCTAGTACTTCATCAAATGAACCAGAATCGCTGCTGGAATTATCAACAATTGGGAATAATCGATTTAAATCACCTGGAATAATTTCACTCGCTAGAAGTGATTCGCGAGCCCGCATCCAGTTACGGTTTCCGCGTACGGTATTAATTTCACCGTTATGCGCGATGTAACGATATGGGTGAGCAAGTGGCCAAGATGGAAAAGTGTTTGTTGAGAATCTTGAGTGCACCAAGGCAAGTGTTGAAACCACTCTTGGATCTGAGAGATCTGGAAAAAATTCTTCAAGCTGGCCGGTAGTAAGCATGCCCTTGTAGACAATTGTGCGTGCGGATAGCGATGGAACATAAATTGGGAATTGATGTTCAATTCGCTTTCTAAAACAGAATGCCTTGCGTTCCAAATCTAAATCTAGTTCGCCGTTCTTGCCAGTCAAAAATACTTGTTCAAAGTTCGGCATGACCGAGAGCGCAGTTTTACCAATAGATTTTGAATCAATAGGCAGTTGGCGCCATCCAAGAATATCTAAACCCTCTTCATCCGCTATCGCCTCAATTGCGTCGCGATCAGAGAATGATTTGTCTACGAAAAGGATTCCGGTTGCATATGCCCCAAATTCTGGGAGCTTAAAATCTACAACTTCTCGATAAAAAGAATCAGGAATACAAATTAAAATACCAGCGCCGTCTCCGCTATCTGGTTCGGCACCAGTTGCACCACGGTGCTCCATATTGCGAAGCGCGGTTAATCCTTGGGAGACAATTTCGTGAGTTGCCTTCTTATTTAACGTAGCAACCATCGCGACACCACAAGAATCGCGTTCTTGGGAAGGGTCATATAAACCCTGTGCAGGTGGCACTGTCGAAAACAAAGTCACGATGACTCCTAAGTTAATTGATTAGGTGCATCGGGACTACAGTGGCCCAACGGTTACTTATGTGAAACTAAGAGGAAAAGGATAGCAATTAAGCCGAGATTTATATACCCGTAAAGTGAAGTAAAGAGCCGATTCCTGCGGTGATTGCCATACCAAGAGAACCGCCAATTAGAATTCGCAAGGTGGTCTTTCCGTAGGGTGAGCCCGCGGTACGAGCGCTCAAGATTCCGGTGCCAATTAACCCGAGCAAGGTAAATCCAATGATGCTCAAAACTTTACTTCCTAGAGTCGGTGCTAGGGCGCCAGCAAAAGGAACCAACCCTCCGACGGTGAAACTGATAGCTGAGGCTACGGCTGCTTGTACTGGACGAGCTTTGGTGTGTGGATGTTGCCCTAATTCATCACGAAGATGGGCTTCAAGTGCATCCTTCTCAGTCATTGTTTTAGCAACCTTAGTTGCAAGTTCACGGTCTAAACCGCGCTTCATATAAATTTCAATTAGCTCTTCAAGTTCACCTTCTGGATCAATAGCTAGGTGTTCCATTTCAAGTAAACGATCTGATTCTTCAATATCATTTTGTGAGCGGACCGAAATATATTCACCAACTGCCATGGACATTGCGCCGGCGGCAATTCCAGCCGCTCCTGCTGTAATCAAAAAATTATCTGCTTGCGCAGCGGATACACCAATCATCAAGCTTGCAATTGAAACTAGGCCATCATTTGCACCAAGAACGGCGGCACGCAACCACCCTGCTTTATGTATCTTGTGGTGAGAATTTCTTAAGTAAATATCGCTCAGTGCCATGTGCGAACTCTATCGGTTAGAGAGATTACTTCTTGGGGGTTTTTGCCACTTTTCCGAGAAAAAGTGCGGAAGCCACAATGAAGATGGCAGCGGAAACCCAAATATTTAGGCGCAATCCAAGAATTCGGTTAGCTTCATCGATACGAATCATCTCAATAAATAGCCGGCCCAGTGAATAGCTCGCAGCATAAAAGATGAATACCGCCCCAGTACCTGAAATCTTTCGGAAATAACTAGAACGCATAATCAAAATAGCAACAATCGAGCACCAAATTGCTTCATAAAGAAACGTTGGATGAAATGTTGCGAAGTTTTCGAATCTGGTAGGTCGATTTTCTAGAGGTATTTCCAGCGCCCAGAAAACTTCTGTTGGTCTGCCGAAGAGTTCACCATTAAACCAATTTCCAAATCTGCCAATAGCCTGTGCAAGCAATAAGGCCGGAGCAATTGAATCTGCAAGTTCAGCAAAAGATAGCGAAGTACTCCGCTTCTTATAGTAGATAAAAGCTGCGAGGGCTCCAAACCCGATCGCACCCCAAATTCCTAATCCACCTTCCCATATTTTAAATATTGCTATCGGCGATCCCTCATCGCCAAAATATTTTTGTGGCGAAGTTATAACGTGATAAATCCGCCCACCAATAATTCCTGCAGGAATTACATAAATTGCTAAATCAGAAATATCGTTGGGATTGCCACCTAAAGCAAAATATCGCTTCTTTGTAACCCAAATTGCTACAAATATCCCAAGCAGAATACAAAGAGCGTAATAGTGAATTGTAAAAAGCCCCAACTCCAGAGTTGATGAACTCGGAGTTGGGATAAATGTCTTCATTTAGCGTTAACTCTAAGGATATTGCTTAAGAGTTACTTCACTACACCAGCGGCTAGCGCGGCTTCAAATTTAGCAGGATCGCTATATTCGCCACCTGCTCGATTTAGCTCTTTGCCATTTACAAAGACCGTTGGTGTTGAATTAACATTCTTAACAGCGGCATAGGAAGAGATTGATTCGGTCCAGAGCGCATAATTTCCTTCTGTAACGCAATTTTGGAACTTCATTGAAGTTAAACCAATTTTATTGCCAAGCGAAATCATAAATTCTTTTGTCCACTTACCAGAATTCTCAGTCGCTGCTTGATTTTGGTAGAGAATTTCATGCATCTCGAGGAATCGGCCTTGATCCATAGCGCAAGCAGAAGCGTTAGCTGCAACGATAGATTCGTTGAAGCCATTCGTTGAACGTTCCCCAATGAAAGTCAGTGGGTGATAAACAACTTTCGCCTTCTTATCTGCGATTAGTTTCTTGATGTACTCATTATTAATAGCTTCGAAATCACGACAGGCAGGGCATTGAAAATCTTCCCAAATATCAATTTGTGGTTTAACTGTTGGGTTGAACACCAATCCAGAGCCATCAGCTTTTGAGATAGAGGCGGGTGTAAGAGCGTTCTGAGCCGGCTTCTTATCGAGATAAACAAATATCCCAGTAATGGCAAGGACAAACACAATCATTCCAATAACGATTGCGCGCAGCCCTTTATCTCCAGAATTATTACTTGCCATCGTTCTCTCCCTTTGGTTCGTCATCTGATTCAACTGATTTATCTAACCCTAATTTACCCTGTGGGAAGCGGTATAAATAACCGCCCAGAATCGCTAAGGCAATATCTCGAAGGATCTCAGTTGTGTAGGTCAATACCGGCAACTCTGCAGTATTTCTTAAGCCACCTTTACCAAAGCATCCACAGTCAAGTGAAATCCCCCGGGCCCATGCTTGTCCTATTGCGACTACAAAAACTAGCATCAGAGCCGCACCCAATACCGATACGAACTTGACCCAGATTCCAATAATCAAAAAGATTCCCAATCCAACTTCTATAAATGGCAGAACAAAACCTAGAAAATTTGCGATTGGTACTGGTAGGACTTGATACGCGCGCACCGATGTGGCGGAGGCGTATGGATCGGTAACTTTTAATCCACCGGCTACCAATAAAACTCCGCCAAGAATTAGCCGAAAGAAAAAGGTAAGCCAAGGTTGTTTTTCACTTAAAAATTTCTTCATATCGTTGGGTCAATCCCCTCGCTAAGTGCGCTCCAAGGGTTCTCTGGCTTACGTTCATATCTCTTTGATATTCCGCGGCGAGAAGTTCGGTAGATAAAGTAACTCAGTAGCGCTAGTGAAAAGAATAAAGCGATAATTTTTATCATGCTAAATCAATCTTGCTATGGAAACAACTTCGTTCTCCGGTGTGACAAGCTGCTCCGGTCTGAACAATCTGAAGCAATATTGCATCGCTGTCACAGTCATAGGCAACGGACTTCACCTCTTGGAAATGTCCAGAACTTTCACCCTTCAACCAGAGTGCGTTTCTACTGCGGCTCCAATAAGTTGCCTGCTTTGTTTCTAGCGTCTTGGTCAGCGCCTCTTGATTCATCCAAGCAATCATTAAAACTTCTCTGCTCTCGACATCCTGCGCGATTGCCGCGATCAATTCACCTTTAGCAAGGCGCTCTTGTATAGAGGTAGGTATTGCAGACATGTGCTTATTCTCCCCTATTTGGCATCAAGCGCGAATTGGGAAACCGCACTTTTCTAAATCTTTCTTGACATCTCTAATTGTGAAATTTCCAAAGTGAAAGACGCTCGCGGCCAATACTGCATCGGCTCCTGCTGCTATCGCGAGGGCGAAATCTGCGATTTTGCCGGCGCCACCGCTTGCGATGACGGGAACACTTGAAATTTCTCGGACAGCTCTAAGCATTTCAATATCAAATCCAGATTTTGTGCCATCCGCGTCCATCGAATTAAGAAGAATTTCACCGGCACCTCTTCTGATTCCTTCCTCTACCCAGGCCAGCGCATCCAAGCCAGAGCTTTGTCGCCCACCATGTGTTGTAACTTCAAAGCCTGATTTACTCTCTGCCCTTCTTGCATCAACCGAAAGAACTAGTACTTGATTACCAAAGCGATCTGAAATTTCATTGATTAAATCTGGTCTAGCAATTGCAGCTGTATTAATTGAAATTTTGTCGGCTCCTGCGCGTAGTAATTCATTTACATTCTCAGCACTTCGAATACCACCACCAACAGTTAGCGGAATAAACACCTGTTCTGCCGTGCGCCTTACAATCTCCAGCGTTGTTGCTCGCTCTTCGATGCTTGCGGAAATATCTAAGAAAGTTAATTCATCTGCGCCTTCGAGATCATACTTTTTTGCCAATTCGACCGGATCACCGGCATCGACTAAATCTTTAAAGTTGACGCCTTTAACTACCCGACCACCCGCAACATCAAGACAGGGAATCACTCTCTTTGCTAACGTCATTCGCCAGCAGCTTTCAGCGCTTGCTCCAAGGTAAATGATCCGGAGTAAATAGCCTTTCCAACAATTGCACCCTCAATTCCAATGGGTGTTAAGTCGCGAAGATCAATTAAATCTTGAATCACAGAAATGCCACCACTAGCAACAACCGGAACCTTGGTCACAGCGCAAACTTCTTTAAGCAATTCAAAGTTGGGGCCGGTAAGAGTGCCATCCTTTGCCACGTCAGTGACGATGTAACGCGAACATCCTGCGGCATCTAACAACTCAATCATTTCAAAGAGATCTCCACCTTCACGAGTCCAACCTCTAGCAGCAAGAGTGTGACCGCGGACATCTAAGCCAACTGCAATCCTTGGGCCATATTCTGAAATAACTTTTGCTGTCCACTCCGGATCTTCGATTGCAGCAGTTCCAAGATTTACTCTCGTGCAACCAGTTGAAAGCGCGCGAATTAAAGTTTCTTCATTACGAATTCCGCCTGATAGTTCGATTTTAATTTCAACGCTCTTTATTACCTCTTGGATTAACTCAAAATTGCTGCCAATTCCAAATGCGGCATCTAAATCCACTAGGTGAATCCACTTGGCACCTTGGGAAACAAAATCACGAGCGACATCTACTGGAAGTCCATAAGTACTCTCCTGAGAAAGCTCGCCTTGGACAAGTCGAACCGCCCGGCCATCTTTAACATCAATAGCTGGAAGAATTTCCAATATTTGCTTTGTCATACTAGTCATAAGGATTTCACCCAATTAGCTATTAATTTTGCACCAGCCGCGCCGCTCTTTTCTGGATGGAATTGCGTTGCAACTATGAAATCTTTCTCTACTGCAGCCAGAAAATCTTCGCCATAATTACAGGTCGAATTTATAGCGCCAGGAACTTCCTTCTTGGCGGCATAAGAATGCACGAAATAAAATAACTCCGTGCTAAGCCCAGCAAATAACTTTGAGCCTTGCGGAGAATTTATTGTGTTCCAACCCATATGCGGAAGTATTGGCGCAGTGATTTCACTTATCTGGCCTGACAGAATTCCCAACCCGCTGCTCTCCCGTTTTTCGGAACTATTCTCAAAGAGAATCTGCATACCTACACAAATACCGAAAATTGGTTTCGACTTCGCAAATCGCTCTGCAATTATCTCGTCACCACCAGCGCTCACTAGTTGATCCATGCAGGCGGCAAATGCTCCGACTCCAGGGACGACAAGACCGTCGGCTTCGATGCAAATTGTTCTATCACTCGTAACGATTACTTCATCACTCGCTAATTCAAAAGCGCGTTGTGCTGAACGTAGATTGCCCGAACCATAATCAAGAATTGCGATCAAAGAACGCCCTTTGTTGATGGAATTCCTGAGACCCTATTATCTAGCGCACATGCTTCGCGCAGTGCACGTGCAACCGCTTTAAATTGCGCTTCAAAAACATGGTGCGCATTGCGTCCCTCTAAAACCCGAACATGAAGTGCAATACGCGCTTCGGCAACAATTGATTCCCAGATATGGCGACCAAGAGTTGTGTCGAATGTTCCAATTAATTCAACGATTTCCGGTTGGCGATGTACTAAGTAAGGTCGGCCCGAAAGATCTACTGCTGCTTGTACTAGAACTTCATCCAGCGGAACCATTGCATCACCGAATCGGCGAATTCCTGCCTTATCACCTAGCGCTTCTCTAAGTGCCTGACCAAATGCAAGTGAAGTATCTTCAACCGTGTGGTGGGAATCAACATCAACATCACCCTTTGTTCTAACGGTTAAATCAAAGCCCGCATGTTTACCAAGTTGAGAGAGCATGTGATCAAAGAATGGGACCCCAGTTTCGATATCAATTACACCCGAACCATCTAGGTTAAGTTTTACATCAACGCTAGATTCTTTGGTTGCACGAACTACATGCGCTGTTCTCATTTTTGCTCCCCTTTTCTAAACTTGCTTACTTTCTCTTATATCTCTTGTATTTCAAATCCTGGCTAATTATGGCTTAAGAGCGGCGATAGCCGTTAAAAATTGCTCGTTCTCGATTGGTAACCCAATCGTTACTCGAAGATATCCCTCTAGACCAACATCTCGAAGCAGGATTCCAGATTCAACAAGTGATTTCCATGCCTCCGGTGACTCGCCCTTGAAGCCGCGGAATAATAGAAAGTTAGCACTGCTTGGGACTACTTCAAATCCCAATTTCGAAAGTTCACTTGAAACGCGCTCTCGTTCCGCTACAAGTGCATCAACTTCAGCGAGAAGCAGAGATGAGTTTTCTAGCGCTACTAAGGCTAGGGCTTGGGTCGTTGAACTCAAGTGGTACGGCAATCTTGTAACTAGTAAAGCCTTAATTATTGCTTCATCGCCAATTGCATAACCAACTCTGGCGCCGGCAAAGGCAAAGGCCTTACTCATCGTTCTAACAACTACAACGTTTGGGTAAGTGGCAATCAGCTTGACCGCGGACTCTTCCACTGAGAATTCGGCATACGCCTCATCAACAATTAATAGGCCCTTAACTGCCTTTGTTGCTGAGGCTAACGTTTCCAGATCTGAGAATGAAGTTGCAGTACCGCTTGGATTATTGGGCGTTGTTATAAATGTTAACCCTGGTTTTAACTCTGCAATTTGAGCAGTCGCCTTATCTATATCAATTTCAAAACTGTCGTCCCGATTACCTGCGCTCCATTTAGTACCTGTTGCTTTCGCAATTAGTGGGTGTACTGAATAAGAAGGTGTGAATCCGAGCGCTCCCCTGCCGCCACAAGCCAACATGAGAGTCTGCAGAATTTCATTACTTCCATTTGCAGCCCAGAGGTTTGGGATTGAAAAGTTAGATTTCGTACTTTTATTAATATATTCAGCCAGTGCTTGGCGAAGAAGCAAAGCATCACGATCTGGATAACGATTTAAGTTTTCTAATACTTTTGGAAGTCGGGTAAGCATCTGCTCTACAACTTCGTGTGGAACAGCAAATGGATTCTCATTTGTATTCAGGGCCGTAACTCCACTTATTTGAGGAGCGCCATACGGGGTCAAATCGGCTAGTTCGCTACGAATTGGTAACCAATCCGGCCAATTTTCTTGCTTTGGATTTGTCATCAGCGCTTCTCGAATCGTGCACTCATTGCTTCACCATGTGCTGGTAAATCCTCAGATGTCGCGAGCGTAATAACGTTTTCTGCAATCGCCGTGAATGCCATCTCGTTGTATTCAATGAAACTCACGCCTTTTAGAAATGTTTGTACTGAAAGCCCACTTGAGTGACAGGCACATCCGCCAGTAGGAAGAACGTGGTTCGAGCCCGCAGAATAATCACCGAGTGAAACAGGGGTGAAGCGCCCGATAAATACCGCCCCAGCATTTCTGATCGAAAGTGAATCTCTCTTTGCGTCAATCGTTTGAATTTCTAGGTGTTCTGCGGCATAAGCATTTACAACATCTAACCCTTGAGCAATCGAATCAACTAAAACTATTGCTGATTGCTTACCGGTAAGTGCGGCGCGAATTCGTTCTTGGTGTTTAGTTTTTGAGATCCGAGCGAATAGCTCAACTAGCACTGCATCAGCCAATTCAACTGAATCTGTAACCAACACCGCTGCGGCAATAACATCGTGTTCAGCCTGACTAATTAAATCTGCAGCAACCTCGCCTGGGATTGCAGTCTTATCAGCTAATACCGCGACTTCAGTTGGACCAGCTTCAGAATCAATTCCAATCACACCACGGAGCGCACGTTTTGCGGCCGCAACATAAATATTGCCTGGGCCAGTAACTAGGTCCGCACTTTCACAGACATCTGAAACTCCATATGCAAACATTGCAATCGCTTGTGCCCCACCGATTGCATAAACCTCGGTGATTCCTAGCAATGCGCAGGTTGCCAAAATAGTTTTATTCGGTAATCCGTTGTTATCAATCTGAGGTGGAGAGGCAACAGCAATACTTGGAACTTTTGCAATTTGTGCTGGGACTACATTCATAATTACCGAACTTGGATAAACAGCTCGGCCACCCGGTACATAAAGTCCCACTCGGTCAACTGGTATTTGTTTATGTGTAACTTCACCACCATCAACTACTTGGGTAAAAATTTCACTGCGTAATTGATCTGTGTGCACCTTAGTAATTCGCTTTATCGCCTCTTCAAGAGCGCTCTTTACATTTGAATCTAGCTCCGCAAGTGCCGCCGTAATATCAGCGAGCGGAACTCGAATTGAATTTGGTCTTACGCCATCAAATTTTTCGCAAAGGTCGAGTAGGTCACTTTCGGATCCACCCGCTACCTTCTCAAGAATTGGCTTGATACTAATAAGAGCAGTATCTATATCCAGTTCTGCGCGCGGAAGTTCAGTGCGGTAATCAGATTTACTTAGAGCACGACCGCGGAAATCAACGGTTCTGATTGCAACGGGATTCACGCCGCAATTCTAATCTAAACCAGACAGTCGGGGCCGAGTATTGCTTTCAGGTCAGCGCTCAAACTTGGTGAGGCAGTAACTCTTAAATCATCGCCAATTTTCATAACTAAGCTCTTTCGGCCATCATCAAGTTTCAAATGAACTTCCCGCTTTCCGGGGTGGGAACGTAAAATCTCTTTAATCCGATCGACAACTGGTGGCGTACATCGCACCGTATCCATAGAAATAATCAACGGGCCAGAGGGCGTAAGTGAGATATCTGGAGTCGATAGATCCAAGGCCATAAGTTTTACTTGTTCTTCGCGCTTATCGATACGTCCACGGATAATTACAATTCGATCTTCCATCAAGTTCATTGAGTGCTGGGTATAAGAGTTTGCAAAGAACATAACATCTATCGCACCTTCAAGATCTTCGACCGTAACAATTGCCCACGAGTCACCTCGTCTTGAAACTTTACGTTGAATCTGAGTTATCAATCCGCCAATTGTGACAATTTGCTCGTGGCCAATCGAATCATCATTAATCTGACTAATTGGCATATCTGTAGAAGAGCGCAATAAATGTTCAACACCGAGCAGTGGATGATCGGAAACATAGAGCCCAAGCATTTCGCGTTCATAACTAAGGAGTAAAGCTTTATCCCATTCCTGATTAGGGATATCGATCTCAACACCAGTTACAGCGGTGTCTCCCAATCCTGGAGACCCACCAAATAAATCGAATTGTCCGATCGATTCAGCTCGCTTCGCTTCCATTACTGAGTCGATCGCTTCCAAATAGATCAGGGTTAACCCCTTGCGCGGATGGTTTAGCGAATCAAACGCGCCGCCCTTAATCAGAGATTCAATAGTTTTCTTATTACATACATTGCCATCAACTTTGGTTAAGAAATCACCAAAAGATTCATAACGCCCGGCAACTGCGCGATTTGCAACAATTGATGCCACAACGTTCTCCCCGACATTTCGAATAGCCGTTAAGCCAAATCGAATATCGTTGCCGAGAGGGGTGTAATCGGATTGTGATTCATTAACATCTGGTGGAAGGACTTTAATACCCATCCGGCGGCATTCATTTAAATAGAGCGCACTCTTATCTTTATCATCGCGAACACTTGTTAATAGCGCTGCCATATATTCCGTTGGATAATTGGCTTTTAGATAAGCAGTCCAATACGAAACCATTCCATAGCCAGCACTATGCGCACGATTGAAAGCATAGTCAGAGAAGGGAATCAAAGTTTCCCACAATTTATCAATGGCAAATTTAGAGAAGCCGTTATCCGTCATTCCCTTTTCAAAATTTACATACTCCTTATCAAGGATCTCTTTATTCTTCTTGCCCATCGCTTTTCGCAGAAGGTCTGCGCGACCCAAACTAAATCCCGCTACCTTCTGCGCAATTGCCATTACCTGTTCTTGATAAACAATTAGTCCGTAGGTGTCTCCCAATATTTCGGCTAACGCCTGGGTTAACTCTGGGTGAATCGGAAGAACTTCCTGGCGTTTATTTTTACGATCTGCATAATCATTATGTGCGTTAACACCCATTGGACCTGGTCGATATAGCGCAATAACAGCGGAGATATCTTCGAATGAATCTGGGTTCATCTGGCGGAGAAGCGCCCGCATTGGGCCACCGTCGAGTTGGAACACACCAAGAGTTTCACCACGGCCAAGTAATTGATAAGTTTTCAAATCATCTAAAGTGAGTGTTGAAAGATCTAATTCAATATCCTTATTAGCCTTTATATTTAGTAAACAATCATCAAGCACCGAGAGATTTCGTAGTCCGAGAAAGTCCATCTTCAAAAGCCCGATAGATTCGCAGGCTCCCATATCGAACTGGGTGATGATTGCGCCATCTGCTTCGCGTCTATGGATAGGAATTACATCTAGAAGTGGTTCTTTACTGAGGATTACGCCAGCGGCATGCACTCCCCATTGCCGCTTTAGCCCTTCAAGTCCGCGCGCAGTATCAACAATACGTTTTGAATCAGGATCTGTTTCGTACAGCGTTCTAAATTCTCCAGCTTCGCCGTAGCGATCATTCTTAGAATCAAAAATACCGGCGAGGGAAATATCTTTACCCATAACCGAAGGCGGCAGGGCTTTTGTTAGCTTCTCACCGATTGCATATGGGTAACCCAGAACTCGAGTTGAATCTTTAAGTGCTTGCTTTGATTTAATCGTTCCGTAAGTAATAATCTGAGCAACGCGATCTTCACCATACTTCTGTGTTGCATAAGCAATCATTTCGGAGCGTCTGCGCTCATCAAAATCCAAATCGATATCCGGCATAGAAATACGTTCCGGATTTAAGAAGCGCTCAAACAATAATCCGTGTTTGATTGGATCGAGCGCAGTAATTCCAAGCGCATAAGACACTAGCGATCCTGCTGCAGAGCCTCTTCCCGGACCGACGCGAATTCCAACACTTCTTGCATGCGAGCAGAGATCAGAGACCACCAAGAAGTATCCCGGAAAGCCCATCTTTATCATTACTTCTAATTCGTAATCCAAGCGCTCTTGATATTGCACATCAACTTTGCCATCTAACCTTGAAGCCAGACCCTTATTTGATTCCTTGCGGAGCCATGAATCTTCACTTTCGCCATTAGGAACAGAATATTGTGGCAATAAGTTTTCATTTTCACGCATGGTTATATTGCAACGCTCTGCAATTAGAAGAGTGTTATCACATGCTTCTGGGATGTCTGAGAAGAGCGCACGCATCTCTTTCGCACTCTTTAAATAGAACTCATTATTCTCAAATTTAAAACGCTTTGGGTCGGCAAGGGTAGAACCAGATTGCACACATAACAGAGCCTCATGTGATGCTGCATCCTCGTGATGCGTGTAGTGCAGATCATTTGTAGCTAGAAGTGGCAGCCCAAGTTCTTTCCCAAGTTTCAATAAATCAGCCTTAACACGGGCTTCGATATCAATTCCGTGATCCATGATTTCAAGATAAAAATTCTCAGCACCGAAAATATCTCGAAGCTCACTAGCAGCTTGCTTAGCCTCTTTAAATGCGCCCATTCGCAAGCGCGTTTGAATTTCACCACCTGGGCAACCAGTTGTTGCAATTATTCCAGTTGCATATTTTGAGAGAAGGTCGCGATCCATTCTGGGTTTGTAGTAATAACCTTCTAACGACGCTAAGGAGGATAATTTGAAAAGGTTTGAAAGTCCTTGGTTATTCTCGGCGAGCAGCGTCATGTGGGTATAAGCACCGCCACCTGAAACATCGTCTTCACCACCATCAGCCCACTTAACGCGCTTCTTTTCAAATCTTGATTCTGGTGCAACGTAGGCTTCAATACCGATGATTGGTTTTACGCCCGCTTTAATCGCTTTCTTATTAAAGTCATAGGCACCAAAAACATTTCCATGATCGGTAATTGCAATCGCAGGCATGCCCTGGTTAGCAACTTCAGTTACTAATTCATCAACGCGCGCAGCACCATCGAGCATTGAATACTCGGTATGAACGTGTAAGTGGACGAATCCTTGATCTGCAGACATTTAGGTGAGATTACTACTGAGATTCAGGGAGTTGGCCCTTGGCCAATATTTCTAGCGAGCGTGTCAGGTCTTCTGGGTAGTCCGAGAAGAATGCAATCTCTGATCCGGATGATGGGTGAATAAATTTCAACTCCCGAGCATGCAACCACGGCCGGGTAATTTGTAATCGCTCGGCAATTGTGTGGTCAGCGCCATAAGTCATGTCTCCAACCAAGGGATGCCTTAACGCCGAGAAATGAACTCGAATCTGATGTGTACGTCCAGTTTCTAACTCAATTTCCAGAAGTGAAACTGCAGGGAAAAACTCGAGCGCCTTGTAGTGCGTAATGCTTGGTTTGCCATCAGCAACTACAGCGAAGCGATAATCCTCACGAGGATGGCGATCGATTGGGGCATCGATAGTTCCTTCTGTTGGATCCATGTGTCCTTGGGCAAGTGCATGGTAGACCTTTATAACTGTTCGATCGCGAAATTGCTGCTTCAAATTGCTATATGAACTTTCATTTTTCGCAATTACCATTAACCCTGTTGTACCAACATCGAGACGATGTACAACGCCTTGACGTTCTGCGGCGCCACTTGTTGAAACTTGATAACCAGCAGCGATTACGCCACCAATCACAGTTGGGCCACGCCATCCTGGGCTTGGGTGCGCAGCCACACCTGCAGGTTTATCTATAACTATTACATCAACATCGTCATATACAACCTTGAAGTTTTCAATTGGGGTTGCTGTTAGTTGCGGTTCACCAGCTATTGCCGGCATCGTGATTTCTAAATAATCATCGGTATTTACGCGGTCTGATTTTGTAAGTGGCTTACCTTTGCGAGTAATTTCACCGTTCTCAATTAAGGTAACAATTGTTGAACGCGAGAGCCCAAGAAGTCTAGATAACGCGGCATCAACGCGTTCCTGATGTAGACCTTCAGGAATTGAAACAAATCTAACTTCACGTGATACATCGCTATTGCTCATT
>WLIT01000005.1 GCA_009726125.1 Actinomycetota bacterium | reverse complement strand
TTGTTGCCGAAGCTAGGACCCTTGCCGCAGATATCGCAGTTTGAGGACACGGTATTTCTCCCTTGAATCAAGTTAAATTACGGGTTTCGCAATAAGTCGCAAAGATTACCCCGTCTACGCAGGGATTGGCTAATCCGCGCGAGAAGATAGGCCCATGGCAGCACTTTCAGATCGCCTTAAAGGCATCATCGGAGACCGGACCGCAGAGGCTCTTACTAAGGTTTTCGGAGCATCTACGGTTGAAGACCTACTTCGCCATTACCCAAGGCGTTATGTAGTTCGTGGTGAATTTTCCGATATCTCGGGGCTAATTGAGGGCGATGAAGTAACAGTGTTAGCTGAAATTGCTGCAGTAAAGACCAGACGAGCAAATGGTCGCAATATCTTGGAAGTAAATGTGACGGATGGCAGTGCCGTAATGTCACTTACATTCTTCAATCAACCGTGGCGCGAAAAAGAGTTAAAGATTGGCAAGACTGGAATGTTTGCCGGCAAGGTTGGTTCATTCAACGGTAAGCGTCAACTTTCGCATCCTGATTATCAATTAATCCCCGATGGCGATGATGTTGATTCTGCGCTCGCAGCTTTTGCTGGGAAGTATTTACCGGTTTATCCAGCGGGCGGAAAGATGCCATCTTGGAAGATTTCGCAGTGCGTTGAGTTAGTTCTAGATTCACTTGATGAAGTTGAAGATTATCTTCCAGAGAGTGTAATTAAAGAACTTGGATATCCAACGCTCAAAGAAGCGCTGATTTCAATTCATAAACCGGAATCTATTGAAGCGGCAGATCTAGCAAGGCTGCGTTTAACTTTTGATGAAGCGATCTTGCTGCAATTACTTCTTGCTGGGCGGCGTGCTGAGATTAAAGAACTTGATGCAACCCCAAGAAAGATTTCAACAAATGGCTTAGTAAGCGTCTTTGAATCGAAACTGCCCTTTAAATATACAAGCGGCCAGATTGAAGTAAATAGCGAGATTGCGCAAGATATGCAGAAGCCACATCCAATGCATCGCTTACTTCAAGGTGAAGTTGGCTCGGGTAAGACTGTTATTGCGCTGCGTGCAATGCTCTCTGTTATTGAATCTGGTGGCCAGGCAGCCCTACTTGCACCTACAGAAGTATTAGCAACGCAACACTTCAAGACTATTGCAAAATTATTGGGAGATCTTGCGCAGGCGGGTACCTTGCAGGGAAGTGGCGAAGGTACGCAACTTGCGCTACTTACAGGTTCAATGAGCACTGCACAGAAACGCGAAGCGCTTGGACGGATTAGTAATGGCGGCGCCGGAATAGTTATCGGAACACATGCACTTATAAGTGAGGGCGTTGAGTTTCATGATCTAGCTCTGGTGGTTGTTGATGAACAACATCGATTTGGAGTAGAACAGCGAGATGCACTACGAATGAAGGCATCTAAACCACCGCATCTGCTAGTGATGACTGCAACACCAATTCCACGAACTGTTGCTATGACAATCTTTGGAGACTTGGATGTTTCAACTCTTCGTGAATTACCGAGTGGGCGAATTCCAATCGAAACGCATGTAATTCCAGTTTTAGAGAAACCGCATTTTCTAGATCGTGCATGGGAACGAGTAAAAGAGGAAGTTGGGAAAGGGCGACAGGTTTACATCGTCGCGCCAAGAATTTCGCAAGCCGACCCCGATGAAACCAAGGTAAAGATTTCTGAGGCCGATATCGCAATGGCAAAACTTATGGGTGATGAGATAACAAGTGATGAGTTATCTGGGGGCGAAAAGATGACTAGCGTTGAAGAGCTCGCTCCAAAGTTGGCCACCGGTGCACTTAAAGGTTTAAAGCTTGCTCCGTTACATGGTCGTCAAAGTTCTGAAGTCAAAGACGAAACTATGAGCGCCTTTGCGCAAGGTGAGATTGATGTTCTAGTGGCAACGACTGTTATCGAAGTCGGCGTAGATGTTCCAAATGCTTCGATGATGGTGATTATGGATGCGGATCGTTTTGGTGTGTCACAACTGCACCAACTTCGCGGTCGCGTTGGTCGTGGTGGAACGCCAGGCTTATGTTTACTGGTTTCAAGTGCTGAACCAGAATCAACTGCAATGGCGAGACTCACCGCAGTTGCTGGAACGCTTGATGGTTTTGAATTATCAAGAATTGATTTAGATCAACGTCGCGAAGGTGATGTGCTCGGTCGTGCACAATCTGGAACCAAATCTCATCTGCGATTGCTGCGAGTTCTGCGGGATGAAGCGTTAATCGAAGAGGCAAGACGTGTAGCAAATGATTTAGTTTCAAGTGATCCGAAGTTAGCAAAGCATCCGGCGCTTGCCGCCCAAGTCAGCCTTTTAAAGGAAGAGGAGCGTTCGGCTTTCTTAGATAAGGGATAGCGCGTTACCGTTGTTCAATGAGAATTATTGCGGGGAGCAGCAAAGGAAAGACCCTGCTCTCGCCGACCGGGAAAACTCGACCAACATCTGACCGGGCACGCGAAGGTCTCTTCTCATCACTTGATTCAGAATTTGGCTCGATGAGCGAACTAAATTTTCTTGATCTATTTTCTGGCTCTGGCGCAGTTGGAGTAGAAGCGCTATCACGGGGCGCGGCAAGTGTTTATTCAATCGAAGATCATGCACCGACAGCTGGTGTTGCAACTAAGAACTTTGAATTAGTAAATAGCCCTCCTGGCAAATTTACTGTTGTGACATCGAGCGCAGAAAGATTTGTCGCTACACCTCATCAAGTTTCATTCGATATTATTTTTATGGATCCGCCTTACGAGGTAGCAAATGAAGTTATCGAAAAGATTCTCGTCGAAATAAATTCAAATAATCTGCTTAAACGAAGCGGCATAATTGCTATTGAACGAGAGACTAAGAAGGCGCAATTTACATGGCCACTACCGTTTATTGAAGAGAAAGTCCGCTCATATGGACAGGGAAGTATCTTCTACGGCGGGTATTCTGCTAGCGTTTTGCCGTGAAGCGCGTCGTATGCCCCGGGACTTTTGATCCCATTACATTTGGGCACCTAGATATCATCGAACGTGCGAGTTCTTTATTTGATGAAGTAACAATCGCTGTAATGGTAAATCAGACGAAGAAGACCCTCTTTACCGTTGAAGAGCGAATTGCTATGACTAAGGAAGTTACCTCTAAATTTCCTAATGTGAAGGTCGATTCATGGTCAGGATTACTTGTTGATTACTGTAAAAGTAATGATATTTCGATTATCGTAAAAGGCTTGCGCGCGGTAACAGACTTTGATTATGAATTGCAAATGTCCCAAGTGAATCTACAATTACAGGGCGTTGAAACCCTTTTCCTATCAACGGCTCCGGCTCACTCATTTTTATCTTCATCTCTTGTTAAAGAGATTGCCAGTTATGGTGGCGATGTATCTAGCTATATCCCAGCAATACTTTTAGAGCGATTGAAAGATCGCTTAGCTACAAAATAAAGGAGAAAATAATGGAAGTTATAGAGCGAATTGAAACCGCAATTGCGATGGTTGAAGAGGCCAGGGGTGTGCCACTTTCAGCGAGTTGTGTTCTGCACCGCGGAGAAATTCTCGAACTCCTAGATAGCGCACGTGCCGCTTTCCCAAATGATTTAGCGAGCGCTCAACAGATCTTGCGCGATCAAGACTCCGTCATTGAAGAGGCTCGAGTGCAGGCTGATCAAATTATCGCTCATGCCCGCGAAGAGGTTGAATCAATGATTTCTCAGACTGAAATAGTTGCTGCCGCAAAGAAGGAAGCGCGCAAGATTTTGGATGAAGTTGCTGAGGAAGCACAGACTCAACAGAATGAAATCGATGCATATGTTGATTCAAGACTTGCAACGCTTGAAGTAATTCTTCACAAGACTATGGAAGTTGTTAATCGTGGTCGAGACCAACTTGCAGGAGTGGATGCGAAATCAGCGCTCTCAGAATTGGACGATAAGTAATTTATAAATGAGTAAAAACCCCTTCCTCTTCAACACTCATGATTTGCCGCGCCGCCCAGGTGAGATGCGGGAATATGAGTTAACAATCGATTCTCATGAAGAGCTCGGTTTTGAAGTGCTCTCGATTGCCGCCGATGAACCAATTGATATTGACCTTCGTATTGAATCGGTTGCTGAAGGAATTCTTGCAAGCGCAACTGTACGAACCGAAGCCAGTGGTGAATGCGGTCGCTGTCTTGATGCAGTCTTTTACGATGTTGATGAAAGTTTCCAGGAGCTCTACGAATATGTAGAAGATCCAAGGCAGGCTCGGAAGAAGAATAAGCCTGGCAAGAAGCGACCTCAGAAAAGTGAAGATGAAGATTTAGATGAAGATTTAGTTCGACAGATGGATGGCGAGTTGATTGATCTTGACGGTCCGATTCGCGATGCAATTATTTTGAACCTTCCGATTAATCCGCTCTGCTCGCCAGATTGCCCTGGACTCTGCCCGGATTGCGGGTTGAAGTGGATAGAGCTCCCGGAAGACCATGCTCATGCGCCCGCCGATATTCGCTGGGCTGGGTTGGAAAATTGGGGCGAGGCCCAACCTCCAAAGGGGCAATAAACCACGTTTTTGAAAATCTGCCGGTTTGAGGGATACTTACGCCTTCAGTAATTCATCTTTAAGTTATGAATTTATTAGTAAAAAGGGGTGCCTAAAGTGCCAGTACCAAAGCGAAAGATGTCTCGCTCACGCACTCGTCATCGTCGTAGCTCATGGAAGACAACACCTGCAGCAATTGCAAATTGCGCACAGTGCCAACAACCAAAGTTGCAACATACAGCTTGCCCAACTTGCGGCACTTATAACTCACGTCAAGTGGTCGAGGTTTAATCTGTACGATCGTTTGATTGCATCACTTGGAACTACGGTTTCAAGTGAGTTGCTAGAACTTGCACTAACCCACCGTTCTTATGCTTATGAATTTGGTGGCCTTCCAACTAATGAACGTCTCGAATTTCTAGGAGATAGCGTTCTTGGATTAGTTGTAACAGAAGAGCTTTATACAAAATTTCCTGATTTAGATGAGTCCAGACTTTCACCACTTCGTTCTGGCGTGGTCAACATGAGAGCACTTGCCCAGATTGCGCGCGAGTTAGATCTTGGTCAATACCTGCGCATCGGCAAAGGCGAAGAAACTACCGGTGGCCGCGATAAGAATTCCATCCTTGCCGATTCCTTGGAAGCGCTCGTTGGAGCAATCTATTTAGATAAAGGCTTTGTTGAAACTCAGAACATAATTCTTAACTGGTTTAGGCCAACAATTGAATCTGCAAGTGCCCAAGGCCTAGGTCTCGATAGTAAAACGGCACTACAAGAATTATGTGCTGCTGAAAATTTAAGTACTCCGGAATATGAAATAACAGAATCTGGTCCTGATCACGATAAAAGTTTTACTGCTGTAGCAGTAATATCAAATGAAAAATTTGAAGTTGGCGAGGGTAAATCAAAGCGCGAGGCCGAACAGGCTGCCGCAAAATTGGCTTACGACAAATTAAATGCCAGAACTTCCTGAAGTTGAAACAGTCAGGCGCGGTTTAGCCGAGCACATTATTGGCAAGAAATTTAAGGATATTGAAGTACGCCATCATCGAGCAACCTCACCAAAATCAATTGCAGCTTTAACCGCGCTAAAAGGTGCACGGGTAATGGAAGTTTCTCGCCGCGGCAAATTTCTCTGGTTCAATTTAGATCGGCCAGAAGTTTTGGCTGGTCACTTGGGAATGAGCGGGCAACTCTTAATTCAGCCTAAAAGCGCGGCAGATGAGCGTCATTTACGGGTAAGAATAGATCTTGGAAAGTACGAATTACGTTTTATTGATCAGCGCACTTTTGGCTGGCTAAGTGTTGAGGAATCTAAAGGCGGTTTTCCTACTTGCGTTCAACGAATTGCCCCCGATCCATTTGATACGGAATTTAATTTAGCTGAAACTATTTCTAGGTTTGCAAAGAAGAAAACCGAAATTAAACGAGCGCTCTTAGATCAAGGCGTCATGAGTGGAGTCGGAAATATTTATGCCGATGAAGCGCTGTGGCGTAGCAAAATTCATCCCGAAACTAGAGTTGAAAATATGAGAAGTACAAAAATTCAGAATCTAATCGAGAGTGCAACTGAGGTAATGTCGCAGGCGCTTAAAGTTGGTGGTACTTCCTTTGATGATCTATATGTAAATGTGAATGGCGAGAGTGGCTATTTCGAAAGGTCTCTTGCGGTCTATGGCCAGGAGGGCGAGGGCTGTCTGCGATGTGGTGGCCAAATCCGAAGGATCACTTTTGCCAATAGATCTTCACATTTTTGCCCAAAATGTCAGCCCACGCCGCGTGCGAAGAGAAATCACTAACCTCTTTTCCGATAGGTTGCGCCTGTGTATTTAAAGAGTATGACCCTTAAAGGATTCAAGTCCTTTGCATCCTCGACCTCGCTCAATTTCGAGCCTGGTATCACCTGTGTGGTGGGTCCTAATGGCTCTGGAAAATCAAATGTGGTCGACGCCCTTTCCTGGGTAATGGGAGAACAGGGCGCTAAATCTTTGCGTGGCGGAAAGATGGAAGACGTTATCTTTGCTGGAACTTCAGGGCGTGCACCTCTTGGGCGTGCCGAGGTTTCTGTAACGATCGATAACACCGATGGTGTTCTTCCAATTGATTTCACCGAAGTAACTATCTCCAGAATTCTCTTTCGAAATGGCGCAAGTGAATATCAATTAAATGGTGACACAACAAGACTTTTAGATATTCAAGAGTTACTGAGCGATACTGGTATTGGTCGCGAGATGCATGTGATTGTCGGGCAAGGCCAACTTGATGCAATCCTTCTCGCTAATCCAGAAGAGCGCCGCGCTTTCATTGAAGAAGCGGCAGGGGTTCTAAAGCATCGTAAACGTAAAGAGAAGGCGCTACGCAAATTAGATTCAATGACAGCGAACTTGGCTCGAATCCAAGATTTAACTGTTGAACTTCGCAGACAATTAAAACCACTTGGCAAGCAAGCTGAAGTTGCGCGTAAGGCTTCAACAATTCAATCAGATGTTAGAGACTCAAGGTTGCGATTACTTGCCGATGATTTACTTAAGTTGCGTTCAACCGTTGATGCTGAAGTTGCAGATGAGTCCGCTCTTCGCGCACGCAGAGATGGCGTGGAAGCAGAGTTAAATAGATCCCGAGCACGTGAAGAAGAGATTGACGCGACAGCGCTAATTGAAAATCCACTCTTGGTTAAAGCGCAAGAAAATTATTATCAATTGACTGCGCAACGTGAAAAATTCCGTGGAATCCAGAATTTAGCATCTGAACGTGCCCGTTTCTTATCGGAAGAGGCAGATGAAGCGCGAGCAAGTGGCCGTGATCCAGAGAGCATGGATCTTGAAGCTGCTGGTCTTCGCGGCGAAGAACAAACTCTTAAGAATGAAGTAATTGGTGCAACATCAGGACTTGAGAAACTTTCAAGTGAAGTTAGAACTTTAGAAGCCAATTTAATTTCCGAAGAAAACAGCGTCTCTGCTGCGCTTCGTGCAATTGCAGATCAACGTGAAGGAACAGCTCGACAAGAGGGGCATATCAACGGTCTGAAATCTCGCATAGATGCTACTAACGCTGAAATTACTCGCTTAACAAAGAGTAAAGATGAAGCTGCTGGACGTCTGCAAAATTCCCAAGAAGAGTTTGCACTACTTGAAACTCAGATTGCCTCCGTAGATGCGAACGAACCGGGATTGGATGCAGAGTTTGAATCAGCAAAGAGTTCACTAGCAATTGCACAAACTGAATTATCTGAACTCGAATTAAAAGAGAGTGAAGCGCAACGAACTCGTTCTGGTTTAGATGGTCGTTTGCGCGCACTCCAGGAGAGTTTGGTACATCGCGATGGCTCTGGTGTCGTGTTAACAAGTGGAACTCGTACTCGCGGTCGTCTCTCCTCTCTAATAAACATTGCGCCTGGTTGGGAAGTTGCAGTTTCAGCAGCCCTCGGACCACTGGCCGACTCAGTAGTTGTTTCAGATATTTCATCAGCGGTTTCAGCGTTGACGATGTTAAAGCGCGAAGGTGCCGGTCAATCTGAGCTATTGGTAATTGATGGTGACAGCGGTTTTACATCTTCAAATCGCGCCGTTCCAAGCGGTTTTACTTCGCTATCGAGTTTGGTTTCATCAAGTGAAGTTTCAAGTGCAATCGCCGCACTCCTCTCGGGCTTTGTAGCAGTTGAAGATTTAGCTGAAGCCGAGAGCGCGCTGCGTGCTGATCCTTCAGTGATTGCGATTACGCGAGATGGTGATGTTCTTAGCCGAATCCGAGTTCGCGGTGGTTCCAGTGCTCAAAGTTCTGCGATTGAAATTTCGGCGCTGATTGAGAAGACTGAGAGTCAATTACAAGAAATCACAAATACTTGTGATCGAATCAAATTTGAAGTGGTTCGCGCAACTGAAACTTTAGCCTCACGCAAAAGTATCTTCGATTTAGCTCTTTCAAAGATGAATGAGTCAGATGCAAAAATTTCTGGGCTGGCAGAACAGATGGCTGTTGCCGGACAGAATGTAAAGAGCGCGCAAGGTGAAGTAGAACGCGTGCTGGCCTCTTTAGCTGAAGCTAATATCCAAAGGGAATCTGATGAAGCAGATTTAAGCGCTGCTATATCGCAGTTTGAATCTCACCAAACTCCAGTTGATCCAGATTTAACACATCTAGAAGATTTGCGGTCTAGAGTTTCAGCATCTAGATCTGCCGAAGTTGAAGCGCGACTAAATTTAAGAACTCTAGAGGAACGCGTCACAGCACTTATCGCTCGCGCTAGCGCACTTGAAACTGCCGCCCAGAATGAACGTGACTCTGCGGTTCGTGCCATAAGTCGCCGTGAACAAAGAGGTGTAGCCGCACTAACTGCTCAAGGTGTTGCCGATGCAGCATATGAAGCGCTAATCCAAATTGAATCTTCAATTGCTAAAGCTTCAACTGAACGCGAACGTTTAGAAATTTCTCGATCCGAACGGGAAAGTGAAATTCTAGCCCTGCGGGTTAGAAGTCGTGAGTTAACAACAGAACTTGATGCTCTGACCTCTAGCGTTCATCGTGATGAGATTGCCCGAGCTGAACAGCGGCTACGTATTGAAGCCCTAGAACAGAAGGCGATTGAAGAGCTTGGTGTCGATGTTTCTACTCTAGTAAATGAATATGGTCCGGAAAATGGCGTTCCAACATTTGTGGAAGATGAAGAAGGCAACTTCGTTCCTGGAGATTTGATTCCTTATCGCCGTGATCAACAAGAGAAGCGTCTGGCACAAGCCGAACGTTCACTTGTTCTACTTGGGAAAATTAACCCACTAGCCCTAGAAGAGTATTCATCTCTAGAAGAACGCCTGCGTTACTTAGCCGAGCAACTAGAAGATTTGAAGAAGACTAAGCGCGACCTACTCGACATTATCAAAGAGGTAGATGACAAGGTTCAACAAATTTTCAAAGAGGCATTTGATGACACTGCTCGAGAATTTGAGTTGATCTTTGAAAGACTCTTTCCTGGTGGTGATGGTCGATTAATTCTTACAAATCCAGAAGATATGACGACTGCGGGGGTAGATGTAGAGGCAAGGCCTCCAGGAAAGCGCATCAAGCGACTCTCACTCCTATCTGGTGGCGAACGTTCACTGGTCGCAGTTGCCTTACTTATCGCGATTTTCAAAGCACGGCCAAGCCCCTTTTATGTAATGGATGAAGTTGAAGCTGCACTCGATGATACAAACTTAGGTCGTTTGCTTGGCGTTTTCGAGGAGCTTCGTGAAAAATCACAATTAATTGTTATTACCCACCAGAAGCGTACGATGGAGATTGCTGATTCACTTTATGGCGTAACAATGCGCGGTGATGGGGTTTCTGAGGTAATTTCACAACGCATTCGGGAATCTGAAAGCGCAAACTAGTTTTAACTAGTTATTAAAATGGCAATTTTTAGCAAGCTCTTCTCCAAGATTCGCGCCGGTTCCTCATCGCCTGGTGATTGGGAAGAAATTGAAGAGGCGCTTATAGCCTCTGATTTAGGGGCCAAGAGCGCAGCTGAAATAGTAGAAATCGCAAAGAAATCTAAAGTTGATCAGATCGATGAAGCAATTACCGCATCGCTTCAAAGTTGGCTGAGTAAGAACAATCGGGAAATTGCTTTCAATGCAGATCGGCCAACCACAGTAATTATTGTTGGCGTAAATGGAACTGGTAAAACAACATCTACTGCGAAATTAGTTTCATATTTAAAGCGCGAGAATAGATCAGTTTTACTTGCAGCAGCAGATACCTTTCGTGCGGCCGCTGTTGAACAGTTACAAACCTGGGGAGAGCGCTTAGCGGTGCAAGTTATAACAGGTCCTGCAAATGGTGATCCTGCTTCAGTCGCATTCGATGCCGTAACAAAAACTAAAATAGAGGCAATAGATTATTTAATTATTGACACAGCTGGGCGCTTGCATACGAAATCGGATCTCATGGATGAACTCGGTAAAATTCGTCGAGTAGTAGAGAAAGTATTGCCAGTTGATGAAGTTCTTTTAGTTGTTGATGCAACAACGGGACAGAATGGAATTATTCAAGCAAAAATCTTTATGGAGAGCGTTGCTATTACTGGCTTAATCCTGACGAAAATGGATGGCTCGGCAAAGGGTGGAATTGCCCTTGCTATAGAGCGGGAGACGGGAGTTCCCATAAAATTCATCGGAACTGGGGAAGGTGCAGAAGATTTAGAAGTTTTCAGCGCCGAAGGCTATTTGAGCGGACTTTTCCGCTAAAACTTGTGGGATGTAACGAGTTCGTAACACATGGGCCCAAGCTTTCACCATCTTGTAATCTGCCAGGTCGTTGTCCGTAACTCAGTAATAGCAATCTACCCCCATCTCAACGACGAGGCCTTTTTCATAAAATCGTGAAAGTGGTTAAAAATGGATGTAGTTCTTAACTCGGGCGATACGGCGTGGATGTTAGCGAGTACAGCACTTGTACTTCTGATGACTCCAGGTCTTGCCTTTTTTTATGGCGGAATGGTTAGAAGCAAAAGCGTTCTGAATATGATGATGATGTCCATGGTGACAATCGGAATCGTAAGCATACTTTGGGTCTTCTACGGCTATGAATTAGCATTTGGTTACACATCTGATTCACCTTGGTATGGTGGATTTTCATTGTCTGGTCTTGGTTCTAAAGTAGATGAATTCACTAATAATGGTGGCATGTATCCAATTCCATTACTTGTATTCGCTGCATTCCAATTAATGTTTGCAATCATCACCCCTGCACTAATTTCAGGCGCAATTGCTGATCGTACGAAATTCTCGGCATGGGCAGTATTCGTTGCAATCTGGTCAACAGTTGTTTACTTTCCAGTCGCACACTGGGTCTTCGCATTTGGTAACAAAGTAGGCGACGATGTAACAGGTGTTGGTTATCTTGCTGGTAAAGGTTTAGAAGATTTTGCTGGTGGTACCGCAGTTCATATAAACGCCGGCGCTGCTGGTCTTGCACTTGCGCTACTTCTAGGGAAGCGCGTTGGTTGGCGCAAAGAAGCAATGCGTCCACACTCTCTTCCTCTTGTAATGCTCGGTTCAGGTCTGCTCTGGTTCGGTTGGTTCGGATTTAATGCTGGTTCAGCTCTTGCAGCAAACGGTATTGCCGGACTTGCATTTATGAATACCCAAGTTGCAACCGCTGGTGCGCTAATCGGTTGGATCCTTGTCGAAAAAATTCGCAACGGACATCCAACTTCACTTGGTGCGGCATCCGGTGCAGTTTCTGGACTTGTAGCAATCACGCCAGCGTGTGCCTTCGTTGCACCATGGGCGGCAGTTGTGATTGGCTTTATCGCCGGAATCCTCTGCTCACTAGCAGTTGGACTTAAGTACAAGTTTGGTTTCGATGATTCATTAGATGTTGTCGGCGTGCACTTAGTTGGCGGGATCTGGGGATCTCTCTCAATCGGATTCTTCGGTGCCAGTGCTGTTAACAGTGTTGGTATTGATGGATTGCTCTATGGCGGGGGCGCCGCGTTACTCGGGAAACAAGCACTTGGTGTTGGCCTTGTAGCTGCATATTCATTTATCGTAACCTTGATAATCGGTTTCGTAATTGAAAAAACTATCGGCTTCCGAGTCAAGAAAGATGCAGAAGTTGAAGGTATCGACTTGAACGAACATGCGGAATCAGCCTATGAAATGTATAGCTCATCACGAGGAGGTTCATCAATATGAAACTAATTACCGCAATCATCAAGCCATTCAAACTGGAAGATGTTAAGGAAGCACTGACCGCATTCGGAATTACCGGAATGACCGTTTCCGAAGCGAGTGGATTTGGTCGGCAGGGTGGACATACTGAGGTCTATCGTGGCGCTGAATACACCGTTGATCTAATTCCTAAGATTCGACTAGAAGTTCTAGTCGATGGCGAGGAAGTAGAGAAAGTTATTGATGTAATCGTGAAAGCGGCATCAACCGGCGCTATTGGTGATGGAAAGGTTTGGTCTTCACCAGTAGATAACATCGTTCGAGTTCGTACTGGCGAACGCGGAACGGATGCAATTTAGTAACTTGTAAGTAAACTTAACTCCGTGGGAACCCGTGAGCGCCGTGATCGATCTGACAAGATTGATAACGAGCTCCGGGTTTCGTTTTTAACTTGCGCAAAGAAAAACTTAGTAAAACCCGATGCAGTTTCGCTCACTGCTGTTGGTGGGTATGGACGAGGTGAACTATCTCCAGGTTCTGATCTTGATTTATTAATCTTGCATGATGGAAGTGAAAACTCAAAAACGCTCGCTGAATTTGTTAACTCATTTCTCTATCCGCTTTGGAATCAGAAAATCGCCCTTGATCATTCAGTGCGAACACGCAGTGAAACCCGCGAAATGGCTCAGGAAGATATTCGAGTTGCCCTTGGATTATTAGATATCAGACATATAGCAGGTAGCACCGAGTTAACAGCCGCCATCGCATCCGATGCCATTGAAGATTGGCGCAGAAACAAAAGTAAACACCTACCAAAATTAAGAAAAACAGTTCAAGAGCGTGAAGCCCGATCGGGAGAGTTAGCGTTTTTATTGGAGCCAGATCTCAAGGAAGCTCGCGGTGGCTTACGTGATATTAACGCGCTCCGTGCAATCGAAACTTCTGGCGCAGTTACAGTCTCACTTGTTCGCGTTGCAGAATCCGAAGCGCTGCTTTCAAATGTTCGCGATGTCTTGCATGGTGATAATTCAAAATCTCGTGATCAACTATTGCTCACTGAACAAGATCGCGTGGCAGATGCGATGGGATTCAGTGATGCAGATGCACTGATGCTTGAAGTTGCTAAAGCGGCGCGAGCGGTCGACTATCTTATGGATTTATCCTGGCATCGTATCGATTCACTTGAAAGGCAAGGTTGGTTTCGTAAGCGAAAAATTCAGAGTGTGGATAAGGGTTTAGTAATTCTAAATTCTGAAGTTGCCATTGAAGATAATTATGAAATTGAAAGAGATGTCGGAATTGGATTGCGCGCAGCAGCAACCGCAGCGCAGCGCGGCCTTCCACTCTCAATTGATTCTTGCTTGCTCTTGGCGCAAAAGTTTTCGGCAATTCCTACGCCATGGCCAAAAGGAGCGCTCGATGATCTAGTCTCTTTAATCGGTGCCGGTGCGCCCATGATTAGAGTTTTTGAAGCCCTGGATCAAGAAGGAATTATTGAAAAATGGATTCCAGAATGGTCGCATATGCGATTCTTGCCGCAGCGAAATGTTCTGCACCGACATACCGTTGATCGTCACATGCTAGAAACAGCAGTCCATGCTGCGGCTTTAACTCGCACCGTAAAGCGCCCTGACATTCTCTTGGTTTCAGCGCTATTCCACGATATTGGTAAAGGTTTTCCTGGCAAAGATCACTCTGAATATGGTGAGGAGCTAATTAAACCTTTAGCTAAACGGTTGGGATTCGATGAGAAAGATTGCGAAGAAATCGCCCTTCTAGTTCGTGAACATCTACTTCTCTCGGCAGTTGCCACACGTCGTGACCTAGAAGACCCAGCAACAATTGCATTTGTTATTGAAAAAATTAAAGATCCAGAAACCCTCCAACTGCTGCATGCACTGAGCATTTCAGATGGCGAAGCAACAGGAAAGAGTGGATGGAGTGATTGGAAGGCCGGTCTGGTCTCAAATTTAGTTTCAAAATGTTTAGCTTCAATGGCTGGAGTGAAACCGGTTTCCCAACCAGATTTGATTCCGAGTGCACCGATTACCGAAGACTTGGTAATCAGAATTATTAATGATCAATCGAGTACAGAGCATATTGAAATTGAGATTATTGCGAAAGATCAAACTGGACTTCTTTCGGCAGTTGCCGGTCTAATGACAATCTCTAGATTTAATGTTCGTTCGGCAAAGACCCGCACAACCGATGGTGTCGCTGTTATGCGCTGGATTGTTGAATTAGATGCCAACGCGACAGCGCCAACTGCTGAAAAATTGACTGATCAATTAAAGAAAGCGCTTTCGGGTGAGTTAGATCTAGGACGTAAAATTGAAGAGCGCATCGATAGTTATCGAAGGTATCCCGGTATTCCTACGCCTCCTCCTGTTGTATTTGCAGCTAATGATTTAGCAACGAATGCAACAATCATCGAAGTACGAATGCATGATCGCCCTGGCATCTTATTTAACGTCGCCAGAGCAATTTCGAGATTTGGCGTTGATATCAAATCTGCAATCGTCTCGACCCTTGGAGCCGAAGCATTCGACACCCTTTATGTGACTGATCTTGCTGGGCAGCCACTTTCTGGGGAGCAAGCCCAATTGCTCGCCACAAAAGTAGAAAATATTTTAGCCACGCACCTTTAACTAGTAATCTCCTGCCCATGTTTGAATCCTTATCGGCGAAGTTTCAAGGTGCTTTCTCCTCGCTTCGTAGTAAAGGCAGACTTAAATCTGGTGATATCGATGAAATAGCAACTGAGATTCGCAGTGCGCTCCTAGATTCTGATGTTTCGCTATCCGTAGTTGAATCATTTATTCTGCAACTTAAGAGCCGGACAAATGAAGTCCTAGAAGATCTAAATAAATCTACTAACCCAGCAAACGCTGTTTTCGAAATCGTAAACTCGCTTTTGATCGAAATCCTTGGTGGAAGTGCCAGGCGAATTAGATTGGCGAAAAAACCGCCAACAGTCATTTTACTTACCGGACTTCAAGGCGCAGGAAAGACTTCACTCGCAGGAAAGCTTGCAAAATATTTAAAGGATCAAGGAAACACTCCGCTATTGGTTGCCTCAGATTTACAGCGACCTAACGCAGTTACTCAACTTCAAGTTGTTGGTGAAAGTATTGGGGTCCCGGTGTTCGCACCTGAACCGGGTAATGGCGTTGGAGATCCAGTTCAAGTTGCGAAGAACGGCTTAACTTTTGCCCAAGATAAATTACATAACATCGTAATTGTTGATACTGCAGGCCGACTTGGTATCGATGCAGAATTGATGACACAGGCAAAACGGATTCGGGATGCAATCTCGCCAGATGAAGTTCTGTATGTAGTAGATGCGATGGTCGGACAAGATGCAGTACGAACCGCTCAAGCATTTCAAGAGGGCGTTGGCTTTGATGCAATAGTTCTAACTAAATTAGATGGTGATGCCAGAGGCGGTGCTGCGCTCTCAATAACGCAAGTTACTGGTAAACCAATCATGTTTGCTGCGACCGGTGAAAAGGTCACAGACTTTGATCTCTTTTATCCAGATCGTATGGCTTCGCGAATTCTTGGACTTGGTGATATTCAAACTCTTGCAGAGCAGACTAAGGGAGCCTTTGATAGTGAAACTGCAGCAAAGTTAGAGACAAAATTTGCTAGCGGTGAAGATTTCACGCTAGATGATTTCCTTGCTCAGTTAGAAGCAATGAAGAAGATGGGTTCTATGACCAAGTTACTTGGCATGCTCCCTGGAATGAACTCTGGTGCAAATTCTGGCGCGATGAAGAAGCAGTTAGAACAATTTGATGAAGGCGAACTTGTAAAGACACAATCCATTGTTCAATCAATGACTCCGCTGGAGCGCCATGATCCAAAAGTATTAAATGGTTCAAGGCGATCTCGAATTGCTAGTGGAAGTGGTCGCCAAGTTTCAGATGTGAATTCATTGGTAGAAAGATTTAGCCAGGCGCAAAAAGTTATGAAGCAGATGCGAACCGGGAAGGGTGGGATGCAGATGCCTCCGGGCATGCCCACTATGCCCACTATGCCAAATATGCCTAAAGTTTCAGCGCCTCAAAATAAGAAGAAATCACGCTCTGGAAACCCAGCGAAGCGAGCGCTGGAGAGCTGATATCCAGAGCAAAATCGCAATTTGGGTTATGTGCTTGTGGCTGGCAAGATTGGCCTCCTGCAAGGGGCCCTCTACCCCCAAGCGATCTTCGCCAAGAGGTGAAAGATATTTTCAAATAGGTTTTATTTTTTGAGTGACGCTCCCACTGTCACAACGAAATTAATTCCGCTTAAAACAAGGAGAAAGCCTTCGTGGCCGTAAAAATTAGATTAATGCGTATGGGAAAAATCCGCACCCCACATTTTCGTATCGTAGTTTCAGATTCACGTGCGGCTCGTAACTCACGTGCAATCGAAGAGATTGGTCGTTACTCACCAGGTTCAGAGCCATCACTGATTGAAGTTACATCAGATCGTGCTCAGTACTGGTTATCTGTTGGTGCACAACCAACTGAAGCAGTAGCAGCGCTATTAAAAATTACCGGTGATTGGCAGAAGTTCAAGGGTCTTCCTGGTTCAGAGGGAACACTTAAGAAAATTGCTGAGAAGCCACATAAGCGCATTGCATATGAAGCAGCTGTTAAAGATGCAATGAATGAGCCAGCAGATGGCGCAACAACTATGAAGAAGAAGGCTGCAGAGAAGTTAGCTGCAAAGGCTGCTCCTGTTCAAGCCGATGTCCAAACTGAAACAGAATCGAATGAGGCAGTGGTTCCTGTCCAAGCTGAGACAGAATCGAACGAGGCAGTGGTTCCAGCTTCAGCAGAAGCAGAAGTAAGTGAAACGCTTGAAACTCCAGTAGAAGCTACTCCAGAAGCGGCAGCCGAATAACAATGATTGATGAAGCGCTAGAACATCTAGTTAAGGGGATTGTTGATAATCCTGATGATGTAGTTATTACAACTAAAGATCATCGTCGTGGGACAACACTAGAAGTTCGAGTTAATCCAGATGACATTGGCAAAGTGATTGGCCGCAATGGTCGCACTGCACGTGCACTTCGCACAGTTATTAGTGCGATTGCTGGTCGTTCAGTTCGCGTAGATCTCATCGAGGCTGACGAGGCTCGCTAATAGTGCAACTTGTCGTTGCCAGAATTGGTCGCGCACATGGAGTTCTTGGTGAGGCGACAGTAGAAGTTCGTACTGATCAACCTGAAGATCGATTTTATGTTGGCTCTGTCCTTGCGACGGAGCCATCAACTTTTGGTCCACTAACGATTACTTCAGTTAGAAACCATAACGGAACGCTTCTCTTAGGATTTGCCGGAGTCAGTGATCGCAACGAAATTGAAAAACTTAAAAATGTTTTATTGCTTGCCGATGTAGATATCGATGCAGAATCAACTGAAGATGACTTCCATGTTCAACAGTTGCTTCAATGCCAAGTCACAACGGAAGCGGGTCTTGAAATCGGTCTAGTAACCGATGTAATCAATTTACCGGGCCAAGATGTGCTCACGGTTGATTACAACGGTCGTGAAGTTTTGATCCCATTCGTAAAAGCTATAGTTCCTATCGTGGATGTTAAAAATCGCAGAATCGTTATCGTCCCGCCGATTGGGCTACTGGATGAATAACGTTAATCGTTTTGATGTAATCACAATATTTCCTGAATATTTAGCGCCGCTAAATCTTTCACTGATTGGCAAGGCGCAAGCCGCTGGTCTAATTTCAGTTGCGATACATGACCTACGGGACCAGACAAGTGATGTTCATGGCTCAGTAGATGACACTCCTTATGGTGGTGGCGCTGGCATGGTGATGTCGCCAGAACCTTGGGGTAGCGCAATCGATTCGGTTGCGGAACTTGTCCCTAATGAGGTTCATGAATTAATAGTCTTAACGCCGGCTGGGCAGAAGCTAACCCAAGAGCTTGCGATTGAACTAACTAAATCGAAGCACCTGATATTCGCTTGTGGACGTTATGAAGGAATTGATGTGCGAGTAAGTGATTTTTACTCCACTCAGAAAAATTTTAAAGTTCGTGAAGTATCTATCGGAGACTATGTTTTAGGTGGTGGCGAGGTAGCAACACTTGTCATCATGGAAGCGATAATTCGATTGCTGCCAGGAGTTATTGGTAACCCGGCTTCACTTGATGAAGAGTCACATACTTTGACTTCAGATGGCGGGGCTTTGGTGGAATATCCAAATTACACAAAGCCAAAAGAGTGGCGCGGACTAAGCGTTCCTGATGTCCTACTGTCGGGAAATCACAGCGAAATTGCGAAGTGGCGATTAGAGCAGGCACTAATTCGTACCAAGAATCGCCTGCGTTAATAGCTTTTTAACTCGCGAGTAACTAGAGACCTGCGCTAAGTTCCACCAATGGCATCAATCGATCCGAAGATTCAAGCGCGGTTAATTCGCGATTTAGAACCAGTTGTTGAGGTCGAATTAGAGCGCCACGTTGCAACCACAAAAGATTGGTACCCACACGAATTCGTACCATGGAGTGAGGGCCGAACATTTGCTGGTCCACTAAATGGTGATGCCTGGGAAGCAAAAGATTCCAAATTAAGTGCGATTGCACAGGATTCGCTAATTCTTAATTTACTTACTGAAGATAATCTGCCGAGTTACCACACCGAAATTGCAGTTTCTATGAGTCGCGAAGGTGCATGGAATACCTGGATAAATCGCTGGACTGCTGAAGAAGCCCGTCATGGAATTGTTATGCGTGATTATCTGATGGCAACCCGCGGCGTTGACCCAAATGAACTTGAAGATTTACGTATGGCCCACATGATGGCGGGCTATCAAACGCCTTATGACAACGATATGTTGCACACCGTTTCATATGTAACTTTCCAAGAACTTGCCACTCGAATTTCACATCGCAATACTGGGCGAATTTCAAATGATGAAGTCTGCGAAGGAATGTTGGCGCGAGTAGCGTTAGATGAGAATTTACACATGTTGTTCTATCGCAATCTTTTAGGCGCCGCGATTGATATGGAGCCAAATGCTGCAATGGTTGCAATTAAAGATGTTGTAACAAATTTCCAAATGCCAGGTGCGGGAATGCCAGGTTGGGGACGAAAGTCAGTACAAATCGCACTTGCCGGAATTTATGATCCAAAATCTCACTTAGAGGATGTAGTTGCACCAGTTCTACGTGCTTGGAATATCTTTAACCGAGAAGATTTCACAGCTGAGGGCGCAGCCGCTCGTGATGAGTTAGCTGCATATATAGCAGGAGCAGAAGCTGATGTCTCTAAATTTGTTGAAAAACGAGATGCTCACTTCGATCGTTTAGTTGCTAGAGGGCAGAATCCAATTCGCATTAAGGATTAAAGAAGATTTCAGCAGGATATGTGCCGTAGGCGGGAATAATTTCGACACGCCGAGAGCTGATTAGGCAAGCGGACTACTTATACGACACTATCCGCCCTGTTGGCAGTTATAAGAATTGCTGCAGTAAATTTTAAGAGGAGGTGCCATGGCAACGGATTACGACACACCTCGAAAGCAAGATGAAGAACTTCATGAAGAATCACTTGAAGAACTCAAAGCGCGAAGGGCAGATGCTCAATCTGGTCAAGTAGATATTGACGAAGAGGATGCGGCTGAGAATCTAGAACTTCCAGGAGCTGATCTTTCAGGCGAAGAGTTGACGGTTCGCGTAGTTCCAAGGCAAGAAGATGAATTCACTTGTTCAAGATGTTTCTTAGTTCATCACGCTTCACAACTCGCAAAAGGTGAGGGCACAAAAGCAGTCTGTAAGGATTGTGCCTAAGTTAGTGTTCTCCAACGTTAAGTAATTTAGCTAACTCATTCGCTCTATTGGTGCTTATTAGCCAGTAGGGCGTTTTATCTTTTGGATCCCTTAAATCAATTTTGATTGCAGTACTTGCCCAAAATCTAATTTGTAAATAACTCGCAGGGTCGGCATCTACGCCGCGAACCCGTTTAAATTCTGCGGCTTCCAGCGCTTTGAAATTGTGGATAAAAGCTCGCTCTATGGCTGCAGGCCCAACTAGCAACCAGCCTTTAGTAACTGTGATTTCTAGAGCAGTCCGCTTGGCTGTAAAAATTAATAGTCCAAATTGAATCAATGAGACAGTAATCGCGGATCCATTTCCTAGCGCCGCCCAGATGGATAACGAAACAGAGGCTGCCATAAATATCGCGAAGACCCAGAGCCATTTGCTCCAATTCAACTTCTCTTGATAAATCGGAAGCCCGTAGTCCAAATCTTTATGTCTATTAATTTTTCCCACAGGCGCACGCTACGGCATAACCGTTGCGTTTATTTGCTCAGACATCATCACAGGTTAGGCTTCACTCATGAGTCGTGTTCCAAGTACGGTGCCACCAGAGGGTGCAGAGATTCCACCTCGCCATGCCAAGGCGCCACTTCCTGGAACAAAAATTCCTTCACACTTTGGACATTGTTTCGGTTGCGGAGAATTACATCCAACTGGTCTGCATTTAATTGCACATGCCGGTGAAGGTCAGAATTTAACTGCAGTATTTACCGTTACCGAAGATCATCAAGGTGCACCAGGACTTGCACACGGAGGACTCTTGTCACTTGCTTTTGATGAGGCTCTGGGAAAACTTATGTGGCTGATTCGCTCTCCTGCAGTTACTGCAAGGTTGGAAACCGATTTTCTGCTTCCAGTTCCGCTCGGAACGGTAATACATATAAGTGCGGAAATTACTGGCCAGGTTAATCGGAAAGTTTACTGCAGCGCAGTCGGGCGAATAGATTCTATTGATGGTCCAATTGCAGTTAGAGCCGCTGCCCTCTATGTAATAGTTCCGATGCAACATTTCCTAGACAATGCACCTAAGGCCTACTTAGATCACGTAACCGCACATCCAGAGCTACTCGCATTTGTTGATCCAGAATTTGAAATTAATCCATGAGCGTTGAAGTTTTAATAACCCGCCTGGATTCTTCGGTTACGCTGCCTAGTTATGCAAAGCCTGGCGATGCCGGCGCCGATTTAACTTCCCGAATTGATGTAACCCTGCAGCCAGGGGAGCGCACACTAGTTCCAACCGGAATTTCAATAGCGCTTCCCAATGGTTATGTTGCGTTAGTTCATCCGCGCTCGGGTCTGGCGATTAAGCATGGGGTCACAATGGTTAATTCTCCAGGAACGGTTGATGCTGGTTTTCGTGGTGAGCTACAAATAATTCTTATCAATCATGATCCAAAAGAGGCCATCTCATTTAAAAAAGGCGATCGGATTGCACAGTTAGTTATTCAAAAAGTTGAGCGCGCGGAATTTATTGAGGTAAAGACCCTGCCTGGTTCAGATCGTGGTTCTGGTGGCTTCGGTTCTACGGGAGGCAAGAGCTAATGCAAGAAGAAGAGAGAGCTAAAGTAGTAACGGCGCTTGGTGGCAAGAAGGGAATTATTGATTCCACAATTCCCTCACTAATTTTCCTACTTACATACAACATTACGCATAATTTGAAAGTCTGCTTATATATTTCAATCACAACTGCTGTGCTATTAATGATTTGGCGTTTAATTAAGCGAGACACCTTGACGCATTCAATCTCTGGATTTATCGGGATTGCTTTCTGCGGATGGTTCGCTTGGAAGACTGGTGAGGCAAAAGATTATTACGCTCCTAGTCTCTGGAAAAACTCAGCCTTTGCGCTGGTCTACTTAATTTCAATTCTTATAAAGTGGCCACTAATCGGAGTTCTTCTGGGTCCAATCTTGGGAGAAAATTTAAATTGGCGAAAAAATCCTGCTCGCATGGCTGCCTATAAGAAGGCGACTTGGATCTGGTTCGCACTCTTTGCTATTCGTCTAGTGGTCCAGTATCCGCTCTTTAAAGCGAATCAATTAAATGCTCTGGGAGTTGCAAATATTTTCTTAGGATTTCCACTTTATTTGGCAACGCTGTGGGGAACTTGGCTCGTGATTAAATCTGTTCCAACCGCAAAGGCCGATTAGTTACTTGAAATAAAGCAGCTCTTTAATAACTCTTCAGCGGCGGCGGTTGCAACAAAGAGCAGTTCATCTCCAGCAGAGTAAACATCATGTGCATGTGGAGTTATTACTTGACCATCGCGAACAATCGCCGCAAGAGTTGCATTCTCGGGAAGTTTTACCTCTTCAACTGTTCTACCTAAACATTTTGCTGCTTCTGGAAGTGTAATTTCTACCAAACTAGCTTCACCTTTGCGAAGTGAGAATAGACGAACTACATCACCGACCGATACTGCTTCTTCAACAATTGCCGAGATAATTCTTGGTGTTGAAACAGAAACATCTACACCCCATGAGGAATCAAACATCCACTCATTCTTTGGGTGATTTACTCGGGCCACAACTCTTGGAACGCCATATTCAGTCTTAGCCAAGAGTGAGGCAACAAGATTTACCTTGTCATCGCCAGTCGCAGCAATCATGACTTGGCAGGTATCTAATTTTGCGTTATCTAAGGAGGAAATTTCGCAGACATCAGCCATAAGCCATTCCGCGTTAGCAACGCTCCCCAGCTTTAGCGCCTTTGGATCACGATCGATAAGAAGAACTTGATGGCCATTATCAATTAGTTCGCGCGCAATTGAACGTCCAACATTCCCAGCACCAGCAATCGCAATTCTCATAAGTCCTAAGCCTCTTCCGGAGATTTTGCGAGTGCGGCTTCAACGCTTGCGAGTTCAGAATCCGTCACCATTACATGAACCAGATCGCCCTCTTGGAGCGCAGTATTTTCGGTTGGAATCATTCCTTCACCTAGTCGAGTGATAAAAGCAACTCGGGCTTTTGTGGAAGTTTCAATCAGAGAAACTGGTTGTCCGAACCAATCACGGTGAATATGAACTTCGCATAGTTGAACTACACCACTTGCATCTCGCCATTCCGAACGCGAACCTTCTGGGGCAAGTCGTCGAATGATTTGATCTGTAGTCCAAAGAACTGTTGCGACTGTTGGAATGCCAAGGCGTTGGTAAATTTCTGCGCGAGCTGGATCGTAAATACGAGCAACGACTTTCTCAACACCGTAGGTCTCACGCGCAACTCGCGCAGCGAGAATATTTGAATTATCACCATTGGAAACTGCTGCAAAGGCATCCGCTTTTTCAATTCCAGCTGCAAGCAAAATATCTCGATCGAAGCCAACTCCAGCGATAGTTTGGCCTTTAAAATCCGGACCTAACCTGCGAAATGCCTCTTGATTCTGGTCAATTATTGATACTGAATGGCCGGCTGCCTCTAAATCAATGGCTAAACCAGAGCCGACCCGACCGCAACCCATAATCACTACGTGCACGAAGTACAACTTACACCCTTAAGGTTCATCTATGGAATCCAAAATAGGAAACGCCGAAAGTTTATTAAAAGTAGGCGACCGGATAACGGTAGAAATTGGACCAATTGCGCATGGTGGCCATTTTATTGCGCGTCATAAAGGCCAGGTTATTTTTGTTCGATATGGAATTACTGGAGAAGAAGCGGTCGTAGAAATAACTTCAGTATCTTCGAAATTAGCGCGCGGCGATGCGGTAGAAATAATTAAAGCGTCCGAAGATCGTGTAACCCCTCCTTGTAAGTATGCAGTGCCTGGCGGGTGCGGTGGTTGCGACTTCCAACATATTGATATTGCAAAACAGAGTGAATTTAAGCGTTCAGTGATTCGTGAACAATTTTCGCGCCTTGGAAGAATTGAAATAGATCTTGATGTAATCGCAGTAGAACCTAAGGATGGCCTGCACTGGCGGACGCGGATGGACTTTGCGATTTCAAAGAATGGTAAACCAGGGCTCTTCTCTGCGCGCAGCAAAGAGGTCACCGAGATTGATAAATGCTTAATTGCAGTTGAAGCTATAAATGATCCGGCAATGTTCTCGCGGAATTGGAAGGGCGACGATCGGTTAGAAGTTGCGGTATCAAATTCCGGCGAACGAAATGTCTCCAGAGGTGGACGAAGTATTTCCGGGCCAACACAATTGCACGAGGTAGTTGGCGAACATACTTTTGAAATATCACCAACCTCGTTCTGGCAGAGTCACAAGGCTGCACCAGAAACTCTCTCGAAATTAGTTATGGATTTATTGGCACTTCGCCCCGGAGACCAAGTTTGCGATCTTTATGGCGGCGTTGGGTTATTTACCGCCCCGATATCCGAAGATATTGGCGACATCGGCAAAGTCCACCTAATTGAATCGAGCCATCGGGCAACGCAGGATGCGCTTAAGATTTTCGATAAGAAGAAAAATGTAATGATTCATTCCGGTCGGGTCGAACAGAAGCTGCCACTTATTAATCGAATCGATGTCATTTTGTTAGATCCGCCACGTACTGGCGCTGGTGAGATGGTTGTAAAACAGATGATGGCGAAGAAGCCACGGACAATTGTTTATGTTTCATGCGACCCGGCATCGCTCGCAAGAGATGCCAAGCAACTCGAAGAGGGCGGTTATCACCTAGATCACATCGTTGGCTTCGACCTATTCCCGATGACCCACCACGTGGAATGTGTGGCTCGCTTTACCCTCGGTTAAGATACGACCATGAGTAAAAATTCCTTTGGCGCTAAGGTTGAAATCGAAGTATCAGGTAAGAAATATGAAATCTTTGACATAACTAAGTTGCCGGCGGCGAAGACTCTTCCATTTAGCTTAAAAGTTTTACTTGAAAATTTACTCCGAACTGAAGATGGCGCGAATATAACTTCTGCTCAGATAGAGGCACTCGCAAATTGGAATCCAGATTCTGAGCCCGATACTGAAATTCAATTTACGCCAGCACGCGTAATCATGCAGGATTTCACTGGCGTACCGTGCATTGTGGATCTAGCAACAATGCGAGAAGCGATCGTGGAATTAGGTGGAGATCCCGCAAAGGTAAACCCACTAGCTCCTGCAGAACTGGTGATCGATCACTCTGTCATCGCAGATAAATTTGGTACGGCGACAGCCTTTGAAGAGAACACAGATATTGAATATCAACGCAATCAAGAGCGTTATAGATTCCTGCGCTGGGGACAGAGCGCATTCGATGAGTTCAAAGTTGTTCCACCTGGAACTGGAATTGTTCACCAAGTAAACATTGAGTATTTAGCAAGAGTAATAATGACGCGCAATATAAACGGCGTGCTCCGCGCATATCCAGATACTTTAGTAGGAACTGATTCACACACGACCATGGTTAATGGACTCGGAGTATTGGGTTGGGGAGTTGGTGGGATTGAAGCTGAAGCAGCACTTCTCGGGCAGCCAGTTTCAATGCTTATTCCGCGAGTTGTTGGATTTAAATTAAATGGCAAACTTCCAGTTGGTACTACTGCTACTGATTTAGTTCTTACAATTACCGAAGCGCTTCGCAAGCATGGTGTCGTCGGAAAGTTTGTAGAATTTTATGGCCCTGGAGTAACTGCGCTTCCGATGGCTAATCGAACAACTATCGGAAATATGTCACCAGAATACGGTTCAACTTGTGCGATCTTCCCTATTGATGAGGAAACAATTCGTTACATGGCTCTAACTGGCCGAACCGCGGATCAACTTGCGTTAGTTGAAGAGTATGCAAAGCGTGTTGGACTTTGGCATAACCCAAATGAAGTTCCTCGTTTCTCTGAAACTCTGGAGTTAGATTTAGCGACAATTGTTCCCTCAATCGCTGGACCTAAACGTCCACAAGATCGAATTCAACTTTCCAATTCCAAAGCCGCATTTGAAAAAATTGTTCCTACTTATTTCACAGATAAGACTGCAAAATCAGCGGTGAATATCTCGCTTAACGGAAGCGCTACTTCAGTCTCCAATGGGGCTGTTGTAATTGCATCAATTACATCTTGCACAAATACTTCGAATCCAAGTGTGATGATTGGAGCTGCCCTTCTTGCAAAGAAGGCGGTTGAGAAGGGTTTGCGCAGCAAACCTTGGGTGAAAACTACCCTTGCCCCAGGATCTAAAGTTGTAACAGATTATTATGATCGTGCAGGCTTGACTACATATATGGAACAGCTTGGCTTTAACTTAGTTGGCTATGGTTGCGTTACTTGTATCGGCAACTCAGGACCACTTCCAGTTGAGATCAGTAAAGCAATACATGAAAATGATCTAGCAGTAACGGCTGTCCTATCAGGAAATAGAAACTTTGAAGGACGCATTAGCCCGGATGTAAAGATGAACTACTTGGCTTCACCACCTTTAGTTGTTGCTTATGCGCTAGCCGGAACAATGGATCACGATTTTGAGAACGACCCACTCGGAAGTGATTTAGCAGGCAAAGCCGTGTACCTAAAAGATATTTGGCCGACAAGTGCGGAAATCCAGAGCGTTGTAGATTCTTCAATTTCATCCGAGATGTTCACTAAAGATTATGCAACTGTCTTTGAAGGCGATCATCGTTGGAAATCTCTTGATACACCTACTGGAAAAGTTTTTGACTGGGATCTTAAATCTACTTATGTGTGCAAACCTCCTTACTTCGAGGGCATGCCGAGAAATCCAGAACCAGTGAAAGACATTGCAAAGGCACGTGTGATGGCAATTCTTGGTGACTCCGTTACAACTGATCACATCTCACCTGCTGGAAATATTAAGCAGGATTCACCTGCTGGTAAATATTTAGCCGAGCACGGAATCGATCGTGCAGATTTCAACTCATACGGTTCACGCCGCGGAAACCACGAAGTAATGATCCGTGGCACATTCGCAAACATTCGTCTGAAAAACCTCTTGCTAGATGGTGTTGAAGGTGGCTTCACTAAGAATTTTATAAACAATGGTGAGCAATCAACTATTTATGATGCATCTATTGCGTATCAAGCTGCGAAAATTCCACTAGTAATTCTTGCTGGAAAAGAATATGGATCTGGTTCATCTCGTGACTGGGCAGCGAAAGGTACGGCGCTACTTGGAATTAAAGCAGTAATCGCAGAATCATTTGAGAGAATTCACCGCTCCAATTTAATTGGTATGGGTGTTCTTCCCTTGCAATTTCCAAAAGGAGAAAACGCAATTTCACTTGGATTAACTGGCGATGAGGAATTTACAATTACTGGAATTGAAGCGCTAAATACTGGGGGAGCTCCAAAGACGGTCAAGGTCACTGCGGGTGGCAAGAGCTTCGATGCGGTAGTTCGAATCGATACCCCTGGAGAAGCCGATTACTTCCGTCATGGCGGCATCATGCAATATGTGCTGCGTTCACTTCTCTAAATAAATAGAGCTGCTCTAGACTACGAATATGTGGAACTACATTGAAAGCATTGATGGTCCACGCGACCTAACCAAGCTTTCGTATTCGCAGTTAAGCGAATTATCTGCAGAAATCCGTGGCTTTCTTATCGAAAAAGTTTCCAAGAGCGGTGGACACTTAGGACCAAACCTTGGAGTAGTTGAATTAACAATCGCAATTCACCGCATCTTTGAATCTCCGAAGGACACTATTATCTTTGATACTGGCCATCAAAGTTATGTCCATAAATTATTGACTGGTCGAGTTTCTGGCTTTGATAAATTGCGACAGCGCGGAGGAATTTCAGGATATCCAAATCGTGCTGAAAGCGAACACGATGTCGTCGAGAATTCACATGCATCGACAGCGCTCTCTTGGTCAGATGGCGTAGCCCGCGGAAATTTGATTAAAGGTGATCTAGATAAGACCGTTGTTTGCGTTGTTGGAGATGGTGCGCTCACAGGTGGAATGTCTTGGGAGGCGCTAAATAACATTGCTTCGAGCGACGAATTGAAACTTGTAATTGTTGTAAATGACAATGAGCGTTCTTATTCACCGACTATTGGCGGACTCGCAACCTATCTTTCTACCCTTCGTACAACAAGCGGTTATGAAAAGTTCTTGGATTGGGGCAAGGGCGTCCTTGAAAAGACACCTGTCGTTGGTGGTCCAATTTATGAAACTCTGCATGGCGTCAAAAAAGGCATAAAAGATATTGTCGCGCCGCAAGGAATGTTTGAAGATTTAGGTCTTAAATACGTTGGCCCGATTGATGGCCACAACATTGAAGCAATGGAGAGCGCGCTTTTGCAGGCAAAGAATTTTGGAGCACCCGTATTAGTTCATGTTATTACTGAGAAGGGGCGCGGACATGCGCCAGCAATTAATGACTCTGCGGAGAAATTTCACGCTGTTGGAATTGTTGATCCAGAAACTGGAGTCCCGGTTGTAAAGTCTGGACCAAACTGGACGAGTGTTTTCTCCAATGAAATTTGTGAACTAGGAGCTAAGCGTAAAGATTTAGTTGCCATCACGGCAGCCATGCTTGGACCAACAGGTCTAGATAAATTCGCTGAAAAATTCCCAGATCGCGCATTTGATGTTGGTATTGCAGAACAACATGCGGCCACGAGCGCCGCTGGCTTAGCTTTTACCGGGCTGCACCCTGTTGTCGCAATTTATTCAACTTTTTTAAATCGCGCATTTGATCAACTGTTATTAGATGTAGCCCTGCACAAAGCCGGCGTAACTTTTATTTTAGATCGCGCTGGAGTAACTGGAGATGACGGGCCTTCGCATCACGGAATTTGGGACCTAGCACTCACTGGAATAGTTCCAACTCTTCATGTCGCAGCACCGCGTGATGCCGTGACACTTAAAGAAACACTTCGTGAAGCGTTGGATATTTCCGATGCTCCTTCATTACTTCGTTTTCCAAAAGGCGCAGTAGGTCCTGATATCCCAGCCTTCGAACGTAGAGATGGAATAGATGTTCTTTATCGCGGCGAAAGCGCAGATGTTTTATTAGTAAGTATCGGAGCTATGGCAAAGATTTGTGTTGAAGCCGCATCACAGGCCTACCGCGAAGGCGTAGGTGTGACTGTTGTTGATCCACGCTGGGTTAAGCCACTACCCAAGAGCTTGCTGACAATGGCACAGCGATATAAATCAGTAGTTGTAGTTGAAGATGGAATTCGACATGGTGGAATCGCAAGCACGATCTCTGAAATGTTTAGAGATGCCGATTTAGATGTTCCGATTCATTCAATTGGCGTCCCACTTGAATTCATTGAGCATTCAAAGCGCGGAGAGATTTTGGCAGATCTAGGAATGACGGCGCAGAATATTGCGCATCAATTAGTGGCGTGGAGCAGTTCACTAAAAGATGATTTAGCGAACGAAATTACGAAAGTGAAGCAACCCCAGGCTGATGAAAGCGCTGGCCGCTAACTTCTTCGCTTATTCCTGTTCGATCGAGATAAGGCAAAACTCCACCAAGGTGTAGTGGCCAGCCGCAACCAAGCAGCATGCAAATATCAATTTCCGCCGCAGTTGAAACAACGCCCTCATCTAGCATCATGCGTGCTTCACTTGCTAAAGCCTTTAACGCTCGGATTCGAACTTCATCAGCGGTAGATCTCTTATTGCCAGCTTTTATTAGCGCGAGTGCAGCGGGATTTGGAGTTAATCCAGCCTTATCGTCTTTGATGTAGAAAGTCTTAACACCCTCTTTTACGAAGGCCTGCATTGTTGGAGAGATTCGATAGCGATCACCAAGGTTCTTATGAAGTGTTTCTGCTACATGTAGTGCGACTCCAGGTCCCACTAATCCAAGAAGTTCGAGTGAAGTCATTGGTAGGCCGAGAGGTTTCATCGCAGAATCTGCTACATCCGGGGGAGTTCCTTCATCAATCGCATCAGTTATTTCGCCCATGAATCTAGTAAGTAGCCGATTAACAACGAATGCCGGAGAGTCTTTAACGATAACCATTGTTTTCTTAAGTTCTTTTCCGATTGCAACCGCGGTCGCTGTTGTTGCGTCATCTGTTGCAGGTGTTCTGGCAATCTCGAGCAGCGGCATGATTGCAACTGGATTAAAGAAATGGAAACCAATAACTCTTTCTGGGTTTGTAAGCCCCTCGGACATTTTTGTCACAGATAGCGATGAGGTATTTGTTGCAAGAACACATTCAACCGAAACTATTTTCTCCAATTCGGAGAAGAGTGATCTCTTTAGCTCAAGCTCTTCAAATATCGCTTCAATCACAAAAGAGGCGTCGGCAAAACTAGATTTATCTATTGAACCAGTCACCAGTGAAGAGAGTCGCGCAGCGCTCTCTGGGCTCATTCGCTTCTTCTCGACAAGTTTTGTAAGTTCGCCTCGGATGTATGCCAAACCTTTATCGACGCGCTCTTGATCGAGGTCAGTAATTACAACCGGAACTTTTAAATTCCTCAGAATAATTAGAGCAAGTTGAGAAGCCATAAGGCCGGCACCAACCACGCCGACTTTACTTACCTTACGAGCGAGGGCTGGTTTTGGAGCGCCTTCGACTTTCTTTCGCTTCTTTTGAATCAAATTAAATGCATACAAGGAGGCACGGAGCGGATCGCTCATTGTTAGATTTGCAAGCTCTTGATCTTCGGCATCAAAGCCAGCACCCAAGGTATTTGTTCTGGCGGCGGCAATTAAATCTAGGGCTTTTATCGCTTGTGGAATTTGTGCACCACCGAATTTCTTCGCTACCGCTGCTTTGCCAGTATTTATTGCTTCGGTCCAGTCGCTCTCATTCTTTGCAAAATCTGTACGTTCAATTTTCTTAGAGCCATTCAATACCGCAACCGCGAATTTAATGGAGTTTTCAATAAAATCTGCCGGTTCAAAGACTGCATCTACAACGCCAAGTGCTAAGGCCTCTTTCGACTTCATCATTGTGTTGTTATTTAGCGCATTTAAAATAATTACTTGAACCGCGTTCTTAGGTCCAATCAACTTTGGCAAGATAGTTGCGCCACCCCACCCAGGAACTAAGCCAAGAAATACCTCGGGGAGCGCGGTAAATGCTGTTGATGAAACAGTACGATATTTGCAATGCAGAGCTACTTCAAGCCCGCCACCAAGTGCCAGACCATTTACAAATGCAAAAGTTGGCTTAGAACTTTCCCCCAACTTGCGGAAAACATCATGACCAAGTTTGCCGATTGCTAGGGCTTGTTCGCGTTCATTCAAAAACGAAAGAGCTGAGAGGTCGGCGCCAGCCGCAAATATAAATGGCTTTCCAGTAATGGCAATTGCAATTGATGTGCTTGCTTCAGCAATTGCGATCGCTTCATTTAAAGAAGCAAGTGATTGTGGACCAAAAGTATTTGGACGATTGTGGTCCATTCCGTTATCTAAAGTAATCAACGAGATGGTTCCGCTCTGGCCAAATAGCGTTAAATCAATCTCGCGAACGCGGGCTGAAGTGATTACTTCTTCCGGTGCACCTTCTGGCAACTTTACTTCATTCATTATTCTTTAACCTTTTCCAACAAAGTGTGGGTTCTCCCAAATTACCGTTCCACCCATACCAAGTCCGATACACATTGTGGTCACGCCATATTTCACTTCTGGGTGCTCTTCAAAACCACGCGCTAAATTAATCATTAAGCGAACACCTGATGAGGCCAACGGGTGTCCGACTGCGATCGCACCACCATAAAGATTTACTCTTGAATCATCATCGGCAATTCCAAAGTGATCTAAGAATGAGAGCACTTGGATAGCAAAAGCTTCATTAATTTCAAATAGGCCAATATCTTCAATACTTAATCCAGCTTTCGCTAGCGCCTTGATTGTGCTGGGTACTGGGCCGTATCCCATGATCTCTGGTTCAACACCGGCAAATGCAAATGAAACTAATTTAGCTTTAATAGTTAGACCAAGTTCCTTTGCTTTCGATTCACTAGCAAGGATTGCGGCGGTTGCGCCATCGTTTAGCCCTGCAGCATTTCCTGCAGTCACATTTCCCATCGGACGAAATGGTGTTTTTAGCGCGCCAAGTGCTTCAACCGTTGTTCCAGGACGTGGTGGTTCGTCAACTGTTGCAACACCCCATCCGAGTTCTACGGATCGAACCGCTACTGGAATTAAATCTCGTTGAATTTTTCCTAAAGAGTAAGCAGCAGCGGTTTTGTTCTGTGATGCAACCGCATATGCATCGGCGCGAGCCTTAGTGAGATGTGGAAATTTGTCATGCAATCTTTCAGCAGTCATACCCATTTGGAGCGCATCGGTATCAACTAATTTTTCTGCTAAGTAACGCGGATTTGGATCAATACCGTCACCCATTGGATGGTTTCCCATGTGTTCAACGCCACCAGCGATTGCAAAGTCATATTGTCCCATTGCGATTGCTCCGGAAACTGTTGTTACTGCGGTTAGCGCGCCCGCGCACCAACGGTCAATTGAATATCCTGGAACGCTATTTGGAATTCCTGCGAGCAGTGAAGCACTTCGTCCGATATTCATACCTTGATCGCCAGTCTGGGTAGCGGCTGCAATTGCAACATCATCAATTAACGCTGGTGAAACTTTGGGATTTCGCTCTAAAAGGCCGCGCAAGATTCGCACCATGATGTCATCGGCTCTAGTTTGGGAGTACAAGCCGCCAGCTTTGCCAAAAGGGGATCGGACGGCATCAACTAGAACTACGCGCTCACCCATGAATGGCTCCTACTGAAATACGGTTTATGTTCCCGTAAGGTTACCCGTCAGTAGGAAAAATTGGAAGAAGCCCTGCAAATTAAGCGTTAGAGACTAGAACTTTCTTAGGAGCTAAATAGGCGCGCAGGGTCACGCTTAAGTAAATTGCCCAAACAATCAGCTGCAACCAGGAGATTTTGGTACTAATTCCGATTGTTCCTGAAAGTAGCGTTGTGATTGTTGGATCGGCGTTAACCCAATTCCAAACATATGAATCTTCACCTGGTAAAGCGCCAAACTCTTGAAATTCATGAACGGCATATGACAAGACACCGCCGGCGATAACGATTAAGGCTATTCCTGTGATCGTGAAGAATTTACCAAGATTTATTTTTACGCTCTGCTTATAGATTGCAATACCAAGACCTACCGCCGCAGCTAATCCAAGAACTAAGCCAATTACTGGCGATGAATCTGTGGAGATTGTTTTGAAGTTAGAGAAAATAAATAGCGCTGTCTCTAAACCTTCGCGAGCGACTGCGAAAAATGAGGCAGAAATCAAGGCAATTTTGCCTAGTGGCATTGCATAATCCATTTTGTTGTGTAAATCGCTCTTTAGTCCACGAGCAATTCGCTTCATCCAGAAAACCATGTAGGTAACTAGGACTACTGCTACAAGTGAAGTTGTTCCAGCAAACATTTGTTCGCCAGCCTCTGAAAGATTGGCTGAGGTAAAAGATAAAAATGCGCCAAAAGCTAGGCTCGCGACAATCGCAATCGAGACGCCGGTCCAAAGGGTTGGTAGGGCTTTCTTCTGATTTGATCGCACTAAATAAGCGACAAGAATTCCGATAATTAGAGCGGCCTCAAGGCCTTCGCGCAGGGCGATTAAGAATGTGCTGTACATATGGAAGAGGCTAGATTGTTAAACTTAATTACGCAACTCAAACGTTGCGTAATTACTCACTATCAGCTGCGGTCGTTTCAGGCTCTTCGCCTTCACTCTCTGTAACCTCGACTATAAGTGGCTCTTTCTCGCTCAAAATAGCCGTTATCGGCGCTAAAACGAGTCCGATCTGCCAGGGCCTAGCCCCAAACTCAGCCAGTTCGCTAGCGACAAATTTACGTCGATCCGCATCGCTTTCTGGGGGAGTTGGCCAACAGCATCGCCTTACCGCTTCGGGGGAAATTAAATTCTCGGTCGGCATTCCATTAGCGATCGCACACTCTGCGATGGCTGCTTTGGCATGTGTAAGTCGGGCATACCCAATTGGATTTCGACTTTGCCACATCTTCGCTGGGGGTAGACCTTCTGAGGGAAGGCGCAATTTAGGTAAGTCTTCGCCCTCAAGGTTTTGTGCATCTTCAAATAATTTAAACCATTCCTCAAATGGCATATCCGTTAAGCGAGTCCGACGTAGAAGCGCCTTTTTGAAATCACCAAACCCCTTAGGAGGTTTAGTCGCAATCAAAAGCAGGGTTTCATCATTGAATACTCGCCCCGGTGCCAGATCTATCTCTTTACCGAAATCATTTCTGGCCAGCCACAACGCTCTAATGATTGCTAGCGCATTCAAATCGCGAACCTTATGAATTCCAGATGCTCGGCGCCAAGGATCTTTTCGTGGTTGTGGTGCGGGTGCTTTAAGAATTGCAGCGAAATCTTCCTTAGCCCAATCTAATTTCCCAGCCTCAATTAATAGTTTTTCAATTTCATTTCTTAATTCAATTAAAAGTTCAACATCCAGAGCGGCATAGTTAAGCCATTCTGGCCGCAATGGCCGGATCGACCAATCAACAGCGCTATGTTCTTTCGCTAGCGTCACTCCCAGAAGTTGTTCAGTGAGTGGTCCAAGTCCTACGCGCTCGCAACCGGCAATTCGCCCTGCCAGTTCAGTATCGAACATAATTTGCGGGTTAATTCCTACTTCGCGCAGGCAGGCCAAATCTTGAGTAGATGCGTGAATTATCCACTCCTGGTCTGCGAAGGCTGCATTTAATTCGCTCCAATAATGAGTTTGCCCAACTGCAATCGGATCTATCAAATGCAAACCGCCACCGTTGCGCTTAATTTGAATTAAATATGCTCGTGCTGAGTATTTATAACCAGATGCGCGTTCCGCATCTATTGCGATTGGTCCTGTGCCATTGGCTAAGGACGAAATCATTTCGGCGAGCGCTTCGGGAGTTTCAATTAATTCTGGAACTCCACCTAATGGCGCAAGAAGAGGTTCTGCCATTATTTGCTGCGACTTAACTGGGTTACACCATCTGGAATCGGTGCAAGTCCAGCCGACATTTCCAAAAGCTCTACCCAGGCACGAATATGGTCTGCAATATTTTTCCCTGATGTTGGCGTCCAAGAAGCCCTAACTTCCAATTCGCTATCCTCATCCAAATTTTCTAACGTTCCAAAAGATGCACTGGCAACTTTTGTGACTGTTCCACTAGGTGCGGTGTATTCGCAACCATTAGCTTTAAGTGATTCCATTAACCAAGTCCAACCAATATTGCAGAGCATTGGATCTGCAGCCATCTCATTGTCAATTGCGGCGCGAACAAAAGTGACGCATCTATATTTACCGGACCAGCCCTCTTGACCATCTGGATCATGGAGTAAGACAAAGCGCCCAGTTGCGGCATCTTTCAAAACATCCGCAGTCATAGCAAATGCATAAGGTGCGAGTTTTTGAGGGGCAGGAACTTCTTCTAAGAGAATTTCAGATCTAGGCTTAATGGCGCGAATTGAAGTGGTAATTTCCTCAAAATTCACATCCATGCGAAAATGGTAAGGCGTTAATCCCGGTTACCAAGGCAGGCGCGAGCAACTTTTACTGTGGTCTGCATTAACCTCCTCCAATGGCTTCAATCCTTGCTCTCCTATCAAGCGTTCTCTGGGGAACCGCTGATTTCTTGGGCGGCAATCTTTCAAAGCGCTTTAAAGCAATTGCTGTTACAGGAGCGTCACAAGGATTTGGATTGGTGCTCGGAGTGATTTTAGTTTTGATTTCCGGTTCTTATATTGCGCCAAATTTAAGTTGGAATGGCTATTTCTTACCTTCGGTCGGAGCGGGAATCGCTGGCTTCTTCGGGCTCGTCTCGTTCTACTCAGGTCTTTCAACTGGTCGGATGGGAGTTGTCTCTCCGATAAGTACTTTGAGCGCAGTCATTCCGCTATCGGTGGCTTTCATTTCTGGTGAGCGGCCAACAGGATTACAAATTTTTGGAATGGCAGTAGCAATCGTTGGTGCGTTCTGTGCATCTGGTCCAGATATTGTTAGCGGACTTCCGATAAAACCACTTCTATTTGGACTTGGTGCCGCTCTTGGTTTTGGTGTTGCTCTTACGCTTATGGCGCAAGGATCTAAGACAAGTTCACTTTTGACTATGACTTCAATGCGCATTGCATCTGTAGCAGTTTGTATTTTGATTGCACTACGATTCAAAACGATTGGTGGATTTGGAATTTCGGATTTGCGGATTTTAATAATTATTGGGGCTACTGATTTTGTCGCAAATCTCTTACTCGGTGTTGCAACAACTAAAGGCTTAGTCTCGGTCGCTATGGTATTTGGTTCGCTCTTTCCAATTGTTACAGTGCTACTCGCTTTTAAATTTCTCCATGAACGCCTTCACAAGGTGCAGTATTTGGGAGTCTTCTTAGCTGTATCTGGTGTATCACTCATATCAATAGGTTAGTTCCTAATTAATTTTAGAAGCGTTTCATCTCCAAACTTCTCACTTGATTCAACGGTGAAATTTCTAGTGAGCGCGCTCAAATCATAAATATTTTCACCACCAGTTTTCGAACTAATTGTTAAAAAAAGTAAATCAATAACCTCGGCCGCCAGTAACTCTCTAAGGATTTCGATCCCACCCTCGACCAAGATATTTTCGCCAAATTCAGTTCGGGCTCTTTGAATTGCACTTACTGGATCTAGTTGCCAGAGGTGAAGTAAGGGATTGGCTAGAACGCTCTCTGGAATCTTGCCAGTTCTGGAAATAACAACTAGGGGGAGCGGCGTGGTCGCATAAGGTTCATTTCTGGCAGTGTTGCCACCGATAAGAATGGCGGAAGCTTGAGCACGTAGTTCATGAAACCGGAGCCGGTCTTGCGGAGAGCTCAGCGTTTTAGAGCTTCCCACTAGCGTGGTGCTGCCATCGCTGCCGATAACTAAGTTGGCCATAACTAGGTTGGTACCGATGCTCATGAGCAAACCGTAGTGTCAGTGGTCAGATTTATCATTCTTGACATGATCATCGATTGCCAGACCTGCACCATGCGCGACATCTCTTGTGATGATTGCGTTGTATCAGTACTTCTAAATATCACTGCTGCTCCAGCAAGTGAAATTTCAAATAACCAAATTACAGCGCTCTCGGTTCTCTCTGCGAAAGGGTTAGTCCCGCCACTTCGCTATGTAAATTAGTCGTACCCGCCTAAAACAGGCGTAAATCTCCGAAATATTTGAACTCGGGTGCGCCCACTGGTTACCCTTCTCGAATGAAATTGCTCAAGTTGGCTGCGCAGATTCTTAGCGCGGCATTGGCGCTATCGCTGCTCCCTATTTCAACGGCGAGCGCTGCGCCCTCGCTAAATGAGGTTCGGACCAAGATTCGAATTTTGCAAGAACAGGCAGCAACTGCAGGAGAGGCAGCGCAGGCGGCGAAAGTTGAATACGCCTCTTTGACTCGAAAGCTGCAATCGGTACAACGCCAAGTTGCCGCTGATGCAGCGACAGTTGCAAAGTTTAAGAACTCGCTTGGCGCGATTGCGAGTGAACAATATAAAAATGGATCAATGAGTCGCAGCCTTGAACTACTTTTTTCATCAGACCCAGGACTCTTCCTCGCAGCAGCAGGATCTCTAGAGTCTGTAACAAGGAAACAATCATTAGCGCTCAAGAAATATAGTGTTGCTAAACAGAGATTGACTGCAACTTCATTGACGGTAAATGACAAGTTAACTCTGGCAAAGAGGGCGCAAGATAGATATCTGGCGCAAGAAAAGGCAGTGAAGGATAAGTTAGCAGCAGCAGAGAAATTACTTAATTCACTTTCAAAAGCCGAGCGCGCACGGTTGCTAAAATTGAATGAGGATGCCGAAAATGCGGATCAGAGAGCATCTAAAGCGCTTGCCGCAAAATCAAATCTTGGTTCTGGTCGTGGTTCAATTGCTCTTCGTTTCTCAATTAAACAAATAGGCGATCGATATGTTTATGGAGCAGCAGGACCAACGCTCTGGGATTGCAGCGGATTAACAATGAGAGCCTTCGGTGCAGCTGGAGTTTCGTTGCCCCATTCTGCAGCCGCTCAAGCAAAATATGGCAGGGGCGTTGCACTAAATCAATTGAAGCCAGGAGATTTAGTCTTCTTTGGCCGTAACCGATATATCTCGCACGTAGGTATTTATATTGGAAAGAGGCAAATGGTGAATGCACCTAAACCTGGTTCTCGAGTAAAGATTGCAACATTTACACCAAACTTTGGTTCACTAAGTTACTACGGTGCCCGCCGAATCTAATGACCGCAAGATTCTTCTCGTCACCAATGATTTGGGACCAAGATCTGGCGGCATTGAAACCTTTATTCTTGGATTACTTGAAAAATTAGATGGTTCACAGATCGCGATTTACACCTCTTCGCAAGCTGGAGACTCCACATTTGATCTGAGATTGCAGGATAAATTTGGTGTCGTAATTTATCGCGACCGCTCAAAAATATTGTTACCAACTCCAAGAGTTATAAGTTCGATCAAGCGAATTATGAAAGTTCATAATGCAAAGATAATCTGGTTCGGCGCATCGGCGCCGCTAGCTTTAATGGCGCCAAACCTACGCAAGGCTGGAGCCACGCGAATCGTTGCGCTAACTCATGGGCACGAAGTCTGGTGGGCGAAAGTTCCACCCTTCAACTTAGCAATGCGAAGGATCGGCAACTCTTGTGATGTTCTTACCTACCTTGGAGAATTTACTAAATCTGCAATATCGAAATCAGTTGGAGAGCGAGTTTCGCTCGTACAAATCGCTCCTGGAATTTCAACGCAATTCTTTATCCCTGGAGCCAAGCCAGCAGATTTGCTAACTAAATACCACATCGGTAATCGCCCGACCCTAATTTGTGTCGGCCGTCTGGTTCACCGCAAAGGGCAAGACAAATTAATAGCGGCCATGCCAATAATAAAGAAGGCCATTCCAGATGCTCTGCTTCTGATAATTGGTAGTGGACCACGCGAAAAGTTTTTAAAGCGAGAGATTGCAAAACTTCATCTGGTAAATGATGTGCAAATGCTTGGGCGTATTACTTACGACCAACTTCCAAAACATATCCTGCTTGGTGATGTCTTCGTTTCGCCTTCCAGATCAAGGCTTGCAGGATTGGAGGTCGAAGGTCTAGGAATTGTTTATTTAGAGGCTGGATCATGTGGACTTCCGGTAATTGCTGGGGATTCAGGTGGCGCGCCAGATGCAGTTCAAATAGGTAAGACTGGGTTAGTTGTAGATGGAAGAAGCGTTGATGACATAGCGGATGCATGTATAGAACTTCTCTCGAATACAACCAAAGCTAAAGAATTTGGTGCGAGTGGCCGTATTTGGGCGGTCAATAGTTGGAATTGGGATTTATGGGGTAATAAATTCGCAGAAGTTTTAAAAGGCTAAAAGTTTATTCTCTATCCCAATAGCAATAGCTTGAGTGCGATTTACAACTTCGAATTTTTGGTAGATGGAAGCTAAGTGACTTTTGATTGTTGCTTCGGTTAAGAAAAGTTCACTCGCCATTGCCTTGGCTGTTATGCCCCGAGGTAACAGGAGTAGAACTTCACGTTCACGTTTAGTTAGTGGAGTAAGTACTCTCTGATTCTTGCCAGATTCATCGAGAAAATACTTAGGAAAATTCAAATTACTTCGTAAATCCGTGAGCGTTCCGCCAAGCTCACCAAAACCATCGAGCGAGTTATTTATTTCGGAAATTGCCTTGCGAATTTCAATCGAGAATACGGTCTTGGATTTTTCTGCGATTAATGGAATATCCGCACTCAGTAGGTCGCAGAGTTTAGTTACCTGGTTTCGAATCGTGCGAAATTTGCCTCGATCATCAGGGGATGAATCTGCTCTTCCTGCTAAAGAATCTAAAATATTGCAGATTGCCGAAAGCTCTTCGCTTATGTCGTCGTGTAAATCACGAGCGGTTTTCACGTAAAGAGAGCTTCGATTTCCTCTGCAAATTCCTGGCCGACAACATGTCGTTTCATGGAAAGTTTGGCTGTTAATTGGCCACCAGCAATTGTGAAATCAGTAGCCAAGATTGTGAACTTTCGAATTGATTCCGCACGACTAACGGCTTTATTAGCCTCATCAACTGCAGTTTGAATTACTGCAATTAAATCTGGGTCTTTCGTAAGTGTTTCAACAGTTGCGCCCTCTTTTTTATTTGCAACTATCCAATTTTTTATTGAATCAGGATCAATCGTTACTAGGGCGGCAATGAATGGCTTGTTATCTCCGACAACCATGCATTGACTTACAAGCGGATGTGAACGAACCCGATCTTCCAAAACTGCCGGTGCAACATTCTTACCGCCAGAAGTGACAATAATTTCTTTCTTGCGGCCCACAATTGCAAGGAATCCTTGATGATCGATGGTTCCAAGATCGCCACTCTTAAAGAAACCATCACTTGTGTAAACTTCATTATTAGCTGCATCGTTCTGCCAATACCCGGTCATTACAACTGCGCCTTTAATTAGAACTTCGCCATCTTCGGCGATTTTTATTGTCGTTCCAGGAATCGGCCGCCCCACAGATCCAATCTTTTGTGCAGAGGTAAGATTTACCGTTGCAGCTGCAGTTGTTTCGGTTAGCCCGTAGCCTTCTAAAATATTTACTCCGGCACCACGGTAGAAGTGTCCCAAGCGAGCTCCAAGTGGAGCGCCTCCAGAAATCGCAGCCTCAACACGTCCGCCCATTCCAGCTCTAATCTTGGAATAAACGAGCTTGTCGAAGATTGCATGCTTCAAGATAAGTCCAACGTTCTTCTCTTTTGAATCTTGCGCTTCGCTATATGCAATCGCCACATCTGCCGCTTTGCGGAAGATTGCACCTTTGCCGGCAGCTTCTGCTTTGGCTTCAGCGCCATTGTAAATTTTTTCAAAGATTCTTGGGACCGCAAGGACGAATGTTGGTTTGAATGTCCCGAGATCAGCGGCAAGTCTGGTGATATCACCGCTGTGGGCCAGGTGTAGACCAGCAGTTATTGAGCCAACTTGAACCATGCGTCCAAAGACGTGAGCAACTGGAAGGAATAGAAGTGTTGAACCACCGGGCTTCAAGAAAAGATCACTAAGGGCTTGAACGACATTGCCGCATTCCGATAAAAAGTTTCCATGGGTAAGTTGAACACCCTTTGGTTTTCCAGTTGTACCCGAGGTATAAATTAAAGTTGCAAGTGATTCTGGTTTCGGTTGATTTCTACGGGTTTCAACTTCATTGTCGGAAATCTTGCTTCCCAAATTAGTTATTTCATCAAGTGCACCATCAGTAATTGTCCAAATATTTTTACATGCAGGTGTGATTACGGAATTTACAAGCTCACGATGTTGCGGAGTTTCAACAATAATTGCAACAGCTCCAGAATCCGCAAGAATCCATTCGACTTGTTCCGCACTAGATGTTTCATAAATTGGAACTGAAACGCCTCCGGCATACCAAATTGCGAAATCTAAGATCGTCCACTCATAACGAGTCTTAGCCATGATTGCGATTCGATCACCAACGTTAATGTTTGCCGCGATTAAGCCTTTTGCCACCGCACGAACTTCACTATCAAACTCTTTAGCGCTTACGCCTTGCCAACCTTGGCCAAGTGGCCGAGATAGCGTGATGCGATTTGGCTCATTTGCGGCGCGATCAGCGACTAAGTCGGAGAGATTGCCTTTGGTTGCTGGCGGGACGATTGCTGGGACGGTGTATTGATCCATAAACCGAAGGTTATCGCCGAGGTAGGTATTTTCGGAAGATATTTTGGGTAAAGTTTAGGCATGAGCGATATTTCTGAGAATTCGATAACAATTGAAGCCCCAATTACCGATGTAGCTGGAGTCCTAACCGACCTTGCAAGTTATCCAACCTGGTCGACTGCAATAAAGAGCGTTGAAGTTCAGGCCAGTGATGAAACTGGGCGCGCAACAAAGGCAAAGATTTCAATTGATGCTGGGGTCATGAAGGATCGGGTAATCCTCGATTACGACTGGAGCAAGGCGCCAGCCGAAATTACCTTTGAATTAGATGGCGCTGATCTCTTAACCGAGATGACCGGTGCCTATAAATTGATTGATAATGGTGATGACACCACGACAGTTACTTACGAATTAACCGTTGCACTTTCTATGCCAGTACCTGCGATGATGCGACAGAAGGCTGAGCGTTCAACAATTGACCTTGCACTCAACCAATTAAAAGCAAAACTAGAGAGTTAATCTAATTTGGTAAATTCAGACCTAGCCATTGGAATTGATATTGGTGGCACCAAAGTTCTTGGCGGTGTTGTAGATCAAAGTGGCAACATTCTTCGTACCTTTAGAAAAGATACGCCTAAAGCTGGTGGCCACGAGTTAAATCAAAGTATTGCTGAAGTAATTTTGGAACTATTAACAACTCACAAAGTCGATCACGTTGGAATTTCTGCCGCTGGATTAGTTTCATCAGATCGCGCGACAATGCTTGGTGCACCAAACATTAAAGATTGGGATGGCGTAAATATTGCAAGCGCGCTTCTTAAACTATGTGGCGTTAAAACAGTTGTCGAAAATGATGCAAATAGCGCAGCCTGGGCGGAGCGGGTATATGGCGCTGGTAAAGGCTTAGAAAATGTAATTATGGTTACTGTCGGAACAGGAATTGGTGGGGCAGCAATTGTTAATGGCCAGCCACTTCGTGGCGCAAATGGAACTGGTGCGGAATTTGGTCATATGCGAGTGGTTCCAAATGGTGAACTATGTGGCTGCGGTATTAACGGTTGCTTTGAACGTTACGCATCTGGTTCAGCGTTAATGCGTCATGCACGTGAAGCGATCTCGAATAATTCGGCTGGTGCTAAGGAGTTATTGGCGCGAGGTAACGGAACAATCGAAGGACTAATGGGTGGCCACATAACTGATGCAGCGCGAGATGGTGATGAAATTGCAATTGGCGCCCTTGCAACAACAGGGGATTGGCTCGGCGCTGGAATCGCAACCTTATCTATGCTCTTTGATCCGTCAATAGTTGTTATCGGCGGCGGAGTTGTTGACGCTGGCGAATTATTATTAGAACCGGCAAGAAAAGCGATGATGCGCGTAATGCCATTCGTTGGTAAACATCCGGTTCCCGAAATTGTTGCCGCAAAACTCGGTAATGATGCAGGACTAGTTGGGGCTGCAGATCTAGCTCGGAATTAAAGTTCTACACCATCTCCGAAATCATCTTCAGGCCTTGCGGATTTCCAGATGTAAGTTGCAATTCCACCAATGAAGCCGAGAACTCCAGGCCACGGTCCCATTCCTAATAAATCAATTCCGGTGGACATTACAAAGAGCAGGTATGAGCCGCCACCAACTATTCCGAGTAATGCGAAGCGAGAAGTTTGATCGGCTGCAGGCAACTTCGGATTAGGTTGGATAAAGCCTTCTGGGTCATAAGGTCTGGCATCTAACTCATCTAAGTAAGTTGTGGGCGCAGATTGATCGAGTGATAAACCTGACACCATCGACTCAAATTCAGCGTTGATAAGTTCGCGCTCATCTGATTCGAATATAGATTCGCCTCTCGAAAGTTCACCGGAGATAACATCTAAAACGAAATCCATAGTTTCCTCGTTCAATAACTCTGCATCGTAATCTAGTGCGACGTTATGGAAAGATTTTTCAAAGACAACTTCGCGAATATCAGTTGAGTAAACGTTATCGATTATTGTTTCGCTGCAAACAGGATGAACGACATGATCATTCAATGAATATGCGACCATTAGTGGAAGATCGACGAGATAGAGATCACGTTCCACAACTTCCCAGAGCTTGCGAACTTGGTTCAAAGCTCGCAATGGAATTCGGTCATAACCGTGAGCAGGGGATCCAGGTTTTGCAACATCACCAGGACCACCAGGTATCGAAGGAAGAAATAGCGAGAGCGCAGGTACCAACTTGAATCTTTTTCGCTCATCGTAAATCGAAGCATTTAAAAGTATTGCGCCAGCTAATTCACTTCCACGAATCTGAGATAAGCGAAGGGCAAGTGCCCCGCCCATTGAAAAACCAGCAACAAAAACTTGGTCGCAGGATTTTTTCAAGTCGAGAAATTCTTTTTCTATAACGTCATACCAATCTTGCCAATCAACTTTATTTAAATCACTCCAATGCGTTCCGTGGCCTGCAAGTAATGGAACGGAAACCGTTAAACCTTTCTCATGCATTGCAATTGCCCAAGGTTTAACCGAAGCTGGCGAACCTCTGAATCCGTGGATCATTAACAATCCGGTTTTACCCGCCAAAAGCCGTAAGGGCTCACTTTCTGGGATATTACTCACGCTCAGATGGTGTCATAAGAAGCAGATAAGGCATAAATTAAGCCAGTGATTTATCAAGCGCTTAAGTCCTTCCTGATTCCCATTCTTACCTTGCTATTTCGTCCAAAGGTAACGGGCCTGCGCAATGTCCCGCAATCGGGGCCTGTAATAATTGCATCAAACCATCTCTCTTTTAGTGATTCAATTTTTATGCCGCTTGTTGTCCCTAGAAAAGTTACCTTCTTGGCCAAGAGTGAATACTTCACATCGCCCGGCATTAAGGGATTCATTAAGAAGATTACTTTTATAGCCCTTGGGCAAGTTCCAGTTGATCGCTCTGGCGGACGACGCAGCGAGGCGGCGCTCTTGACCGGGCTAGATCTTCTGGCTGGCGGTGCTTGCATCGGAATTTATCCAGAAGGAACAAGATCACCAGATGGAAAGTTATATAAAGGTCGCACCGGAATAGCACGGATGGCGATTGAATCTGGCGCGGCAATAGTTCCGGTAGCAATGTTTAACACTGCTGAAATTCAACCGACCGGAAAGGTTGTTCCAAAGGTACAACGAGTTGAAATGATTTTCGGAGAACCGCTTTACTACACAGGTGATACTTCGGATTTAAAAGTTCTTCGCCAAATCACAAATGAAATTATGGAGAAGCTGCAACAATTATCTGGCCAAGAGTATGTAGATATGTATGCATCAGAGGCAAAGCTAATTCTTATGAAGCAACGGCGCGAAGAGGCTAAAGAGAAGAAGCGCGAAGAGGAAAAATAGGGTTAAGTTAATTTCCCTTTAAGACTTCGGTTCTGCTTTCGACATATTTGCATTGATCACAGTTCGCTTTTGATTCTGGCACTGGACCAGTAATCATTTTGATGAAATCAGATAGCCTTGATGCGATTAACTCTGGACTTCGTTCAGTTGGAAACCAGTTGCAAGATAGCTCTAGACCAAAGTTGCCGGCAGAATTTCCGCGAACTTTTACTGGTGACCAGACAAGAAGTCCTGCAGTAGATACTTTAATTGGCGCATCTTTTGCTGGATTTTCGAGAGCGAAGGCATAGGCCTCGAGTTGAACGGCATAAAACTTTGTTTTATCACTAGGGCTCGACTGGAATTTACAGTCAACTATTCCAAATGTCCCATCAGGATGTTCCATTAACAAGTCATACTTTCCGCGGACCGCAAATGGTGTAACAACGCCATCAACTTCAATCGGTGTTGATACAACCCAACCAGCGTGTTTGAAAACTTTTCCTTCAGGCATATTTATATTTAACTCTGCTGAAGTCTTCCCGATGCATGATTGCTCTTGCATCTCGGCTAGATCGCCAACAAGCGGCATAAACAGTGGGGCTTTAACTTGGTGGTTGTAATAAAGCCATAAACAACGGTGGCAATTATCCCAACCGAAAGTTAAATCGCTAGGGCTGATAAATGCGCGAGCGCCTTTTGAGAGAGTTATAGGTTCCATATATCTTCCTATTCTGGGCTATCGCACTGACATCAGTTGCGTTATTTGCGAGGAATCGCTGAAATAAGAGTAAAAATACCGAGAAGGATCATGACGATCCCGCCAGCCATGCGCATCCGGACCAGACGAATCATCTCGGTGGCCAACCAATTTCTAATTGTTCCTGCAAGAATTCCCCAACCGCCATCAGAGAAGAAGGCAAAGATTCCAAAGATTGCGCCCATCAAAATTAACTGTGAAGTTACGCCCCCAGCTTCGCGATCAACGAACTGTGGCAAAATTGCCGCGAAGAAAACAATTCCCTTCGGGTTAAGAGCCCCTACCCAATACCCTTCACGAATAGATTTCCATTTTGAAGGTCTGATGTCACCTTGGTTGGTCATATCACTTGCATGAATTTGACTATGTTTGATTGCAGAAATTCCAAGATAGACCAGATATCCACCACCTAAAACTTGAACGCTTGTGAAGGCCAGTTCAGATCTCTGCAAAATTGGGCCTAGCCCAACAGCTACAACAACAGAGAGCGAAAAAGCTCCCATAACATTTCCAGCAACCGTCGCAATCGCAGTAGCGCGACCCCAAGCGATAGCCCGAGCGATTACAAATAGGACTGAAGGGCCAGGAGCCAAAATAATAATGACTGCAGCAATGCAGTATTCCCAGAGGCGCGAGGGAATTACTACTAAGGAGCTCATTGAGCGAGCATACGACATGACAATTCTAAAAGGCCCCGCACTCTTTCGAGCTAGGGGCCTTTCCTCACGGAGAGATGAGGTCTCTGTTTGGTTTCTAGTTTGCTTTAGATAACTGAGTCAGTATCAACTCTACGAAGATGAGCGAAACCGAGTAGCGCCAAGATTAAGAAAATCAAGCCACCAGCGAAAGTTACATAACTGGCAACAATTGCAATGTCACCGAGCATTCCGAAGGCGTAAGCGTTAAGTAGCATTCCGCGAAGTGCTTGTCCCTTGAAAACAGTTTCGACAGTTCCCGAAGCCTGCTTGGATTTTGCTTGTAATTCAGCGTTAGCTGGATCAGCTGCTAGCGCGCCTGCCGCGGCACGGTTCGCATTTGATGCTGCGGCATATGTAGGCATTTCTGCCATATGGAAACCGATGTAGTGATCGGCATACATCTGTGCTTGCTTACCTGTCGACATGATCATATTTCCATTATCTGCGAAAAATTTCTTTACATCATCAGTGGCTTTTGGATCACCATTTTCTGCTGGAATAGTGATGGCTTGTGGTTCTAATTGAGCCGCCACTTGATCCGCAGCAAAGTTGCCGCCGTATTGCAAAATTCCACCAAGAATGATCAGGAAGCCTGCAAGCAGCAGTCCAATTACGCTAGCGATTTTGTCGAATGATTTTCTATTCATTTTGTTCTCCTTCTATGCTCTCCGGAATATATTGATATAAAACCTGGAGAAGTTTCATATCGCTATTAGTTTGGAGTATCAGAGCGAGTGGTATGTACAAAAGTGCAAGTGCTAGCACCAAAGTAAATTGAGTGAGTGCTAGCCCTTGAAAACTAAAAGAAGATTTCAGCTGGAGTTTTTAATCGACATGCTTATCGCAATATGACTTACCATCTGGCCCAACTTTGCTATGAGAGCAACCGATATCTAACTTATCAAAAGAGCCATCGCCGAAGTGGGCTCGGTATGCCAGCGCAAGAAGTACGCGAATATTGGTATCACTATCTGATTTGATTCCAAATACTGGTGCCATTCTGGATACCGTATTTTCGATTACTTTTTCGCTATGCGCTGTTGCTCTAGCGACTGCAATATTTGAAAGTCCATCGCATAGGTGTTGGGCGACTAAATGTTCAAAGGGAGTTAACTCACGGCTCATTACTCTGATTCTCTTCATAGTGAGATCCCCAAAGCCCTTTCTGATTTTCGACAGTTATGTTGGCTTTCCTCATTGTCCACCATAAACTCTCCTAATGGGGAATATCACAACAACTAAAATGAACCAGGTCTTAACGCTCACCTTGGATCGCCCAGAGAAGAAGAATGCGCTTACACCTGCGATGTATTCCGATCTTTCAAGAGCGCTAGGCGAGGCCAAAGATGATTTCGACATCCGGGTCGTTGTAATTACAGGAGCCGGCAGCGCTTTTACTGGCGGCAACGACATTATGGACTTCTTAAATACACCACCTACAGGTCCTGATTCACCCGTGATGCAATTCTTATCAGTCCTTCATGATTTTCCTAAACCACTAATTGCGGCTGTTCACGGAAATGCTGTTGGCATCGGAACCACGATGTTGATGCACTGTGATCTTGTTTATGCAACAGCTGATGCAAAATTATCCATGCCCTTTGTTTCACTCGGACTAGTTCCTGAGGCTGGGTCTTCAATTTTATTTCCGCGTCTTGTTGGACACGCAATTGCTTCGGAAATTTTCTTGACTGGTCGCGACTTCTCTGGAACCGAAGCGCACGAGATGCGTTTGGTAAATGAGATTGTTTCCGATCCACTTGCAAAGGCGCTAGAAGTTGCAGAGGTTATTGCAAATCAACCGCCTACTGCGGTAATTAATACGAAGGCTCTTTTAAAGAGTGGGCATCATCAAGCGGTCGCAATGGTTATGGAAGCTGAAGGCGAATTATTTAGAATCGCACTTGAATCTGATGAAGCACAAATTGCATTTATGAAATTTCTCGAGAAGAAAAACAAGGGGTAAATCAAGATGTCACTTGCTGGAAAACGAATATTCATCACAGGCGGCTCTCGCGGTATTGGTTTAGCGATTGCTCTTCGTGCTGCCGCCGATGGCGCAAGCATCGCGATTGCGGCTAAGACTGCAGAAGAGAATCCAAAACTTCCAGGAACTATTTTTTCTGCGGCTAAAGAGATTGAGGCTGCTGGCGGGATTGCGCTACCAATCCAATGTGACATCCGAGATGAGGATGCGATTGTTGTGGCAGTAAACAAGGCCGCAGCACAATTTGGTGGCATAGATATTTTGATAAACAATGCGAGTGCAATTAATTTAACGCCAACAGAGAAGACTCCCGCCAAACGCTTTGACTTGATGTTCGATGTAAATGTTCGGGGAACATTTCTAACTTCACAAGCAGCTGTACCTCATCTTCGAGAGAGTGCGAAGGCTGGTCGAAATCCGCACATCCTTACTTTGTCGCCACCGCTTTCGATGAAAGCGAAATGGTTTAAGAACCACGTTGCATACACGATGTCCAAATATGGAATGAGTATGTGTGTTCTTGGAATGGCGGAAGAATTTAAACGTGATGGAATCGCAGTAAATGCGCTCTGGCCCAGAACGGCAATTGATACTGCAGCGCTTCAAATGATTCCTGGCGTGGATACTGATTTCTGTCGTAAGCCCGAGATACTTTCTGATACCGCTTACATAATCCTAAATCGAGATGCTAAGACAACGACCGGAAATTTCTTTGTTGACGATGAGGTCCTAGCATCTGAAGGCATTACTGATCTCGAGAAGTATTCAGTTAAGCCTGGAACAACTGATTTCTTACTCGATTTCTTTTTAGATTAAATACTGAGGGCTTCTAGGCTAAGTGATTTGCGATCAATTAAGAGAATCTGATGGTTCTCTATTCTCGTCCAATTCTTTTGATTCCAACCGGAGGATGCAACCAAGATTCCGTTCTCATCTTTACGGTAAAAGAGATCGTAATAATCTTCGGCTTCACCTTTAGGCCGCTTCTCATAATTATGCTCATTGATAATTACATAAAAATCAGAGGTTAGTATCATGGCGTTTATTGAGGAGTAATTGCAGTTCTCTTTAATCAACTTCACCCCAGCACTTATTCCAGCGATTAATCCCAGCTTCTTAATTTGGGTAATCAAAACATAGAAGTACTTCTCACTATCGGTGTTCCCGCGCATTAGCTTGATCAATTCTGGATCGATAAATTGGTCCATCGAATCTAGAGGTGTAATTCCACCATTGTGTATAAAGGAGATATTCTCAAATTCAAAGGGATGGGTATTGCCTTCGACAACCGCTAAACCTGATGTCGCCCAACGCAGGTGAAGCAGAGCGCCATCGGATAAAACCTCTTTGGTGAGATGTGAATATTGCGAACTTTCTTTAGCCGGAAGAGTCTCCACAATTAAATTTGAGGGTTTGCCAGTTGTGGATGTGGCAATACCCCAACCGTCACGATGTTTCTCCGAGAGATCAGAGAACTCCTGGAAACTAGGACCAGCAATCTCTTCAATACTTATCTCACGGGGAGATACATAACCCATCAGCCGGCACATTTTTTATTGCGCCTACTCAGATAGTGGAGTTACATAAGCGCCGCTGATACCACCATCAACTAAGAAGTTTGAGGCAGTGATGAATGACGAGTCATCGGATGCAAGGAATGCAACAGCAGCTGCTAATTCACTTGCTTCCGCAAAGCGACCAAGTGGAATATGAACTAACCGACGAGCTGCACGCTCTTTATCTTTTGCAAATAACTCTTGCAGCAGCGGTGTGTTAACTGGTCCAGGGGAGAGCGCGTTTACGCGAACACCTTGCCTTGCAAATTGCACTCCAAGTTCACGAGTCATAGCGAGTACGCCGCCTTTTGAGGCGGTATATGAAATTTGTGATGTAGCAGAAGCCATAGTTGCTACGAATGATGCGGTGTTGATGATTGAGCCTTTGCCAGCCTTCAACATATAAGGGAGAACTGCTTTGCAGCAGAGATACACGGATGTCAGGTTAACTTCCTGCACTAAGCGCCAGGCATCGATTCCAGTAGTAAGAATTGAATCATCTTCTGGTGGCGAAATTCCAGCATTATTGAATGCGATATCGATACGACCATATTCATCGAAGGCAACCTTGTACATTCTTGCAACATCTTCTTCAGAAGTTACGTTGGCCTTTACAAAAATGGCGCCAAGCTCTTTCGCAACTTTATTACCAATCTCTTCATTTAGATCGACTATTACAACCTTTGCACCTTCTTCGACGAACCGTTGTGCGGTCGCATATCCAATTCCACTTGCGCCACCAGTGATTACTGCAACGCGATCTTGTAACCGTTTCATTTATTCTCCTAGTTATTCTTGAGTGTCAAAGAAAACATTCTTAACTTCAGTAAATGCGTCGAGTGCATCTGGACCTAATTCTCGACCTAGTCCGGATTGCTTATACCCGCCAAATGGCGTCCAATATCTAACTGATGAGTTTGAGTTTACCGAAAGGTTTCCGGCTTCGACCGCTCTTGAGACCCGAATTGCTCTGCCAATATCGCGAGACCAGATAGATCCTGAAAGCCCATATTCTGAATCGTTTGCAATGCGAATCGCATCTGCTTCATCTTCAAAAGGCAGAACGCTTACTACTGGACCAAAAATTTCTTCGCGATATGCGCGGTCACTAGCATCTTTGGGAAGCAGGACCGTTGGCGCAAACCAATAACCAGGGCCTTCTGGTTTTGTTCCCTGGAAAGCGATGGGAGTTCCTGGCGGTAGATATTCCTGGACTCGAGCTAACTGTGTAGCAGAAACCAGAGGACCCATCTCTGCGCTTTCTAGTGCTGGATCTTCAACTCGGAATTTTTTAACTGCTGTCTCAAATTCCGCCATGAATTTATCGAAGACCGAACGTTGCACAAGTAATCGAGATCTAGCGCAGCAGTCTTGCCCGGCATTATCAAATACCGCCCCAGGTGCATTTGCTGCCGCTTTTTGGATATCGCTGTCGGCGAAAATAATATTTGCACTCTTGCCACCAAGTTCAAGTGTTAAACGTTTTACCTGATCAGCGCAGCCGCGCATAATTCCTTTTCCAACAGTTGTTGACCCAGTGAAAACTATCTTCCGAACTAGGGGATTAGTTACAAATCTTTCACCAACAATGCTTCCCTTGCCAGGGATAACGTTGAATACTCCCTCTGGGATTCCAGCCATAATCGCAAGTTCTCCTAGGCGAATTGCTGTCATAGGAGTTATCTCAGCAGGTTTTAACACAAAGGTATTTCCAGCGGCAAGTGCTGGGCCAAAGCCCCATCCTGCAATCGGCATTGGGAAGTTCCAGGGAACGATAATTCCAATAACGCCAAGGGGTTCTTTGAAAGTTATATCTATTCCATTTGGTACTGGAATCTGTTTTCCAAATAATCGTTCAGGTGCAGCACTGTAATAATTCAAAACATCACGCACGTTGCCGGCTTCCCAGCGCGCATTCCCAATTGTGTGACCGCTATTTAAAACTTCAAGTTGGGCAAGCTCTTCGATATGCGAGTCAACGATTGCTGCAAAGCTGCGTAATAACCGTGCGCGATCGCCCGGGTTAACTTTGCGCCAACTTTGAAATGCTTTCTCGGCTTTTGCTATTACTAAGTCAGTTGCCGCAAGATCTGCGAGTTCAATATCTTTAACTGGTTTCTCGGTCGTCGGATTTATTATGGTGAATTTGCTCATTGATTTACATCCGCTCGAAACTACGGAAACGCTCCCAATCTGTTACGGCTCGTGAATAGGCATCTAATTCAGTATCTGCCATATGTGTGTAATGCTTCTGAACATCTGCGCCAAATGTTTCTGTGACCCATTTGCTGTTCGCCCACAAATCACGGGCTTCTTTAAGTGAAGTTGGTACGCGATTTGTTTCAAGGGCATAAGCATTTCCAGTGAAAATTGGCTCCAGCTCCAAATTATTTTCAATGCCATCAAGACCAGCAGCAACCATCCCAGCAACTGCTAGATATGGGTTTACATCACCACCTGGAACCCGGTTTTCTACGCGCAATGAGAGGCCTTCGCCCACTAAGCGAAGTGCACAAGTTCTATTATCTCGGCCCCATTTGATAGCAGTTGGCGCAAAGGTTCCAGCTTGGTATCGCTTATATGAATTTATATTTGGTGCAAATAAAAGTGATAGCTCGCTCATATGTTTCTGCAGCCCAGCTAAGTATGAACGGCCCTGCTTAGACATGCCATCTCCAGCATCTCCAGCAAGAACTGCGCCACCCTTCTTATCGCGAAACGAGAGATGAATATGGCAAGAGCTGCCCTCTTTCTCATTGAACTTCGCCATAAAGGTAAGTGAACATCCATGCTTTGCTGCAATCTCTTTCGCGCCCATCTTGTAGATGACGTGATTGTCGCAAGTTGAAAGTGCATCCTCATATCGGAAGGCGATTTCATGCTGTCCGAAGTTACACTCACCTTTTGCTGATTCAACAATCAAACCGGCTTCATCCATATTGTTTCTAATTTCGCGCAATAATTTTTCTACGCGGCCAGTGCCAAGAAGGGAATAGTCAACGTTGTATTGGTTGGCCGGAGTTAAGTTTTTGTATCCCTTATCCCAGGCCTCTTCAAAAGTTTCTTTGAAAACTATGAACTCAAGTTCAGTTCCGCACATCGCGACCATGCCTGCTTTATCTAGGCGCTCTAACTGGGTCTTCAATATTGTCCGCGGCGAAACCGAGATTCCGTGTTTGTGATGATCTGTGAAATCTGCAATCAACATAACGGTTCCTTCATGCCATGGCATTGGGCGCAAAGTATTCAAATCCGGAAGCATCGCCATATCGGCATACCCAGTATCCCAAGATGAGATGTCATAACCTTGGATTGTGTTCATCTCGATATCTGATGCCAGTAAATAATTACAGCCTTCGGTTCCATTTGCGAGGGTGTCATTTAGAAAGAACTTGGCATGAATTCGCTTGCCTTGGAGTCGGCCTTGCATATCGGTAGCGCCAACTACAACGGTGTCGATCTTGCCGCTTTCGACGCCTTTACGAAGTTGCTCAACGGTTAATTTCACGCGCTTGCTCCCCTTTGGCCAGAATCCAGAATTACCTGTGTGGGAGGTTACTAGGGCGTTTCCGTAGACACAACGACCCAAAAATTGGTGAAATTTCTCGCTGAAAACCTCGTGAATACACTTCCAATTTGGTGAGACGCAGGGCACACTCTCTTTAACTTCTAGAAGGGTGGAATAGATTCAATGTCGAATACACACGCAGATGATGAGCGTCGCTTAGCCGACCTCGGATACAAACAAGAGCTAAATCGTTCTTGGTCAAGTTTCTCGAACTTTGCAATTTCCTTCTCAATTATTTCGATCTTGGCAGGTTGCTTTACGACCTTTGCACAGGCTTGGAACAATGGTGGTCCCGTAGCAATTTCCCTTGGTTGGCCGCTAATTTCAGCCTTCATTTTAATTATTGGTCTTTGTATGTCCGAACTCGCCTCAGCATTTCCAACCTCTGGTGGAATTTATTGGTGGGCTTCCAAACTTGGCGGTCCCAAGGCTGGGTTTTATACCGGTTGGCTAAATCTAATTGGTCTAGTTTCAGTAACCGCTTCAGTGGGATACGGCTTAACCTCATTCCTAAACATTGTTCTAGGTGCTTTCTTTGATGGTTATGCGACTTCATTTATGGGTGGCGATTTTATCAAGCAACAATTCGCACTATTCGTAATTGTTATTGCCCTTGTAACTCTGATCAATATATTTAGCAGCCATCTTTTGGCTGTTATAAATAACATTTCAGTTTGGTGGCATGTATTTGGCGCCGCTCTGATCGTTATTATTTTGGTTGTAGCACCAGATGCTCACCAATCTGCAAGCTGGGTCTTTACTGAAAAAATCAATAACTCAGGCTTCGCAGGTGGAAGTTACTGGCTATATGTTCTGCCACTTGGCTTCTTATTAACCCAGTACACAATTACTGGCTTTGATGCATCCGCTCACCTTTCTGAAGAAACCCAAGGTGCTCATATTGCTTCAGCAAAGGGAATCTGGAAGTCAATCTTCTACTCAGCAATCGGTGGATATATCCTGCTGCTTGCATTCCTATTTGCTGCAACAAATTCTGACATGATCAACTCAGCTGATCCTGAAGTAAATCCATTCGGAATCGGTTCTGTCATCGCACTTCTCTACAGTTCACTCGGTGGTGGCGCTTTGTTCAAGCTGGTTATGGTAATTACAACAGCCGGTCAGATCTTCTGCGTAACTGCTTGCTTGACTTCATGTTCTCGCATGCTCTTCGCCTTCTCTCGAGATGGCGCAGTACCAGGACATAAGAACTGGAAGAAAGTAAATAAGGCTGGAGTACCAGTTAACGCAGTACTAATCTCAGCTACCGGTGGTGTTGTTCTTACACTTCCTGCTCTCTACAAGAGCTCAGCTGGCGTTCCAACTGCTTTCTATGCTGTTGTTTCAGTCTGCGTAATCAGTCTTTACTTATCATTCATGATTCCAATTTATCTTCGTCTAAAAGCTGGAGATAAATTTAAGGTCGGAGCTTGGAACAATGGTTCTAAGTACAAGTGGATGAACACAGTTGCAGTTGCTGAAATTGCAATTATTTCGGTCTATTTCATTATGCCGTTCTCACCACTAGGAGTTCCTGGCGCAAAGGACTTCAACTGGACCGCGGTTAACTATGCTCCAATCGTTACTGGAGGTGCTTTGATTCTTCTCTGGATCTGGTGGCATCTTTCAGTGAAGAAGTGGTTCAAGGGACCGATTAGCAACCTGTAGTTAGAAATTAGAAAAAGGGGCTCTCAGATTGAGGGCCCCTTTTTTGTTGAATTTTTACTGAAGTATAAGTCGACCCCAGTTTTGAATAATTGGTTTCCAAATTTCTTGCAGTTCCGCTTCAACCTTTTGGACCTCATCCTTGACGCTGCTCTTCCCAGATTCTAGAAATGCGTTGTCAGCGTCATCTTCCCAGAGTTTAATTATCCCGGAATCGACTTCTGGGTGAAACTGGACTGCATAAGTCGCTGCACCAATTCGAAAAATTTGGTTCTCACATAACGCACTCGACGCCAAATTCACGGCGCCAGATGGAAGTTTGGAAATCTTATCTTCATGCCATTGTGCAGAGATCGCGGTATCCCCAAAGTTGAAAATTGGATCTGATTCCAAATTACGTTTGATCTCGTAAATACCAATCTCACCAACTTGAGATCGAGTAACTTCGCCACCTAACGCGGCTGCAAGAAGTTGGGCTCCCAAACAGATTGCAAATACTGGGATATCGCGAGCGACAGCATCTGCTAATAATTCTTTTTCATCCGCCAACCATGGCAATTCCTCATCATCATTCGCGCCCATAGATCCACCTAGCGGAAGCAGCGCACAAATATCATCTGGAACTTTTGTTGGGACAACTTCCCCGGTATAGGCGCGAAGAATTTTTATTGCGAAACCAATTTCCATAAGCCAACGGCCAACTAAATGTGGGGGATCGGTTGGGTCATTTTGGATTGCAAGAATTATTTTCTTGCTTTTTTCGGCCATACCCAAATAATGGCTTAACTTTTGGAATATCGCATGACTTTTGAAAATTCTTCAAAAATTGTCCAAAATCTTGGGGTGCAACACGCATCAAGTCAGCCTATTAGTGCATTATCTGGCTTTCCCTGCTACCTTCACCTTTATAAGAAAACTACCAAGTTTTCTCTCAACCAAAGGAGCTCGTACCCAAAAGGGATTCGCTGATAGCTAGCGAGCCATCCAACAAAAGGTACTTCTTTCCAAAATGACCTGAACTCTAGAACCTCAGACTTTCCGTAAGACCCCAAATATCGTCACTCCAATCTCATCGACAAAAATTAAAGAGATGATGGCTGCTGAGTGGGCGTTGTATTCAAAATCTACCTTTGCCTCTGGTGTTGAAAACACTATTGCGAAGTCGTCTTCGCCACTTGGCGCAACTTCAAGCTTCCAATACTGGGATCCATATCCAATTAGCATTGTTTCAGCTAAAGGTGCATGGATGACTGATGTTGATGGTCGTCAATTACTTGATCTTTCAATGGGCTTCGGTGCAATGCTTGCCGGTCACTTGAATGAAGAAGTGATTGCAGAAACCAAGGCTGCACTCGAGGGTGGCACTCTCTTTGTAACTCCATCACCTATTTCGCGTGATGGCGCTGAACGCTTATGCAAGCGTTTTGAAATCGACAAAGTTAGATTTGCAAACTCTGGTACTGAAGCGACAATGTATGCAGTTCGTACCGCCAAGGCCTACAACGGTAAATCCGCAATCGTTAAGTTGGAGGGTGGCTACCACGGTAGCTACGACCCACTTACGGTTTCAGCAAAGCCGACTCTTGATCAAGCAGGAAACCCCGAAGAGCCAACTCCGGTAATTGGACACGGTATAAATGCTGGCGTTGTTTTCGTAGTTCCATTCAATAATCTTCCAGCACTTGAGAAGATCTTTGCTCGCGACCATGAATCGATTGCTTGCTTTATTCTTGAACCAGTTCTAGAGAACTTGGGAATTGTTCTACCTGATGCTGGCTACCTTGCTGGTGTTCGGGAACTCTGTACCGAATACAACATTGTCTTAATTTTTGATGAAGTGAAAACTGGTTTAACTGCCGGTCCACAAGGCGCAGCACATCGCATTGGTGTTCAACCAGATTTAATCTGTCTCGCTAAATCAATTGGCGGTGGACTTCCACTCGCTGCATTTGGTGGCAAGGCAGAAATCATGGACACAATCACGACTGGCGCAATGGCGCACTTCGGAACATTCAATGGCAATCCACTTGCAATGGCGGGACTTCGCGCGATGGATCGCTTGTGTACAGAAGAAGCACTTGCAAAGGCTGAAGCTTTAAATAAGCAGGCACTTGATCGAATTACTTTAATAATCGAAGAGTTCCAACTTCCAGCTCATACTGTTGGCTTTGGAGTTAAGGGCTGTGTAACTTGGTCGAAGGATCCCGTTCGCAACTATCGTGATTACAAAGCAACTGATTTTGAAATCGCCGAACTTTCATGGCTCTGGTCAATGAACCGCGGAATCATCACGCCTCCGGGCTTAGATGAACAATGGTTGATTTCACTGGCCCACGGCCAGAAGGAGATTGATTTACTTGTCGAAGATTTCCGTGCCTTTGCGGTCGCACTTCGCTCTTAAATTGTTCTTAAATTTATTCGAGGGCGATCAGTTCCAAATACTGATTGCCCCATAAATCTTCATCGCCATCTGGAAGTAATAAAACGCGCTCTGGCTTAAGGGCTTGAACAGCGCCGACATCGTGGCTTACGAGAACCACAGCCCCTTGATATTCACCTAATGCTGCAAGAATTTCTTCGCGTGAAGCAGGATCTAAGTTGTTTGTTGGCTCATCTAATAAAAGCACATTTGCAGATCCGACTACCAAAGTTGCAAGAGCAAGTCTGGTTCGTTCGCCACCACTCAAAACCTTTACTGGTTTTTGCACATCATCGCCAGAGAATAAGAAAGAACCAAGAGTTTGGCGGGCTTGTTGTTCGCTGATTTTGTCACCAGCAGAGAGCATGTTCTCAAGAACAGTGCGTTCAAAATCCAGAGATTCGTGTTCTTGGGTGTAGTAACCAATCTTCAAACCATGACCAGGCAATATTTCACCAGTATCTGATTCATTTGTACCACCAAGAATACTTAGCAATGTGGTTTTACCCGCACCGTTTAGCCCAAGTATCACAACGCGAGAAGATCTATCAATTGCAAGATCAACATCGGTGAAGATTTCTAGTGAACCGTATGACTTACTCAAACCAGTTGCCATCAGTGGAGTCTTGCCACAAGGTGCTGGGGTAGGGAAGCGCAACTTTGCGACCTTGTCTGATTTGCGAACATCTTCAAGGTTAGAGATGAGGGATTCGGCGCGACGTAACATGCCTTGGGCAGCTGTTGCCTTTGATGCTTTGGCGCGCATCTTCTCGCCTTGCTTCTGCAAGATTTCGGCCTTCTTCTCAGCATTAGCGCGTTCTTTCTTACGGCGATGTTCATCAGCTTCGCGTTGTAATAAATATTTTTTCCAGCCCATGTTGTACACGTCGATGACATTTCGGTTCGCATCGATGTAGAAAACTTTGTTTACAACAGTTTCAATCAAGGCAACATCGTGAGAAATAACCACAAGGCCACCAGAGTATTTTGTTAGGTAATCGCGTAACCAATTGATGGATTCAGCATCTAAGTGGTTTGTTGGCTCATCGAGTAGAAGTGTTTCGGCGCCACTAAATAAAAGGCGGGCAAGTTCGACGCGACGACGCTGGCCACCAGAAAGAACTTGAATTGGCTCTTCAAATAGCCGCTCTGGCAAACCAAGGTTTGTTGCAATTGATTCGGCTTCGGCAGATGCGCTATATCCACCGGCTGCATTGAATTCACTATCGACTCGGGCATAACGCTCGAGCGCAACTTCCAACTCTTCTGGCGTGGCCGTTGCCATTGCCTCTTCGGCTTTGCGCATTCGAACGACTATTTGATCTAGACCACGAGCCGAGAGAATACGATTTATAACTGATTCTTCTTGATCGCCTGTTCTTGGATCTTGGGGGAGATAACCGATAGTTCCAGTTCGAGTTATCTGACCACCCGCAGGGAGTATTTCACCAGCTAAGCATTTTGCGAGAGTTGATTTACCGGCACCATTTCGGCCCACGAATCCAATTCGATCACCGCTGTTGATTCGAACTGCTACATCTTTAACTAAAAGTCTTGCGCCAGCTCGGAGTTCAACGCTTTGAGTGGCAATCACTAAGCGATACTCCCACAGCGTTAGTGGATATAACTAATCGTCTATCTTAAAGCCGTCTTTAATAGCGCCGAGTTCTATGCCTGCGGCTACGTGGTCAGTATTTTCACCGCGTGATAATTGTGCGGCATGGGCTTTATTGTGCCAACGCTCTTCGATTTTGCCGTATTTCCAGAGCAACAACGCAACCGCCCAAACTACTACAAAGGAAGCAACAATTATGTAACCAGCGGAGTTAAGACTGAAGTCATTGACGTAATTCCAGAATCCACCAGATAGGTTTAATTGACCTGATAAAACTTGCAATAGTTCTAAGCCACCAACAAACATTGCAACACCTACTGAAAGTGCTGTAATTATTATGTTGTAGTAGACCTTGCGGACTGGTTTAGAAAATGCCCAACCATATGCAAAATTCATGAAAGAGCCATCGATAGTGTCGAGAAGGCTCATTCCGCCGGCAAAGAATAGGGGGAGGGAAAGAACGGCCCACCAGGGAAGTCCCGCAATTACCGAAGTTCCAGCCAAAACAAGTAGGCCCACTTCAGTTGCAGTGTCGAAACCTAAACCAAAGAGAATTCCAAGTGGATACATCTTCCAACTTTTATCAATGCGACGTGCAATTGGGCCAAAGAATCGCATAAGTAGACCGCGAGCATTTAAATGCTTTTCAAGTTCTTCTTCACTGTATAGGCCTTGGCGCATCTGTGAAAATACTTTAACGATTGAAACCAAAATAATTAAGTTCAGGATTGCGATAATCATCAAGAAAGTTCCAGAAACAGTTAAGCCAATCAAGCCTGTGTAATGGTGGAGCGCAGAATCTTCATCTTTGAGCTGTGACCCAAGAGCTTTGATTCCAAAAGTTAGAAGGAGCGCAAGAGCCGCAACCACAGATGAGTGACCAAGTGAGAAGAAGAAACCAACTCCAAGTGGCCGTTGTCCTTCTGACATTAATTTTCTAGTTGTGTTATCAATTGCGCTGATGTGGTCGGCATCGAAAGCGTGACGCATTCCTAACGTATAAGCCAAAGCCGCCGTGCCCCAACCAAATAAAGTTCCGTCGCCTAATTCATAATCTCCAGATACTGCCAATCCCATCAATACAAAACCAGCTATATGTAGAAATGCGATGAACCCAAACATCAGAGCCATGCGGCGCCATTCATCGCGGGTTAGGCGATCGCGTAATGGGGTTCGAACGGTTGTTGTCTCAACCTGGTTCATGGGGGCCTCAAAATTCTTAATATGTCTAGATGCGAATAATTTGCAAGTAGAAAAATACCTTATGGTGAAGCCCTGCGCGACTTGAAATAAAAAAGCCCCCCCAATTTCTTGGAGGGCCCTTCTGTGGAATTTCTTAGAGGTCGTAATAAAGTTCGAACTCTGCTGGATGTGGACGCAAGCGGACATAATCCACTTCTTCCTTGCGCTTCCAAGTAATCCAAGTTTCGATTAGATCCTTTGTGAATACGCCACCCTTAAGCAAGAACTCGTGATCGGCTTCTAGGTTATCTAGAACCGCATCAAGCGATCCAGGCACTTGCTGAATAGAGGCTGCTTCATCGCCCTCTAATTCGTACAAGTCTTTATCAACTGGCTTTGGTGGTTCGATCTTATTTTGGATTCCATCTAGTCCGGCCATAAGCATTGCAGCGAATGCCAGGTATGGGTTTGATGACGGATCTGGACAACGGAATTCGATGCGCTTTGCCTTTGGATTCGACCCAGTGATTGGGATACGAATACACGCAGAACGGTTACGTGCAGAGTAAACAAGATTTACTGGTGCTTCGTATCCTGGAACCAAGCGACGGTATGAGTTAACTGTTGGGTTGGTAAATGCAAGCAACGAAGGTGCATGCTTTAGAAGTCCACCGACGTACCAACGAGCCATATCTGAAAGATCGCCATATCCATCACCGAAGAACAATGGCTTGCCATCTTTCCAAAGTGATTGATGAACGTGCATACCAGAACCGTTGTCACCGAACAGTGGCTTTGGCATGAAAGTTGCGGTCTTGCCAACTTCCCATGCGGTGTTCTTAATGATGTATTTAAACTTCATAACGTCATCGCCGGCAGATAAAATATCTGAGAAGCGATAGTTAATTTCCATCTGTCCTGCAGTTCCAACTTCGTGGTGTGAACGCTCTACAAGCAGTCCGGCCTCGCCAAGTTTCATAACCATCTGATCGCGAAGATCTGCGAATTGATCGGTTGGAGAAACTGGGAAATATCCACCCTTGATACGTGTTCGATATCCACGGTTAGGTGTGCCATCTGGATCGTATTCAACACCAGTGTTCCATGCGCCTTCATATGAATCGATGTGGTGGAAAGACTCGTTCATGCCAGTCTTGAAACGAATTGCATCAAATACATAGAACTCGGCTTCTGGTGCGAAGAATGCAGTATCTGCAATTCCAGTTCCCTTTAAGTATTCAACTGCCTTTGTCACTACACCGCGAGGATCACGAGAATAAGGAGTGTCATCGATTGGGTTGTGAACTGAGAAGAGAATTACCAAAGTTTTTACATCACGGAATGGATCGATGAATGCTGACTCTGGAATAGGCAGCAACTTCATATCTGATTCGTGAATTGCTTGGAAACCACGGATTGAAGAACCGTCGAACATCAGACCGTCAGTGAAAACTGCTTCGTCAAATGATTCAACTGGAACGTTGAAGTGGTGTTGGATACCTGGAAGATCGATAAAACGAACATCAACAAGCTTTACATTCTCTTTCTTGATGTAAGCAAAAACTTCTGCAGAATTCTTAAACATTTCTCTCCCGATTTAGGATTAGCCCTCTTGGATGGACGCTTCGCCGAGCCCACCAATTTGGTTCGTTATGGGGAAAATATAGGCGGTTCAAGTAAAAAAGGGTTAACCGAATTGTTACATTTATGTTTCTTCTTCCCCCTTCTGTCCCCTTCTTCCCCCTAATAGGCAAAAGTGGGCTCAATTGAGGGGAGCGATTAGCCTTAGCGCATGGAAATCGTTGGGCTGGGTCGAAGATTCTTAGCGCTGGCAATCGATTGGGCCATGTGTTCAGTGGTTGCAAACTTGATTGGCTTCGATTCCAAATCGGTCACGATATTGGCCATCTTCTTCTTTGAGGTAAGTATTTTGACAACCTTGCTACAGGCTTCGGCGGGCCAGAGAATTTTAAAAATGCGAGTTGTTGACTTCACAGCTTACGGCATTGTTCCACCGTTAAAAATATTACTTAGAACTTTCCTGATTTGCTTAGTTCTTCCAGCCGTCTTTACCCGCGAAGGGCGAGGACTTCATGACTGGATTACAAATTCAGTTGTTGTGAGAGATTCTCGGATTTAACGCTTAGGAATTTTTGCATTGCGATTCATAGGCATTGGGCCTTTTGGAATCGGCATACTTAAGCCACCAACGCCCTTTAAGCGATTACGAACTTCACGAACTTGAACCTTGGAGAGTTTCTTCGGAAGCTTCTTTAGGTGCTTCTGTAATTTACGTAGCGGAACTTGGCCAGATCCATCGCCAACAATAACTTCGGATAATTGCACCCCTGGTAAAAATCGCTCCATCTTGCGGCGTTCATCCTGCATAAGTGCGCGAACGGCAGGGCTGCCTTCGCCAACTAGAACGATTCCCGCACGGCCAACACTGCGATGGACCATATCTTGGTTGCGAGAAACACTTACTGCAGCAGTCGTTGTGAAGCCTTTTCTAATTGCCATCAAGACAGATGCACCTGCACCCATTTGATCTTGAATAGAGATAAAAGCCGCGGTGTTTGCCTGACGGGTAAAAATAAAGAATGCAAGCAGTACTGCAAGTGGAATCGAAATTATTGTGAAATAAACTGGATGGTCGAAGTTAATTCCAATTATTACTCCAGCACAAAGAGTTACGGTAAAAGCCAGCGCCACCCAAAGATAAGCGATCGGCTTATGTTTGCGAACTAAGCGAAATGCATCTTTCAGAACCTTCATCTGCCCTTGCTTTTCGCCAGCAACGGCCTGGGCCTTTGCCTTTCTCTTAAATAACGCCATTACGCTCTCTCCTCTTTATTTGCTTTCTCTCTTAAATGCTCGGCCCATTCTATTTCAACTTGCTCAGGGGTAGGTGCAGTTCCACCTAAACGAGCAGGTGCCCAACGTTGACCCTTATGAGAATCTGGATATTCACTCTGAACTTTCACCAATAACTCCTTCATCAAGCGGCGAAGTTCGGCTTCGGCAGCATCTACATCTTCACCTTTCTTTACTATGAACTGTTCGCCAAATGCCACTGTGATTGGGAATCTATTGCGTTTCCAATTCGCTTTAACTTTCTTGGTAATTATTCTTTGACTGCCCCAAACGATAGTTGGGATGATCGGTGTATCCGACCCCATGGCTAAGCGAACTGCACCAGTTTTTAACTCTTTGATTTCAAAGCTGCGACTAATTGTTGCTTCTGGAAATATTCCAACAATTTCACCGCTACGCAGGTAGCGCAGAGCAGCAACAAAAGAACTTGAGCCACTTGATCGATCTACAGAAATATGGTGCATTCCGCGCATTAAGGGACCAGCTATTTTATGATCAAAGATCTCTTTTTTCGCCATAAATCTCACGTATCTCTTTCTTGGCAGAGCTGCAGTTCCAGTAAGTGCAAAATCCAAATATCCGATGTGGTTGATTGCAAGGATTGCGCCACCATCTTCTGGAATATTTTCTACACCAGTGAATTTAAATTGCAGTCCTAGGTATTTCCAAACTCCCTTTATGAAAAGAACAACTGGCGGATAAACAAAATCGCGCATTAAATATTGGCACGCTTATCTTGGGCTTGCTTGTATAAACGCCCAGCGCGGTAACTGGATCGAACTAGGGGACCGCTCATAACACCAGCAAAGCCAATAGCTTCGGCTTCTGCGCTTAGCTCAACAAATTCATTTGGCTTGACCCAACGTTCAACAGGGTGGTGCTTTGGCGTTGGACGTAGATATTGGGTAATGGTTATCAAATCGCACCCAGCGGCGTGCAGATCAACAAGTGCCTGGGTAACTTCTTCGCGAGTTTCTCCCATGCCAAGAATTAGATTTGATTTAGTAATGAGCCCGTAAGCACGAGCTTGAGAGATTACATCGAGCGAGCGTTCATAGCGGAATGCGGGGCGGATTCGCTTAAAGATACGTGGAACAGTTTCCAGATTATGCGCAAATACTTCTGGGCGGGTTTCGAAAACTTCATTTAGAAAGATTGATTTACCGCTGAAATCTGGTGCAAGCATTTCTACGCCAGTTCCTGGATTTAATTCGTGAACTTTTCTAATGGTCTCGGCGTAAAGCCAAGCGCCCTCATCATCTAAGTCATCACGAGTAACACCAGTGATAGTTGCATATTTGAGTTGCATGGTTTGAACAGATTCAGCAACACGACGAGGTTCATCGCGGTCTAGGGGATCGGGCTTCCCGGTATCTATATTGCAGAAGTCGCAACGACGTGTGCACTTCTCGCCACCAATCAAAAATGTTGCTTCGCGATCTTCCCAACATTCAAAGATATTAGGACACGCTGCTTCTTGGCAGACGGTATGTAAACCTTCTTTTGCTACGAGTGAGCGAAGAGCGGTGTACTCCGGACCCATGATTGCTCGAGTTTTAATCCACTCAGGTTTGCGTTCGATTGGAACCGCGGCATTTCGCGCTTCAATACGGAGTAATGGTCGACCTTCGGGTGCAAGTGTCATTCGGCGATCCGATCTAGTGCATTAAGTAAATGTCGCTCAACGATGGGCATAACTTCTTCAACCAATACTTCGCATCCAAGTTCTTGTGCAAGTGAAGTCACACTTGTGTCAGTCAAACCGCATGGTGAAATCCGATTGAATGCTGTCAAATCCGGATTCACATTTAGCGCGAAGCCATGCATGGTAACGCCTTTTGCTACGCGAATTCCGATAGCTACGAGCTTGCGATCTCCCTTTGCATCTCGAATCCAGACACCGCTGCGTTCACAATATCTTGTCGTAGTGAGTCCGAGTTCGGTGCACGCTTCAATAAGTGCAGTTTCAACTTCGCGAACAAAGCCCACGACATCATTTCGGTTACGTAATTTAATAATCGGATAGCCAATTAATTGACCTTCGCCATGCCAAGTGATTTTTCCACCACGATCGACATCGATAACTGGAGTGCCATCAATTGGGCGTTCATGTGTTTCAGTTCTGCGGCCTGCGGTATAGACCGATGGGTGTTCCAATAAAATTAAGGTATTCGGAAGGCTGCCCTCGATAACGCCGGCTTGGATTTCACGTTGGTAATCCCAGGCCTTCTGATATTCAATGAGACCTAAATGTTCAACCAATATAGGGTTGGCTTTAACCCCTAGGTTCGAATTCTCCGCGTACATGGGCCTGAGCCTAAGGTAACCTTCGCGTCTAAACCAATTAAAGAGTCAATAAAGCGAAAGGCACGGCATGTTTTCGAAAGAAGCCTCAAAAATAAAAGGCCGCAAACCCCTCTGGTTAGCCATAGTCGTCGTGATTCTTTGGATGTCTATATCCGGGTTTACCGGGCCCCTCTTTGGAAAGCTTTCGACGGTTCAAGAGAATAACAACTCCTCATTCTTGCCCCCTGAATCTGAAGCAACTCGCGCTGCAAATGCAATCGCGAAATTTTCAGATAGCGCAAATGATCAAATTCCGGCTCTCGTTCTCTTCACTGGTGAGGTCACTCCTGAGCGCATTGCATCTTCGCAAGCATTTGCTCAAACTTTGGGAAGTAAATTATTAGTTCACACTGATGGCAAGCTGCTTAAAGACGATAATGGAAAAGAAATCTCAATTCCAATCTCTAACTATTTTATAAAAGGTGCGCCAATTGTTGCCTTCCCATCCCAAGATGGAAAAGCGATTCTTGCTAGCTTCCCAATCAGCGTTCAGATTGCAACTGAATTACTACCAGATGGAAAAGAGCCCGCTCTGCCTGGTCTTGTAGATGCAATTCGTTACTACGCAAATGGATATGCGAAGAGCAATGGTTTTGTTACTCATACAACCGGTTTTGCTGGAATTCTTGCCGATCTCTTCGGAGCCTTTGGAAGTATTGACTCGGCCCTATTACTTACAACCGGTGGTGTTGTTGCGATTATTTTGATTATTGTTTATCGCTCACCAGTTCTCTGGATCCTTCCGCTTATGACCGCCGGATTGGCACTCACACTTGCAGGTGGCGTAATTTATATTTTGGCAAAGAACAATGTGATAACTCTTGATGGTCAATCGCAAGGAATTCTCTCGGTTCTGGTGCTCGGTGCAGCGACGGACTACGCACTTCTTCTTATTGCTAGATACCGCGAAGAACTTCACCTACATGAATCACGTTATGACGCTATGAAGATAGCTTGGCGCGGTGTTGTTGAACCAATCGTTGCATCAGGAAGTACAGTAACTATTGGACTTCTAGTTCTTCTTCTGAGCCAATTAAATAACAACCGCGGCCTTGGCCCTATCGGCGCCATCGGAATTGTTTGTTCAATGATTACAGTTCTAACACTTCTTCCAGCACTTCTCATGATCTTTGGTCGCTGGATTTTCTGGCCAAAAGTTGCACGCTTTGGTGGCGCCGATGAAAGACTAAGTGGTTCTTGGGCGAAAGTTGCCGCGGCAACTGCTCGTCACCCACGTAAGTATTGGGTTGGCGCGACTGCAGTTCTGATAATTCTTACTGGATTATCTTCAACGTTAAATGCAACTGGGCTTTCAACTATTGATTCCTTCACCAAGCGCACTGATTCCGTAGTGGGTCAGGAAGAGTTGTTGAAGCATTTCCCTGGTGGTCAAGGTCAACCAACTCAAGTTGTTTTGAAAGCTGATTTAGCCGAGAAGGCGATAGCAACTTTGCAGAAAAATTCAGGAGTTGATTCAGTCGCGCCTATGGTTGAAGGACAAATTGTTGAGGGTCAACCGTTACCTCCGACAAAAATTGTTGGTGGAAATATTCTGCTAAATGTGACACTTAAATATGCGCCAGATTCAAAGCAAGCTATTGCAATGATTCCTGGGCTTCGAGCCGAGATGGAGAAGTTGGATTCAACAATTCTCGTTGGTGGATCGACCTCCGTTAGTTATGACATTAATCAGGCATCGAAACACGATCGAAATCTGATAATTCCTGTTGTTCTGTTTATAATTGCAATTATTCTAGGTTTACTACTTCGTTCAATATATGCAGCCGTCTTACTGCTCGGCACGGTTGTTATTTCATTCTTTGCAACGCTCGGAGCTTGTGCGGTTGTCTTCAACCATATTTTCCACTTTAAGGGCGCTGATCCATCATTCCCACTCTTTGCCTTCATTTTCCTAGTCGCACTTGGTATCGACTACAACATATTCCTGATGACTCGAGTGCGCGAAGAGGCGCAGAAGATGGGAACTCGCGCAGGCATGACCAAGGCACTAACAGTTACCGGTGGTGTGATTACGTCAGCAGGAATTGTTCTTGCTGCGACCTTCGCAGTTCTAGGAATCTTGCCACTTGTTTTCCTAGCCGAACTTGGATTTGCAGTTGGCTTCGGAGTTCTACTAGACACCATGTTGGTCCGTTCTATTCTGGTTCCAGCTTTGGTCCATGAAATCGGCCCAAAGGTTTGGTGGCCCTCAAAGCTTCAATTCCACGGCAAGTGAGTAAATCTGTTGTAGTAGTTGGCGCTGGACTAGCAGGTCTAACCTGTGCCATCTATCTGCAACGTTCTGGAATTGAAGTTACCGTACTTGAAGCGAGCGATCGAGTTGGTGGACGAGTTAAGACTGATTCAGTAAATGGGTACTTATTTGACCATGGATTCCAAGTTATTAATCCAAATTATTCTGAAATTAAAAGGTTAGATGCGCTGTCGGGTATTGAGTTCAATGAAATTTTTAGTAATTTGCGGATAATCGAAGGCAATGAAAATCTGAAGGTTGGGCTAGATCACAAATTAAATACTTTGACCGTTGGAACTGTCTCCGAGAAGATAAACTTTGTAAATTTCCTATTCGGTAATCCTGGTGGTCGAAACCTAGGTGAATGCGCAAGCAAATTCCAAGAAATATATTCACGGGTCCTTTCCCCATTCTTGCGAGGAGTTTTCTTAACAGATCCAGATTTGATCCGAACCGATATCGCAAAAGAAGTTATGCGCTCATTTATTCTTGGGCGCCCCGGGATCCCTTCCCAAGGCGTAGGTGCTTTAACTCAAGGGATGTCCGATCAAGTATTAAAACTAAATTTGAGCGCGCGTGTTGATGAGGTAAAGCAGGGGAGTGTTCGTGGAAATTTTGGAACGATTAATTGTGATTCGGTAGTTGTCGCAACCGATTTAACTACCGCCGCACAGATGTTAGATCTGGGACCAATTCCAAAAACCCTAAGTTCTACAACTTGGTATCACAGTACTTCTGAAGAACTTATTGATGGCGATTACCTGGCGTTGGATCCGAAGAGCCCGCTGGTTAATTCACTTTTGATTTCAAACGTCGCAAGAAGCTATGCACCAATGGGAATAAATTTAATTTCCAGTACGACAATTGCTCCGATATCAGAGAGTGAAGTCCGGAAAGCGCTATCTAAAATCTGGCAGTGCGAGACTCGAAACTGGGATCTTGCAGCGCGATATGAAATTAAACAATCATTACCTTTTAGAAGCGACCTCTTGGTATTAGATCGCAATCCTGAAATCGCGAATGGAATTTTTGTCGCAGGAGACCATCGAAGTGTCCCATCACAAAATGGTGCGATGCGATCTGGTCGAAAAGTTGCACTAGCAATTATTTAACTGGCTGTACCAAGGTTTCGAGTGCGGTTGTTAAATGAGGATAGTCAAAAATGAATTCGTCATTAATCAAAACTTCAGGCAAAATTTTCTTCGAACCTAAAATCTCGGAAGAGAAACCACCTAGCGCTAATTTGAGAGCAAAGCCCGGAGCTGGGAATAGTGCGGGACGGTGCATTGCCCGGGCAAGTGCCGCGGTAAATTCTTGATTGGTTGCGGGGTTAGGTGAAGTTAAATTCACAGGGCCAGAAACTCTTGATTCCATTAGGTGACAGATTGCGCGAACTTGGTCATGCAATGTAATCCAAGACCACCACTGTTTTCCATTTCCGAGCTTGCCACCAAGACCAAGTCTAAATAGTGGAATCATGCGACCTAGTGCGCCACCTGTTGGGTCTAAAACTAAGCCAGTACGAATCTTTACGGTTCGAACATCGCCAGCTAAATCAGCAACGCCTTCCCATTCGCGACAAACTGCGGCGAGAAAATCGTCACCACCACGATCATTTTCCGTGACGGCTCGATTACCAGTTTCGCCATACCAACCGATTGCACTTGCCGAAATAAACACAGATGGTTTCACAGTTGCAACTGCATTTGCGATTGCGGTTGTACCAAGTAATCGTGAATTCAAAATTGTGGATCTATATTTCTTAGTCCAACGTTTATCACCAACCCCAGCTCCAGCTAAATGAATCACCGCGTCAACGCCCTCTAGGGCAGATAAATCAATAGTTCCCGCGATTGGATCCCAAGTTATTTCATCTCTCGCAATGGCAGGTCGGCGCACGAATCGTTGAACAGTGTGGCCCTCGTTTCGGAGATGACCAACTAAAGCAGTTCCGATTAATCCGGAAGCACCAGTAACCGCAACACGTTGCGGAGGTAGGCGAGTGGCCATTCTTAAGAGAGACCTAAATCAGATTCGAAGCGTCCACCTTCTAAGCGATCCTTTAAAGTGACTAAGAAGCGAGCGGCATCTGCGCCATCAACAATTCGGTGATCATATGAAAGTCCTAGATAGACCATTGAGCGAACTGCAATCGTTTCTCCGCCATCTGTGCCCTTCATGACCACTGGACGTTTTACAACTGCGCCAAGGCCAAGAATTGCAACTTGAGGTTGGTTAATAATAGGAGTATCGAAAAGTGCCCCGCGACTTCCGGTATTTGTGATTGTGAAAGTTCCGCCACCTAATTCATCAGGTGAAATTTTATTGTCTCGAGTTCTTGCAGCGACATCAGCAATCTTGCGGGCAACGCCACCCATATTTAAATCACCGGCATCGCGAATTACTGGAACCAGAAGACCGCGTTCGGTATCAACCGCAATTCCAAGGTGTTCGGAGCCATGATAAGTAATTTGGTCACCAGTTACAGATGAATTCAAAACCGGATGCTGCTTTAGGGCCTCACAGACCGCAACTGCAAAGAATGGCAAGAATGAGAGTTTGGTTCCTTCGCGCTCTTCGAATGTAGCTTTTGCGCGATCACGCAGCCTTGCGATTGCAGTTACATCTACTTCGACAACAGTTGTGAGCTGAGCACTTACGTGAAGTGATTCCAACATGCGCTCTGCAATAACTTTGCGAAGTCGCGACATTGTCACAGTAGTTCCGCGAAGTGGTGAAACCGCGACAGGTGCGGATGCTGAAGTTGTAGTAGCGCCAGCTGAAGCCACTGGAGCAGATTGGAAAGTAGGTGCGGCTGCTTTTGGTGCGGCTGCTAGAACATCTTCTTTACGAATCCGACCACCAATTCCAGTACCAGTTACCTTGGAAAGATCAACGTTATTTTCAGTAGCAAATTTACGAACAATAGGAGTTACATATGCATCTTCATTTGAAACTGCAGCTGGTGCAGTTCTAATTGGTGCTGGCGCAGCAACTACTGGCGCAGCAACTACTGGCGCGGGAGTAACCGGAGCGGGAGCTGCGACTGCGACGGGTGCGTTTGCACCACCAATTACCGCAAGTCGGGCGCCAACTGGAACAGTTGAATCCACTGCGACATCGATTGAAAGTAGCGTTCCTGATGCAGGGGATGGAATTTCAGTATCAACTTTGTCGGTAGAAACTTCGAGAAGGGCTTCATCAGCAGTTACTTGATCGCCAACGATTTTAAGCCAACGCGTAACTGTTCCTTCAGTGACTGATTCGCCGAGTGCTGGCATTGTCACAATAGTTCCGGTTGAGGAAGCAACTGCAACAGGCGCAGCTACAACAGGAGCTGCAACAACTGGAGCAACTGGGGCAGGTGCTTGAACCACAGGCGCAGCAACAACAGGTGCAGGTGCAGAGGCACCAGTTGCGCCATCAGCAATTACTGCGAGTTCGGCGCCAACTGCAACAGTTGAATCAACGGCAACAACAATTTTCTGCAAGATACCTGCGACAGGTGATGGAATTTCAGTATCTACTTTGTCAGTTGAAACTTCTAGGAGTGGCTCATCGACAGCGACCATATCGCCCTCGTTTTTAAGCCAACGTGTAACAGTTCCTTCAGTTACCGATTCGCCAAGAGCTGGCATCGTTACAGAAAAGGTCATTTTATTTTCTCCCGTTACCCGTGTGAATGTAGTGGTTTACCAGCAAGTGCTAAGTGCGCTTCGCCAACAGCTTCAGAATGCGTTGGGTGGGCATGAATCAAAGATGCAACATCAGTTGCTTCTGCTTCCCAGTTGAATATTA
>WLIT01000004.1 GCA_009726125.1 Actinomycetota bacterium | reverse complement strand
CTTAGTGATTCCAGCCTTCTTTGCAGCTGCTGGGTTCCACCATAGAACGTTTGCACGGTGAATGTTTACAGGTACAGAGTAGATCTTGCCCTTTGTTGTAAGAGTCTTGATCAAACCTGCTGGGAATACCTTGTCCCAACCTTCTGACTTGTAAAGTGATGTTAGATCTTCAAGCTGTCCAGCCTTCACATATGATGAAAGTTCTGCACCAGCGTGAGCTTGGAAAGTATCAGGTGGGTTTCCTGCTTCCATACGTGAAACTAAAACACCCTTTGCATTTGTTCCAGCTGCACCAGCAACTGAAGCGTTAACGAAAGTTGTATCTGGATTCTTTTTTACGAATTCAGTTGTCATTCCTTCTAGACCTGCTGCTTCTCCGCCTGATGCCCACCAGGTGAAGATTTCTAGGTTTCCTGCTGCAGGAGCTGCTGGTGCTGTTGATGCAACAAGTGCAACTGCAGCAAGCGCTACTACTAGCTTTGATTTCTTTAGCATTTATATCCATTCTCTACGTAGATAAAATGTGCAGATCTGCTGCACTCGGCAAATTCTTGTGGGGTGAGGCTGGCAGGTCAAGATGGATTGGGTGATTTTTGATAACACTTCTGTTATCGAAATTACGCTCAATCCACGCTCAAATCCGCCTTAAATCTCGCCCCGGTTTATTAAATATTGCGGGGTATACCCGAATGTATCTACAAAGGCCTGACTCGAAAGTGGGGCGGTATGGCCGGGCAAGGGGCTGCGAATCTCCGTCTTGGGATGGAATTTGGCCATGAGTTCCATGGTTGGCGCCTTAGCCATTATGTCTGGCGCAGCAAAGTTGTAAACGTGTGAGCCTTTTATATTTGAATTAATTACAACCTCAATTGCTTTAACTGCATCACGCAAATCTAAATAAGTCCACAATATTTTTGCGACGATTCCCTTAGGAAATCTGGGATCTGGTGGCAAGTTATCTTCATCATTAAATCTACGTGCAAGTTCTAAATTCTTCTCTGGAGTGTTTGTCCAAGGAATTCTCATACCAACAAATGCAGTTTCACATCTACGTGACCACATCAAGGCCGAGCGTTCATTAACCTCTTTTGAAAGGGCATAACTCTCTTCAAAGATAAATGGGTGTGCTTCATCAACTGGGGCATAAATTGGTGAGGTCCATTCATCGGAATATGCAAAGCCATATGCTGACAGACTTGAGGCATACACAACTGTTTTAACTTTTGCTTGGGCCGCTGCGGTAAAAACCCCGAAGGTGCTCACAGAGTTATTTTGAAAGACTGTGAACTGGCGGGCATCCGTAGGGTTTGGAATTGCACCTAAATGAACAACTGCGTTAGCACCTTTTATTACGGTGTCACAGAAATCTAAACTTGTTAAATCTCCCACTACCAACTTTGAACCGGCGGCGAAATCACCATCTTTACGATCAACGCTAATTACTTCATAGCCAGATTCAACAAGATGGATTGCCGTGGCTTTGCCCAACAATCCCGTAGCGCCAGTGACGACGATCTTTAAATTAGCCATGGTGAAATATTACTTTCCAATGCCGGCGGTTAAGCCATTTACTAGCTGGCGCTGGAAAACTAAATAAACAGCAATAGCCGGAATTGCCGAAATCAAAGAGCCCGCCATCAGTACTGGAATATCTGTAACCCGTCCTGCGGATAGTGCGCCAAGGCCAACGGTGATAGTTCTGTAAGCAGGATCCTGAATAAAGAGTAGGCCAACCAAAAGATCGTCCCATACCTGAATGAATTGCAGAACGATTACTGTGATGATGGCAGGAACGGCAAGTGGGAGCGCTATTTTCAAAAATACTTTGGGATAGCTCAAGCCATCAACGATTGCTGCCTCAACTAAATCATCGGGAATTCCACGAAAATATGAGGTCATTAAGAAAGTTGCAAATGGTGAGCCAAGAGCAGCATAAACAAAGATTGCGCCCCAATATCCATTCAACAAATTTAATTTGCTGGCATTTATATATGCTGGGATGATGATTGATTGCAATGGAATCAACATTGCACCGACAATGCCCAGAAAGAAAATAGGCGTTGCCTTGGATCTCATCTTGGCAATTGCAAAGCCCGCCATCGTTGCTACAACGAGAATTATTGAAATCGCACCAGCACAAACCAGAGTCGAATTCAGTAGTTGTTTCCAGACCGGAAGGGCGTCGAAGAGCTTCACCCAAGATGCAGTTGAGCGGCCCGGGGCTCCAAAGTATTGTTCTTTGGATTTAAAAGATGTATTAATCATGAAAAGAAAGGGATAGAGCATTATCACGGCGAGGATGCACATAGAGATAAAAACGGTGACTGACTTTGGAGTGTATTTTCGGCTTCGCATTTACTCATCCTTCTTTCGCATGAGTAAGAGTTGGCCTATTCCGAGAATTGCCATCATGAAGAAGAGAATTACACCAAGCATCGCGCCAGTACCGAAATTGCCACGCGAGAATGCACTTTGGAAGATAAAGAATTCAAGGGTCGTAGTTCCAAAGCCTGGTCCCCCACCAGTCATAACAAAGATCAAACTGAAGAGCGCGGTAAATGCGCTGATGACTGTGATGATGAAAGAGAATTGAATAAAGCGATTTAGTTGGGGCAGGGTAATACTTCTAAAAATTCTAAAGTTCCCAGCGCCGTCCATGCGGGCTGCTTCATTAAGCGATTGATCTAAAGTCGCCATTCCAGTTAAGAAGATTATGGAATTTGTTCCGACCATCGACCAGATAAATGTAATCGCAACCGCGAAGAGCGCGCCCTTCTCAGATGAAAGAAAGTCGGTCTTGATAAAGCCCAGGCCAAAGGCTTTGAGCAGTTCATTTAGTAATCCTTCTTGCGCAAAGAAGCGCATGGAAACCATTCCGATAACAACCCAAGAAATTGCTGTTGGCAGAAAATAGATCGAACGGAAGATCTTCCAGCCGGCAACTTTCTCATTCAAAAGAAAGGCGATTCCCATTGGAAAGAGAATTGCAACTGGAACACCTAGAAGAAGTAGCCCATTATTCTCTAAAACTCGCCAGAAAATTGGATTCTTGAATTCTTGAACATATGCAGAAATTCCCAGCCACTTGGCATCGATGCCATTCCATTCGGTAAATGAGAAATACCCGGCTTGAATAATGGGAATACCTAGAAATGCACTCACCAGGATTAGAGCCGGAGTCGCAAAAATTATTCCAACTCGTGAACGTTGTTGGTGAAGCGAAGATTTCTTAGCCATTTGCAAGCACCATTTAGATTTCGATTTCCTTAATTATCTTTATCAAAAACATTGAGAGCGAAGAATTCACTTCGCTCTCAATGTCGTATCTACTTAGAGGGTTACTTATAACTATCTTTGATTACTTGTAAGAAGCACCGCGCTTTGCAGCGGGAAGTGCTTTCCAAACTTGTGCCATCTGCTTCAAGCCATCTGCAGCCTTGGTCTTTCCACCAAGAATTGCTGGGATGATCTTGTTACCAGCATCAACAACGTCGCCTTGCAGCACGTTATCTAGCATTGGATAGCGAACGAAGCTCTGCTTCGCAGCGAAGTCCAACATCTGTTGGTTTACAGGATTGGTTGTCTTAGATCCTATGATGTTTGGAATTAAGCCAACACCATCAAGAATCTTTGCTGCTTCGTCAGTTGTCATGAACTCTAAGAACTTGCTGGCTGCAGCTTGGTTCTTTGAGTAGTTAGTCATTGCAAGTCCTTGTCCCGCAAACTCAACAACGCCCTTGATTGGCTTATCTGAGAATGGTGGAACGAATGCAGCAACATTTGTCTTCATTGCATCTGTGAACTTCTGAGTATCCCAAGTTCCGTCAATGATCATTGCAGCCTTGCCGCCAATGAAATCTTCAACGTTATTAGTTTTAGTTAATACGTCAGTATTTGTACAACCCTTTGACTTAAGTGCTGCGTACTTTTCGTAGGAGCTTTGATTTGCTTTTGAATCCCATTGATTCTTTCCACTGTAAAGATCGCGCAGTCCAGTAACTGAAGATTGTCCGATTGCGATATAGCTTGCGTCATACCATGGGTAATACAAAGCACCGAGGCTCTGGCCACCGTTACCGTAAACAAGTGGGGTGTATCCAGCGCTCTTTAGCTTGCCGCATGCTGCGTAAAGTTCATCCCAAGTTGCTGGAACAGTTGCAACTCCAGCCTTTTTAAATGCTGCCTTGTTATAGAAACCAATATAGAACTGGCGATCTAGTGGCATTACATATGGTCCATTTTTTGCATCAAAGTTTGGAGATGACCAGCTAAGTGAACCTTCACGAGCTAGCGCAGCATCTGAAACTTTGCCCTTTAAGTTTTGTAGGTAGCTCTTATATTGAAGTGCAAACAAACCGGTCCACATAAGAGCCAAATCTGGGCCCTTCTTTGAGATGGCTGCTGATTGCAGAAGTGCGAAATAATTATCGCCAGGTTGATCGACTAATTTAAAGGTAACTGATGGGTTTGCCTTTGTGTAAGCAGATGTAAGTGCCTTAACTGCTTCAGCATTCTGAGTAGTTCCCAAGTTATGCCAAATAGTAATTGTTGTTGCTGCGTTAGCAGATTGGATATTTAATCCAACCCCGGTGGCTGCCATTGCAAAGGCAACTGCGCCAGCGAGAAGTGACTTTCTACTCATAAATCCTCCTGTAGTAGTGGTTGTAGAACTTTATTGCGTTGGGCGAAAAAAACCCATGCTTTACCAATGAATTCTTAGGATCTTCCAACAATTGGTGGCACGAATTTGCGCTCAATCTTGCTCTTCGGACGTAAGAAATCAAGGTCGCAACCGAGATCAGCCTGCATTACATGCGCTTGATACAACGCCGGCCACCCACGTAAATGTTTGCTTACTGGCGCTTGCCATTTAGCCAGACGTGTTTCGAGCTCGGTATCTGAAACTAATAACTCCAAGCTTGCGCTATTTACATCTAATTTAATTTGATCACCATCTTGGACAAGTGCAAGTGGGCCACCAATTGCTGATTCTGGTGAAACATGCAGCACACAAGTTCCAAAAGAGGTTCCGCTCATTCGAGCATCGGAGATTCGAACCATATCTGTAATGCCATCTTCAATTAATTTCTTTGGTACTGGAATCATTCCCCATTCGGGCATTCCAGGAACTCCAACCGGACCACAATCACGCAATACCAAAACTGAATCTTTTGTGATGTTTAAAGTTGGATCATCAATTCGGCTTCGCATATCGGCATACCCATGAAATACAACTGCAGGTCCAGTATGTGCAAGCAACTCTTTGGAAGCCGCCGAAACTTTTATTACTGCGCCATTTGGAGCGAGATTTCCTTTCACAACAGCGAAAGCGGCCGATGGATAAATCGGATCTTTAAGTGTACGGATAGTCTTATTAGTAGGTGCAACACCTTTAACTATTTCGCGCCAACTCTTACCAATAAGTGTTTGTTCATCCAACTCGAAAGCCTCAGCACAATTTGCGATTAATGCAGGTAAGCCGCCGGCCTGATTAAAATCCTGAATTAACTTGGCGCCCGATGGTTCAACGTCAGCAATAACTGCCAGACCGGTTCCAAGTTCATTTATAGCGCTAAGTGTCAATCCGCCGTCGATACGTCCAGAGATAGCAAGAAGATGGATGATGGCATTTGTAGATCCACCACATGCATGCAAAACCCGCATGGCATTTCTAAAAGCAGCAGGCGTTAAAATTTTTGAGGGAATAATTTCCTCATTAACCATCTTTACAATCTCGCGTCCAGAATTAAACGCTGCAACCGTGCGAGCTGGATCGTTCTCGGGAATAACTGAAGTCCCAGGAAGTGATAAACCAAGTGCTTCAACCATCATTGCAACTGATGATGCGGTTCCCATTGTGTTGCAAGAACCCAAACCACAATTTAAACAACCTTCAAATTCTTTCCACTGCTCTTCGCTAATTTTCTTTGCTCGATAATCTGACCACATCCGCCACAAATCCGTACCAGTACCAATTGGCTTTCCGCGAAACTGTGCAACCGGCCTTGCTCCCGCGGTGAACATAATTGTCGGTAGGTCTGTGCTAATCGCGCCCATCAAAGCACCTGGAACGCTCTTGTCACAATTTGCCAAAAGAACTACGCCATCTAATGGATATGAACGAAGATACTCTTCAACTTCCATCGATAACATATTTCGATAGAGCATCGCGCTTGGCTTCATTAAATCTTCACCTAAAGACATAACCGGAAAGACAACCGGAATTCCGCCGGCTTCAATAATTCCACGTTCAATTTCTGGAATGAAGCCTCGCAACGGAAGATTGCACGGATTTAAATCACTTGAAGAATCCGCGATTCCAATAATTGGTTTTGAGTTATTTACCTCAATTTCATGGCCTATCGATGCCATAACTACTCGATGCGAGAGGGCAACCTCATCGTCTCCAGAGAACCACTCGCTACTACGCAAGTTAGACATGATGGGAGTCTACTCGTAGTATTTCCTGCAACTATGAAATCACTAATCACAACAGGCGATGGAAGTGCAAAGCTAGTAGAAGTTGCAGATCCAGTTGCAGGCCCAGGCGAGTTATTAGTCGCCCCAATTGCTGCTGGAATTTGCGGAACAGATTTGGAAATAATCAGTGGTCATGGAGACCCAGCATTTGTTAAATATCCAGCATCTTTAGGTCATGAATGGGCTGGAAAAGTAATTGGGTATGGCGCTGGTGTCAGTGAGCCCGCAATTGGTTCAAGAGTTGTTGTAACTGGAATCATTCCCTGTCAGGAATGTTTTGAATGTAAAAACGGTGATACCAATCGCTGCTTAATTTATGATGAAATTGGATTTACTAGACCAGGCGCAGCCGCGTATTTGATTACCGTCCCAGCACGGCTTGCTCATGTCGTTGGCGATAGCGTTTCAGATGAATCAGCAGTGCTTGCCGAACCAACCGCAGTAGTAACCCAAGCCTTTATGAAGGCTGATCCAAAAGCAGGATCAAAGATATTAATTATTGGTGACGGCTCGATTGCGCTGATTTCAGCGACCATGGCGAAGACATATAAACCCAAGTTAATTCACATGCTTGGACTTAAAGCCGGTCAGAATGAAATTGCCAAAGCGGCCGGTGTGGATTTATTTCTAACCGAAGCAACTGCTGAAAAGTACGATCTAATTATTGAAGCGGCGGGCGCTCCAACTCGCATCAGCGCTGCAATAGGCCAACTTGTTAGAGGCGGCACGCTATTGCTGCTCGGTTATCCAGGACATCAGAAAACAGCGGCACTTGTCATTGATGATGTAATCAACGGCGACCTAAATATCATCGGTTCTTTTGGTTCATCTCTGGCTGCTTGGGAGAAAACAGTTGCAATGTTTAACTCTGGTGAATTGGATCTTGGATATCTAGTCACTCATAAATTTAAATTGAGCGACTTTAGCGAAGCGATAACGGCTCTTGAATCTGCGCCAGCACCTCGTGGCAAGATTGCGCTAATTATTAATTAAGCAAATCTTTGAGATAAGCCGCCATCAATAACCCAATCAGCGCCATTAACAAATGAGGCATCATCCGATAACAAGAATGTGATGACTCTTGCAATCTCAATTGGCTGGGCCATTCGTCCCATAGGTTGAACAGCAAGTGCTTCGCCTCGCTTCTCTGGATTCTTTACAAAGTAATCCTCAACCAAAGGCGTCAGAGTAAATCCAGGTAGAACTGCGTTAACACGAATGCCATGTTTTGCTTCATCGAGCGCTAAGTTTCGAGTTAAACCCAAGATTCCAGATTTAGCAGCGGCATATGGAAAATAATTTGGGTAAGACATCCGGGCATGAATTGATGAAAGATTTACGATTGCACCCTTTTTTGCTTTACGCATCGCGGGTAAACACAACTTGGCAGTCACCCAAATACTCTTGAAATCGACGTTCATGAAATCATCCCACTCGGCTTCAGTCATTTCGACGGGATCGTAATAAGCATTTCTTCCCGCATTGTTTACAACACCGTTTACATCACCAAACTCTTTAACGATAGCGGCGTGCACTTCCTGCATCTGCGCAACAACGCCAACATTTCCTGGGATGAAAAAAGCGCGATGGCCTGCCGCTTTTAATTCGCTCTCATAGGCCTTGCCCTTTTCAATATTCAAATCGCAGAATGAAACTTTCGCACCAGCATCTGCTGCATCTTGCACAACCGCACGGCCAATTCCATCAGCGCCACCTGTGACAAAAATATGTTGGTCTTTTAGCTTCATTTTCTATCCTTACTTTGCTTTCGCATTTGCTATGGCTCTCTTAAATTCTGCTACCCGATTAGGAATTTCGGCAAGGCCGCCAGATAAGAGTGGACTTCCCAATCCGAAACCAGATACTCCGGCGAGAACCCACTCTTCAATTGTGTCGATTGATATTCCACCTGTTGCCATCCAAGTATTTCCAGGAAAGGGATCGCGAACTGATTTCAAATAATTTGGACCAAGTGATGAGGCTGGAAAGAATTTCAACATATCTGCGCCGAAGCGAAGCGCATCCGCAACCTCGGTTGGCGATGCAACACCAGGGATTGAAATTAGGCCGGCTTGCTTTGTCGCTTCGATGACTTCTTGGGAAACATGTGGCGAAATAACAAACTTAGCTCCGGCATCTTTGCCTGATAAAACATGGGAGCGAGTCATTGCAGTACCAAGCCCGACGTGAACGTGTTTGTTAGATGTATCGGATGAGAACTCTTCAATTAAATCAAATACTGCGGGCGTTGTGGTTGTAAATTCAATCACATCAACCCCGGCTGCGATTAGTGCGCTTGCGGCAGAACGTGCTTCATCTGCAGTCTTGGTACGGATGATTGCGACAAGTCCCGAATCAAATGAAACGTCACTGTTGTTGCTAGCCATTTACTTCTCCACTCATTAATACACCGCTCTTACCTGTAATCATAAGGGCCCAATCGCCTCTTGTTGCCGCAACAGCGGCACCACTTTTACTCCCTTGGGCAATTGCATCTTGAATTGAAAGTCCACCAATCAATCCGGAGATAGTTCCCGATATAAATGCATCCCCGGATCCAACTGGATCAACGAGTTTTACCTTTTGTGGTGTGAAGTTAAATCTTTTGCCATCATGCAAAATTCGCATCTCATCTGGACCCGCAGTCATAATCACGGTTTTAACTCCGAGTGCTGCAACAGTTGCTAGGTTGACTTCTGGATCCTTTGAACCAAAAATAATTTCATATTCATCAACTCCACCACTAACAACATCTATATCTCTGATGATTGCATTAAGTGCGGTGCTGGCCTCGATCTCGCTCCAAAGTTTCTTGCGGTAATTTAAATCAAAGCTAATTCCCACTTTATTTTTCCGCGCGATCTCGATTGCATGGATTACGGCATCTTTACTGGTCTGCGATATCGCAACGCTTATCCCAGTTACATGCAGCCACTTCGAATTTGCTAAGACCACTTCGTCTACATCGGCTGGTGAAAATGTGGAACCAGCGCTGCATCTGCGCAGGTAAGTGTTCACAAATGGTTGAGTGCCACCGTGATTTCGAACTAAAGCACCGGTGTAGTTTTCACAACGGATAAAGTGATCTGCCTTCAATCCGACTTCTAAGAATTTATCGCGAACTGCATCGCCAAGTTCATCTGGTCCAAGCTTTGTCTGGAAAAAGACATCCAATCCAAGTTGGTGCGCTGCTACTGCAACATTGGCTTCAGTTCCGGCCGCCGTCATCGAGTAATTTTTTGCTGTTACAACAGAATCGGAATCAACTGTCATAAACAGTGCCAAAGTTTCACCAAAGGTGTAGAGGTCGTAACTTTTAGCCATTAGTAGGTAGCCCGACCACCTGAAACATCGAAGGTGAAACCAGTTGTGAATGAACAGGCCTTAGATGCAGCGAAGGCGATAATTTCAGCAACTTCATTTGGTTCACCTAAGCGACCAACTGGAATTTTTGAAACCATATATGCCTGAACATCCGGTGCAACTGTTTCATTAATTGGCGTGCGAATTACCGCCGGCGCTACAGCATTAATTGTGATTCCAAATGTTGCGCACTCTTTTGCAACACCCTTAACAAAACCAATTACGCCCGCCTTTGAGGCGTTGTAGGCAGACATTCCTGGGTTACCTTCTTTACCTGCAATCGATGCTAAGTGAACGATGCGGCCATATTTATTTGCCTTCATTGATGGCATTAGCTCTTGAGTCAACCAAACCGTTCCGTACAAATTAATTTCAATTGTTTTTTGGAACGCTGCCCATTCAACTTCCTCGACTGGCTTGCCAGTTGGTCCAGAGATTCCAGCAGAATTTGCGAGCGCATGAATCTGACCGTGCTCAGCCAAGATTTCGGCGACAACGCTCTTTACTCCGGATTGTGATGAAACATCCAAAACTTTATAACTTGCCTTGCCACCGGCCGCGGTAATTTCTGCAACCGTTGCTTTCAATCCCGCCTCATTTAGATCCAGACAAACTACGGTGCCATCGCGCTCTGCGATTAACTCAGCGGCAGCCTTGCCGATACCGCTAGCGGCGCCGGTCACTAATACAACTTGCCCAGCAAAGTTCGTTAAGTTCGAAGCGGCCATCAGTTCTAAATCTCCATCTCATTATTTAAATTCTTCTCTAAACCGATAGTAGTCCACTAGCCCCATCGTTTATAGTGCCCGTATGAGTTATGACGTCAATCTTAAAGTTTGGGACGAGCGCCGATGTCAGGTCGGTGAAGGTCCAGTTGCCATCGGGTCAGATAACTCCGAAATTTTGTGGGTCGACATTATGGGCAAGTTAGTTCACAAGCGAAATTTGAAAACCGGAGCAACAAGTTCATATGAAACAGCAGAACATGTTGGCTTCGTTATCCCATGCGCTGATGGATCAGAAATATTGGGAACTGCAAATGGACCTGTTCGCAGAAAAGCAGATGGTTCTATAAGTAAATTACCAACGTTGGTTGATGCCGACGGATCAATTCCAAAGTTTCCACATCGCTGGAATGATGCAAAGGTCGCGCCAGATGGCCATTTGTTCTTAGGAAATATGCCATATGAATGGGCCGAGAATGTAAGTGCTTGTGGGCTCTTCCGCCTTGATAAAAGTGGAGCGAAGCTAACAAAAGTTTTAGATGGCGTCTGGTTAAGTAATGGCATTGCCTGGTCTAGTGATGGCAAAACCATGTTTTATATCGACACTCTCGCAAAATCGATCGACACTTTTGATTATGCGGATGGTGAAATTTCAAATCGCAAGGTTCGTTGGCGCATTACAGACGATTCACAAGGATTGCCTGATGGCATGTGTATCGATTCTGAAGATGGAATCTGGGTCGCCTTTTGGAGTGGATCATGCCTTCGTCGATTTGATAAAGATTTCAACATTACCGATGTGATTCAAATGCCAGTTCCGATGGTCACAAGCGCAGCATTTGTGGGACCAAATTTTGAACAAATGGTTATTACCTCTGCGCACGATGGTGTTGCCGCTGCTGGCGCTGATTGGGGCAAAACTTTTATCTGCACCCCTAAAGTTCCAGGCGTTGCTCCAACTCTATTTCCCAACTAATTAAATTATCCAAACTAGCTAATAAGAAGGAATGAAATGACCGAATCAAGTAATTGGCCATCAACTCGCGATCCCCAGGGTCCAATGAAGAAATCAATCTCTCTTCTTACCAAGCAGAATATTCAAAGCAGTGATGCCGATGGCCTGCCAGAATCCACCAAGCGCTTTGCTGATGGTTCTCGTTGGAAGATTGAAATCCCATCAGTTGAAGGCCCTGCTGCATTTAAAGTAGTACTGGAAGAAGCAAAGAAATATAAGTTGCCTGTCGCCCGTATTTCACAAGGCTCTGGAATCATGATGCAGACCGATGTTGAAGTTAAAGAGATGGTTGCAATTGGTAAGAGTGAGAATATTGAAGTCTGCTTATTTGTTGGACCACGTGCTTCATGGGATATCGGAAAGCAAGTTCTCTCATCCGCTGGTGGTGTAGCAAATCCAACTCTTCGTGGCGGCGATCAACTTCGCTTTGCAGTTGAAGATGTACTTCATGGCGCAGACCTTGGAATTCGTTCAGTTCTAGTTGGCGATATGGGACTACTAAAAGTTCTAGGCGATGCCAAGCGCAACGGTGATCTGCCAAGTGATTTCATTCTAAAAACTTCAGTTGCGATGCCTTGCAACAACCCAGCAACTGCAGCACTTATGGTTTCAATGGGCGCCTCAACTTTGAACCTCGCTACCGATCTCTCACTTCAACAAATTGCGGCAATCCGTGCACAAGTAGATGTTCCAGTTGATGTATATGTTGAAGGCCCAGATGATTTCGGTGGCCCAGTTCGACACTATGAAGTTGCAGATCTGGTTCGGGTTGCGGCGCCAATTTATTTGAAGTTCACAGTGCGAAATTCTCCAGGACTTTATCCATCTGGAACTCATATCCAAGGCGTAGTTGAATCAACTGCCCGTGAACGCGTTCGTCGCGCTTCTATCGGTTATTCAATGTTAACTCGCTATGGTTTTGAAAAATAAGTGATGCCGAACCTTCTAATCTTCGGGTCGACCGGAACCCTTGGTGGGGCAATCCTTGAAAAGTATCGCAGCGAAAAGTGGGATGTAACCTGCGCAGTTCGCAAGGTAGTTAACGATTGCGATATTCAACTGCCCCTTACTGCCGATGTGCTTGCGGGAAAAAAGTTTGATGCAGTTGTATTTGCTCAAGGCGCCAATGTAAATGGCTCTGCAATGCAGACTGGTACGAAAGAGCTAAATGAGCTATTTGAAGCGAATGTAACTGTTATCGCTGAGAGCATTTCTACACTTATGGGTGCGGACTCAATTAATGAAGCAGGCAAAGTAGTTATTTTGAGCTCGCTCTGGGAACAGTTCACGCGTCAAGAGAAATTTGCCTATTCAGTTACTAAGGCTGCTGTTGGTGGTTTAGTTCGCTCGCTCGCAGTTGATCTTGGCCGTCAGAAGAAGATTCTAGTTAATGGAATTCTTCCTGGAATCGTAAATAGCCCAATGGTTGCCCGAACACTTTCACCCGAACAAGTTGCAAATGTTTTGGGACAAACTCCTGGTGGCGAACTTGCTTCTCCAGTAGATGTTGCCAATAGCGTTTACATGTTTGGCTCAAATCTAAATACTGGCATTTCTGGCCAGAGCATCTTTGTTGATCGCGGATTTTCAATTGCCCGCACAATCTAGGTAACCAAAATGGAAAAAGAACTTCTTGATGAGACTACCGTTGTTGCATATCTGACTGGTCGCGGAATCATCAGTGGCCTGGCAGAAGTTGAAGAGCTAACTGGCGGTGTTTCAAATGTCGTTCTTGGAGTTAAGTCCGGCGAGAAAGATCTAGTTTTAAAGCAAGCACTTCCCCAATTAAAGGTTGCTGCGGTTTGGAAGGCAGATCAAAGGCGCGCAATAGTTGAAGCCAATGCTATGAAACTTCTGCATTCCATCACTCCAGAAAACGTTCCCGATTTGATTGATTTAGATCCTGAAGAATTCACTTTAACCATGGATCGTCTGCCACGTGAATGTACGGTTTGGAAAACAGATTTGCTCGAAGGTGTAATTAAACCAAACGTCGGTAAAGATTTAGGCCGCATCCTTGCAATCTGGCACAACTTCGGTGCGAGCTCCAAAGAGTCACTTGATGCATACATGGAGGATTCACTCTTTGATCAGTTACGCGTTACACCGTTCTACCGAGCTGTAGCCAAAGTAAATCCAACACTAGATGCCCGCATTCAAGAATTAATTGGCGAAATAACCACAATCAAAGTAACTCTGGTTCACGGTGACTTCTCCCCTAAGAACATAATGATTACTGGCACCGATAAGCCCATCGTCCTGGACTTTGAAGTAATGCATACCGGCAATCCAGTATTTGATCTTGGCTTTGTGAGTGCCCATCTGCTCTGTAAATATTTGCGTACTGAGAATTCAACCCAGCGCGAGCTACTTCGCGAAACTGCTATTTCATTCATCAATTCCTATGCCCAGACCTGCAATATTGACGTTGCTAAATCTCTTCCTCACCATGTTGCAGTGATAGCACTTGCCAGAGTTGAAGGAGTTTCACCGGTTAACTATCTAGATGAAGCGGCAAAGGCTAGAGTTCAAAGCGTGACCAAAGCTGCGTTAGCAAATCCCGCAATAACTTTCGAAGGTTTATTCGCATGAGCATCAAGAATTTAGTTGGCTATCAAGTTCTCGATTCCAGAGGCCGCCCAACAGTTGCAGTAACACTCACAACTTCAGATGGATCAATCCACACCGCAAGAGTTCCATCGGGTGCATCTACTGGCGCACATGAAGCAAAAGAGCTTCGCGATACCGAGACCAAGTTTGCTGAGAAGTTTTATGGTGGTAAATCAGTTTACCAAGCCGTTGAAAATATAAATAACATAATCGCACCGCGACTTAAAGGCCACCGACCAATTCCACTTGCAACCGATGGCATCTTGGTCGAACTCGATCACACTGCCGACCATCATCTTCTAGGAGCAAATGCCCTGCTTGCCGTTTCGCTTGCAGTTGCAAAGGCTGCTGCGCACACCGCCGGCCTATCACTTGCAAGATATTTCCAACCTGAAGGCAAATTACTTATTCCAATGCCGATGGTAAATATTCTTTCTGGTGGTGCTCATGCAAATCGCACAATGGATATTCAAGATGTCTTGGTTCTGCCAAATGGCGCGACATCATTTAGTGAAGCGCTCTCCTGGATTGTCGCAATTCGTGAACTTGCCGCAAGCAAAGGTGCCAAGTCTGGTGCCACTACGCATTTAATTGCTGATGAAGGTGGGCTTGGAATTGCATTTCCGACCATAGATAACGCCCTTGAATTTCTTACCAATTGCATCAGTGAAGTTGGGTTAGAGCCTGGCAAGCAAGTAAGCCTTGCTATCGATGTTGCCTCCACTCAATTCTTTGATGGCAATAACTATAAATTAACTGCGCTTAACAAAGAGTTTAGCCAAGAGGAATTCGTAGCCTTTATTTCTAAGATGGTTAAGGATCACCCAATTCTCTCTATCGAGGATCCATTTGCTGAAGATGATTGGGCCTCTTGGAAGCAATTTATGGCCACCGCCCCAAAGAATCTTCAACTCCTTGGTGATGATTTATTTACTACGAACTTGGGCCGACTCCAACGTGGAATCGATGAGAAAAGTGCAAATGCAATTCTTATCAAGGCCAATCAAAATGGTTTGGTTACATCGACCCAAAAAGTTCTAACTACCGCCCAAGCAAATAACTTTAAGACCGTTGTTTCTGCCCGAAGTGGTGAGACTGAAGATTCTTGGCTCGCAGATCTTGCAACAGGATGGCGCGCTTCCCAAATTAAAGTTGGTTCAACACATGGCGCAGAACGCACCGCAAAGTGGAATCGTTTACTTGAACTTGAAGCGACTGAGAACTGCGAGTTCGCAAAACCCTTTTAATTCATACTTAAGAGCTAATGTGAATGGCGAGGAATTCCACTTCCAGATGAGCCATTTAGGAAATCAAGATCTGCGCCAAGGTGTGCCTGTTGCACTGTCTCGTAATAAAGCTTCGACCAACCTCGCGTGTGCTTAGGGGCAGGTGCAACCCAAGCCGCTTTGCGCTTTGCCATCTCTTCTTCAGATACAAGTAAATTAATCGAACGATTTGGCACATTAAGTTCAATCATGTCGCCAGTTTTAACAAGTGCAAGTGGGCCACCGACTGCGGCTTCTGGGGATGTGTGAAGCAGAACAGTTCCATATGCTGTTCCTGACATTCGTGCATCAGAGATACGAACCATGTCAGTGATTCCTTGTTCTAGAAGTTTTCTTGGGATTGGCATGTTGCCAACTTCAGGGAAACCAGGGAAACCACGAGGACCTGCATGTTTCAAAACTAAAACTGTATCTTTTGTAACAGGAAGGCTCATATCTTCAGAGGCGATTAAATAATCTTCAATCTCTTCGAAGACAAGTGCGGCGCCAGTATGAACCATGAGTTCTGGGGTTGCCGCTGAAACTTTAAGTACACAACCATCTGGCGCAAGTGATCCCTTTAGAACGACGATTCCAGAACCAGCTTTTTGGAATGGTTTTGATAGGGGCGTGATGACATCTGCATTCCAAGATTCTGCCGTTGCAATATTTTCGCCTACAGTCTTGCCAGACACTGTGATCTGATCAGTGTGCAACATACTTTCGATTTCCTTCATTACTACAGGAAGTCCGCCGGCATCAAAGAACTCTTCCATCAAATATTTACCTGATGGCATTAGGTTCACAAGTACTGGAACTTCACGAGCAAGTGAATCAAAGTCATCTAACTCAAGCTTTACGCCGATACGTCCAGCAATCGCAAGTAAGTGAACAACGGCATTAGTTGAGCCACCGATTGCCGCATTAACTTTGATTGCATTCTCAAAGGCTTCGCGAGTTAAAATTTTGGAAAGTACTTGATCGTCATAAACCATTTGAACAATTCGACGGCCAGCTTCTTGTGATGTAGAGAAGCGACGAGCATCTACTGCAGGAATCGCAGCGCTGCCTGGAAGTTGGACTCCAAGTGCTTCAGTAACGCATGCCATTGTCGATGCAGTTCCCATGGTCATACAAGAACCATTAGAACGTGCAGAACATGATTCCATTGCGAAGAATTCTTCGATACTTAATTTACCTGCGCGAATTTGTTCAGAATATTTCCAAACCGCGGTTCCTGAACCTAAAGTTTCACCTTTGTAGCGACCATTTAACATTGGCCCACCGGTGATCATTAAAGTTGGAAGATCAACTGATGCGGCGCCCATCAACATTCCTGGTGGCGTCTTATCGCAACCAGCAAGTAGAACCACACCATCAAGTGGATTAGAACGAATTAACTCTTCAGTCTCCATTGCAAGCAGGTTGCGCCACAACATTGTTGTTGGACGTTGAACTGGTTCCCCAAGTGACATTGTTGGAAACTCAAGTGGAAAACCACCGGCCTCCCAGACTCCACGCTTTACCGCTTCGGCTACGCGATCGAGGTGAGCATTGCAAGGATTTAGTTCAGACCAAGTTGTTGCGATTCCAATTACTGGCTTGTCGGAAAATACCTCAGAGCCGAATCCCATATTGCGGAAGCGCTCACGATAGATATATCCATGCTTGCCTTCGGCCTTGAACCAATTCTCGCTACGTCTCTTGAATACCTCTTCGCTCATGTGGGCAATCTACTCCTCGGACATCTTCTGAGTCCACCACAACAACTCCTACAAGTCGTTTCATCTCATATTTTGGCCATTTTGTTATATTTAATTAAGGGACTAAATTTCAATTACTCAAAACATCTCAACACATCTCAATAAAAAGGGGACGAAATGCGCATTGCACGCCTTGGAGAATTCAATAAAGAGAAACCTGCTGTAGTTATAAATGATAATGAAGCGGTATTTGTTGATGATGTGATTGCCGATTGGAATCGCGTCGAACTTGAAAATGGTGCGCTAGAAAAGGTGACAAAGCTCGATCTCTCATCTCGCCCTAAAGTAAAAATTTCTGATTATCGTCTCGGTTCCCCAGTTGCACGTCCTACAAAGGCAATCTGTATTGGATTGAACTACAGGCAACATGCGATTGAAACTGGCGCTACCCCACCAGTTGAACCAATTATTTTCATGAAGGCACCAGACACTGTTATTGGTGGTAACGATGATGTAATCATCCCGCCAAATTCAGTTAAGACAGATTACGAAGTTGAAATCTGTGTCGTTATTAAGAAGCGTGCGCTCTATCTGAAGTCACCAGAAGAAGCAGCTGATTACATTCTTGGCTACACAATTTCGCAAGATGTTTCCGAGCGCTACTGGCAAGTTGAACGTTCAGGTCAATGGGTAAAGGGAAAGTCATTCCCAACATTTAATCCAGTTGGTCCTTGGATCGTTACAACCGATGAATTAAAGAACCCACAGAATCTTCGTCTTTGGTGCACAGTTGATGGCGAGACCCGTCAAGATTCAAATACAAGTGACATGATCTTTGATATTAATTATTGCGTCTGGTACTTGTCACAAGTTATGGAACTTCATGCTGGCGACATTATTAACTCTGGAACACCACAAGGCGTTGGTATGGGATTCAAGCCAGAAAAGTACCTAAAGGGTGGCGAAGTTGTTAAGACTGGAATTGATGGAATTGGTTCAATAACGAACCACTTCAAAAATTATAAGGCTTGATAATTTTAGTAAGCCACGCCTGATGCAACCATTACGTTGCCCCATGCCAGGTAATCGCCGGTGCGAATAACTCCGACCGCGCCATAAGCAAGCTTCTTAAACTCGGCATGTGGCAGCGGAATACATTCAGCCTTTGTCATAATTGCTGAAAGTTCTTTAGCGCGGCCATCGGCGCTTGGTTGGATCTCACTTGCAAACCAGAATTGTTCAATTGGAAGTTCCAAAGTAAGCATCTTCAATACATCTACAACCTTCGGCAGATTAGCTCCCATCGAAAGATCGATACAAGGAACTCCAGCAGGAACCGGGAAACCAGCATCTGAAATAACTATGCGATCAAAGTGGCCGGTACGTGCAACCATTGCAGAGATATCGCGGTTAATAATTCCGGTGTATTTCATTTTGCTCCTTAGTTAGTTGTTCTCTGAGATAAATTTTAGAACTTCGCTTGGTGTCGGAGATGCCATCGCCGAACCTTTTTGAGTTACTTTCAAGGTTGCAGCATAAACGCCAAACCGAGTTGCGGTAAAGATGTCATCGCCCGCAGCAAGACGGGTCGCAAGATTTGCACACATGGTGTCTCCTGCTCCGATGGTGTCAATAGCAGTTACTTGTGGGGCAGAAATTGTTTCGGATCTTTCGCCATCAGTTACAAATGCGCCTTTGGGCCCAAGAGTTATCACAACGTATTTGCAACCAAGTGCCTTGGAAAGTGCCGCCGCTTGTTTTGCAACATCGCTTTCGATACCAGTAAGTGCTGCTGCTTCGCCCTCGTTTGGAACGACAAGATCAACTAAACCTTCCCAGCCAATTAGTGGAGCAACTGGTGCGGGAGTTAATACAACTGTGACGCCGCTTTCTTTTGCTAATTTAGCCGCAGCCAAATTGCCATCAGTTGGAAGTTCTAATTGAAGAAGCAAAATATCGGATTCGATAATAGTTTTTGCATGCCGTGAAATGTAATTAGCATCGCCTAAATCATTTGACTGCGGAATTATGATAATTGAGTTGTCGCCATCTGAAGTTTGCACCGAGATGTGACCGACTCCAGTACCGAGTTCAGCGCTTCGTTCAATGTCACCCGAATTAACACCCTCGTCACCGAAGGCTTTCATAAAATCATCGCCGAAGCCATCGCTCCCTAGATTGCCGAGCATCGCACTTTGTGCACCTGCACGACCTGCTGCAATTGCTTGATTAAATCCCTTGCCACCAAGTGCGATTGCAAAGCTGTCGCCGCGAAGAGTTTCACCACTCTTTGGTCGTCTTGGCGTGTAAGCCACAAGGTCCATCATAAAACTTCCAAAAATTGTAACGCGAGGTTGTTGAGACGTCACTTATTTGTTGCCTTGCCTAACGTTCCTCCTGGATGGCGTTTCCCAAAATCTGAAGCGGTAAATCCGCGATGCGCCATAAGCGCCGATGCGATTGCATCACCGGCGGCAATTGTTAGCGTTGTTGAAGTTGTTGGAGCCAAATTCAGTGGATCGGCTTCCTTTTCAAAAGCGATATTGATTGTTGCGTCACAGTTCTTAGCAAGGCTCGAGTTTGAATCTTTCGTGATGGCAATTGTTGGATTGCCCCAACCCTTAGCCATATTTGCAATTGCATTTACTTCGGCAGTTTCACCAGAGTTTGAAATTGCGATTAGAACATCACCTGGCATAAGTGCACCTGAATCACCGTGGAGCGCATCGGCTGAATGTAAGAAAAATGATGGAGTTCCGGTACTTGCAAGGGTTGCCGCAATTTTTGCGCCAACTAACCCTGATTTTCCAAGACCGGTAACAACTACGCGCCCTTTGCACTCAATAATGATTTCAAGTGCGGGTTTTAAATTTGATTCAAGTGATTGGGCGAAGGTATTTAGCGCGGCAATCTCAGTATTGATTGCAGTCGTAGCGGCGGCAAGCGCCTTAGTTAAATCAGCCATTTGTGATCCGGCTTATTCCTAGTGGATTTGCTTCCTGAAGAGCTGGTGGAAGAAGAGCATCGATAAAGTTCTGGAAAGCAACTGGACGTAAGAAGCGATAAACCGAATCTAGACCGACTGAAGTTGTGTGACTTGATGATGATGGGAATTGGCCACCATGTTGCATTGCTGCGGTAACAGCAACTGCGGTTGGGAAACCATTCATAATTACGCGGCCCGCTAGTTGGCTGAGTGCTTCAACTAATTTTGCAACATCTTCGCCCGCCGTTACATGCAAGCTTGCAGTTAACTGTCCTTCAAGTTTTCCGGCCACATCTTGAAACTTAGCAAAATCTGCACGAATAATTACTGTAGTTGGCCCGAAGTGCTCTTCAAGTAGCTCACTATTCTTGAAAGCATCAGCCCAATCGACGACGAAGACTGTAGGCGTTACACCAAAGCCACCATCGGTTGCCTTGCCAGCAAAGGTTTTTAGCGATGAACTCTTTGCAAGGCCAGAGATTGCGGCGCTAAAGCGATCAGCAATTCCCTTATTAAGTAGTGGCGCTACTGCAATTGTTGCTAGATAGCTTTCAATCTCAGCAATAAAGACATCACCTTCGGCACCAGTTGGAACAATAAGGATTCCGGGCTTGGTGCAGAACTGACCAGATCCAAGAGTTGCAGAATCAATTGCGGCTTTAGCCAGGTCCACTGCTTTTTCAGCGAGTGATTTAGGTGAGAAGAAAACTGGATTTAGCGAACCCATTTCGGCATATACCGGAATCGGAACTTCGCGCTTTGCGCTGATGTCCATCAGAATTTTTCCAACTTTTCCAGAACCAGTAAATCCAATTGCAGTGACATCGGGATGGCTTGCAATCCAATGTGTAATTTCGGGATTGATTCCTTCAACGAGTGCGAAGGTATCGCCTGATATTCCAACTTTTTTTAGCCCGGCAACAACTGCCTCACCCATAATTCGACATGTATTTGGATGTGATGGATGCGCTTTAACTACTACTGGACAACCTGCGGCAAGTGCTGAAGCGCTGTCGCCACCAATAACTGAGAATGCAAATGGAAAATTACTTGCTGCAAAAATTCCAACAACACCGAGTGCTTGGTTTGCCTTGCGAATATCGGGACGGGGCGCTGGAACCCACTCTGCATTTGGGCGATCAATTATCGCTTGATAGTGCGAACCGGATTCAACCAACTTTGCAAATTGCTCTAATTGAAAAACTGTTCGTGAAAGTTCGCCAGTTAAGCGACCATTTGGAAGAGCGGTCTCACTCATTCCAACTTCAATTAATTTTTCACGTCGCAATTCGATTTCTGCACCAATTGCACGAAGTGCTGCGGCTCGCTCGATAGGAGTTGTGGCTGCAAATGCGCTCTTTGTCGCAACAGCTTTTGAAATTAAACCTGAGACATCTGATACGGACATCTCAGTGATCTGATCACCAAAGCCCAATCCGGTAGTCGGGTTAACGGCTTGAAATGTGGAAGAAGTCATTGGTAAAGAGTAATGCCTCTCTAGATTTTCCGGCGCGCTGTTGTAAACCGTGGACGATCGGTTAAATCTTTATGTAGGGCGATTGTCTCAAAATTCTCCGCAAGTTCCTTGGCTATTAGTGGCCCCTGAAGCTCGTTATGTTCAATAGCAAATAATCCGCCTGGCTTCAATAATCTTGCTGCGGCTTCAATAAAAATCTTTGGGGCGACCATTCCATTGGCTGGGCCACCGAATAACGCTTCGACCGGTTCAAAATTTAACTCCTGCGGAATCTGTGCGCCATCGGGAAGGTAAGGAGGATTTGCAACAACAACATCGCACTTAATTCCTTCAAGTGCCGTTACTACATCGCTCTTTACAACACGAACGTTGACATCGTGCTTTGCAATATTTCGTTCCAGCCAGGTAATCGCTTCTTCCGATTTTTCTACCGCGATTACGTGAACAGTTTTTTTCCCCGCAGTTTCTGAAGCTATAGAGATAGCAATCGCGCCAGAACCAGAACCAAGATCAACCAGACTTACTGGGTCGGCAAAGGTATTTAATTGATGTAGAACTTCATCTACCAAACTTTCAGTTTCAGGTCTCGGAATCAATACACCTGGGCCAACTTCATATTCCAAATATCTAAATGGTGCGCTACCAATAATATATTGCGTTGGTTTCCCAGTTAACCGTTCAGCGATCGCTTGGTTATAAATCTCTTTAGTTTCGACTTCTTGTTCATCGGTTAATTCAATTACCCGCCCATGAAGTTCCATACGGTTAACACCAAGTGAGTGAGCCAATAGAAGTTCGGCCTCGACGGGTTCGATATTCTTTGTGGCAAGTTGGTCTTTACCCAACTTCAATAAATCTTTAACGATCACCTGATGCCAATTTCGCCGTCTTATCTGCTTCTAACAACGCTTCAATAACTGGATCAAGATCACCATTTAACACCGCATCTAAATTATTAGATTTGAAGTTAACTCGGTGATCACTAAGTCGATTCTCTGGGAAGTTATAGGTACGAATTCGTTCTGATCTATCAACTGTACGGACCTGGGATTTACGTGCCGCCATTGCCTCTGCATCAGCCTGCTCTTGTGCATGTGCCAGAAGTCTTGCGCGCAAGATTCGCATTGCAGAATCTTTATTCTGTAACTGTGATTTCTCGTTCTGGCATGAGACAACAACGCCAGTAGGAATGTGGGTTATTCGAACAGCAGAGTCCGTTGTATTAACTGATTGGCCGCCTGGACCTGATGAGCGAAATACATCGATACGCAAATCTTGTTGGCGGATTTCAATATCAACTTCATCTGCTTCAGCAAGGATTAGAACGCCGGCAGCAGATGTATGAATTCGACCTTGGGATTCAGTTTCTGGAACGCGTTGCACACGATGCACACCGCCTTCAAACTTTAGCTTTGCATATGGCGACTTACCTGGTTCGGCGACGCCTTTAGATTTAACTGCCATTGAAATCTCTTTATAGCCGCCCATTTCAGAATCAGCGTAATCAATAATTTCAGTCTTCCAGCCTTGGCGCTCGGCAAATCTCTGATACATACGTAGTAAATCTCCAGCAAATAGCGCGGATTCATCGCCACCAGCACCAGCCTTGATTTCTAAAATAACATCACGATCATCATTAGGGTCGCGCGGTAACAATAACTCTTCTAACGAAGTTTCGGTCTCTTGTAATCTTGCTTCTAGCGCAGGAATTTCTGAGGCGAAATCTGCATCATCTGCCGCCATCTCTCTGCCTGCAGCTAAATCTTCAGTTGCAGATTTCCAAGCGCGGTATCCCGCAATTACTGGACCAAGATGTGCGTAACGTTTTCCAAGTTGGCGAGCTTTACCTTGATCCGAGTGGATCGAAGGATCTGCCATTTCTCTTTCTAGAACATCGTATTCGGCTAAAAGTGCATGGACGGATGCGAAACGATCAGTCGGTGTAGCTGCTGCCATTTTTACTTCCTCCAAATTCCTTTTAGTAATGAACTCAAATAACTAATAAAATAAAAAAGACCGCCCGCTCTCACACGAAGTGAAAACGTTGCGGTCTCTTAAGAAAGCTAGTTAGTTGTTGATGCTCCGAAGCGCTTTTCGAACTTAGCTACGCGGCCACCAGTATCGAGAATACGTTGCTTGCCGGTGTAGAACGGGTGGCAAACTGAACAAACTTCGACGTAGATTGAACCTGATTCTTTTGTGCTGCGGGTTGTGAAAACTTCACCGCAACCGCAAGTAACTGTGGTCTCTAAATAATTTGGGTGAATCTCGTTCTTCATTTCTTATCTCCTAGGTTTTGACTGGATCGGCGATTAACCGTGAACCAGTACGAGGTTGAAGGATATCCCGATGGGGCCACTTTTCTGAAATTGCCTGAAATTCGGCCTTAGTTGCCGTTGGTTGAGGTGCCACCTTCAGAGGTTGTGGTCTTCTGGATCTGCATCAAGAACTCCACATTCGATTTAGTGCCCTTCATCTTTTCAAGAAGTAGTTCAAGCGCTTGTTGTGGTTCGAGTGCGTGCAGCACACGACGCAGGCGCCAAACAATATTTAACTCCTCAGTTCCCATAAGGATTTCTTCCTTACGAGTTCCAGATGCGACAACATCAACAGCTGGGAAGATGCGCTTATCTGCGAATTTACGGTTCAAGATAAGTTCCATATTTCCAGTTCCCTTGAACTCTTCAAAGATAACTTCATCCATCTTCGATCCAGTATCAATCAAGGCCGTTGCAAGAATAGTTAGTGAACCACCGTTTTCAACGTTACGTGCTGCTCCGAAGAATTTCTTAGGTGGATAAAGCGCTGCGGAATCCACACCACCGGACAGGATACGTCCTGATGCTGGAGCAGCGATGTTGTAGGCGCGGCCAAGTCGAGTGATTGAATCGAGAAGTACAACTACATCATGACCAAGTTCAACTAAACGCTTTGCACGCTCGATTGCAAGTTCAGCAACAGAAGTGTGATCATCCGCAGGGCGATCGAAAGTTGAAGCAATAACTTCACCCTTAATTGAACGCTGCATATCAGTAACTTCTTCTGGGCGCTCATCAACTAGAACAACCATTAAGTGACACTCTGGATTATTAGTTGTGATTGCATTCGCAATAGCTTGAAGAACCATGGTCTTTCCAGCCTTTGGCGGCGAAACAATAAGTCCGCGTTGGCCCTTACCAATGGGAGAAATTAGATCAATAACTCGGGTAGTTAAAATGTTTGGTTCTGTTTCTAAACGCAGACGTTCCTGCGGATATAGCGGAACTAACTTTGAAAATTCAACGCGCTCTTTTGAACTCTCGGGATCTGCGCCGTTAACAGTTTCTACTCGCACAAGTGCGTTGAACTTCTCTTTGCGCTCGCCCTCATGAGGTTGGCGAACGGAACCTGTAATGACATCGCCCTTACGAAGTCCGTAACGACGAACTTGCTGCAATGAAACATAAACATCATTTGGGCTCGCTAAATAGCCACCTGTACGAATGAATGCATAATTTTCGAGAATATCTAAGAGGCCACCGACTGGAAGCAGAATGTCATCTTCAGAGATAACGATTTCGCGCTCTTCACGATTTCCACGATCACGGAATCGGTTATTGCGGTCGCCCCGATCTCCGCGGTCACGGCGATTGTTGTGGCGATCATTGCGATCATTGCGATTGTTATTCCCGGCGCCGGTCCATTCCTTCTTATTTACATCAGCATCAGATGCATCATTTGGGTTAGAACCTTGGTTCTCGCCATCATCTGCTTCGTTCTGATTATTGCTACTGCTGTTGTTATTTGAATTATTATTTGAATTCTTATTTCCGCCTTTACGACGGGCATCGCGTTCTGCGCGACGTGCCTCGCGTTCTGCCTTTGCAGCATCACGATTTGCTGCTTGCAGATCACCAATTGCCTGAACCAAGTCAGGTTTCTTCATTGATGTGGCATCTTCGATGCCTAGTTGGCCCGCAACTTTCTTAAGCTCAGGAAGGAGCATTGCTGAAAGTTCGCCAGATTCTTTTGCGCTAGCTTTTGTAGTTGCCATATATTTTTTATTTTTTCATTTCTATGTTTGCGCTAAACGAAAGAGTTTTAATTTAGCGAATTTGTTGAATATTTGGATTACCCAGATTTACCTACCGACGATTTCTCGGCTACCAGATAAGGGAAAACTTAGCATATGCCACCGCTCTTGGGCAAAAAATCTGGCTACTCGGCTCCGTGGGTTGAAATGCCCAATTTTTGAGCGGTAAATGAGCCAGCTCCAACCTTAATAACTGCTTCTACCTCAAGGTCATCGAGAGTATGAAGCACGAGAACAGATGGTCCTGCTCCAGAGATCATTGCGGGAACGCCAGCGGCGCGAAGTTTAGTTACAAGTGCCATTGATTTTGGCATCGCTTCAGCTCGGTAATTTTGGTGCAACAAATCTTCAGTTGCTTCAAGCAATAAATCTGGACGGAATTCAATCGCATGAACCAATAACGCTGCTCTTGAGGCATTTAGTACTGCATCTTGATGTGGGATTGTCGCTGGTAATAATTTACGGGCTTTTGCCGTTGCAAGATGGCTTTCTGGAATAAATAGTAGAGCCTTAATCTTTGGATTAACTTTGATGCTAACTCCACGGCCCACGTTATTTTCAGTCCAGGCAATTGTTGCACATCCCAATACGGCTGCAGCAATGTTATCTGGATGTCCTTCAAGTTCTGTTCCTAGTGCAATCATTTGATCAGTTGTCATCAATTGATCGCCGCCAAGAACCAATGCGCGAGCAAGTGCCAAACCGCCAACAATTGCTGCAGCCGAAGATCCAAGTCCACGACCATGAGGAATTACATTTAATTGACGCAACGCGATTCCCTTTGGCTTCTGCCCCATATGTTCGAAGCCGTGCAACATCGCCTTAATAACTAAATTGTTCTTATCTTTCTTAACATCCGCGCTACCTTCACCCGATACATCAACATCGAATGTTGCATCATCTAAAACTTGTGCGGCGTACCGATCACGAAGATCGAGCGCCAGAGCAAGGGTGTCAAAGCCAGGCCCAAGATTTGCACTTGTCGCCGGCACACTTACTTGCGCCAAAGTGGCTTTAAAAGTTAGACGGCTCTTCGCTGATGACATCATGCAAGTCCAATCGCTTCTGCTGCTCGCTTAACATCAACTGGGATAACAGTTGGGGCTTCGGCATGATCTAAAATCCAGCCAACATCTTTCAAGCCATTGCCTGTAACAGTAATAACAATTCGCTTATTTTTAGGTAACTTTCCTTGGCTCTGTTTCTTGATTAGCCCGGCAATTCCCGCAGCGCTAGAAGGTTCAACAAAAATTCCTTCTTTAGCAGCGACTAATCGGTATGCAGCAAGAATCTCTTCATCAGTTACTGAATCAATCAATCCACCGGATGAATCACGCGCTTCAACAGCTTGTTGCCACGATGCTGGATTTCCAATCCGAATTGCAGTTGCAATTGTGTCTGGATTCTTAACTACCTCACCGAGAACAATTGGCGCCGCGCCTGCTGCCTGAAAGCCCCACATCTGTGGCAGCTGTTTCGCGATTCCATCTTTGAAATACTCGTTGTAGCCCATCCAATATGCAGTGATATTTCCAGCATTTCCAACTGGAAGCACATGCAGATCAGGAGCATCTCCCAACATATCTACGACTTCAAAACTTGCAGTCTTCTGACCATCAATGCGATATGGATTTACTGAATTAACAAGTGCGACAGGGTATTTCTCAGATAGTTCGCGTGCCAGATTCAAACAATCATCGAAGTTGCCATCAACTTGAAGAAGTGTCGCTCCGTGCGCAATTGCTTGGGCAAGTTTTCCCATTGCAATCTTGCCTTCGGGAACTAAAACAACGGGGCGCATTCCTGCCTTAGTTGCATAAGCGGCAGCACTGGCTGAGGTATTTCCGGTTGATGCACAGATAACCGCTTTTGCTCCATCTTCTGCCGCTTTCGAAATAGCCATTGTCATTCCGCGATCCTTGAAAGATCCTGTTGGATTTACACCTTCGACTTTCAACCAGACATCGTTATCTAACATTGCAGATAGAACACAAGCCGATACAAGTGGAGTCCCACCTTCAAGAAGTGAAACTACGGGAGTCTTAGAAGAGACCGGTAAGCGATGGCGATATTCTTCAATCACACCACGCCATTGATGTGCGCCTTTTTTCTTAAAAATGCTCATGCGCCCATTCCCTCAACTCGAATAACACTCGCAATATCTTTCACTGCGCCAAGGCTCTGCAATTCAGCAACTGTTGCAGCAAGTGCCGAATCAGTGGCTTTATGTGTCATAACAATTAACTCTGCGGCATCATTACGGCCAGTCTGACGAACTGTTTGAATTGAAACCTCATGTTTTGCGAAAGTTTGCGCGACAGCCGCAAGTACACCTGGGAGATCAGCAACCTCTAAGCGAATTAAATAGCGAGTTTTAGTTGATCCCATCGGGGCAATATCTAGATCTGCGTAATCACTTTCACGTGGACCGAGACCGCCACTTACGCGATGTCTAGCAACTGCTACTAAGTCTCCGAGGATTGCTGATGCAGTTGGTGCGCCACCTGCGCCACGACCATAGAACATCATTGCTCCAGCAGATTCAGATTCAACAAAAACTGCATTGAAGGCTTCTCGAACAGCGGCTAGTGGATGGCTACGAGAAATCAGAGTTGGATGAACGCGGACACTTATTTTTCCATCACTAGTTAATTCAGCGATTGCTAATAATTTAACTACTAAATTTAACGACTTTGCAACCGCGACATCAGTGTCAGTAATGTTTGTGATTCCCTCGCGAAATACATCAGCATCTGTCACGCGAGAGTGAAAAGCGAGGCCAGCCAAGATTGCCGCCTTTGCTGCAGCATCAAATCCTTCAACATCAGCAGTTGGATCCGCTTCAGCAAAACCTAGGGCTTGTGCTTCCGCAAGTGCATCGGCAAATGCCGCGCCTGATTCATCCATTTTGGTCAGAATAAAGTTAGTTGTTCCATTAACAATTCCCATTACTCGTTGCACATGATCGCCAACAAGTGATTCGCGAAGTGGGCGCAAAATTGGAATTGCGCCAGCAACCGAGGCCTCGTAATAAAGATCTACACCGCTCTTATCTGCGGCAGTAAAAAGTTCACCGCCATGTTTTGCAAGCAGCGCTTTATTCGCTGTTACAACTGACTTACCGTTTTTAAGCGCTTCTAGGATTAGCGATTTGGCAGGTTCAATGCCGCCAATAACTTCGATGATTAAATCAATATTTGTATCTTTAACAATTGATTCAAGATCAGTTGTCAGCAACTCTTTGGCAATGCTTGGCCTTGTTAAATTACGAACTCCGATTTTCACAAGCTCTAATTTGGCACCGGATCGTGCAGTCAGGTCAGATTGGTTTGCAACTATTAAGCGTGCGACTTCGCTGCCAACAACGCCGCAGCCGAGCATGCCGACACGAAGAGTTTTCTGCGAATTCATTAGGCTATTCTCTCCTATTTTTTGCTCAAGCCGAACGCTATTTAAGTCAACTTTCCTAATTAATAGTTCGTGGCGCCTCGACTACATCAAGAGCCAACAAATCAGCCTCAATTTCACGGCGCAAAATTACACGGGCACTCCCATTTGCAACAGCAATAACAGCTGGCTTCAACATATGGTTGTAATTGCTAGCCATACTTCGGCCGTATGCCCCGGTTGCCGGAATAGCGATTAAATCCCCAGGAGCTATATCCGCAGGTAGTCCAATCTCCCGAATAATTATGTCGCCCGATTCACAATGCTTTCCTACAAGCCTGGAATCCACTGGCGCAATTGTTGATGTGCGATTGGCAAGAATGGCGGAATATTCTGCGCCATAAAGTGCGGGCCTTACGTTATCGCTCATGCCACCATCAACGGCGATATATCGACGGGTCTTTCCACCATCAAGCACTACATCTTTAGTTGTACCAACTTCATAAAGTGTTGTGGTTGTTGGACCAGAAATAGCACGGCCGGGTTCAATTGAAATCATTGGAACGTTTATCGAATGTTTTGCGCATTGGCTCTTAACTAAATCCGCAAGTGCAGACATCGCCTCATCTGGATCGAAAGTTATCTCACCGTCAACATAGGCGATTCCATATCCACCGCCAACATCTAGTTCGGAAAGTTCACGTTTAAATTGGTCGCGAAACTTAGCGGCAAGTTCAATTAAGCGCGACGTTGCGAGAATGAATCCCTCGTTTTCGAAGATTTGCGAACCAATATGGCAGTGCAAGCCTTCGAGTGAGAGGTTGGCCGCGGCTTCGACTTCGGAAATCGCTTTCCAAGCAGAGCCACTGGCGATTGAGAATCCAAATTTCACATCTTCATGTGCCGTTGAGATTGCTTCATGAGTATGAGCTTCTACTCCCGGAGTAATTCGCAGAAGGACTTTCTGAACCTTGCCAGAAGCTTTTGCTAAGCGATTAACTCGTTCAATTTCCTGCATTGAATCAATGACTATCTTTGCAACACCAACGCTTATCGCCTTTGCAATCTCAGCCTCTGATTTATTATTACCGTGAACTTCAATGCGATCTGCTGGAAATTTAGCAGCCAACGCAACTGCTAGTTCACCGCCAGTACAAACATCTATTCCAATCCCAGCATCGCTAATCCACTTTGCAACTTCGACTGAGAGAAAAGATTTAGAGGCGTAATAAACTTGTCCAGCACTTGACCCGAAATTCTTATCGAGTGCGTTCTTCCAACCATTTATACGAGATTTAAAATCACCCTCATCAATTACAAAGAGTGGAGTCCCAAATTCTTTAGCAAGCGAAGTTGATTTGCAGCCACCAATAACTAACTCCCCTGCCACCACTGCAGAATTAATTGAAAAGACATCAGATAAGAAGTTCATCACTTACATCTTTTCTGGTGCGCTAACACCGAGTAGTTCAAGGCCATTTGCAATCACCTGTGCGGTTGCAGAACATAAGGTAGCGCGGGCGCTATGAAGCTCGCTTGGAGTTTCATCTCCCAACGGCAGTACCCGACAGTCAGAGTAGAAGCGATGGTAAACACCGGCAAGTTCTTCAACATATCTCGCAACACGATGTGGTTCGCGAAGTTCGGCTGCACCAGCAACGGTTCTTGGAAACTCACCAAGAGCGCCAATAAGTTCACGTTCACGTTCGTGCACGAGCAACTCTGGATGAATTAAGTCAGCGCCATATTTAATCCCGATATCTGCGGCATTTCGAAGAACGCCACATATTCGAGCGTGCGCATATTGCACGTAATAAACCGGATTCTCATTTGTTCTGCTGCGAAGTATGTCAACATCCATAACCATTGGCGTATCTACTGGATATCGAATCAAGGTATATCTAGCAGCATCGACACCAACTTTTTCAACAAGTTCTTCAAGTGTAATTATTGTGCCGGCGCGCTTAGAGAGTTTTACCTCTTCTCCACCCTCCATAATTTTCACCATCTGACCAATTAATACATCAACGTTGTATTCGGGATCATCGCCATTACATGCGGCAAGCGCTTTCAATCGGCCGGTATATCCATGGTGATCCGCACCCAACATATAGATACAAACATCAAACCCGCGTTCGCGCTTAGAGATGTAATAAGCCGAATCTGATGCGAAGTAAGCCATTGAGCCATCGGATTTAACCATTACGCGATCTTTGTCATCGCCGAAATCTGTTGTGCGCAACCAAATTGCACCATCAAGTTCAAAGACATGGCCCTTGGCTTTTAAGACTTCTTGGCAATGGGCAAAGAAATTATTGTCGTACAAACTCTTCTCTGAAAACCATACTTCGAAGTGGGTTCCAAATCTTTCTAATACTCCTTGTTGCTGGGCAAGTTGAAGTCGATAACCTAAATCACGGAAGGCAAAAGTTTGTTCTTCACCGGTCAACTTTAAAATATCCGGATTTATCGAAACTATCTCAACCGCTAAGTCATCAATATATGCGCCGTGATAACCATCTTCTGGTCGGGGTTGACCAAGTGCCGCGGCTTGAAGTGATGCTCCGAATTTATCCATCTGAACGCCACGATCATTTATATAAAACTCGCGAGTTACTTTTGCGCCTGCAGCCGACAAGACGCGACCGAGTGCATCTCCCACAGCAGCCCATCTAGTGTGCCCAAGATGTAGTGGACCCGTTGGGTTTGCACTAATAAATTCGAGATTAATTGCAGTGCCACTTAATTTATTTCCATGCCCGAAAGTTTTACCGGCCGAAAGAATATTTGCGATTACGCCACCTTGGCTACTCTTCGCCAGAGTTATATTTACAAATCCAGGACCAGCAATTTCAACTGTAGCAATATCATCGCGCACCTTCAAACCGGCTTCGATAATTTCCGCAATTTTGCGCGGTGCTAAGCCAGATGCTTTAGCTAAGGCAAGTGCAATTGAGGTTGCATAATCCCCATGGTCGCGATTTTTAGGGCGATCCAAGGTGAGTGAAGTTGGTATTTCGCAATTTAATTGTGAGCTCGCATCACGTAGAACTTGGAGAATTGCCGCGCTTATTTCATCCTGAATGCTCAGGTTGCTTTGCGCGGCGCTCATCTAGCGAAGTTTACAGGTTTAAGTGAGTTTAAAGGCCCATCAAGTGTTCGATAGCTAATTGGTCGATGGTCTCGTATTGATATCCACGAGCAGCCAAACCATCAACATCAACGTTGACTGAAGTTAAATCCTTCCAACTTTCGCCCTTGGCAAGTGTTGGAACTTCGAGTTCATTGATTCGTGATTCTTCCATCGCCGCTTTAACGCGGGGATCTGCGCGAAATGCCAAAGCGCGTTCTTTAAGTGCAAGGTAGGTGCGCATATTCGAAGTTGCAGAAACCCAGACGCCACGATCATCTTCAGTACGACCTGGCTTGTAATCAAAGTGCTTTGGCCCTGCATATTTGTAGCGCTCTAGAAGATCTACCAAGAAGAAGGCTGATTTTAAATCACCATGTCCAAATACCAAGTCTTGATCGAACTTTGGACCGTGCTGACCATTTAAATCAATATGGAATAACTTCTTATGGAATAAGGCTTGTGCAATTCCATGAACAAAGTTGAGGTTTGCCATTTGTTCGTGGCCAACTTCTGGGTTAACGCCAACCATCTCTGGATGTTCAAGAGAATTAATAAATGCAAGTGCATGTCCAATAGTTGGCAAGAAGATATCACCACGTGGTTCATTGGGCTTTGGTTCGATTGCAAACTTAATGTTGTAACCCTTGTCGATTACATATTGGCCAAGAATATTAAAACCTTCTCGGTAACGCTCGAGCGCTACATAGCCATCTTTTGCTGCATCAGATTCGGCGCCTTCGCGACCTCCCCAACAAACATAAATTTCAGCACCGAGTTCTGCTGCTAAATCAATATTGCGCATTACCTTTGAAATTGCGAAGCGACGAATATCGCGTTCGTTAGCAGTCAGCGCACCATCTTTAAATATCGGGTGAGTAAATAGATTTGTTGTTGCCATCGGAACTTTCATTCCGGTTTCTGCAAGTGCTTTTTTAAAGCGCGCAATGTGTGCGTTGCGATCAGAATCATTTGAACCAAATGGAATTAAATCATCATCATGAAATGTCACACCGTAAGCACCGCGTTGCGCTAACTCTGTAACGCTTCTAACTGGATCTAATGGCGCACGAGTTGCATCACCGAATGGATCACGCGCTTGCCAACCGACAGTCCATAGACCAAATGTGAACTTATCTGCTGGGGTTGGTGTTAATGACATTTCGGCTCCTAATTAATTGAATGAGGCTGTTCTTACCTGCCCTAATTTAATCTCAGTTTGGTGGTTTTGCCTAAGTTACCTTAATCTTCTCTCATCTCTCCAGCGGGAGTGGTGAAATGGCAGACACGCAAGTCTTAGGAACTTGTGTCTTCGGACGTGCGGGTTCAAGTCCCGCCTCCCGCACCAGTATTTATTTATATCTGTTAAAGCGCCGCGATGACTGTCCTTAATTGATTCGCATGGGACTTACTATGGCCAGCAGAAATTGAAACCATATGAGCAAGAGTTATAACTCCACGCTCGGCATGAACTGAGGCTCGTAGCCAGTCACTTTCGGGAACTATCGTAAGAATATTCTTAACCGCTTGAAAAATTCCTTCGATAGCAGCAAGCGATGCTAATGGATCGCGCTTTGCATAATTAATTCGATCTGGATAAATCTCCTCATTAAAAGGAGATATCTCAGGGTTATCTTCAGCTAAATTATTTAAATACCTAGTTGCGAAATGTAAATCACCATCACACATATGATGCAGAATAAATGCTGCTGACCATTCACCAGCAATCGGTGTTTTGGCTAAATCAGCTTCCCCGATAGCTCTCGCGGTTGAAATGAAATCCTCGCCATTACTGATGAACTTGGCCAAGATTTCGCGTGAATTCTTTATTGAATCGCTCATTGCGCAATTCTAAGCGCACGGCTGGTGTTTGGGAATGGGAAATCACTTATGGCACTCACCCCATACCCTGTTATAGGCTAATCACCTTACGAAATTGCTTAAGGGACATGAGGAGTCAAAATGGCTGAGAAGAAATTCCGTTCATGGGTCGGCTTTAAAGAAGAAGCTGTTGCGGCCCCAACTGAGAATGCAGTTGAACGAATTCGCCAATTAGAAACTCAACTAGCCGATCTACGCTCACGGCGAGATATCACAAGCTTGAGTAAAGAAGAGTTTGAAATTCTTGCTGGTGAAACAGCGATGAGTTTAATTAAGACTGCACAACAACGTGAATCACGCGCCCTTGCATCTGCTGAGCAGACTGTTGCTGAAGCAGCAAGAATTACCAAAGAACGTTTAGATTCATCAGAATCAAAAGCCAAATCAATATTGGCCGGAGCCGAATCTCGAGGTCGTAAATATCTAGAAGCTGCAGAGTCTGATGCTTTGGAGCTACGCGATAAAGCTGTGCGACAAGCTGAACATCTTCTAACTGAAAGTAAGCGTGAAGCAAATTCACTTGGGACTGCAGCAAAACGTGAAGCTGAAAAAATAATTAGTGAAGCTACTGGTGAAATTAGTGAATTTAGATCATGGCTAACGAGCGCAATCTCTGAATCAGAACGGTTATATCGCCTACAAACTCAATCTCTGTCGGCCGCTGAACATGCGATTGGCGAAACTCGCGCCCGTTTAAAGCAAGCCTTTGAACGATTAGCTTCACTACAAGGTGACATCGATGCCAATATTGATGAGAATAATCGCCCCGTTGAGAAGTCATTTGTTCGTCAAGGTTCTAAGGCCACTAGCGTTACGCAAACAGTTCCAGTGGTGAACATAGTTAAGAAAGCCGTAAAGAAAGCCGTTAAGAAGCCAGTAAAAAAAGCGGCAAAGAAGAGCACAACCAAAAAACGTAAGTAACTACTTTGCAGCGGGCATCTTTTTCTAATTTTTCTACAACACATATTCCATCAATCGATGGCTTGCGCGCCGTTGCTGTCACTGCGGTAGTTCTTTATCACTTAGGTATTGATTGGATTCCTGGCGGGTTTCTAGGCGTAGATCTATTTTTTGTTATCTCTGGGTATGTAATAACAAGGTTAATTTTGGATTCAATCGAGAGCGCTAATGGTCTTGATATTAAAGAATTCTATGCGGCGCGGATCCGTAGATTGCTTCCAGGGTTGCTGGTCCTATTAATAGTTACTTCGCTCGCAATGGCGCTTTTTGCTCCGGATTCTGTTCGTAGATTTATAAGCGATGTCCCCTTTGTGCTTTCTGGTACAAATAATTGGCACCTAGTTGCGCTACATCAGGATTATTTCCAAGCGATTGGTCGACCACCTCTACTTCAACATACCTGGTCTTTGGCAGTTGAATTCCAATTTTATTTAATCTGGCCCATTCTTCTACTCTTTATCTGGCGCAGATTTGGAAAACAGGTAGTTCGAAGAGCTGCGCTTTTGATTGCAACGTTCTCTGGTACCGCGCTATTTCTCTTCTCGCTGCAAGCCGATAACGCAACAGCTGGCCGAATCAGCCATATCTATTTCGGTACTGATACTCACAGCCTTGGCTTGTTTTTGGGTTCGGCACTCGCAGTTAGTTGGATTCCGAGAAACTTAACACCAAATATTTCACAAAGGGCCCAAGACTTTATTGATGGAATTGGCGTCGTTGGGTTTGTTGGCTTGCTCTGCATCTTCTTATTTATTGATGAAACAAATGCGACGTTATATCAAATTGCATTTCCACTAGCCGGCTTATTTGGTTGTGCAACCCTTATTTCTATCGTTCATCCAGCATCGCGTTTCTCGCCGATATTAAGCGCAAGATTCCTGCTCTGGATTGGCCAGAGATCATATGGAATTTATCTGTGGCACTGGGTTGTATTTCAAGTTACAAGACCAGGTGCCGATTTAACTGGTTCGCTATTTGCACTAAATGTTGCAAGAGTTCTACTCGTATTCATACTCGCAGACATCTCACTTCGGGCAATAGAGATTCCAATCCGAAGAGGTTTAGTTCAAAATTGGTTTAGAGGAATTAAATACCGCACAAAAGTTATGCAAAAGCGTCAACGAATTTTCATCGCTGCAATATCCGCTTTCACCATGCTATTGACTGGGAGCTCAATTGCTGTGGCTTGGCAGCGGGATCAATCAATTGTCGTTGAGGTTAAGCCCGAACTCGAATTGCCACAGACCGTCATTTCTGAAAATAGTACTGGTCTATGGGTTACGGGAGATTCAGTAATTTTAGGCATCCGTAATAAGTTGGCTTTATCTAAAGATATTGCGCTAATAAATGCGCGAGTTGGCCGTCAGATTCAGGAGTTAATTACGGCGGTTGAAGAGGATAAATCAAAGGTGGCATCCTCGGCTGTTGTATTAAATGTTGGTAACAACAATTCGGTATCTCGCGAGGATATGGTCAAATTAATGGAGCTACTGAAGGATCAACCAAAAATCATTGTGGTTAATACTTCAGTACCAAGAACTTGGCGAGATGGTAATAATAAGATTATTAGTGAAGTTGTTTCTAAGTATTCCAATGCAACGCTTGTTGATTGGGCCCAGATAGCAGAAAACCACCCGGAGTTTTTCGCTCCGGATGGTGTCCACTTAATTGAAGCTGGTAGTGATGTTTACGTTGCATCTATTCTTGATGCGTTAAACGTAAATTAAATCTTTAAGCGTATTGGCCTGGAAGTCCGAAAACTTTTCCGCCAACTACAGTTCCATCTTCAAGAACAGTTGAAACTCTAAATGAGCACCAACCTGCTGTATCTCCCTTTGTAATGTCCAAGGAGAATTGAGTTGCTGGGACTGTTGAAATTAATTTCCAGCTTCCACCATTTGATCGGATTTCAACGTTGTAGTTTGCGGCTGTTGTTCCATCCGCTGGAGCCTTCCAAAAGATTGTTGCGCCTGTTGCTGTGTATTGCGCAACGATTCCTACTGGTTCGCTTCCGCCACCATCAACAACTGTTGCAGCTTCAGACGCTTCGGCAGATGCCTCAGTAGTTGGTTCTGCAGACTCTTCAGCCATACTTCCTTGAGATGCTTCGGCTGAAGTAGTTGCTTCAGGTGCAGCGCTCTCGGTTGTTGTTGAACCATTGCGTGAAACAACTAAAAGTGCAATTAATACCACTGCAATTACGACAGCAGTTACCACGCGCTTTGAGGAAGAGCTATTTGTTGTAACTGAAGCTGGAACGCTTGCACCAGGAGTTCTTGCTGGGCGATTCGTCACAGAAGAGCTCTGAAAGTTAGAACGAATTGTTGAGGCTGGAACTGTTGGGACTACAAATGTAGAAGAAGAGCGCTTCGCAGATTTCTTCGACGATTTCTTAACAGCCCTCTTCGCTGTCTTCTTAACAGCCCTCTTCGCTGTCTTCTTAACAGCAGATTTCTTAACAACGCGCTTAACAACGCGCTTTGCAGCTGACTTCTTTGCTGACTTCTTTGCAGAAGTTTTCTTTGCTGTCTTCTTTGCGGTTTTCTTAACTGCCACGGTAGTACTCCTTGGTTTGTGATTGAAAGTTAGATTGAAAACTCAATAGCGAAAGGATACCTCAGGGCTCTGCAAAACCAAGAAAAGCTAGAGTAAAACGCCTATTCGTGGTGCCATGGCTCTAAGTGCAATTCCACGATGACTGATCTTGTCTTTCTCGCCGTGCGCGAATTCACCCAAAGTTAACTCTTGGCCCGCAGGTTGAAATATTGGGTCATAGCCAAAACCAGCGGAACCACGTGGGGCGAGGGTGATAATTCCCTCAAGTTTTCCACGTTCTATCACCTCGCTATCTGCAGATCGATGAGTTGATGGGAAAACCAATGCAACCTCACAAACGAAATGAGCGCTTCGTGCTTGATCTAAAACGCCATCCAATTGCAATAAAACTCGTTGAATGTTTGCCAAATCATCACCGTGAACACCTGACCATCTCGCAGAATAAATTCCGGGATCACCATTTAAGAAATCAATACACAGTCCACTGTCATCAGCAAGGGCTGGAAGCCCAGTGAAGTCACAAACACCGCGAGCCTTTAAAAGTGCATTCTCGGTAAATGATTCTCCAGTTTCGGCAATATCTGGCATATCAGGAAAATCTTTAAGCCCAAGGACTTCAATATCTTCTGCAAACTCTGCAAGCAACCTTTCAAACTCGGCAATCTTGCCTTTGTTCTGCGTCGCTAAAACAATTTGGCGCACTATTTAATTCATTCTTATACGAGAGCGCTCTGTTGTAACTTAGAAAGTTGATTACAACCAGAAACACCAAGGTCAAGTAGGTTGTTTAGCAAGGCACGATCAAATGGTTTTCCCTCGGCAGTTCCCTGAACTTCAACGAAGTTTCCATCTGCGGTGCAGACAATATTCATATCGGTATCAGCTGTTACATCTTCCTCGTAACAGAGGTCTAGCATCGGTACGCCACCGATAATTCCTACACTTACTGCAGATACGCCTTGAATAATTGGATTGCGGGAAGCAGGAATATGACCCTTCCCTTTTGCCCAAGTGATTGCATCTTGCAGTGCGACATATGCACCTGTAATTGCTGCAGTTCTAGTGCCACCATCAGCTTGCAGAACATCACAGTCGATCACAATTGTATTTTCACCGAGCGCTGCAGTATCAACAACTGCGCGAAGTGAGCGACCAACAAGACGGGAAATCTCTTGAGTTCGTCCGCCTAATTTTCCTTTAACGCTTTCGCGATCTGATCTAGTGTGTGTAGCGCGTGGCAACATCGCATACTCACTCGTCACCCAACCACCACCCTTACCGACTAACCAACGTGGAACGCCTGGGGTAAATGAGGCAACACAGAGAACGCGAGTGTTTCCGAATTCAACCAGAACGGATCCTTCGGCATTGTTTAACCAATTGCGAGTAAATTTAATTTGACGCAAATCTCCAGGATTTCTACCGTCAATTCTCGAACCGCTCTGCAAGTTTTCAGCTGACATTTAAATCCTCGATTCGACTTTTGTTACTTCTGGACCAAGAAAGCGTCTGGCAAGTTTGCTAAACATTTCACTCTCCCCAGTTGATACAAATTTATGTGTTGGTATTCCAGATGTATTTAACATATCACTTTCAACTAGGACTCGATAAAGATCTTTTGCAGTCTCCTCGGCACTTGAAACGAGAGTTACTTCATTTCCCATGACATATGAGATAACACCAGTTAGCAGTGGATAATGTGTGCAACCTAGAACTAAGGTGTCAATATTCTTATCGACAAGAGGTTTTAAGTAATCTGTCGCAATTTTAGTAATCGCTGCACCAGATGTTTCACCGCGTTCAACATATTCCACAAAAAGTGGGCAGGCGACCGAAGTTATTTCCAACTGCGGTGCTGCAGCAAATGAATCCAGATAAGCACCTGAGTCAATTGTTGCATTTGTCCCAATAACTCCGATTTGACCACTTCGAGTTGCAGAAACCGCTCTACGAGCAGCAGGTTGAATAACCTCAATTACTGGAACCGAATATCTTTCGCGGGCATCCCGCAACATCGCCGCACTCGCAGTATTGCAAGCAATAACAATCGCTTTAACACCAGCTTCAACTAATTGATCAAGAATTTCTAGTGCAAAAGTTCGAACTTCGGCAAGTGGTCTTGGACCATAAGGACCGCGCGCAGTATCACCGACATAAAGAATTGATTCTCCGGGCAGTTGATCGATAATCGATCTCGCAACAGTTAGGCCACCAACGCCTGAATCGAAAATACCGATTGGCGAATTCTTAGATAAATTTGCGGCCGACATATAGCCAAGCCTACCTTTAGGAAAGAGTTAAGCCCAAAGCTGGCCATCTAAAACTTCTGAATCTCCATCTTTTCCATAGATACCAGTTGATAAATACTTCCAGCCCGCATCACACACAATAAGAGCGATATCTGCACCAACCCCAGCATCCACACTCTCCTTGGCTAATCCGAGGGCTGCATGCAGAATTGCACCTGTAGAAATTCCCGCAAATATTCCTTCAACTTCGAGTAATTGTTTTACCCGGCGAACTGAATCTTCGGCACCAACTGAAAATCTGCGAGTTATCACTGATTCATCATAAAGTTCGGGAACAAAACCAGCATCAAGATTTCGCAGTCCATATACCACTTCACCATATCTAGGCTCGGCTGCGATAATTAAAATATCAGGATTCTTCTCACGCAAGTATTTTCCAGCGCCCATAAGCGTTCCAGTTGTTCCAAGGCCCGCTACAAAGTGGGTAATTGTTGGCAAATCTTCAAAAATTTCCGGACCAGTAGTTGTGTAATGAGCGAGAGTGTTAGCTGGATTTCCATATTGATATAGAAAGACCCAATCTGGATTCTGTGCTGCAAGTTCTTTCGCTACTCGAACTGCTTCATTTGAACCACCAGCAGATGGTGAATAAATAATTTTTGCGCCCCACATCTCAAGAATCTGAGTGCGTTCGATACTTGTATTTTCCGGCATAACACAGATCAACTTATAGCCACGAACTTTTGCAACCATAGCTAGAGATATTCCAGTATTCCCACTTGTTGGTTCCAGAATCGTTGCACCCGGTTTTAATTTTCCGGTTTTTTCAGCGTCATCAATCATCGCAATTGCTGTGCGATCTTTAATTGATCCGGTTGGATTGCGATCTTCTAGCTTTGCCCAAAGTCGAACGAGTGGCTTACCTGGTTGCGTTTTTGGCGAAAGTTTTGGTAATCCAATTAAAGGAGTGTGGCCAAGTGATGCTTCGAGAGATTCGTATCTTGTCACTAGCAACCACCAGCTACGGCGGGCAATATTGTTACTGAATCACCAGCTTTAAGCGTTGCAGCAAGTGAACCCATAAATCGAACATCTTCATCATTAATATAAATATTTATAAAACGACGTAGTTCGCCATTCTCAAGCAAACGTTCGCCAAGCCCAGTAAATTTGCTATCCAAAGTTGAAATTAGCTCTGCCAAATTTGTGGCTTCAGCCGAAACAACCTTCTCGCTATTGGTATATGGACGAAGAATTGTTGGGATTCGAACTTCAATTATTGGCGCTGACATAGGGATAAGTATCCTTGAAGCTCGGCTTAATCGCCAATCCGAGTAACTATTTCAACATCTTCTTCGGTTACAACACCATCAATAATTCGATATGAGCGGAATTCATTCTCAGGTGCAATCTCTTTGCGGGTAGAAACTAGAACATAGTGCGCGCCAGGTTCCGATGCATAGGAAATATCAGTGCGAGATGGATAAGCCTCGGTCTCGGTATGCGAGTGATAAACCACAACTATTTCCTGTGAGTTATCGTCAACTTCACGGTAGAGCGCCAATAAATCCTTGGAATCAAATTCATAGAAAGTTGGTGAGTGTGCCGCATTAACCATTGGTTTAAGTACTTGCGCGCTATCACTGCCCTCGGGACCAAGAATTACGCCACAACATTCATCAGGATATTCGGCGCGAGATTGCTCAAGAATCGCCTCGACATGTGCGGTGGTAATACGAAGAGTCATAGGAGTAACCCTAACAAATTCTCCTGCAACCAACCTAACCAGAAGTAAACAGCATAAACCGGCTTCTGTGGATCTTCATCAGGCAGCATTTCAAATTTATCAAAGCTAGTTTCATCAATTTCTAAGCGAACTGAAAGGGCAATTCGTAGATCGTTTAGCGCTTTAAGCCAAACATCTGAATTTAATTCTTCAATGACTCCACCATGGTTCTCATCGACCAAAATAGTTAACTCTTCGCGCACTAACCGTAGATTCTTCTGTTTAGCTCCACGCAGTTGTGGTTCGGTATAGCGACGAAAATCAGAGGCAGCTTCCGGGTCGGCATATGCATTTGGTAACAACCGCAGTAAAACTGGATCATCTGGTGTAACTATCTCCGATGGCATAGCGAGTAACTGAGCAAGTGGATCACTTGAATCATAATGATGGAAGAAATCTCCTTCACCAAGAAGTTCTAAAAGCTGCTCAACTAAATTAACAAGTATGTTTGCTTCATCTAGCGTTAAGTCAAGTGAGAAACCATCGCCAACTTTCTCAAAGCTTGACATCAGATTTTGTCATCGCGCTGAAGTGTTGCCCACAGACCATGCTCATGAAGCCGCTGAACATCGCGCTCCATTTCCTCCCGGGTTCCAGAAGAGACAACCGCACGTCCCTCGTCATGAACTTGCATCATCAATTCATGCGCCCGCTCTTTAGAAAAACCAAAGAGTTTGATGAAAACATGAGTCACATAGGTCATTAGATTTACTGGATCATCCCAAACTATTGTTATCCAAGGTCGATCAAGTAACTCGCTGATATTGACTTCATCTTTTGTAAGCGTCTTTGACATTTTTACTTACCGGACCAATACCGTTGAAAATGCACTTTTAGAGCCGATGAATCCGGTTTCGGTTTCGGTAATAATTCTAAATTGTTTTGCTCCAACCTTCATTGAAGTAACTTCAATTTCAAACTTTCCATCCACAGTGGTTACTCCTGCCACCTGGGTAATTCCATCATCCAAAATAACGTTAATTCCTGCAACTCTGGGCTGTACCTGTCCTGTAACTTTATATGCAACTCCGCGCTTCATCGATGCCGGGATACTCCAAGATACAACTCTAGAAATGCCAATAACTTTCTCTGGTGTTAGACCTAAAGTACGATCCCAGGTTTCATCAGTAGAAAATGAGATGTTTGTTGATTCACCAAGCAAAACTTTTATCTGGAAAGTTCCATCCGTGGCGGTTTGACCAACTGATTGCCGCGATATACCTGATGCTCGCTTGATATCCATAAATACGGGAACGCTTGATAGCGGCCGCCCATCAGCCAATTTAAAGCTTCCGTTAAATGCAACGCTCTCGCCATAAAGTAAATTTTCAGTGTTTGCTGTTACATCCCCAACAACTTTATCTTGTCCCATCGCGATTGCGACTTTCTTAACTTCTTCAATCGCTAAGTCATCACCGTAACCAATCTCCCACTCGGAGATTCCACCTAAGCGATATTTCTCAACTAGTTTGGCTCTTGCGCCATATCCGCGAGCATCGACATACCAAACTGAATGGTTAACCTTGCAACTTGTCGTTGAACCAGCTGAATTAACGCCATTAAATTCAGCGGTGTACAGAACATTAGTTTCGCCAAATTTTTCATTATATGTTGCAACAGCTCCTGGCTTATCTAAAATAGCTTTGGCTCTCAGTTGATGGATAATCGCGGCATTAGAACTCTTTTTTTCAGATGCTGGAGTATTGGTTGGACAGACACCAGTTACCTTTGTAACCCAGTTATATCCATAATTTGGAGTACCGATATAGATCTTCCATGGCGCAACTGATTTAAGCGCATAAATTAGCGATGGTTCAAACCAACTTATGGGACCAATCGGTCCGGCTGCAGTATCAAATTTGTGATAGTCATATGCCATTATGTTTAATCTGTCAATGTAATTAGATATTTCAGGCCACGCATAAACAAAGTAACCTTTTTTTCCAGTAGTTGGATCTAAGAGATATGGCGTTGTTACGGATAATAATTTATTTTGTATGTGCAAGGTCTCTGATAATTCACTTACAAATTTAACCCATCTTGGTTGAACAGTGGGCCAAGTAGCAATTTTATCCACAAAGGCAAAACTCTCGAAATCTAAATCAATTCCATCAATATTATTAGCGGCAACAAGATCTGAAATAGTTTTTATCAAAGTAGCTCTGGTTTCATCACTTCCCATAATCTTTGAGAGCACACCTTCACTCGTGCCATCAGTAATAGTTGGAATAACCTTGATACCTAAACTCTTCAGCGTTGATATCGGTATCGCTTTATCAATTGAATTCTGGGTTGCATATTTATCTTTAATAGTCGTGGCACTAGTTAGCGTGTACCAAAATGGCATTATCTGATCGAACATTTCTGAATGTGCAACCACATAATCCATTGCCTGAATCTGGCCTTTAGATGTGTCGCCATATGTGCTGTAGTCGGTCATCCACCCAGAAAATATTTTACGAAGTTGACGATCCTCCGCGCTTGCAACACTGGTTGAAGTTACATTAATAAGTAATAGCCCGAGAAGCAGAAGGCTAATTAATTGCTTTTTCATTCCTTCTTTAGGCCATCAAATATTTTCTTGCAGATTGGGCAGATCGGAAATTTCTCTGGGTCGCGACTTGGCACCCACTTCTTGCCACAAAGGGCACGAACTGCCTTTCCAGTTACAGCTGATTCAACAATCTTCTCTTTTCGAACATAGTGCGCAAATCTTTCATGATCACCATCTTCATTTGATAGCCGAGTATCTTCCTTCTCTTTTACATCAGTGAAGGGCTGAGGATCTATGCTCGGGATTCCCATGTCGCAAATTCTACCGAGGCAAGCTCCTTTATTGGGTATTATTCGATGATGAAGGATCTATTGCGCACTGAGCATCTATCTCGTAACGATGTGGAACTAATTCTCGATACCGCTGCGCAATTTGCTAAGAGCCCACTTCGCTCAAAGGATGCTTTGGCTAATCAGACAGTCGCTATTTATATGACTAAATCCTCAACTCGTACCAGACTCGCATCCGAGACAGCTGTTGCTCATCTTGGTGGTACTCCGATATTTCTTCGGGGCGATGATTTACAAATTGGTCGTGGCGAAACAATCTCTGATACTGCAAAAATAATTAGTGGATTTGCGAGCGCCCTGATAGTTAGAACATTTGCCCAATCTGATGTCGATGAACTAGGTGCACATTCAACAATTCCAGTTTTGAATGGATTAACTGACACTGATCACCCAACACAACTACTTGCTGATTGGTTAACTATTCGTGAAGTATTTGGTGAAGATATTTCTGGCCGAAAATTCACATATGTTGGCGATGGAAATAATATGTCACATGCCTGGTTAACAATGGGCGCAATTATGGGCGCACACGTCGTAGTGGCAACCCCACCAGGAAAATGGGCACCGCAAGAATCAGCAGTTAAGAGCGCCAAGGAAATTGCTAGTAAAACTGGTGCAACTATTGAAGTTCTAACAGATCCGGAAGCTGCTGCTAATGGCGCTAGTGTTTTATATACCGATGTTTGGATGTCTATGGGAGATCCGGAAGAGGTTAGGGCTGAGAAACTTAACGCCCTCGCACCATATGCAATTACTAAGAATTTAATGTCGTTAACAGCGCCCGATTCAATCTTTATGCACTGTCTGCCAGCACATCGCGGAGAAGAAGTTGCAGCCGAGGTTATCGATGGTCCGAAATCAGTAATCTGGCGTGAGGCTTATCACCGCCGTACTACAATTCAAGCAATTCTCTACCACCTAATTCGTGGGGAAATTAAGGGCAACCACTAACCGCGCAACTTGTAGCCTAAAAGTTCCGCATATTTGGCAAATATCGAAGTTGTTAGGCACTAACCTTTGCGAATGCGAATAGCCGTAGCTAAAGAGATCCGGTCTGGCGAAGCCCGTGTAGCCCTCGTCCCGGACATCATTTCCAAATTAACCAAAGCTGGCCTTGAGGTCGTAATCGAATCGGGAGCTGGTGTTGCATCGGGCTTTCCGGATAGTCAATTCACTGCCGCCGGCGCAACAGTAAAGAGTGGCAATGTAATTAGTGATGCCGATGTAATCGCTTCAGTTACTGCACTTACCCCAGATCAAATGAAGTCCCTTAAAAAAGGCGCACTTACCATCTCATTTCTCTCCCCAACAACTTCAGTTGATTCAATCGATGCGGCTGCAAGTGCTGGAGTAACCGCTATTTCACTCGAACTAGTCCCACGTATTTCTCGCGCACAATCCATGGATGCCCTAACTTCACAAGCGCTCTGTGCTGGCTATCGCGCATCTCTCGTTGCAGCCGAACTTTCACCTAGATTCTTTCCATTACTTATGACCGCAGCAGGAACTGTTACTCCAGCACAAGTTGTAGTTCTCGGTGCAGGAGTTGCTGGCCTTCAAGCAATTGCAACAGCGAAGCGACTTGGCGCAGTAGTAAGTGCATATGACGTTCGACCATCATCGGCTGATGAAGTTAAATCAATGGGCGCAAAATTTATTACGCTAGAACTCGAGGCCCTTGAAGGCGCCGGTGGATACGCCCGCGAAATGACTGAAGAACGCGCTGCTAAACAACGTGAACTTCTAACTCCTTATTTAGCTGCTGCTGATGTTTTAATAACAACGGCGGCTGTACCAGGAAGACCAGCACCAAGACTCGTTACCAGCGCGATGGTGTCGGCTATGAAATCTGGTGCCGTAATTGTTGATCTAGCTGCTGAAACTGGCGGCAACGTTGAGGGAAGCAAGCCTGGCGAAACAATTACAACTTCAAATGGCGTTGTTATTTGGGGCGGAAAAGATGTTCCAAGCCAACTGCCTTATCACGCATCAATGTTGTTCTCGCGAAATGTAGTTAACCTACTTTTGCTTATGACCAAGAGCGTTGATGGCAAACCAACTGGTGATGTAATCCCAGATTTCTCAGATGAAATTATTGATTCGGCAACACTTACTCATGGCGGCTCTCGTCGCACTCCGGAGGGCAAGAAATGACCACGATTCCTACAATGGCAATTCTGACAATATTCGTTCTTTCGGTTTTCGTTGGATTTGAAGTTGTTTCAAAGGTTTCAACCACACTTCATACTCCTCTAATGTCTGGCGCAAATGCTATCCACGGAATTATCTTGATTGGTGCGATCATTGTTGCAAATGGTGCAACGAGCACTTTAGAGACAACGCTTTCAATTCTTGCTGTCGTTCTAGCGACTATAAATATGGTTGGTGGCTTTGTGGTGACTGATCGCATGTTGGAAATGTTTAAAGGAAAGGGCGGTAAGAAATAATGAATTCAAATCTATATGCCCTCCTTGGTCTCGGCGTCGCCGTCTCATTCGTTATGGCACTTAAGGGTTTATCGGCTCCTAAAACGGCCCGTCGTGGAAATCTAATTGGCGCTTTTGGCGCAACAATTGCAACCGTAATAGTTTTCTTTGATCCCTCATCGAAGGAACATAACAACACATTTTTGATTATCGCCGCTATTGCCTTCGGTGTTCTAGTTGGTGTTCCAGCCGCACGTAAGATCCAAATGACTCAAATGCCACAACTTGTTGCGCTATTTAATGGTGTTGGTGGTGGCGCAGCGGCACTCGTAGCAGTTGTTGAATATTTAAATCTGAGCACTGAAGGCAAACCTTCAACTGCGAACTTAATTGCAACCGTCTTTACGGTAATTGTCGGTTCAACTTCATTCTCTGGCTCTGTAATTACCTTCATGAAGTTACAAGAGCTAATGACAACTCGCCCTGTTGTGTTTCCGGGTGGCCGTTTCGTAATCGCCGGAACTCTTATCGGAGTGCTCGCATCAGGTGGTTGGACCATATCTTCCGGCGGAAATACCCCGCTACTAGTTATGGGTCTACTCTCTCTATTATTTGGTGTTCTCTTCGTGCTCCCAGTTGGCGGCGCAGATGTTCCAATTGTTATCTCACTTCTCAACGCTTTTACTGGTCTAACAGTCGCCGCAAGCGGATATGTATTGCAGTCAACGCTTCTAATTGTTGCAGGAACGCTGGTTGGTGCTTCCGGAACGATTCTTACTCGCAAGATGGCAGAAGCTATGGGGCGTTCACTATTTGGAACTCTCTTCGGTGCTTTTACCGCTAAACCGCAAGCACTAGCAGTTGGTGGTGAAGCTCGTACAGTTAAATCTGGATCTCCAGATGATGTTGCAATTCTTCTTAACTACGCCCAGCGCGTTGTAATCGTTCCTGGTTTCGGACTTGCAGTTGCACAAGCACAGCACACCGTTCGTGAACTTGCAGACCTACTTGCCGAAAAGGGCGTCGAAGTTGCATATGGAATCCACCCAGTGGCTGGTCGTATGCCTGGTCATATGAATGTTCTTCTTGCCGAAGCGAGTGTTCCTTACGAACAGCTGGTTGAAATGGAAGAGATAAATCCGACTTTTCCACAAACCGATGTTGTTCTAGTTGTTGGTGCAAACGATGTTGTTAACCCAGCCGCAAAGACAACTCCAGGTTGCCCAATCTATGGAATGCCGATTCTTGATGTTGCCAGCGCAGGAAATGTTATTTTCTTAAAGCGTTCAATGCGTCCAGGTTTTGCAGGTATCGAAAATGATTTGCTTTACGATGCAAAAACTACTTTGCTTTTCGGTGATGCGAAAGATTCGCTAACTAAAGTTGTTAGTGCGCTAAAAGCTCTTTAATAAGTCGTTAATTACCTTCTAGTTAATTACCTTCTATAACTTCGTTGGGAGTGCCATGCACTCCTGTGATATCTGCTGCCGGAATAGTTCCAAGCAGACCTTTCTGGAAATCATCAAAGGCTTTTAGAACTTCGGCCTTGGTATTCATTACAAATGGCCCCATCCAAGCGACCGGCTCCTTAATTGGCTCACCACCAAGAATTAGAACATCCATCTCTGGAGATCTAGATTCTTGAGTTGGATCTGCCTGAATAACCAAAGTATCGCCATCGCCCATAACTGCAAGTTGTCCCATATGAACCGGTTGGTTATTTTCACCAACGCTACCGTGGCCATTTAAGGTGTAGATAAGTGCGTTGTAGTTTTTATTCCATGGCAACTCTAGCCTTGCTCCAGGTGCAAGAGTTGCATGCACGATTGAAATAGGAGTTTGCGTTGAACCAGGTCCAACGTTTCCAGCAACTTCACCAGCAATCACGCGAATTAAAGTTCCACCATCACTTGATGCCAATAACTTCACATCTGATGCCCGCAAATCTTGGTAAGCAGGCTTTGACCACTTCTTTGCTGCTGGCAAATTTACCCAGAGTTGGAAGCCATGGAAGAGGCCGCCACTCATTACTAAATGTTCTGGTGGAGTTTCGATATGCAAAATTCCAGCGCCCGCAGTCATCCACTGGGTATCGCCATCTTTAATTGTTCCGCCGCCGCCATGATTATCTTTATGATCAAATATTCCATCGATTATGTATGTAACAGTTTCAAAGCCGCGATGTGGATGCCATGGCGTGCCTTTTGGTTCACCTGGTGCGTATTCAACTTCGCCCATTTGATCCAAGTGAATGAATGGGTCCAACTCTGTTATATCAACGCCAGCAAATGCGCGACGAACTGGAAAGCCTTCGCCTTCGAATCCTTGTGGCGCAGTCGTAACGCTCTTAACGCTTCGAGCTCGCGCAGTTGGTTCAACAATTACTCTTGGCAAGATTGTTATGTCAGCGACGGTGACTGCAGGCAATTGATTTCTCCTCTATAAAATTTCTACTTCAATCTTCTTCAATACTCGTATATTAATTGAATCTTCAACTAATTCAAGTTGGAAGCCCAATTCCCGAGTAACCTTCAACTCATGAGATCACGTAAGGCTCCACTCATCCTTTCACTTCTCCTTGCAAGTTCACTTCTGCTAACTGGATGTGGATTACCCACCGGCAATGAACGCCCAGATGATACGAAGCTGCGCGACGGTATCAAACTTTTATTGACGCAATTTGAATCCAAATATCCAAAGTCTGTTAATTGGAAGGCTGCAAAGGTACAGGCTCAGATTTCTCAGAGACTACCGAAAGGGAAAGCGACCGAATCTGGCTGGACTTTAAAGTGGCCAAGTTATTCGGTTGGCGAATTAAGCAGTGTTGTAGTTCCTTGGGTAATTCTCGCGCAATATCCAACGAGGTTTTCCCTTGATATTGATAACTATGAAGGCGGATCTCCTGTTCCTGCTGGAATTGCTGCCCAAATAACAAAGTTACAACAAGAAGTATTTGGCAGTAATTACTTCGCTGCCGTCGTTAATCAGAGAATTTCAAAAGTTAATGGTAATTGGATAATTTTTACGACCGTTCCATATTTACCGGTAACTGACCCTGCTTATGGCTTTGCTGAAGCGGTTGATGGAAAGTGGGAAATTAGAGATTTCGGTACAGCAACCGTTGGATGTTCCAACGTTCCAACAGTAGTTCAGAATGAGTTTGGGTTTACCTGTCCACCGAAATAAATTTGCCAGGATCTGCCGCAAAGCTCTCTTTACATCCTGGCATGCAGAAATAATAAGCCTTCCCATTTAATTCAAAGTTTGCCGGAGCGTCGGAAATTCGCACCTGCATGCCGCATACCCAATCCTTAGCAAACTCTTGATCATCACCTTCAACTAAACGAGTGCGGTACATCCAATAAACCCAGATGATAACAATTAACGCAATGACATCAAGAACTGTCGTGTAATTCCAACCAATCGAATTTGAATGTGACATGGAATGGCTTGCTACCGGAATTTGACCCAGCAATTGGAAGATTAGCTCAGTGATAAAACCACTAAGGCTCATAACTAACCAAAATACCAAGGTCAAGCGGATTGCGAGTTTGGTTCCATAATATTTGCGATAAATAAGTACCAAGGGAAGTGCTATGAGATCAGCGAATATAAATGAAATCGTTCCACCAAAGCTAAGTCCACCATGCCATAACGCAGAAGCAAGTGGCACATTGCCAACTGAACAGACAAAGCTGATGAAGGCTATAAAAGGGCCGATAATCGCATTCTCAATACTTGAAAATAAACCATTTCCTGACAAAAATAAGGCACCCCAAAAAGAAGTTGGAATTAATTTAGCGGCAAGGCCAGCAACTAAAAAGCCGACGATTAATTCAACGCGAAGCATCTTAAAATCACCAATTGTGTAGCCAGCTGCATCGTGCCAAGTGGCTTTCTTCGAAGATCCTGCTTGCCTTTCCATTTCGATATTTTCTCGCGAAGCCGCAATCATGCGCTCTGGAATTAATACTGGAATCAATAACTTGAGGAGGAGAATCATTATTGCGCCACCGATAAATTCTGCGACTGCAAATTGCCATCCCATTAAAACCCAAAGAACTAGCCCCAATTCAATTACTAAATTTGTGCTAGCAAACATAAAGACCATAGAAGCTGTGAAGTTAGCGCCTTTAGAGAAGAGGCTTTTCGCGAGAGCACTTGCAGAGTAAGAACAAGATGAACTAACTATGCCAAAGAACGAGGCTTTACTTATGCTTTTGAAACTATCGTCGCCAAGCTGCTCCTTCATAGCCTTGCGAGAAATAAATGCTTGAACCGCGCCAGATAGCGTGAATCCAAGTACCAGCGCCCAGAAGGTATGAAAAAACATCCACCAGGCCTCTATTAGACCATCGCTAATTGAATTCAATATTGTTATTTTGGCTTCCTCAAACTTTCGTGGCCAATATCTTTAGACTTCTCATGAATCTTTCTCATCTGTAATTCAAAGGCAGTCACCGCTTTATCAAATGCAGCAAGGTCGTTGAAGCCAGATCCCTCAGCTCGCATGAATGGCCCAGAACCAGTTGAAGTCAAATGAACTTCATGTGATGATTTTCCGAATCTAGGATTTTGTTCGTGTTTTATCTCAACTTTTATACTTTCCACATGTACACTAAATCGCTCTAAAGATTTTAGTTTTTCGATTGCAATCACCCTGAAATCTTCGGCCAAATTTGCATTTCTTGCGTGAATCACGATTTCCATGAAAACTCCTATTCAGTTAGCAAGTTCAAGTTACACCACTTGAGCGGATCTCGCAGTGGGGGTGGACCTTATTTGGGGCGCTGCTCTTGGAACTGCGCTCTACTTCCTACTTAAAATAATTAAAGTGGAAGTAAGTAAATAAGTAGCGTGATTGTTAGCGCTAAGGAGAGCGCCTGAAGCAAAATTGAGATCGCAGTCTTTCGGTCTTCCAGACGGTCTTGCGCTGAAGCTACTCTTGATAACTTACCAAGTGAACCAAAATTGAATGTTCCCATTAAGCCAAAGGCTAAGCAGAATTTGCGACGAGATTGAATAAAGCCAACTGAGAAAACTAGGGCTGGAATAAAGACACTAAAACGTGCGCTCTTTGCGGCGTCGCCTGTTAGAAGCCCAAAGGTTGTAACAACTATAAGAACTAAGCCAATTAGCGCAACGAATTGGCGGCGGCGAATCTCACCTTTTCCAATATTGCATGAACCCGCGACATATTCCATTTAGCGTTTCCCTTATTTAAACTATTTCGCGGTCATCATCCGCAAAAACTTCATGATCATCATCGCCGCTTTGCGCGACCCATTCAAAGGCTGCCTTTATTCCGGCAGCAAGTACTGCAAGGAATGTAAGTGTGGCCAATAGGCGCCGGATGGCTTTGATCATGAGACAAATCTACCTTACAAAATATCTACTTGTCCTGCGCTAGGTCAGCGACACAATCCTGGAAATCGCCTCGTCAATAATTTCCTCACTCGTCGCGAAATTCAAACGAACGAATTGACTGGATGCTGGGCCGAAACTGATTCCCGAATTGAGCGCTAACTTAGCCTCCCTTAGTAATACCTCGCTTGGGTCAGCGCCCAGATTTAGTGAAGTTAAATCAAGCCAGGCCAAGTAAGAACAATCGGGAGCGCGATAACCAACGCTAGGTAACTTTTCGGATAATAAGTTGGCGATGAACTTTCTATTGATATCGAGGGTTTCGATCGCGCTATCCAACCAGTCAGTACATTCGTAGGCGGTTGCGGAGGCAATCGCACCGAAAAGTGAGGCCCGATAATGAACAGCCATGGGCATTGAGTTTGCGCGTTCTAACTGCTTTGGGTGGGCGGTAATAATTGTTGCGCATTTAAGGCCAGCTAAATTCCAACTCTTACTCGCAGCCGTAACACAAATTCCAACTTCTCGAGCGGTTTCACTTACATCAAGGAATGGCGTGAACTCAGATGCATTGTATGTAAGGGGTGCATGGATTTCATCACTGAAAACTGTAACGTCATAACGCTTTGCCAGTTCAGCGAGTTCAGCAAGTTCCGCCTTGGTGAAAACAGTTCCGACCGGATTGTGCGGATTGCATAAAAAATGAATCTTTACGCCGTTTTTATAGCCCAGTTCGACTGAGGCCAAATCGATTGTGTAATGCAACTCTTCTTTGATAAGTGGCGCATCGTAAAGATTGCATCTCAATTCAGAGATCCAATTTTTGAAATTGTGATAGACCGGTGAATTAACCATGATTGAATCACCTGGGTTTACTATGGTTCGAGCCATTTCAACCATGCCAACACCAACGTCTGTCGCAGTAAATACCTGTGCCGGATCTACCTCCCAGCCCCAACGTGATTTAGCAAATTTAGCTAGGTTAATTCCGAGCTCTGGGACTGGCCCAAGATAACCAGTATCTGAGCCCTGAACCATCTCCTCTAGAACATCTCGAATTGGCTTAGCAATTTCAAAATCCATCTCAGCAACTGGGAGCGGCAAGACATCAGCTGGAAAACTTCGCCATTTATCGCTCTTGCGTTGTTGTAGTTGTGAAAGTGGAAGTGCCGTTAACTTTGACATGTGTTGTGACCTCTACTTTTTTCGAGTCTTAAGCAAACTCACTACCGCAGTAAGGGTAAGGGTCCCGATGATAAAACCTAAGCTAACTTGTAGTGAGATATGTGGGATCTTAAAACTTCCAATGTGATCCCAACCTTGGGAATGCAGCGCTTCAATAAAGAGTTTTACTCCGATAAATGCAAGTATCAAGGCCAGGCCCTCAGTCAAGTAGACCAGCTTCTTCATCAACCCACCAATTAAGAAATAAAGTTGGCGCAATCCCATTAGAGCAAAAATATTTGCGGTAACGATTATGTATGGATCTTTGGTTAGACCAAAAATTGCTGGAATTGAATCGAAGGCAAAGAGCACATCAGTCATTGCAATTGCGACGAGCGCCAGGGTGAATGTTGAGGCCCCCTTCGCACGAAGATAGGAGATGATTTTGCTCTCCTCCCACTCTTCCTCTTCGCTCTCCTTAATTAACGTATAAGCGGTGTAAATCAAGAATGCGCCGAAGAAGAAGAAAACCCAAGCAAACCTACTGACAATCACTGAGCCGAGTGCAATGAATCCACCTCGCAATAAGAGCGATGCAGCGATTCCAAATAGCAGAACTAATTGCTCTTTCTCTTTCGCAACTTTCAAGCGCGCAAGAATCAATACAAAGACGAAGAGATTATCGAATGAAAGCGAGTACTCAGTTAACCAGCCAGCAAAGAATTCTTTCTGTGCTTGAGAATCCGCCCAATGGCCAAGTGAAATTCCAAACCCAATTGCAAGTGCGATATAAAAGAGTGTCCACTTGATCGCAGTCGAGAGTGAGGTTTCAACATTGCGCTGCTTGAAAGCCATTGCGAAGTCAAAAGCCAAAACCACCAAGAGAATTCCGAGGGTAAGTTCCCAAACATGTGCGCTCATGGTTCGTAAAATACGCTATTTTCTAATAATTAACACGTTGCCGCCACAACTCATTACTTAAATCTATGACTTAAATGCGACTCCGGTGTTCGAATGGCAGTCATACCCATTTGGATTCTTAGCCAAGTATTTCTGGTGATACTCCTCGGCCGGCCAATAGATATGTGATACAGCGCTCTCAATTTGGGTGACAATCTCGCCGATGCCCTCTGCGGTTAAGAGTGATTGATAAATTGCTTGAGTTGCGAGCGCTTCTTGTAACTGTTCAGCTGTCGTAGTAAAGATTGCGCTCCGATATTGCGTTCCAATATCGCCACCCTGTTTATTTAGTGTAGTTGGATCATGCATTACCCAGAACTCTTCGAGTAATCTGCGATAAGAAATTTGATTTGGCTTAAAAATTACCGAGACAATTTCGGCATGGTTTGTGCGGCCAGTACAAACTTCTTCGTAACTAGGATTTTCCCCAGCCCCACCCATATAACCAACGCTAGTTTCGATTACGCCATCTAGCTGCCAAAATCTGCGCTCAGCGCCCCAGAAGCATCCCGTTGCAAAGTATGCGATTTCGATCTGAGTGCTATCTGTTAAATTCATTGCCTAATCATTTCAGATAATTTGCAGGTAGAGTTCACCCCATCCAGTTATAGCCAGTTATAGCCATTTATATCCATTAAATCGGCCCCCGTAGCTCAGTGGATAGAGCACCGCCCTCCGGAGGCGGGTGCGCAGGTTCGATTCCCGCCGGGGGCACAAATCACATAATCAATTCCTAAATGGACTTGTTATGTTGTGTATTACACGGGAGAATGCTCTCTGATATAAGTTTATGTAACGCGTTGTAAATTCTATTTACTACGTATTACTTCCCCCGATTGACCAATAATTCTTTAGAAGGAGCCCTGAATTATGGATTGGCGCCATCAATCTGCTTGCCGCGATGAAGATCCGGAACTCTTTTTTCCGGTCGGCAACACTGGCCCAGCCCTGGCTCAAATAGAAGAGGCTAAGAAAGTTTGTAATCGCTGCATCGTAAAGGAGCCATGCCTTGCTTGGGCGCTAGAGAGCGGACAAGATGCTGGCGTTTGGGGCGGACTTTCAGAGGATGAGCGTCGCGCACTTAAACGACGTGCTGCTAGAAATCGTGCACGCCAACTTGAGAACCAGAACAGCTTCTAGTTTTTTAGCTCACTAATTTCTCTAAAACTTTAATACAGCCTGGGTCTCACTTCCAACGCGAATTAATTGGATACTTCCTTTGAGTTCATTTTCAGTAAGAGTCTTAACGATCTGAAGTCCCAAGTTTGAGGATTGATCCCAGTTAAAGTCGGTTGGTAGCCCAGCGCCATCATCAATGATCTTAACTTCACAATTTTTAGTACTTCTGACAATTTCGACGCGCAAATTTTCACCAGAGTCTGCAAGGCCATGCTCGAGGGCATTATGGATCAGCTCAGTAATAACCAGCGCTAATGGGGTTGCAACCTGTGAATCAAAAGTTCCAAATGAACCGACCTTTTTAACGCTAATTTTATGAGTGCTTAATTCAATAGCGTTATGAACGATACGGTCATATACCTCATCGAAGGAGACCGATTCCGTAGAACTATTCGAGAGCGTCTCGTGAACTATTGCGATTGATGCAACTCGTCGCACCGCCTCCTCTAAAGCGTTCTTCGCCGTTGCATCTTCAACTCTCCGCGATTGCAATCTAAGAAGGGCGGAAACAGTCTGCAAATTATTCTTAACTCGATGATGAATTTCGCGGATTGTTACATCTTTAGTCACAAGCGCCCGATCTCGCCTTCGTAACTCAGTCACATTGTGCAGCAGAATAATGGCGCCAATGTGGTCGGCGCCAGCAACTAGCGGCATTACCAATAAATCAAAGATTCCGTTCTCATTCTCAAACTCTTCCCGACGCAAATTCTTTCCACTCAGAATACTGCGCCAAGATTCGTCTGTTGGAATACTTAAATTTGGTTTGACACTCTCTATGACATCACCTAAGAGGTGCCCTTCCAATTCATCGCTCCAACCGGCGCGATTAAATGCAGATCTAGCATTTGGACTGGCATAAGTAATCAGGCCCGACGCATCTAATCGAACTAAGCCATCGCCAACACGAGGAGCCGATTCCGACCTATAAAAACTATTTTGGATTGGGAAGGTTCCTTCTGCAACCATCTGATAGATCTTGTGGGCAATCTCGCGATAATTTAACTCTAACCGAGATGGGGATCGCATTAGTTCAGCATTTCGATGGCGCGAAATCACCGCAATTATTCGCCCCTCGAAATAAACTGGAACGGTCTCTTCTTTAATCAAAATCTCGCCGACAAGTTCGGCTTCGGAATCACGGTCAATCTCACCAGTCGATAGCGCACCATCAATTCTTGGATTACTTCCCCAAGTAATTACATCACCAATCACATCATGTGCGAAAACTGTGGCTGCTGTTGTTGGCCGAATATGTGCCATTGCAATATGTCCATCTGGCCAAGATTGATAATCCTTACGCTTTGGAATCCAGAGAATTAAATCCGCAAAAGATAGGTCGGATAGCAACTGCCATTCTGCAAGAAGTTCCATCAATCGAGCGCGGTCTTCATCGGTAAGAGCGGTCTTAGAGACAATTATTTCATCGATAGATAACATGGCTCAATCACCTCTCTTCTAATCTACTAACTAATCCGCTAATTAACTTCCTGTGCGATCCTACCAATCTCTGAGATTGCCTTACCAAATCCAGTTTCCCGTTTGGCCGGCTCCACCAAATTTGTATTGATTCGAGCATTAATGGGCAATATAAAGGAGGTTTCACCATCACACATCTTCTTGAATCGATTAGCCAAGGCTCTATCTTCTCGGGTACTTCCAGATTGATTCAAGATATAGATTATTGGCAAGTTGCGAAGCAACGTTGGAAATTGTGACATGAACTGTTCAAGTCTTATCAAACTTAAGCCATTTGATTTACACAAGTAGATCAGAGTCGTAGTCTCTTCCAGAGTTCTGTTAATAAAGCCCGCCTGCCAACGTCGATCATTAACTACTTCTTCCAAAGGTGGCAGCGGTCCCAAATCAACGACGCTGATTCGAGAGGAATCACCGATTTTTAACTCCATTGTTTTTTCGTGCGATACCAGGTTAACAAGGCTTAATTTTTCACTGTTCTTATCTGCTCTACCAATAAAGTATTCAAGTGCCGGAGCCCGAATATCGGCATCATAAATGTTTACCGTAGATTCAACTGCCAAAAAGTTTGCAATATTTAGGGCTACAGAACTTCTTCCAGGCGCTCCAACGGTTCCAGTAATTGTAATTACACAAGGCTTACGAACCTTGAGCGCAATATTGGATGCAACTTCAGCTGGCCCGCTTTTTTGATTTACATCTTCAAAAATAAGGGGAAGTCGAAGCTGACCTCTTATATGTGTCATTAATTTATGCGAATTGGTTTCGATGTTATCGATACAAATATGTGTGACTTTTGAATTAGCCAAACCTTGTAAAAGATCCGCATCAAAATCTGGTAGGTCGCTCTTAAAAATAACGACAGTTCTTAGAGCACCAGTTCTAGCCTCTAAGAAATCCAAAAGACCTGACATATCTATTGCTCGATAAATAATGCTCCAACTTTGACTAAAGAGAAGTTGGGAGACAAAGTCTTCACAGTCTGCATCACTTATTGCGGTTATTACCTCTAGTTGTGGAATCTCAGAGCGCATTTCTAACCACCACAATTCTTGAACTGTTTACTGAAGATAAAAGGGATATCACATCGGTCTCTGGAATTTTAATAACAATGCCAATATCACCTCCCATATCCCGCGATTTAATATCAATGCTTTCAACAATCACCGCTTCGGAAATTAGCTCAGTTTTCTGATTCTTTTGAGAATTTATATCTGGTTGGGGTAATGAGTAAATATCGACGCTCTGGCCAGAGGTTAGGTCACTTGGGAGATCATTTCGAGAAATCTTTAGTGGAACGCTCCGGATACTCTCTCCTGAGAAATTTCTTGAGATAGCTGAGGATGGAATCAATTCACCACTAACTATTCTTCTTGTTGCAATCTGGTCCTCAATCCTTGCATTTGCCGAAAGATACTTAGAGGAACTCTCAGGGAGAAATACTTTAACTTTTTTGATATTGCTCTTGGTTATCAAATCGCCTGCGACTAAATCACTACTTGCTGACCAGATTGCCACGGATCTGTTGGCCTTGCCTGTAATAGCAAAAGCGGCAAAGAGCGATAGGAGTAAGAGCGCTATTGCAAAATAAGTCTTGGCTGTTGCTCGCTTTAGAGCAATCTCTTTAATGGAATCTAGGTTCAGGTTATTCATATTCGTGAAATTCTCTATTTTTCTCATGGGCTATGGATACCGAGATTTTTCCCTTTCAAGTAGGGCTAATCCACAGAAATACTTAAAGTGGTTAATTATGGGAGCACAATAAATTCATCCTTTCGGAGGAGGTGGTGCAGGCGTTTACTGCGAAAAGTAGCGCCATGGAAAACTTAATTACTACAGAAAATAGAAGTCATTCTCATCGGATATTCAATTACGGAGTACCGGGATCACCAACTCCAGTTGACCAATCGCTTTGGACTCATCCAATGCTCGCTTTCTATCTAGAGCCGACGCCAGCAGAACCAACCTTGGTTCCGACAAAGTTATATTTAGTACCTACTCCAGAATATTTTGGTAGAGACGTTGAAGATTATTCCGATCCAGAATTCTTGGCTCAACCATCTCCCCTATCTGAACTCCCAGAAATTCAAGAGTGGGTAACCAAATTCGCCTTAAGCGTCGTTGAAATCTGGGGCGGACGTAGATCGGCGAATCAACTCGCAAGATGGTGCCATAGGCAAGTTCATCAACAACTCTTAGTGAAATCTTCAACTATAAAAGTTGCCCCAAAGATTCGAAAAATTTACATTAGCCAGCCGATTGAAGGAGTTGCCGAAACAACTGTTACGTTGCGAATTGGTGAGCGAGTACGGTCGTTGATTCTAAGATTTGAAGGTGTTGATAAGAGATGGCTCTGCACCGAACTAGTTCTTTTATAATAATTAAGCAGCGCCGTGACAACGCTTGTATTTGCGACCTGAACCGCAAGGACATGGAGCATTGCGAGAAGTTCCACCGCTTGAAACTACGCCACCATCTTCATCGGCTGCTGAATATCGAAGTTCATTCTGTGGCTTAATTGCTGGACTAAGGCCCTTAGCTTCAACGCCACCAGATTCTTCTTCAACATTTACTTCGACGTTAAATAGATAACCAACTAGCTCTTCCTTAATTGCATCCATCATGGCTGCGAATAAGTCATAACCCTCTCTTTGATATTCAACAAGTGGATCTCGTTGTGCCATTGCACGCAATCCAATTCCCTCTTGCAAATAATCCATTTCATAAAGGTGTTCACGCCATTTGCGATCAAGCACTGAAAGCAAGATCTTGCGCTCAAGCTCGCGGGTAACAGTAGGAGTTAAATTCTCTTCCCGAGCCTCGTAGGCTTTTTCAACATCACCTAGAATTCGATCCAAGATAAATGATTGATCAAGACCGGATCGGCCTCCAACATCAGCAATTAACTCTTCAATAGTAAATGAGATTGGATAAAGCGCTTTTAGCGCAGTGTGCAAGGTATCAAGATCCCAATCCTCACCAAAGCCTTCACTTGTTGCTGATTCGGTATATGCCGTGATTGTGTCAACAATAAAAGTTTTTACTTGCTCCTGGATATCTGCGCCTTCTAATACTTCGCGTCGTTCGCCGTAAACGACTTCGCGTTGGCGATTCATAACATCGTCATACTTCAAAACATTCTTACGCATTTCAAAGTTAAGAGATTCAACTTGAGTCTGAGCCGAACGGATCGCATTTGAAACCATCTTAGATTCGATTGGTACATCATCTGCAACGCCAGCGGCACCTAAAAATCTTTCAACAAGCCCGGAATTAAATCGGCGCATTAAATCATCTTGAAGTGAGAGATAGAAACGAGATTCGCCAGGATCACCTTGACGGCCAGAGCGACCACGAAGCTGATTATCAATTCGACGAGATTCATGACGCTCTGTTCCAAGTACGTAAAGTCCACCAAATCCAACTACAACTTCGTGTTCTTTAGCGACTGCAGCTTTCTGTTTTGCTAATTCTTCAGGCCATGCCGCTTCATACTCTTCTGGAGTTTCAACTGGGCTTAAGCCACGGCGGTGTAGTTCAAAATCCGCCATAAATTCTGGGTTACCGCCGAGCATGATGTCAGTACCTCGACCCGCCATATTTGTTGCAACAGTTACGGCGCCAACAGATCCGGCGCGAGCAATGATTGCCGCTTCTCTTTCATGCTGTTTAGCATTCAATACTTCATGCGGAATTCCACGCTTCTTTAGCAGAGAAGAGAGCTCTTCAGATTTTTCAACTGAAACTGTACCGACCAATACTGGCTGGCCCTTTTTGTGATGCTCTGCAATATCTTCTGCTGCTGCAATGAACTTTGCTAGTTCTGTCTTATAAATTAAATCTGCTTGATCCATGCGTTGCATTGGACGGTTCGTTGGAATTGGAATAACACCCAATTTGTAAATCTGCATCAATTCAGATGCTTCAGTCATCGCAGTTCCGGTCATACCTGAAAGCCTTTTATAGAGACGGAAGTAATTCTGCAGAGTAATAGTTGCCAGCGTCTGATTTTCATCTTGAATTTCTAGACGCTCCTTTGCCTCTAAAGCTTGGTGCAAGCCTTCGCTGTAGCGTCGGCCCGCAAGCATGCGGCCGGTGTGCTCATCAACGATTAATAGCTCGCCATTCATTACAACATAATCCTTATCGCGCTTAAAGAGTTCCTTGGCACGGATTCCGTTATTTAAATAGCCAATCATTGGAGTATTTACAGATTCGTAAAGATTCTCTATTCCTAGCAACTCTTCGACCTTTGTGACGCCAAGTTCAAGAACGCCCACAGTGCGCTTCTTCTCATCTACTTCATAATGGACATCGCGATCAAGTTTCTGGACGATAGTTGCAAATTCCACGTACCACTTTGTTGGTTTATCGGCAGGTCCGCTAATGATCAGCGGTGTACGAGCCTCATCGATCAAGATTGAGTCAGCCTCATCAATTATTGCAAAATTATGTTCGCGTTGAACGCAATCTACTAACGTCCAAGCCATGTTGTCGCGAAGGTAATCGAAACCAAATTCATTATTCGTGCCATATGTAATATCTGCAGCATACGCTTCACGACGTTCTGTCGGTGACATGTTGGAGAGAATTACTCCGACCTTGAGTCCTAGAAAGCGATGGATACGACCCATCCATTCGCTATCGCGCTCTGCTAAATAGTCATTAACTGTTACAACGTGAACCCCTTTACCGGTTAACGCATTTAAATAGGCAGGAAGTGTAGAAACTAAAGTCTTACCTTCACCGGTGCGCATTTCTGCAACGTTGCCTTGGTGAAGTGCTGCTCCGCCCATAATTTGTACGTCATAGTGGCGTTGGCCAAGAGTGCGCTTGGCGGCTTCACGAACTGTGGCAAAAGCTTCTGGCAGTAAATCTTCGAGAGTTTTACCAGATGCAAGTTGGTCTCTGAGTTTGATTGTCTGGGCCCGTAGTTGAACATCATCCAAAGCAGAAATTTCTGGCTCTAGAGCTAAAACATCCTTAGCAATTTTTTCGAGTTGACGGATATGGCGTCCTTCTCCAGCACGCAAAATCTTGTCTAGTAGCGGTGACACATATCCTCTTTCATATAAACGGCCGTCTTAACGGACATGGTCATATCTTATTGTCAAAATTCTTATTGTGAAAATCTATCAGTTGCACACGAGGCAAGGACCCCATTGACCCTTATGCCGAGGTGATTTAGCGCCCTGTTTGCTGCCTGGACGGTGCTACCTGTGGTGACTAAATCGTCAACTATGAATATTAAGGTGTTGGGATTTAGCGTCGGAAAAATTTCATTTTCAAAGCGTTTTCCAATCGCAAACGCTCCCCGCATATTTAGCTCTCTCTCACCAATATTTAAGGTTGATTGATCCACAATTTTTTTTGCATGGAATAGGCAGTCGAGAATTCTAAAATTAATTTGCGGATTCTCTATAACAAATTGCGCCACTAAGAGATCTATGTGTGCATACCCTCGAGCCCGATCTGCCGCCTTTCGGGATGGAATTGGAATTATAACTATATTGGGGCTAGGAAGATTCGAATCAATAGAATTTTGTTTTATTGCTCTTGCGAGGGCTCGCTCCAAGCATTCCACTAGAACGTTTCTCGCCAGAGTTTGATTTCCCTCCTTTGCACCAAGAATAATTCGAGATGTGGCTTGAGAGTATTTACTCCCAGCAAAGATTTTAAGCGGGCCGCGATTAGTTATTAAAGTTTCAGTTCCAACAATTCTTTTACACTGTAGGCAGATATTGCTGGCGCTGCTAGATAGTTCGCTTAAACATGAGATACATCGAGCTGGAAAAATTAGCGAGAAAATACCTTTAAGAAATAACACCGAGAAAGTCTCTTAGATAACACCGGGCTTTATTTCTTACTATTTAAAAATGTGGACTTATTCTGGTTGTGCAGAAATAGGTTTTGATTGAATCGATCCACCAGCAAATTTAGGAATAGTTAGAACAAAGTGGGCACCTAACCCACGTGCTCCCCAAACATCAATTTCTCCTTGATGCAATTTTGCATCTTCGAGTGCAATTGAAAGTCCAAGACCAGTGCCGCCAGTTGTGCGTGCCCGTGAACTATCTGCCCGCCAAAAACGCTCGAAAAGTAATTTCTTATCAGTGTAATTAAAGCCAATTCCATAATCACGAACACCCACTGAGACTTCATTTTCATTCTCTTCTATCTGGATATCAATGCTCTTATCTTCGCGATGATCAACTGCATTGGAAATTAGATTTCTAACAATTCGCTTTATTCTCCGTGGATCTACATCAACCATTACTGGCTTATCTGGAGCCCAAAGTTGGATAATTCGATCTTGGCTTGGATGCAGATAATCAATTGTCTCCTTTACTAAAGCGGTTATATCAACCTCTTCAATTTCAAGAACCGCCGCTTGGGCGTCAAATCTACTAACTTCAAGTAGATCGGTAAGTAAGGATTCAAAACGCTCAATCTGAGATATTAGAAGCTCTGCACTTCTGGAAATTGTTGGATCAAAAGATTCGCGTGAGGCATAAATAACCTGAGATGCCATTCGAATCGTTGTCAAAGGTGTTCGAAGTTCATGAGATACATCGGATACGAAACGTTGTTGTAATTTAGAGAGATTCTCAAGTCTTGAAATCTGTTGTTGCAGTGACACGGCCATTTCGTTGAATGAATAACCCAAACTAGCAATTTCATCTTCACCTTGAATATCCATACGAAGTTCTAGATTTCCTGCTGTTAGCTCTTCGGCGACTCTCGCAGCATCTCGGATTGGAGCAATTAGGCGACGGAAGACAAAGAAGGTAATTAAACCAATTAAAAGGGTGAGGGCAATTCCAGTCAACCATAAGTAGTTAAGAATTAAGGCCATGGTTCGGCTCTGCTGAGCCAAGCTGAAGAGAACATAAAATTCGTACTTACCTGCGCCCTTAATGGTTAGGTTATGGCCGACCACAATTGCTGGCTCAATTTTCCCATCAATATATTTAAGATTTGTTCGATCCCATACCGTCTTTTTGGAGGCTCTTGTTAAAATTCTAAACTTTTCCGATACTGAATTTGCTTCTAAGAGATTAGAAGTACCATCATATTTATAAAGGCTCTTTGTCTTTGCATAAGAGAAGATTGCTAACTCTCGCGCAGCACTTTCAAAGCTTTTTGGTGGTACGGCTAAAATTTCTGCCAAGATTAATTTAAGAGCAGCCTTATCCTGATATTGCGAGAACGTTAATTGAAGTTGCGTATTGCGGGCAGTTGATTGCGCATCAGATATTGAAAGTTTAAGTTTTTCATCAAATATTCCTGAAGAGATTTGGTTAAAGAGCGCCGAACCAAGTAGCCAGATAATTATTACTGAGAGCGCAACGATTGTGCTGGTAACTCGAAAAACTAGCGAAGATCGCCAGGCAGCAAATGGCGATTTCACTGGGAACTTCCAGGAACACCAGCCTTATAGCCAACACCACGAACGGTAAGAATTATTGTTGGATTCTCTGGATCAAGTTCAACCTTTGAACGAAGTCTCTGGATGTGTACGTTGACTAATCTGGTATCAGTTGCTGGCCGGTAGCCCCAAACTTCACTTAGTAGAGCTTCTCTACTAAATACTCGACCCGGTTCTTTTGCGAGTGCCACGAGTAAGTCAAACTCAAGTCGGGTTAACGCGATGATCTGACCGTCGCGAATAATTGAATGCTCGATTTGATCAATTTTGATATTCCCAATTTGTAAATCGGAACTTACTTCGGCGGTGCTGCGACGTAATCTAACTTTCATACGAGCAACAAGTTCTGATGGATCAAATGGTTTAACCATGTAATCATCTGCGCCCGCTTCAAGACCGGCTACAACATCCTGCTTATCGCCCTTTGCAGACAACATAACTATTGGAACCATAGATTTTTCACGGATTAATTTACAAACTTCAACTCCGCTTAAACCGGGAAGCATCACATCTAAAAGAATTAAATCGGGATTCTGCGCGGTGAAGATTGGCATAACCTCATCACCGCGACCTACTAAATCCACTTCGTAGCCCGCACCGTTTAAAACGATGCCGAGCATCTCAGCTAGATCTTGGTCGTCATCGACAACCATGATCAGAGTCATTAGCTACCGTGGTCCCAAGAGCTTAGGTACTTAACTTGTGCTGGTGTTAATTGATCAATTGTTGATCCCATGCTTTCTAACTTCAAGCGCGCAACTTCTTTATCAATCTCAGTTGGAACCTCATGCAATCCCGCACCAAGAGTTGCAGCGGCTTTCAATAAATATTCTGCTGTTAACGCTTGATCAGAGAATGACATATCCATTACAGATGCTGGGTGACCTTCGGCCGCACCAAGGTTTACCAGGCGACCTTCAGCAAGAAGAAGAATGCGACGGCCATCTGCCATTACATATTCATCTGTCTGGTGGCGCATCTTTGCATTCTTTGACTTAGCGTTTTTCTCAAGCCAAGCAACATCTATTTCAATATCGAAGTGGCCAGCATTTGAAAGTATTGCGCCATCTTTCATAACCTTGAAGTGCTCTTCGCGAAGCACATCGCGATTACCAGTAACGGTTACATAAATATCGCCATACTTTGCCGCTTCAGTCATTGGCATTACGCGATATCCCTGCATGAGTGCATCTAAAGCCTTAGTTGGATCGATTTCAGTAATAATTACATCAGCGCCCATACCCTTTGCGCGTTCTGCAACACCTTTACCGCAATATCCGAATCCTGCTATAACGAATGTTTTACCCGCTACAAGTGAGTTCGTGCAACGGAAAATTGCATCAAGTGTTGATTGACCAGTTCCAAAACGATTGTCAAACATATGTTTTGTGTCTGTGTCATTTACAGCGATCATTGGGAATTTAAGTGCGCCATCTTTTGTCATCTGGCTTAGACGGATAACACCTGTTGTTGTCTCTTCGCAACCACCGATGATGCCATCGATTAATTCGGTACGAGTTGTGTGAAGGGTATTAACCAAGTCGCAACCATCATCGAAGACTAGGTGCGGCTGGATATCCAAAGATGCGTTGATATGTGAGTAGTAACCATCGCGATCAACGGCGTTGCGAGCAAAAACACTGATGCCATATTCATGGACAAGGGCCGCAGCTGTGTCATCCTGAGTTGAAAGTGGATTTGATGCACATAGTGCGATTTCAGCGCCGCCAGCTTTTAGGGCGCGCATTAAATTCGCAGTCTCAGTTGTTACGTGCATGCAAGCCGAAATACGAATGCCTTTAAATGGTTGTTCTTTCTCAAAGCGCTCACGAATTTGTGCCAAGACTGGCATGTTCCGTTCGGCCCATTCAATCTTCTTCTTGCCTTCGGCTGCTAAGGCAGCGTTTGCAATGTCATGCTTTACGGCTGTTGCTACGTTCACGTATAACTCCTATTAAATATCGAATGAGAGGCTTCTCGAATTTATGTGTAGGAGCGTAGGTTATCGCTTAGCCCTGATGATTGCGAGTAGAGCGTCGCGAGCCTTGATCATTTGAGCCTCAGTATCGCCTTCGACATTTAATCGAAGCAGTGGCTCGGTATTAGAAGCTCGGACGTTAAACCAGAATTTAGGGCCGGTCAATGTAATGCCATCTAAGTCATCGACTTCAAAACCCTTTTTGCTATCACCATACTCAGCGAGAATTGCCTCGATCGTTGCAGGAACATTGGTGACTTCAGAGTTAATTTCACCGCTTGCCGAATAGCGGCTAAATGGTTTTAGTAAAGTTGAAAGTGAACTCTTTCCAGATGCAAGTTCTGTAAGTGCAAAGAGCGCAGCCAACATTCCAGAATCTGCGCGCCAGAAATCCGCGAAGTAGAAATGGCCAGAATGCTCGCCACCAAATATGGCACCAGAATCAGCCATCATCTTCTTTATAAATGAATGGCCTACGCGAGAGCGAAGTGGAGTGCCACCATTTTCTGTAATTATTTCTGGAACCGCTTTAGATGAGATTAAGTTATAAATTATTGTGGAACCAGGCTTACGTTTTAACTCGCGAACGGCAATTAAACCAGTAAGCGCTGATGGATTTACAAGTGCCCCTTTCTCATCAATCAAAAAGCAGCGATCAGCATCGCCATCAAATGCCAGTCCAATATCTGCCTTCTCCTTCAACACTCGCTTCTGGAGATCGACTAAGTTCTTTGGATCAATGGGGTTTGCTTCGTGGTTTGGGAAATTCCCATCTAACTCAAAGTACATGGGAATAACTTCGACATTTAAGAGCGCCATAACTGCTGGAGCTGTGTGACCAGCCATGCCATTTCCGGCATCAATAACAACTTTTAATTTACGTTGTGGGGTTTTGGAATCGCCGATTTCAGGAAAGAGTGAGATCAGATAGTCAACGTATTCCGTTAATAGATCGCGTTCACTCTCTTTGCCAACTGGTCGATTTGTAATTGGCATCCCATCAAGAATTAATTGTTTGATTCGGCGAAGTCCAGAATCTTGACCGATGGGAACTGCACCGCTCTTACATAATTTCATCCCGTTGTAGGCGGCTGGATTGTGGCTTGCGGTAAACATGGCGCCGGGCATATTTAATTTTCCAGCTGCGAAATACAACATATCGGTCGACGCTAATCCAATTCGAATTACATCCATACCTTGAGAAGTCGCACCATCAGAAAATGCATCTGCCAAAGTTGGCGAAGATGGGCGCATATCTTCACCAATAATTATTGTTGATGGTTCTCGCTCTTCTTGCAAGAATTTTGCGTATGCCCCACCAAGCACGAAGGCGAAATCTGGAGTTAGTTGTGAATCAACCAGACCACGTACGTCGTAAGCCTTAATTATTGAATCTAAGAATTCACCAGTGAACATACCGAACAGTGTAGGTTAATTTGGGATAGCGCGAAGATGGCCTCTACGCCCAATTTCAAGCGGAGGAATTTCAAATCCGGTTAGCGTAGTTTCACTTGAGCCCTCTTTGGATCCAGCTTCGCGAACTGCATCTGCAATTGCCATCAAATCATCGTTAGTTGGTCCGGAAGCAACTGATTCTGGTTCATGTTTAATTACAGTCCAACCTACTGGCGCACTCATTCGCAGACTGTGTTGATCACAGAGATCGTATGCATGTGGTTCCGAGAAAGTTGCTAGTGGCCCAAGCACCGCAGTTGAATCTGCGTAAATATAAGTAAGGGTCTGGGTTGCAAGGTGGCGACAGCCAACGCGAGAGCACAGGCGACCTGTGCGAGGTTGTGGACGTGTCATACCTAAGAGGTTATCGCGATTGGGTGATAAAACTTGGGATTTACTCGCGTGTAATAACTTTTGTATCAGAGCTTGGAACCGCTGAACTTTCAAGTTGGGCGCCTGCTGCCAATGGTAAATGGCTAAAGCCAATTTTTTCTTTAAAGATTGCACCGCCATATACCTTGCCATTTACAGTGCTAAAGCGGGCGCTTAAAACACCGCTCTTAGGAAGCCAGGTTGCCAAATTATCACTGCTGCCACTTCTAACCGTTGTGCTGTAGACCTTTCGCTTCTTGTCAGTCCACTGCACATCAACTTCAAAATTCTTTCCCTGAAACACGACATCAGGTCGCAACCCACCAAAGAAAATAGTTACATCTCTTAATTCATGTCCTGCAGTAGACCAAGCAAATTCATTTGCCCCATTGAAAACCCCGGAGCTCTTTACTGCAGCAACAATTGGACGATCCGAGGTAAGTACTAAGGAGAAGTTACGTGAATTTACGACTGGCTTGAATGATATGTCCTTAACTTTTCCAGCTTTAACATAAATATCATCAAGTTCTAGCGGTGCAAATGTGCCATCTGTTGAAACCAAAATCACCCGAACATTTGCGCTAATTTTACCCGGGGCCAAAATTCTTAAAGTCTGGTTTGTATTTCGAGCAGCTCGACTAATGTTACTAATCGCTGGAATTACTACACGAGTAGCAGGATCCGCTCCTTGTGAAACAAAATCTCCGCCTAGTGCGACAAGGCCCCGTTGCCGTTGATCATGCAAGAAAGTTGTAACTCGACCAGATCTTGTGATTGCGTGAATTACTAAGGAATTTTCACCTGGTGCCAGAGTATCCAAATAGATTCGCTTGCTGGAGTTCTTTGAGATTCGTACCGAAATAACGGATGAGACTGAAGTTGGTGAATAGACAATTAAATCCACAATTGATGTGCTAAGTCCGCTGTTAATAATTGCAAGTGAGGATCTACTTGTAACAGCGCCAGAACCACCAACAAACCATTGGTCTCCACTGCTTATGGAGCAAACAACCGTAGCAAGAGAACGTGATTTTGATCGGGTCACATTTATTGAAGTTTCACTATTTCCTTCAACTAGTAATGGGTTAGAGGAGAGATAGAAACTAGTCTTGGCTTTTACCAGAGTATTTTTCTTAGAAGGAATCTGCTTAACTAATATTTTAGAAGATGGTAAAACTGATGTGGAAGTGGAATCACTTAGATTTGCCGGACAAACTGTTGCCGGATAGGACTTAACGGTTGTCAATCCAGTGCTATCTGGCTTAATGACGAGAACGAAAACAATCGAGAGAACAAGTGCACCAAGTGCAGCGGTTATTTTATTGATCATGCAAGCTCCTCAACTGGAACTTCACGGCGGCGGCGCCCAGCTGGAAGTGATAGAACAATGACTGTCAGTAAGGCAATTAATTCAACTGAAATTAACGCCCGATGTTTAGTTCCATCATGCAAGAGAATAACTGGACCAGTTTCCGCTACCTCGAAACTTGGTAATCCAAGCGCGGATTGGGTTGGTTCAAGTTGATTGCCATTAATAATTAACTTCCAACCTAGATTAAATTTTTCAGCAATAGTCACTGTTCCTGGGGTCTGTAAATCATCCATGGCTCCAACTTTTGCAGAATTGATTGCGGTTGTAGCACCTGTAGCGTCGAGTACTGAAACCCGAGCTTTACTTTCAACAACCTGCCAGATAATTCCAGAATTTGTAGATGAGCTGCGAGTAAAGCCACCAATTCCATCAATAGTTCTTGCCACTCCTTGGTCGATTGGGTTTTTCAAGAAAACATATTGAATGCCATACGCGCCTAAAGTTTTACTTGATGTAAGTCCAGCGCCACTCATCAATTCAAGAATTGCTTGGGTTACCAGTGCCGGGGTTGCCACCGCAACATCTGCGTCGCCAATTTCTAAATCAGAACCACGTGTGACAAAGTAATTAAGTTGATCTTCGGTTCGGCCAATTACCAGAGTTTTTGGTCTATTTGGAGTGTCGCTTAGCGAAGCGATAAAAGGCGGAATGACCTCTACTTTATTTGCTGTTACCAGGGAATTTGCGCCACCTGTAATAGCCCAAAAACTAGTTGCAGAAATTGAGAACGTTGAAATAATTACGATTAATACTGAAAGAAAATGTCCTAGGCCAAGCTTTGAATTCTTCAAATTAGGAAGTAGCTCAACTGCAATCTTTAGGGTTGGAATTAGGATTAAAATTTCAATAAACAGAATTATTGTTCCGGTCCAAACTTGACCGTTGCTTCCATGACCGAACACGTTAATTTGAGAGAGTAAAACTGTGATTGCAAGCAAGCCAATCGCAATACTTGATTCCGTAGGATATTTCTTAGTCAACGTCATTGCTATGAGGAACAATATAAATGGCGCCACTATCCAGACTGGGACTCCAGATGCACCGGTAGGATTTAATAGAAGAATATTTAACAGTGAGCCGCTAGAAAGTGGGAGCCCTGGATCTAAGAGAATTTGCGTCGGATGCAAAATTACCGATGTTGACCATGGCGCATTTAGTAGCCCTGGAATAAGAAATAGCGCAAAAATTCGCTTCACCCGAGCTAGATCTGCAACCATTATAAATTTAACTGGTCTAACGTCTTTAATTTCTAACCTGCGCTTAAAGAGCTCAATAACAAAAACCGTTAGATAGAAGGTGGTCCAGGCAACTAGAAAGAAGGTTGAGAAGGCTGAAATGAAAGCAGCCAATAACGTTAACGCATAAATTCTTCGCCAACCGAGCGACTCGAATTGCAAAGTTTTTGGTAATACGCTCATAAATGTTGGGGCGATTAAAGCCACAACTAAAGTTCCGAATCGACCTTGATTTATACTGCTCCAAATCACGGGTGACATGGCATAGATAACGCCACCGATGACTGAAACTTGAGCACTCAAACCAAATCTCTTAGCGCTGCGATACATCACGAAGAAGGCAAGGGGTGGAATAAGTAGGAAGAAGATAGTCAGGAATAACCAAACTTTCCCGAACGTTAAGGCAGATGCACCAGCCAATATTGCAACCCATGGTGGCGTTGAGGCTGCTGAACCTAATCCAACTAAGTGCCAAGATTCTCTGTACTTAACGATTAAATCCATCGCACCACTTGGTGACACCGCTAGCGCACCACCGCTAATAGAACCAAATCTATTTCTAGAAGCAATTAGTGAAATTAAGAAGGTAGATGCAAGGCCGATTAAGAGCGGTCGATTTCGAAGAGTCTGCCAATTAGATTTGCGGGGTTTTATAAGAATATCTTGATCATCAAAACTCTCATCAATTACCCCAATATCGGCATACGACACATTTGACTTTGAATCATTCAAATCCGAATCATTATTGACATCAGTCTTGAAAAACTTTCGCAAGGAATAATTAAGCTGCTCAATTGCAAGCCGTACCTGACTACCTCGTGGTGGGATAAATTGTCTAATTACTCTTGGGGAGAGCAAGCGTTTTTGCTTTCGTAATTTTCTAGCAACGATTAAATCATTCGGCCTAATTATAAGAAGGCCTACAGCTGCAATTTCATCGGCTGCATATCCCGGAAGTTTTGCAATTAAGTAACCAATTGCTCGAATTGCAGCGCTTCCAACAATTTGAATTGCAATCCAAGGCAGTAACCACCAAGAAGCATTAGCGAATAAAACATAGGCTGCATTCTTGCGATCTAGAAGTCTTGGGCGATGCAGGAAAGCTTCTTCAACATCAACGCTTCTTCGCTCGGACGCTGATGCCTCTGCATGATAAACAAGTGCTTCTGGCGCAGTCATGACTGAAAAACCGGCAACTCTTGCCCGCCAACCTAAATCAACATCATCTCGAAAGAGTGCAAGATTTGGATCGAGCCCGCCCAAATCTTCAAAGATTTTACGTCTTGCCAACATTGCTGCAGTACTTACTGACATCACATCCATTGGTTGATTAAATTGCCCTTGATCTTGTTCGCGTGGATCTAACCCAGTCCAACGTGCGCCATTTACGGCAATACTTATTCCAACTTCCAATAAATGTTTGCGGTCATACCAACCGCGTAATTTTGGACCAACAAATGCAACTTGTGGTTTATCAATCAAACCTTCAATTAATAGTTGAAGCGCCGTTCTAGTTGGCGCGCAATCGTCATGGAGAATCCAGATTAATTCTTCTTGATTATCGTTTGTTAATTTCTTCGAGGACCCAAGTGCGAGCGCTATTGCATCACCGAAACCGGCATCCCGATCAGTTTTTATAACTGTTAAGCCAGCGCCTGTAAGCATTTGTACTGAGTTATCGATCGAACCGGTATCAACTGCAATAATGCGATCAATCGGCCTGGACTGTGCAGATATTCCAGCAATGGCTTCTGGTAACCAAGTCGCACCGTCATGCGAAACTAAGATTGCTGTAACGAAAAAATTGTCAGCCATTAGTTAATTCTTGACTAGTATTCTTAAAATTGCGATTAAATTTAAAATTAAGCAGAACGGCGCTTTAGGCGACGACGCTCACGTTCGGAGAGGCCACCCCAAATGCCGAAACGCTCATCATGTGCGAGCGCGTATTCCAAGCACTCACCACGAACGTCACAAGATAGGCAGACGCGCTTAGCTTCACGAGTTGAACCACCCTTTTCAGGGAAGAATGCTTCTGGATCGGTCTGAGCACATAGTGCGCGCTCCTGCCAGGAAAGTTCGATACCGTCGCTATTGATTACGCCTTCTGTTGCAATTTGTTGAATCTGGCGTGGATCGCTCATACGGGTACTCCTTCAAACTATTAGCCGCCTGGGAAGGCGGGGTTACTAAGATAATTACACGCGTGTAACTCGATTAAGTCAAGCCATTGAGCCAACTATTTACGCTCAAATTCAAAATATTTTAAGAATTCACACAAATTTCAACACTATCTTCGGAATTTTCAGATGCCTTTTGGACTCAGGGAGAAACTCCTGAATAGTTGGCAAACGCCATTAGCAGTTTGTATGGACAATTGGATTTAGATGCGGGAGCGGGATTTAGATGGGGGCTAAAACCCAAAGTAATTGTCGAACGAAATTACCTGCCCTGGAACTTCAAAGCCCTCTGCCACAAAGCAGTCTGTGAGCTTGGCACCAGCTCCGATTATTGCGCCATCACCAATAACACATCCAGATATTTGAGTATCTGCCGCGATTTGGGCGCTTCGACCAATCACAGTTCCACCCGTGATTGAAGCACTTGGGGAGATTTTAGATCCTTCAAGTGCCAAGAATTCTTTACCTGCTGCTAAAACTAAATCACGAGATGCTTTAAGCAGGGCAGATGGCGTTCCGATATCTAGCCAGTATGAAGTGTCAATAAAACCAAAAACTCGTGCGCCAGTTCCAAGTAAGTTGGGAAATGTTTCCCGCTCCACACTTATAACTTTGCCAAATGGAATATTGTTAATTACATCGCGATTGAAAATATAGCAACCCGCATTAATGATATTTGTTGGCGGATTTTCCATCTTCTCATTGAAGGCAGAAACTCTTCCAGATTCATCTAATTCAACAGCGCCAAAGGCTCGAGCATCTTCCACTTTAGTTAAGAAGAGCGTGATATCAGCGCCCTTTGCTTCATGAAAATTAAACTGGGCGTCTAAATCATGGCTACTTAAAACATCGCCGTTGAATATTGCGACCGGTCCAGTTCCAGAAAGTTCTTGTGCGGCATTACTAATTGCACCGCCTGTACCAAGTGCGACTTCTTCGATGGCATATTTAATGGATATTCCAAAGTTTCTGCCATCGCCAAAATAAGGCTCAAATAACTCTGCTTTAAATGAAGTTGCTAAAACAATCTCAGAAATTCCTGCGCCGCGGGCTTTTACAATTTGATGTTCAGTAAATGGCACTCCTGCTACCTGAAGCATTGGTTTTGGAGTGTTATTAGTAAGTGGCGCAAGCCTTGTCCCCCGGCCACCTACTAAGAGAATTGCACTTCTATTCTGCAAATTTCTCAAACTTCAAGCCAATCTGATCTGCAATTTCTGTCATTGTTCCCATGATTGAAAGGACTTCATCGAGTGGAAGCATCGGAGATTCCTTCTCACCGGCACGGAAACATCTAGCGAATTCAATTGCCTCTTCGCGAAGACCATGGCCCACATATCGCTTATCGGATCCAGCTACTACTTCATCCTTGTAATTAATTACCCGCCAAGTTGTTGGATTATAAAAAGTGCGATCAATTTCAATTCGAGCATCGCTTCCAATAATTACCGCGCGGTTTGATGTTGCGGCTAAGTTTGTTGTATTAAGAAGTGCTTGGGCACCTGATGGATACTCCAAAACAATTGTCGTTTGGCCATCTACTCCAGTAAATGCTTTTGTGCTTCGTGCCGTTACGCGAGAGGGCGTTCCAAGCACCATTGAGGCAAAGGAGACTGGATAAATTCCAAGATCAAATAGCGCACCACCACCCAACTTTGGATCAAAGAGTCGGAAGTTTGGATCTTTCTTAAACCATTGTCCGTGATCTGCGCGAACAGAGATTATTTCACCGAGAACTCCAGATTTAATAACTTCACGAATTTGAATCATATGTGGCAAATAACGAGCCCACATCGCTTCCATCAATAGCAAATTCTTCGACCGAGCAGTATCAATCATAGTTTTCGCTTCGTCATAACTCATTGCAAATGGCTTCTCGCAAAGAACAGGCTTGCCCGCATTTAGCGCCATCAAGGTGTCACGCATATGCATTGGGTGGTGGGTAGCAACATATACGCCATCAATTTCTGGATCATTAACTAACTTTTGATATGAATCATGGCGATTAGGAATCGCAAATTTATTGGCAAAACCATCAGCCTTTACCTGTGTTCTAGAACCGACTGCAACTACCCGATGATCTTCAAGGCGCAATACATCTCTTGTGAACTGCTCAGCAATTCCACCGGCACCTAAAATTCCCCAACGAAATGGCGTTACAGACATCTTCTTCTCCTAATAAATAAGTGGATAGTTAATTCCTATTTCCAAGAGAGTCTAATCCCAACAGCACCAAATTTATAGAGCAAAAAAGAGCTCCGCACGATTAACATGCAGAGCTCTTTTTGTAGCTAATGAGTGAGGCTATTCAGCCTTCCCGGCCGCCTTATTTAAAGCACGTAGAACTTGGTAGCCAATTACTGCAACCAGAGTTCCGTTGATAATTCCACCGAAGGAATAATCTCCGCGCTTCCATGTCATGTCAGCAATTCCGATAATCAGAGTTGTTGCTGCAATAAGAAGGTTAGTTGAGTTTCCGAAGTCCACTTTATTCTCGATCCAAATCTTGGCACCAAGAACACCGATCATTCCGTAAAGGGCAACTCCTACGCCACCAAGAACACCAGCAGGTGTAGCGCTAAGAATTGCGCCAAACTTTGGTGAAAGTGAGAGCAAGATTGCGCCGATGCCAGCTACCCAATAAGCAGCTGTTGAGTAGATACGAGTAGCAGCCATTACGCCAATATTTTCAGCGTAAGTAGTTGTACCAGAACCGCCACCAGCACCAGCAAGTGTTGTTGCAACACCATCGGCGAATAGGGCGTTACCCATTTGGCCATCAAGATCTTTTCCAGTCATTGCAGATACTGCCTTAACGTGTCCAACGTTCTCAGCGATCAGAACAAGAACAACTGGGAGGAAGAGCAGGATTGCATTGGTATCAAATGTTGGAGTTGTGAATGTTGGCATCGCAACCCATTTTGCAGCTTTGACACCATCAAAATTGATATCGCCGCTAAATGCTGCGTAGGCATAGCCAACAACAATTCCACCGAAGATGCTGATGCGACCTAGGAAGCCCTTGGAAACTGCCCCGATTAGCGCAACAGCGGCAAGAGTAATAATTGCAGTTACAGGTGCTTGCTTAAAGTTGTTGTTCGCAGCGCCTGCAAGGTTAAGACCAATAATCATTACGATCGAACCGGTAACAATTGGAGGCAAGAGCCAGTTAATCCAGCCGATACCGACCGCATTAACTACTAGACCAACAACGGCAAGAATCACACCGGTTGCGACAACGCCACCAAGGGCTACTGCCATTCCACCATTTGTCATTGCAGCCGCAATTGGTGCTAGGAATGCAAATGATGAACCTAGGTAGCTAGGTACTTTGTTCTTTGTTAAGGTAAGAAATATTAAAGTTCCAACGCCAGAGAAAAATAGAGTTGTGCTTGGTGGAAATCCAGTAATGATCGGTACTAAGAATGTGGCACCAAACATCGCTGCAATGTGTTGAATACCAACACCAATAGTTAGCGGCCAAGCAAGGCGTTCGCTCGGCTTTACTACATCGCCATCTTTAACTGATTTTCCATTTCCGTGGAGCTTCCAAGATAAAAGCGACATCGCTTTCCTTCCTAACTACTTAGGCAATTGCCATAGATGGTCTAGGGCAGGGGAACTTACCTAAAAGGGTAAGTCGCTACGCAGGAGTAACCGAGTAAATACACGCTATTTTGCAGGGCGAATTCAGGTGTGATTTCGGTTAGTTGAGCGTGAAGGAAGGGTAATCGTCAGTAACAAGAATTGCTGCGTAACCGTAGACCCGATTCCAGAATTCAATTGTTCCGAGAACGAAGTTTGCAATGCTCTCTGGATAATTTCCTGTTGCACTTGTATTGATCCAAGCGAAAAAGGTAAGCAGGAGAGCGATTACCGCATAGATAACGCCGACAATAATTAGCGGAATTGCAAAGAGCCATTTAACGAGCGGCAACGTGCGAGAAAGTGTCGTACCGCCATTTATTTCAGGTAATTCAACTTTAATATTTGGGTTCGCTTCAATTGAAGGATATTCATCCGTAAGAAGTAGCGCGTAGGCGGAAATGCGGGCGTTTAACTCAAGCATTGATTTATTAAAAGAGAGCACATAACTTGGATAGACGCCGCGAACTAAAAGTGTAAGAAGTGCTGGCAGAAACAGTAAGCCGCCAAAAGATGCGCCGGCATCTATTGATTGGGTAAATGAAGCGATGTAAATAACTGCAGGGAAAACTAATATTCCGCGGAAGAAAACTGTTTTGCGATTCCGATTTGTTAATTGAATTTCAATTGATGTTTCAACCTGGTTAATGCTCATTTGGCCGCCCCTATTTTTTCTTGTTATCGAGCTCTTTGATCAACTTAAATTGGCCATCACCAAGTTGACCTTGATTGGCATACATTTCTAACTTTGCTCTTGTGTCCGCAATATCGAGGTTGCGCATTGTTAATTGTCCGATGCGATCGGCAGGGCCAAAGGCAGCATCTTCGGTTCGCTCCATCGATAACTTATCTGGGTGATAACTAAATCCAGAACCAGTTGAATTAATAATTGAGAAATCATCACCGCGACGTAAGCGAATGGTTACTTCTCCAGTTACTACCGATGCAACCCAACGCATTAATGATTCGCGCAGCATTAGTGATTGTGGGTCTAACCAGCGACCCTCATATAGAAGACGGCCAAGGCGGCGTCCTTCAGCGTGATAGTTAGCGATTGTGTCTTCATTATGAATTGCACTTATCAAACGCTCGTAGGCAATATGCAAAAGGGCCATTCCGGGTGCTTCGTAAATTCCGCGACTCTTTGCCTCAATAATTCTATTTTCAATCTGATCTGACATTCCAAGACCGTGACGGCCACCAATTTCATTCGCCTTCTGCATCAGGGCTACGGCTCCGAGCTTTTCGCCATTAATAGAAACTGGGCGCCCCTTGGAGAATTCAATTTTCACATCTTCAGTTTCGATCTTTACAGATTCTTTCCAGAATGCAACACCCATGATTGGTTCAACTATTTCTAGTGAGGTATCAAGGTTCTCTAAAGTTTTAGCTTCGTGAGTTGCACCTAAAATATTTGCATCTGTTGAATAAGCCTTCTCAACACTGTCACGATAAGGCAGCTTGCGCTTCGAAAGCCATTCCGACATTTCTTTACGGCCACCAAGTTCAGTAACAAAATCACTATCTAGCCAGGGTTTGTAAATCTTAAGCTTTGGATTAGCGAGAAGTCCGTAACGATAAAACCGTTCGATGTCATTGCCTTTATAAGTTGAACCATCGCCCCAAATTGAGACGTTATCTTCGAGCATTGCGCGAACTAAAAGCGTTCCGGTTACGGCACGACCAAGTGGTGTCGTATTAAAATAAGTTTTTCCACCAGAGCGAATATGAAATGCACCGCAGGCAATTGCAGCAAATCCCTCTTCTACTAAGGCTTCTTTACAATCAACAAGTTTCGAACCTTCGGCGCCATATTCCTTTGCGCGGTTTGGGACCGAATCAATATCAGGTTCATCGTATTGGCCAAGATCTGCGGTGTAAGTAAAAGGAACTGCACCTTTTTCGCGCATCCACGCAACAGCAACTGAAGTATCTAGGCCGCCAGAAAAGGCGATACCAACTCTTTCGCCGACCGGCAGGGATGCAAGAACTTTGGACATGTGAGGAGTCTAGGACATGAGGGAGCAGAGCCGAAAATAATTAGGCGCTTTCTTCCCTTTATTCGAGTGAAAGAGTAAGAATCTGGCTTAGCGCCAATTTCCGCAAGGACTCTAATTGAGTATCCATTGAATCATGTAAGTTTTTTGCGCTTGGTGTAGGGCTTGAAAGCTCGGACAAAATCTTATCAATAGGAAAATTTGATTGTGACATTTTCAAAGACTGCTTAGAAATTTCACGAACTCTAAAATTTATGGCATCTAGTGCCGTAGCTTGGGAAACTGAATCCTTTTTACTTATGGCATTATCTAGCATGGCCAACGAATCAGTTAAAACCTTAATGTCATTAACTAATGAATTTAAATTCAAAACTTCTTGAGAATTACTCACGAGACAATCATGGTCAAAATCGTCATAGTTCTCAATATTCATAGGCCTAAAGGCTATTATTTTCCCATGGAATCCTTAGCCCTATTAGTTACAATCATGATCTTAATTTCGGTTCTTGGCGCACCAATCGGCTGGTTGATCCTAAAGATTCCCACTTGTAAATCTTCAACGACAAATGTAAAGAAATTGTTCTCTTTTGTTTTCACGCTACTTGGGTTAATGGTGGGAACGACTATCTTGTCAACGGGGCCTGCAATAGGTGGAGTTTTTATCTCGCTTTTTTCAATATCTTCAGCCATCTTTGTATTCATAAAGATTTGGCGCGATAAGACATATTGGGAACACTAGTAATTTTGAAATAAATTAATGCAGGTAAATATGGTGGAGGTGCCGGGAATCGAACCCGGGTCCTCTAGAGCAAAATCAGGGCTTCTACGGGCGTAGTGTTCTATTCGTTTTCTCAGTCCTGACTCTCACAAACACATGTAGTCAACGAACTCAGCTATAGATTGATTTCCCAAACGATGTCCATAACACCATCGTCAAGTGAGCTCTCTAGCGACGCTAACATCCAAGCCGAGAGCACTCTTGGGTTAACGGATTCACTTAAATCGCTTAGGCAGCGATAGCGAAATCAGTGCGATTTGCATCTGCACTTATGT
>WLIT01000032.1 GCA_009726125.1 Actinomycetota bacterium | reverse complement strand
TCGCATCTTGCCGCTGATGTGTGCAAGTACTACGTGTCCGTTTGTTAACGTAACTCGAAACATTGCGTTTGGTAGCGCTTCAGATACGGAGCCTTCAATTTCGATTGCGCCGTCTTTCTTAGCCAAGCAGTACCTACTTCTCTATTTCAAAACATTAACAGGGGTCCGACCATTTCTGGACAGAGGGTTAGTCTAAGGCGGGAGCCCCAAATCAGGAAATCGGGTCTTATACTCCTAATCCTGATCAGAAGGTGGCAAATTGCGAATAATTTTTAAAGGTGGCTCCGTGTGGAGCGCTGGTCTAGGCGTATTTGAGGGCTTTGCCATCGAGAATGGCCTAATTGTCGCTACAGGTCCAGCGGCTCTAGAACTTCCGGGCGAGGTAATCGATTTAGCTGGTGGCTTTTTGATACCTGGATTTATCGATGGCCATGCACATCCAATATTTGCTGGTCGTGAAGCCCGTGGACCAAAAGTTAAAAATCTGCAATCAGTTGATGAAATTAAAAGTGAAGTTGCTAGATACGCAGAAGAAAATCCTAATGAGAGTTGGATTATTGGCGGCGCTTATGAAGCGGCGATTGTTTCTGGTGGCGATTTTGATGCGCGCTGGTTAGATGAAGTAGTTTCTGATCGCCCAGTAGTTCTACATGCTGTTGACCATCACACAATTTGGGTCAATAGCAAATCGCTCGAGATCGCTGGGATCAATTCCAACACCCCAAATCCAGATGGTGGAACAATTGCAAGACGCGAAGATGGATCACCTAAAGGAACGCTGCGCGAACCTATTTCCTTTGATTTAATTCTCAAGCACGCACCAGCAGATAGTGTAGAAAGTGATTTGGAAGCAATTAAATATGCCTGCAACGAGCTAATTTCTGCGGGCGTAACTACTGCTACCGAATGTTGGGTTGAGCCACCAATGGCAGAGGCTTACATCGCGGCGGCAAAATCTGGCGCGCTAACAATAGATATGCATCTTGCCTTCTTAGTAACGCCACAAAATTGGCAAGAACAAGTCGCATACATCCAAGAGCTGCGAGCTCAAATCTCAAAGTTACCTGAGCCAAATCGACTTAAAGCGAACACAATTAAGTTTCTAACTGATGGCGCCCTTTCAAGTGGCACCGCAGCAATGCTCGATCCATATCTAGATGATCCAACCTCGACCGGTTTAAAAATTTGGGATGATGCAAATCTAATTGCCGCGCTTGGCGCCTATGACTTGTTAAATTTTCAACTCCATATTCATGCAATTGGTGATGGCGCAATAAATCAATCGCTAAATGCAATTGAAGAAGTGGTTAAAACCAATCCGAATTGGGACCGGCGCTCGGTAATTGTTCACGCCCAATTAATTGCACCAACTGATTTAGCGCGCTTTAAAGAGCTCGACATAATCGCTAATTTTCAGCCACTTTGGAGTTACCTAGATCCAATGAATAAAGAGCTTATCGAACCCCGAATTGGAAGTGAGAGAAATAATAGGCAATACCAATTGCGCACTCTTTTAGACCTAGAAACTAAAATTAGTTTTGGAAGTGATTGGCCGGTCACAAGTCATAAGCCATTAGATGCCCTCTTTATACCTGTTCTACGCAAAATCCCTGGGGCACCTGGTGAAGCCTGGAACATCCATGAAGTGATTTCTCTTGAGGAATCGTTAACTTCATATACGGCTAACGCGGCCTATCAATTGTTTGGTGAAAGAGATCTTGGGAAACTTGAGTCAGGTATGCGAGCAAATTTTGTAGTTCTAGACAATAACCCTTTTGAAACCTATGAGGTTGAAATTAAAAGTGTTTGGATTGATGGTATTGAAATCAAAGTAAATTAGAAGTTTCAATACCGAGTGAGGCTAGTTTTTCCCGACCACCATCGAGTGATGTTAAAACAAATGGCTTACCATCTTCAAGGATTGCAAATGAATGTTCGAAGTGAGCACCGCGCGAACCATCTTGTGAAACAACAGTCCACTCGTCAGACAAAACTTTGGTCTTAGGTGAGCCTCTTGTAATCATTGGTTCGATTGCCAGTGCAATGCCGGGCTTAAGTTCTGGTCCCATTCCAGCGGCACCAAAATTTAATACGTGTGGTTCTTGATGCATTTCAGTACCAATTCCATGACCGCCATATTCGCGCAAGATTCCATACTTACCTTGAGAGCGAATGTAATCTTCAATTGCAAATGAGATATCAGTTAAATTCGCGCCAATTTTTCCCGCCGCAATCCCCCGCCACATTGACTCTTCACAGGTATCAAGAAGTTTCTGATCATCAGCGTTCTTAGTTCCTGCAATAACTGAAAAAGCCGCATCTCCGTGCCAACCTTCGATAATTGCGCCAAAATCTATTGAAACAATGTCGCCATCTTCAATTGGACGATCATTTGGAATTCCATGAACAATTTCATCATTAATTGATGCACAGATAACGGCAGGAAATCCATGGTAATTAAGGAAGTTGGATTTGGCGTTATTCGCTGCCAAATTCGTTATTGCAATCTGGTTTAAATCATTAGTTGTTATTCCTGGAGCGATTGCTTCGCGTATTAAATCAAGTGTTTGGCCGACAACTAAGCCCGCTTTACGCATAAGTTTTAACTGATCAAGAGTCTTAATCTGGATAGCCATAGAGCCTACTTAAGGGCAGCGATCGCCCGAGATGCGATCTCAGAAACTTCACCAATGGCAGAAATAGTTTTCAGTAGCCCAGTATTTTGGTAGTAATTAATGATTGGCTCAGTCTGTTCAGCATAAACTTCTAAGCGGTGAGCAATCACATCTTCGGCATCATCCGGGCGTTGATATAACTCGCCACCACAAGAATCGCATATGCCAGCGGTTTTTGGTGCTTCGAAAATTACATGAGAAGTTGCACCACAGCCGCGACAAGCTCTGCGACCAGCAAGACGCTTAATAATTTCCGCGTTCTCTAATTTAAATTCAAGTACGGCATCGAGTGGAGTTCCTGATTTTTCTAAATTCTCTTTTAGAAAATCTGCTTGGCCAATGTTTCTTGGATAGCCATCAAGAAGAAAGCCGTTTTTAGCGTCATCGTGAGTTAAGCGATCTGCGACCATGTCATTTGTTACAGAGTCAGGAACAAGATTCCCGGCATCCATAAAAGATTTCGCGTGTAAACCTAATTTGGTTTCACCCTTAATATTTAGGCGAAAGATATCCCCAGTTGAGATATGCGGAATTGAAAAGTGATGCGAGAGTTGAACTGCCTGTGTTCCTTTGCCCGCACCTGGTGGACCTACCAGGATTAAGCGCATTACTTAAGGAATCCCTCGTATGAACGTTGTTGTAGCTGTGACTCAATCTGCTTTGCAGTATCAAGACCAACGCCAACCACAATCAAGATTGCAGTTCCGCCGAATGGGAAGTTTCCAGTTGCGTTGAACAAGATCAGCGCACCGATTGGAATAATCGCAACAAAGGCTAGATAGAGCGCACCTGGTGCGGTAATTCTAGAGAGAACATATTGCAAATATTCTGAGGTTGGTCGGCCGGCACGGATACCTGGAATAAAGCCACCGTACTTCTTCATATTTTCTGCAACTTCATCTGGGTTGAAGGTAATTGCAACATAGAAATATGTAAAGAAAATAATCATCGCTGAATAAGCGATTATGTAAATTGGGTGATCGCCTTTGACAAGATTCTGTTGAATCCAAACAGCCCACTTCGCAGAGCTTCCAGAGAAGTTCACAATCAAAGATGGAATATAGAGAAGTGAAGAGGCGAAAATAACTGGAATAACGCCAGCTTGATTCACCTTAATAGGAATGTATGTGCTGGTTCCGCCGTATGACTGGCGCCCAACTTGACGCTTTGCATATTGAACTGGAATTCGACGTTGTGCCTGCTCCACGAATACAACTGCTGCGACAACTAAAATACCAACTGCTGTTACAAAGAGGAATGCAAACAAACCCTTTTGAAGTTTGATTGACCAAAGTTGTGTTGGGAATTGAGCTGCAATCGATGTGAAAATTAAGATTGACATTCCGTTACCAACGCCGCGATCTGTAATTAGCTCACCAAGCCACATAATTACCGCAGTTCCGGCGGTCATAACAAAGACCATAGTCATAATTCTTTGCCAGCTTGTGTCAGGAATGATTGGATAAGAACAACCACTAAATAGACGTCCCGGAGTTCTAGCTACTGCGATCAAACCAGTTGATTGCAGAATAGAAAGTCCAACAGTTAAGTAACGTGTGTATTGAGTAAGTGTTGCTGTTCCAGATTGTCCCTCAGCCTTAAGTGCTTCAAAGCGTGGAATAACTACAGTCAAAAGTTGAACGATGATCGAGCTCGTAATGTAAGGCATGATACCGAGAGCGAAAACTGAGAGTTGAAGAAGCGCTCCACCAGAGAATAAGTTGATTAGACCGAAAAGACCACCACTACTGGATTGGTCCAAACAGAGCTGAACATTCTTATATGAAACACCTGGCGTTGGAACAATCGAACCAAAACGGAACAAGCCCATGATGGCAAGAGTAAAGAAAATCTTTCTACGCAGATCTGGCGTCTTAAACGCCTTACCAAATGCTGAGAGCACGATCTTCTCCTTCTAACTAAATTAAATCGTTTTGGATTTAGAGTTTTTTAGCTGATCCGCCAGCAGCGGCAATCTTCTCAGATGCTGATGATGAAAAGGCATGCGCCTCGACAGTTACCTTCACTGAAATTTCGCCATTGCCTAGAACCTTAATTGGATAGCCATCACGAACAGCGCCCTTTGCAATTAGATCCGCAACAGTGACAGCGCCACCCTTTGGATAAAGTGCATTGATTGTTGAAACGTTTACTGGCTGATATTCAGTGCGCTCTGGGTTTTTGAAACCACGAAGTTTTGG
>WLIT01000031.1 GCA_009726125.1 Actinomycetota bacterium | reverse complement strand
TGCGCTATTTGCGCAGCGGTGGCATCGACAAGTGGCAATCTAGTAAATCCGCCAGGTAGGCCCATTTCATTTAGTGCGGCCTTAGTCAATATCGCACCTTGGGTGCGGAAGGTTCCGGTGAATACCGGTAATAATTTTTGATGTATTTCAAGTGCGCGTTCTGCCTTTCCAGCAAACCAGGCATCTAACATTTCACGAAGACTACTTCCAATAGTGTGACCACAAACCGAAACGAATCCGACTGCACCAACAGCTAAAAGTGGCAAATTCAAAATATCGTCACCAGAATAAACTGGAATTCCAGAGCGTTTGATTACCCATGAAGTTGCAGCAACGTTGCCTTTCGCATCTTTTAACGCAGCAATCTTTGGGTGTTCAAAAAGTTCAACAATTGTGTCGCTCTCTATCTCAATTCCAGTGCGTCCGGGAATGTCGTACATCATTACGGAGAGATCAGTTGCATCAGCCATTGCGCGGAAGTGCGCTGCGATACCGGCTTGTGGTGGCTTGTTGTAATAAGGAGTTACAACTAAAAGCGCATCTGCACCAGCCTTTGCTGCCCGCTTAGCCTGAACAACAGAGTGCGAAGTTTCATTATTTCCAGCGCCAGCAATTACATGAATTTTTGATCCAACTACTTTCTTAACAAGAGTAACAATCTGATCTTTCTCATCATCACTTGTAGTTGGGGCCTCACCAGTTGTGCCATTTACAACGATGCCATCATGTCCCGTTGACACTAGGTGCGCAGCTAAGGTTTCAACACCTGCCCAATCAATCGCGCCATCTTTTTTAAATGGCGTGACCATGGCGGTCATTAACCGGCCAAATGGTGGTTTGATACTCATGCGCCTAGGTTACACGCTAATTATGGCGCTATGCGACCGGATTTTTGGAATGCCGCATAGGTCATCGGCATTAATTCGGCGAAGTGCTTCTCCATCTTCTCAGCGACCATCTCAATTTCACGTTGCGGATATGACGGGAAATGCGAGCCCTCACTTGATGTTCGAAGTGAAAGGAAATTCATTAAAGCTCTTGCATTCATAGTTACATACATCGAAGAGTAAAGAGTTACTGGAAGAACCACGCGGGCCACTTCTCGAGCAACGCCAGATGCCAATATCTTCTGATAATTTTCATAAGCAAGGATGCAACTTTCTTTGATTGCACTAACTGTTATATCTAATTGTGCTGGTGTTCCATCAACAAAGGTGTAGGCACCGGTCTTACCAACTTGAACTAACTTACGATCCTTATTTGGAATATAAAAAACTGGACGAAGTTCCCGATATCGACCACTCTCTTCATTATAAGAAGCGATTCGATGGCGCATAAATTCACGGAACACAAAGATTGGGGCAGATACAAAGAAGGTCATCGAAGTATGTTCGAATGGACTTCCATGGCGTTCCCGAGCAAGGTAATTAATTAGCCCTGCATCGCGATCACTGGACTCGCCAAATTTTTCTAGCGTCGTCTCTCCTGCTGTTGATACCCGAGCCGCCCAGATAACATCAGCATCGCTGGCGCTCGACTTCACCAACTCAACGGTCATGTCATCACGGAAAATAATTTCTTGTATTGTCTCTTCGAAATCGGGAGTATCGGTATTCATAGGGCGACCCTATATAAAACTGCGCCATCCGCCGTGGATTAGGGCATACTTTCGGCGTGTCAGTGAAGCGAGATTCATTTAGTGTCTCAATAACGGTCGGTGCTTATGGCAGCGCATTTGGCGCGGCCGCAGTTGCGGCAGATTTCTCTGTGCTTCAAGCCTGCCTACTCTCACTTTTACTTTTCTCTGGTGCTTCGCAATTCGCAGTTGTTGGCGTAATCGCTGCTGGCGGAACTCCAATAAATGCGATTGCAACGTCAACCTTGCTTGGAACTCGAAATGGTTTATATGGACTCAGGCTTGCTCCAATATTGAAACTGCGTGGATTAAAACGAGTAGTTGCGGCGCAAATAACTATTGATGAATCTACCGGAGTTGCTCTTGCACAAAATAACGAGAGCGATATGCGAAAAGGGTTTTGGTACACCGGTTTTGGCGTCTATATTTTCTGGAATTTATTTACTCTTGCCGGCGCACTAGGTGCGCAAGCAATTGGAAATCCATCAGCTTGGGGCTTGGATGCTGCAGTTCCCGCAGCATTTCTCGGTTTACTTTGGCCCAGACTTTCAGATCGTAAGTCTTGGGTACTTGCTGGATTTGCAATAGTTCTAGCGCTGACACTTACGCCCTTCGTTCCTACGGGAATTCCGATTATTTCTTGCACCTTGCTTGCAGTAATTATTGGGTGGCGCAAATGAGCGCGTTCTGGATTGCAGTTATTGGATCAAGTGCGCTGGCTTTTGCGATTAAATTCATCGGTGCATCCGTGCCTGAAACTTATTTAAGCAATCCACGAATCCTTCGAATCAATACTTTGATTCCTGTGGCACTATTATCGGCACTAATTGCTGTGAACACATTTGCAAATAAAACTCAATTAACCCTTGATAACCGAGCTTTAGGAATGGCTGCCGCAGTTGTGCTATTAATAGCCAAAGCACCGTTTCCAGTTGTAGTTCTAGGTGCTGCTGTAACTTCAGCACTTGCCTATCGCTATATTTAAAGAATCTTTAGCGCTTCTAGCTTTGCTTTTAAATCGATATCTGACGGTTCTGTTAGATGTGTTCCATCACTAAAAACAATTACCGGAATTGATTGCATGCCACCATTAATTTCAACAACTTTATCGGCCGCAGTTTTATCCGCCTCGACATCAATATAGGTGTATTCAACTTTATTAGAATCTAAGAATTTCTTTGATCTGCGGCAATCTCCGCACCATTCAGCGCCATACATCAATACGTTAGTCATTGTTTACTCCTTAATTGAGTTCCATATAGTTTTCAAGACCAAAGGTAAGGCCAGGGTTCTTTCCTACATTTCTAATGGCCAATAAAACACCAGGCATAAAACCGGTGCGATCTATTGAGTCATGGCGAATCGAAAGCGTTTCTCCGATATCACCCAAGATAACTTCTTGATGGGCCACCAAACCACGTAGTCGAACCGAGTGGATATGAACATCACCAATTTTTGCACCACGTGCACCTGCTAATCCTGAAGTTGTGGCATCTGGCATCGCAGCCTTCTTAACACTTGTTCGAGCGTCATTGATTAGTTCGGCAGTGCGCGCAGCAGTTCCTGATGGCGCATCTGCTTTTGCTGGATGATGAAGTTCAACAATTTCTACGGATTCAAAGTATTTAGAAGCTTGGGCGGCAAATTGCATCATAAGAACTGCGCCTAGTCCAAAGTTTGGAGCAATTAGCGCTCCTACTTTTGAATTTGCAGCTAACCAGGATTTAATTTGTGCCAACTTTTTCTCATCGAAACCTGTAGTTCCAACGACAACGTTTATTCCATTCTTAATTGCAAATTCGAGGTTGCCCATAACAGCATCAGGATGAGTGAAATCAACTATTACTTGTGCACCACTAGATATCAATTTATCTAGGGAATCACCAAGATCTAATTGCGCAACAACTTCAAGATCAGATGTTCCGGAAATAGCCTTAACACTTTCTGATCCCATACGACCTTTGGCCCCTAGGACAGCAACTTTGATACTCATGCAATCACCTTCTCAAATTTAGCGATACTTCTAAATGGCCCCACTAGTGCAAGGGTAGCGGGAGCGCTAAACAAGTCGCGTGCTAATTGATGAATTTGCTCAGGTGTTACTGCTTTTACCTTACTCAAAATTTCATCAAAGCTCATAATTTCACCATAAACAAGTTCGCTCTTGCCAATTCGACTCATACGAGAGCCAGTATCTTCTTGGCCCAGAATTAAGCCGCCAGTTACCGCTCCCTTTGCTCTAGAAATCTCTTCATCAGTTAAACCATATTGCGCTACTGATTCACTTATTTCGCGCATCAATTTAATTACTTCTTCCGCTTTCTCGGTCCGGCATCCAGCATAGAAAGCTAACGTTCCAGTACCTGCAAATTGTTGTGGATAGGCATAAGTTGTATATGCCAGACCGCGCTTCTCACGAATCTCTTGAAATAACCTTGAAGCCATTCCGCCACCAATTGCTGAAGATAAAACGCTAAGTGCGAATCTGCGGTCATCACTGCGGGCTAAACCCGGAAAGCCATAGAGAATATGGGCTTGCTCAGTCTTGCGATCAATCAAACCAATTTCACCAAGACCTGGTGTTTTAATCGGAGTGGATGCTCTAACTTCATATTTATTATTTGGAACATCAAGGAAGCTATCCCTGGAGATCGCAGCTTCAACCATCTTTACAACTTTTTTATGTTTAATATTTCCAGCAACTGAAACAACTAAATTCTCTGGCTGATAGTGCTTTTTATAGTAATTAAAGATTAAAGCTCTTGGCATCTTATTAATCGAATCAACAGTTCCCAAGATTGAACGGCCAACAGGTGAATCACCGTAATAGGTATCTAAATAGAGTTCATGAATATAGTCAGATGGATCATCATCACGAACTGCGATTTCACTCAAGACAACTTTACGTTCGGAGTCCACGTCTTCCGCAGTGAAAGTTGAAGAGGTAATCAAATCTGTGACAACATCGATAGCTAACGGAAGATCGGTATCGATTACCCGGGCATAAAAGCAGGTGTATTCCTGGCCGGTAAAAGCATTCATCTCGCCACCAACTGCCTCAATCGAAGATGAAATTTCGAGTGCGGTGCGGCGCTTTGTTCCCTTGAAAAGTAAATGTTCTAAAAAGTGGGAAGCTCCCGCGACGGATTTTGATTCATCGCTAGAGCCAACGTTTGCCCAAATTCCTACCGCAGCGGATCTCGACGTACTGACTTCTTCAGTAACAATTCGCAGCCCGCTGGGCAAGATTGTCTTACTCAATTATTCGCCGGCTTCCTTACCAGGAACCGTGCCATCTGCAAGAACTGGAACCAAAGAGAACTTACCCT
>WLIT01000030.1 GCA_009726125.1 Actinomycetota bacterium | reverse complement strand
GCAACGGTGTCCTTAATGAATTCGTAGGCACTATCAATTAGTGCAAGTGATTGTTGGATGTCGATGATGTAAATACCGTTGCGCTCAGCAAATATGTAGCGCTTCATCTTTGGATTCCATCGACGAGTTTGGTGTCCGAAGTGGACTCCGCTGTCGAGAAGTTCTCGCATTGTTACAACCGCCATGGCGGCACACTCCTTTTTTGCAGATTGCAATTACGCAAAATGCACTCGGTTGATGACCTAACAATTTGTTTGGTCCCTAGTGTCTTAACACCGACCGTTTTTCAACGGACCGAAATGGTTAATTAGTTATTAACTAGAAGTTTCAAACTAATAAGACACGTGAAGTCACAGATCTTGCGATTTGTGCTGGGCTAATCCTAAAGGATGTTCGAGGGTGCAAATTACGCGGCCGCTGCCAGTTAAGCGCGGGGATGAGCCTGTTCATATGCAGCTTTGAGGCGTTCTGGTGAGACATGGGTATAAATCTGGGTTGTTGCGAGCGAGGAATGTCCCAAGATTTCTTGGACCGTTCGCAGATCCGCCCCACCTTCAAGTAAATGGGTCGCGGCGGTATGACGAAGGCCGTGTGGACTCATGTGTGAGCCGATTGATTCCATCGCGTCATAAACAACTTCACGGACCGTGCGTTGATCAATTCGTTTGCCACGGGATCCGAGAAAGACTGCATCGTTTGAAGTTGTATTGGAAAACTCTGGTCGCCCAATCGCCAGCCAGTTCTTTATTGCACGAACTGCTGGTAAACCAATTGGAACTACTCGCTCTTTATCGCCCTTACCTAAAACTAGGAGGGTATTTCGCTCCATATCTATATCCCGAATATTTAAGCCACAAATTTCAGATACTCGAATACCTGATGCATACAAAGTTTCAATTATTGCAAGGTCGCGAATATTTAGCGGAGTTGGATCCTCCCCTGCCTTAGTCGCAATCGCAGCTAAAACAATCTGAGTTTGTGAATGGCTCAAAACTTCCGGCAGGGTTTTATGCGCCTTAGGGATTGCTAAGTCTTGACCAATATCTGATGGAATCCAACCCTGACTTGCCGCCCAATATGTAAATGCTCTTATCGAAACTATTCGACGTGCGAGAGTTGCACGAGAGATCCCAGTTGATTGTAAGTTCGCGAGCCACGAACGAATGTGGGTTATTTGCAGCTCAGAAAATTCAGTAATTCCAAGCTTTGCGATATGGGCTAAGAAAGATTCAAGATCACTTACATAACCGCGAATTGAATTATCAGCTAAATTTCGAACTAGCGCCAGGTGCTCTTCATACTTTGCAACTAGCTCGGCGCTCATGGTGAAAGATTACTCGGGTTTTCTGCCTTGCCGCAGTAAGCCGAAGGTGACTGAATCTTCGAGAGCCATTACCGATGCGGCGATAACATTTTCGTGAACACCAATTGTGCTCCACTCACTCGCACCATCACTGGTTTCAACTAGAACTCGAGTTATCGCGCCAGTTCCAAGACGACCTTCAAGGATACGAACTTTGTAATCTGTAAGTTCTAATTTTTCTAATTCTGGATAGAACTTTAGGAGGCCAGAGCGAAGGGCGGTATCAATTGCATTGACTGGACCGTTTCCAGACCCTTCAGATTCAATCTGTTTTCCACCTGCTGAAATTGTTAAGAAGGCTTTAGAAGTGACTTTGTTATTAGCATCACGGCTTACTGTTGTGTCCCACTTTTCAACTTTGAAAAATGCCGCACGCTTGCCGTCGATCTCTTCGCGGAGCAATAATTCAAATGATGCATCCGCAGCTTCGAAGGTAAAACCGCGTGATTCTAATTCTTTTACGCGTTCTACTACTCGACCAAGTACTTCTCTATCTTCACCAATATCTACCCCAAGTTCTTGTGACTTTAATTCAATCGAAGCGCGACCGGCCATTTCAGATACCAACATGCGGCGATCGTTTCCAACGGATGAAGGCTCTTCATGCTGGTACATCGATGGATCAACTTTGATTGCACTGGCATGCAAACCTGCCTTGTGAGCAAAAGCAGATACGCCGACATAAGGTTGGCGAGCACTTGGGGCAACATTTGTAACTTCGGCAACTGCATGTGAAATTCTAAAGGCTTCGCGAAGTGCGCCTTCTGGAAGCACTTTTTGCTTCTTCTTTAATTCAAGATTTGCGATGATGCTAACTAGGTCTGCATTTCCAGTTCGTTCGCCATATCCATTTAGAGTTCCTTGAACATGCGTTACGCCAGCAGCAATTGCGGCAAGTGAATTTGCAACAGCGCAACCTGTGTCGTTGTGACAATGAATTCCAAGGCGAGCGTTTGATGCGGTTAATACATCGTGCACTACTTGGGAAAGTTCATCCGGCAACATTCCACCATTTGTGTCACATAAAGCGATTACATCTGCGCCCGCTTCTGCAGATACGCGAACAACTTCAAGGGCATAGGCCTTATTAGATTTATAACCGTCAAAGAAGTGTTCGGCATCTAGAAAAACCCGTTGGCCACCTGCACGTAAGAATTCAATTGAGTCCTTAATCATTGCGAGGTTCTCATCTAAATTTGTTTTTAGCGCAAGATCGACATGGCGATCATGGCTCTTTGCTACAAGGGTTACACCGGCGGCGCCAGAATCTTGGAGCGCACGAAGTAGAACATCATCTGCTGCCTTTACATTTGGCCTGCGGGTAGCACCGAATGCCATGAAAGTTGCGTTCTTTAATTTAAGTTCAGTCTGAGCGCGCTTGAAAAATTCAGTGTCCTTTGGATTAGCACCAGGCCAACCGCCTTCGATAAAACCAACACCAAGATCATCAAGGTGACGTGCGATCGCCAACTTGTCATGAACTGAAAGATTTAGCCCCTCTTGTTGGGCGCCATCTCTAAGAGTTGTGTCGTATATATGAAAGTTGTCATTCATTTAGCAGACCTTCACATTCCAACCATGTTTATCTTCGATAACTCCATGTTGGATGCCGAGAAGTGTTTCGCGAATCTGCTTTGTGATTGGGCCAGGAGTTCCATCACCGGTGGTCCAAGTTCCATATTGGCTCTTTGCAGCACCAACCGCGCTCACAACCGCAGCGGTTCCGCAGGCAAAAATTTCGGTTATTTCACCACTAGCAACACCATCGCGCCAATCATCAATTGAAATCATCGCTTCTTCAACTTTATAACCCAAATCTTTAGCAACAGTAAGAATTGAATCGCGAGTGATTCCCGGAAGCAAAGTTCCAGTCAATTTAGGGGTTACAACAGTGGCGCCTTTTCCAGAACCTTTAATGAAGTAAAGATTCATTCCACCCATCTCTTCAACCCAGCGACGCTCTATTGCATCTAACCAGACAACTTGATCGCAGCCCTGAGTTGCAGCTTGTTTTTGGGCAACAAGTGAGGCCGCATAATTTCCACCACATTTAGCTTCGCCTGTGCCACCAATTGCTGCGCGCACATATTCAGTTGAGATCCAAACTGTTACCGCGACGGCAGCATTGAAATATGCACCAGCTGGAGTTGCAATAAGCATGTACATCGCTTTATTTGATGGACGTACTCCAAGACCAACTTCGGTTGCAAACATAAATGGTCGGATATATAAAGATTCGCCAACTTTCTTAGGAACCCATTTCTGATCTTGCTTAACAAGAGTCGAAACTGATTCAATGAAATCTTCAACTGGAAGTTCTGGAAGAGCTAATCGCGCGGCACTTCTTGCAAAGCGACCAGCATTTGCATCTGGACGAAACAACGAGATGCTTCCGTCTGGTTGCCAGTACGCCTTCATACCTTCGAATATTTCTTGGCCATAATGGAAAACAGCTGTTGCTGGATCTAATGAGATTGGTCCATAAGCTTTAAGTTCCGCTTCACTCCAACCTTCGGCCTCACTCCAATTAATTACAACCATATTATCGGTGTAATACTTTCCAAAACCGCCTTCAGCTATTTTTGCATCGCGATCTGCATCGGCAACTGGGCTAGGGTTTGGCGTTAATTTCATTTTCATTTTGCACCAGACACTCCGGCGGCAAGTGCATCACCAATTTGAACTGTGCTGCGCTTTGAATCGCCACGTGTTAGAAGATCTGCCGCAACCGCACGTTCGATATCTGCAGCGGCATCAGTTAAACCAAGATGTGAAAGCATCATCGCAACTGACATTACTGTCGCAGTTGGATCTGCAAGAGATTTTCCTGCAATATCCGGAGCAGAACCATGTACTGGTTCAAACATAGAAGGAAATTCACCTGTTGGATTTATATTTCCAGATGCAGCTAGTCCGATACCGCCACAGATTGCTGCAGCAATATCAGTCAAAATATCGCCGAAGAGGTTATCAGTAACAACTACATCGAAACGTTCTGGGTTTGTAACGAAGAACATTGATGCGGCATCAACATGCAAATAATCTGTTGTTATATCTGGAAACTCTTTTGCCACTTCATTGAAGGTACGAGTCCATAGGCCACCGGCACGGGTTAAAACATTGTTTTTGTGAACAAGTGTTAACTTTTTGCGTGGACGTAATTGGGCGCGAGCAAAAGCATCACGGATAACGCGTTCTGCGCCACGACGAGTATTTAGGCTCTCTTCAGTTGCGATTTCATCTTTAGTTCCAGCCGCAAGGGTCCCACCGGCTCCAACATATGGGCCTTCAGTTCCTTCACGAACAACTATGAAATCGATCGAATCTGAATTTACAAGTGGTGACTTAACACCAGGATGTAACTTCGCTGGACGAAGATTTACATAATGATCAAAGGCGAAACGAAGTTTTAATAATAGGCCGCGCTCTAGAACACCACTTGGGACAGTTGGATCTCCGACAGCGCCAAGAAGAATTACATCGGCCTTAGCAAGTTCTGCCATTACAGAATCGGGAAGAGTTTCACCAGTCTTGTGCCAGTACTTTGCACCAAGCTCGTAATTGGTCTTCTTAAATTCCACACCATAATTAGCGGCAACAACATCTAGTACTTTAAGTCCTTCAGCAACAACTTCAGGACCGATGCCATCGCCACCGATTACCGCTAAATTAAAACTCTTCATGATTTCCCAACTTATCCGATCAGATTAACTGCTTGGACTTGCTTGGCGCCGGTCTCTTTCTTAAGTTCTGTAACAACATCGCTCGCAACACCTGAATCAACAGTCAAGACCATAAGTGCATCGCCACCAGCGCTATCTCGGGCAACCTGCATTCCGGCGATATTTATCTTCGCCTTACCAAGTGCATTACCTACGATGCCAACGATTCCTGGACGATCGGTGTAGCGCAAGAACAAAAGATTCTCGGTAGGTGCAAGATCTAAATCAAATTCATCAACAGCGATGATTTTTTCAACTTTACGGATACCCATAAGAGTTCCATTTACGATAACAATTCGGCCATCATTTAACGCTGCATGCAAGGAAATCATGCTGCGATATTCCGGACTCTCTGGGTCAGTATTTACAGATGAACTCATGCCACGTGCTTCAGCAAGTGCTGGAGTATTTACATATGTGACATCTTCAGCGCCAGTTGCAATCAAGGCGCCCTTAAGTGCGCTCGTTGCAAGAACTGATGAATCATGTTCTGAAATATCACCACGTACTTGAACCTCCATTGATACTGGTAGTTCACCAGCAAGGGCGGTTGCAATTTGAGCCATCTTCTCAACGAGCGGCAAACTTGGGCGAATCTCTTCATGGATTGCACCACCCTTAACATTTACTGCATCAGGAACAAGTTCACCAGAAAGCGCTTTGCGAACTGAGACTGCAACAGCAATGCCTGCGCGCTCTTGAGCCTCATCGGTAGATGCGCCAAGGTGTGGAGTTGCAACAACGTTATCCAATTGGAATAACGGTGAATCGGTGCAAGGTTCAGTTACATAAACATCAAGACCAGCACCTGCAACGCGTCCTTGTGTTAGCGCATCAAACAACGCTGCCTCATCAAGTACGCCACCTCGTGCCGCATTGATAATACGAACTGTTGGCTTAACTTTTTTAAGTGCTTCAACACCGATTAAATTTGCAGTCTCTTTAGTCTTTGGTAGATGAATTGTTATGAAGTCAGATACCTTTAATAATTCATCAAGTTCAACAAGTCGAACGCCAAGTTGAGCGGCTCGCGCAGGTTGTAGATATGGATCGTAAGCAACTACATCCATTCCAAATGCCTGCATGCGTGCTGCAACTAATTGTCCGATGCGACCAAAGCCCACAATTCCAAGAGTCTTCTCGAATAGTTCAGCGCCGGTGTACTTAGAACGTGCCCATTTACCATTGCGAAGTGCCGCGTGTGCTGGGGAGATAAAGCGAGCAGTTGCCATAAGCAATGAGATTGCTAATTCGGCAGCGCTGACAATATTTGATGTTGGTGCATTAACAACCATGACGCCCGCAGCGGTTGCAGCAGGAATATCAACGTTATCTAACCCAACACCGGCACGTGCAATAACTTTTAAACCCTTAGCCGCAGCAATTGCTTCGGCATCCATCTTTGTTGCAGATCGAATCAATACGGCATCTACTCCGGCAGCAAGTGCGGCAAGTAATTGCCCGCGATCTGCACCATCACAGTTGCGTACTTCAAAATCTGGCCCCAACGCTTCTAACGTTGCTGGGCTAAGTTCTTCTGCAATTAATACAACGGGTTTAGCCACGCGCAGCAGCACCTTCCTTATAATCATCTTTGTTATCGCCCTTGACCCATGACATCATCTTGCGAAGTTCACGGCCAACAGCTTCGATTGGGTGAGCTTCACCCTTTGCGCGAAGTGCTTTAAATTCTGGTGCGCCGGCATCTTGATCATCAATGAAGCGCTTAGCGAATGTTCCATTTTGAACATCGGCAAGAACTGCCTTCATATTTGCTTTTACGCTGGCATCGATTACGCG
>WLIT01000003.1 GCA_009726125.1 Actinomycetota bacterium | reverse complement strand
CTTTAGAGTTTGGTGGTATCGATAGTTATAGGGGAGAATTCAGGTTCCGCCATTGTGTAGTGGCTAGCACATGGGCCTTTGAAGCCCAGGGTCCAGGATCGATACCTGGTGGCGGAGCCACCAAAGTTAATAAATAGGACGGGAGTGGAACTTGAGCAAGTCACTCGGTGCACCTGAAGTAGCAATCGTGCTGGCAGCTGGCGAGGGAACTCGCATGAAATCTCAAATCCCAAAAGTTCTACATTTTATTTCTGGAAAGACAATTCTTGACCACGTATTAACTCAAGTAAATAACTTGAATCCAGGCGAACTGCGCGTTGTTGTGGGCACCGGACGTGAAGCCGTTGAGGCACATGTTAAGCAAATTGCGCCAATTGCAATTCCAATCTTTCAAGCAGAACGAAATGGCACGGGGCACGCAGTTCAATTAGCGCTCGCAGATTTGAGCGTAAGTGGAACGGTTTTGATCTGTGCGGGAGATACCCCACTTCTTAGAAGTGAAACTCTCGGCGAATTCATAACCGTGCATAAAGCGGCGAAGAACACAGCCTCAGTGTTAACAGCAGAATTACCGGATCCAACTGGTTATGGTCGAATTGTGCGAGATGAAAGCGGCGAAATCGTTGCGATAGTTGAAGAGCGCGATGCGCCAGATGAAATTAAGTTAATTGATGAGATTAATACCGGCGTCTATCTTTTTGATATCGCGGCTCTTCGTTCTAGCGTTGCAAAACTAAAGGCGCATAATTCCCAAGGTGAACTATATTTAACAGATGTGATTGCAGATATTAAAGCAACTGGTGGCAAAGCTGCAGCAATTCTCTCAAATGATTACAGTGAAACTCTTGGTATCAATGATCGATCTCAGCTCGCAGAATGTGCTGCGATTATGCGCGATCGAATTAATTATGAACATATGTTAAATGGGGTAGAAATAATCGATCCAACAACAACTTGGATTGATTCAACGGTAAAAATTGCCGCCGATGCCACAATATTTCCAGAGAGCTGGCTTGCCGGAACAACAACCATTGGAGCAAACTCAATAATTGGACCTCGAACAACTCTTATGAATGTGAGCGTTGCAGCAGGAGCCTCGGTCATTGAATCTAATTGTGTTGATTGCGAAATTGGAGCGGGTGCAAACGTTGGCCCATATTCATATCTTCGAGCAGGAACACTGCTTGGCGAAGGCGCAAAAGCCGGTGCATATGTTGAAATTAAGAATTCAACAATTGGTCAGGGATCAAAAGTTCCACACCTTTCATATGTCGGTGATGCTGAAATTGGGTCTGGTTCCAATATCGGAGCAGCCACGGTATTTGTGAATTACGACGGTGTTGAAAAACATAAGACAAAGATTGGTAACGAAGTTCGAATCGGAAGCGACACCATGTTAGTTGCGCCGGTTTCGATCGGCGATGGCGCTTACACTGCGGCTGGGTCGGTAATTACTGACGACGTGCCAGCAGGGGCGATGGGTGTTGCAAGATCTAAGCAACGCAATATTCTTGGCTGGGTTCTTCGAAAGAGATCCGGCACGAAATCTGCGCAGGCAGCAAAAGCTGCGGGCGCTAATGAATCCTCGGAACAAGGGAGCTAAGAGATGAGCGAACTTCGCCTCACTTCGGAGAAACGACTACGTATTTTTACTGGTCGCGGATATCCAGAGTTAGCTGAAGGTGTCGCCGCCGAACTCGGTATTCCAATCACCCCAACATCAGCATATGACTTTGCTAATGGTGAAATATTTGTTCGATTCGAAGAGAGTGTTCGCGGAAGCGATGCCTTCGTAATTCAATCGCATTGCGCCCCGGTCAATAAACAGATCATGGAGCAATTAATTATGGTTGATGCTCTTAAGCGCGCATCAGCAAAACGGATAACTGTTGTTGCGCCCTTCTACGGATATGCCCGTCAAGATAAGAAGCATCGTGGCCGCGAGCCAATCTCTGCAAGACTAATGGCTGATTTATTTAAAACCGCTGGCGCAGATCGACTAATGGTTGTTGATCTACACACCTCACAAATTCAAGGATTCTTCGATGGTCCAGTTGATCATCTCTTTGCACTTCCATTGCTTACAAATTATGTTGGCAGCAAAGTTGATCGCAGCAAGTTAACTATTGTTTCACCAGACTCGGGTCGAGTTCGAGTTGCTGAACGTTGGTCAGATTTACTTGGTGGTTGCCCAATCGCTTTTATTCACAAGATGCGCGATCCACGAATTCCAAATGAATCAGTTACTGGAAAAGTTGTTGGTGATGTTAAGGGCCAGACCTGCGTAGTTATTGATGACATGATCGATACCGCTGGCACAATTACTAAAGCTGTTGATGCACTTTATGCAGATGGCGCAAAGGATGTAATTATTGCAGCGACCCACGCAGTATTTTCAGGTCCAGCAGTAGAACGGTTGAAGGCCTCGAATGTCAGCGAAGTAGTCGTCACAGATACCTTGCCAATCCCCGAAGATTCTCGCTTCGATAATCTGACGGTTCTGCCAATTGCTCCACTCTTGGCCCGGGCGATACGCGAAGTCTTTGAAGATGGCTCAGTAACAAGCCTCTTCGATGGCCTCTCCTAACAATTTTGGCTTTTTGCTAGAGATTAGATAACCTAGCCTCTCGTTCCGGCGAGGGATTTAAAAATCCGTAATCGACGGCTTGGCTCTCCTCGGACGTTGCAATATTGACGATTTAGATTGAGGGAGAATCAAATGGCTGAAATTACAATTAACGCAACTAAGCGCACTGAATTTGGTAAAGGCGCATCACGTCGCGATCGCCGCGCTGGCAATGTTCCAGCTGTTATCTACGGTCACGGTGAAACTCCACAACACGTAGCACTTCCACTTCGCGAACTTGGCGCAGCACTTAAGACTGCAAACGTTCTACTTGACGTTGTATTTGATGGAAAGACCGAACTAACACTTCCTAAGTCTGTAACACGTAATCCACTTACCGGAATACTTGCACACATTGACTTAGTAATCGTTCGTCGCGGTGAGCGCGTTAAGGTCGAAGTTCCAGTTCACACAACAGGAAAGCATGATGTTGATGGAATTCTTGAACATATGAATAACACTATTGAAGTTGAAGCAGAAGCCACATCTATTCCACAATTCCTAGAATTGAATATGGATGGCTTGATGGCTGGCAGTTCACTTTATGCATCGAACGTAGTTCTTCCTGCTGGTGTGGTTCTAATTTCAGATCCACATATGCCAGTTATTCACCTTTCAGAGCGTTCAACTGCAGTTGAAGAAGTTCCTGTTGTTGCTGCTGAAGGTGCTGCTACTGCAGAAGGTGCTGCTGCACCAGCTGCTGACGCTGCAAAAGAGTAATTAAAGAGCTAATAAATGGCAGATGACCGCTGGTTAGTTCTCGGACTCGGGAACTCGGGCGATCAATACGCAACTACACGTCACAACATAGGCCAGATGGTTATTAACTATCTGGCCTCTGACGTTAAATTCTCTAACCATAAATCTAAGACCCAGATTGCAGATATTCGAGTTGCTGGGCGCCCAGTAGTACTCGCAAAAACGCTGGGCTACATGAATGAGAGCGGCGCTCCTGCTAAAGCGCTTGCTGATTTCTACAAAGTTTCACCAGCAAATTTAATCGTGATTCATGATGAATTAGATATTGATTTCAATACAATTCGAATCAAACAGGGTGGCGGCGACAATGGCCACAATGGTTTGAAATCGCTAACAACACATTTTGCTAGTGCTGATTATTTTCGCCTACGCATGGGAATTGGTCGGCCACCAGCACCGATAGATCCTGCTGATTTTGTCTTAAAACCCTTTAGCCAACCTGAGAAGGTTGAGTTAGCCGACTTTATTGCTAGAGGGGCGCTTGCGATTGAGCGGTTAATGGAAAAGGGCTTGGATTACGCCCAACAGGAATTCAATAAGTAAATCAGCCGGTATTACGTAAACCAGCAGCAACGCCGTTAATCGTTAATAAGAGCGCTCGTCTAATCAGCGGGTCAACGTTTTTATCAGTTCGCACTTTATGCAGAAGCGTGATTTGCAGAAGGTGCAGAGGCGATAGATAGGCATCGCGAACCTGCAAGGTGCGACCTAATATTGGTTGATCACCAAGTAGCTCACTCTTCTTTGTAAGTAGAAGAATTTCAGCTTTAGTTAATTCAAATTCTGCTTCGATTGTGTCTAAGAAGTGATGTAACGAAGGATCCACCAAAACCTTCACATATTTGCGAGCCATTGTTAAATCAGTCTTTGCAAGTGTCATCTCAACATTGCTTATAAAGGTACGGAAGAAGTGCCAATCATTTAACATCTCGCCAAGTACTTTGGAGTTTCCACTCTCACGTGCCGCTTTCAAACCAGATCCAACACCAAACCAACCTGGAACGATCTGGCGAGATTGGGTCCAGCCAAATACCCACGGAATCGCACGAAGTGAAGATAAACCACCTGATGCATCAGGACGTCGGGCCGGACGTGAGCCCAAGAACATTTCACCTAATTGTTCAACCGGAGTTGAGGCATAGAAATATGCAGGTAGATCTGGGTGATCAATTAATTGGCGATAAGTTTTAAATGCACTCGCACTTATCGAATCCATACAAGAACCCCAACTTGAAAGCGCTTCTGGTGATTGTCTGGGTGCACGATTTAAAACTGTTGCTTCAAGAGCCGCAGCAAGTGCGAGTTCAACGTTTTCACGAGCAAGTGATGGAAGTGCATATTTATCGCTAATTACTTCGCCCTGTTCGGTCATCTTTATCTGACCATCTATTGAACCCCAAGGAAGAGCGATTAGCGCATCGTAAGTTGGTCCGCCGCCGCGACCTACAGAACCGCCGCGACCATGGAATAAGCGAAGGGTTACGCCATGCTTCATTGCGGTATCGCGAAGTTTGCGTTGGGCTTTATGAATTTCCCACTGCGATGTTGCGATACCTGCATCTTTATTTGAATCAGAATAACCGAGCATAACTTCTTGGACATTGCCACGAATTGTTACCAAATCACGATAACTCTTATCACTCAACAAATTATCTAAAATTGTGTCTGCCGCTTGGAGTTCTGCAACTGTTTCAAGTAGCGGTGCGAAACCTATTTTTCCGAATAGTCCAGTGATCCGTGAAAGTTCGACTGCGGCCAATACATCTTTGTGGGACTTGGTCATTGAAATTATGTAAGTTTCAATAACTTCAGGGCCGAATCTTTCGATCAATTCGCGGATTGCTATGAAGGTATCTACGGTATTTCGAGCGGCAGAATCAAGGTCTTTCAGGTTTTCTGGGCCAACGCTTTCAATCTGAGCAAGTGCATGATGATGGGCATCTGAATGTTCACGAATATCCATGGTTGCGTGGGTTATTCCAAAACTAGATACGGTTCGAATAATTCGTTCTAATAATCCGGTTGCAATAAGTTCACCGCGATGCGAAAAGAGCGAGTCCCGCATTAAATTTAAATCTGCCAAGAGTTGAGCAGTGCTCTCATAATCGCGACCAGGAACATGTGCTCCGCCATCTGCATGTCGGCGTTGAGTAAGGATTAGGCGATGACGAATTGCAGTTGCCTTCAAACGATAAGGCTCTTCAACATTTAATCTACGAAAGCGTGCTTCAATTTCTGGAAGCAGTTCAAGGTCTTTCGAAACCGATGCATCTAAATCTGGAGTCGTTCCAGAAATTCGAGTTGAAACTGAAAGTGCTTGGCGCAGTTGATCTAGCGCGGCAGACATTGCGCGAATAAAGTGTCCGGTTTGCAATGTGATTGCAGCAGTTGTCACCTTTGCAGTGATATTTGGATTGCCATCACGATCGCCACCGATCCAAGTTCCGAAACTTAGTGGCCTTGAAGTTGGAGAAACGGTTACACCTAGGCGCTTGAGTTCAGTTGCAAAGTCATCAAGAACTTCTGGAATAGTTAATCGGAAGAGATCATCTAAATAATAGAGCGCATTTGTTGCTTCATCGAGTGGTTCGGGCTGACCCAAACGTAATTCATCGGTCTCCCAGAGCAGGTCAATAGTTTCAGCAAGTCTGCGATCACGTCTTGGTGATGTTGGTTGGTCGAGTAAATCTGCAATCGTATTCATCTTGCTAAGTACAGAGCGTCGCGCTGCTTCAGTTGGGTGCGCAGTAAAAACCGGGCGGACTGAAAAATTATCAATCCAACCTTGGATATCTGCTGTTGTGAATTCTTTATTCTTCTTCTGTACTTCAATAATGCGATCTACTGAGCGAGTTAACCAAGAGCCACCGCTATTTCGCTCATCGGCAAGAACTCGTGCTCGGTGAACTTGTTCTGCAACATTTGCTAAGTTGAAATAGTTGCTAAAGGCGCGCACTAATTGCACGCTTTGGTCGACTGAAATATTTTCGAGAATTTCTTCCCCGCCACCTTCGCGGACCGCTTTACGAACTTGCTCTACTAATTCAAGTAGCTCTTCGCCTTCCTGGCGGACTAGTGATTCACCAAGTAATTCACCAAGCCTGCGGACATCACTTCGTAGGCCGGCATCATCAGCCTGGAATTGTGTTGTCTGCTCGCTCACTGGCTAATCATTACAGGTCTTGGGGTGTGGTCGAATCCAATTTGAGTATTGAATATAATTTTCCCAAGAACACCCCCATCCATATTGGATGTGGGGCTTTTGGCGTTGGGTGGCCAACATTTAGGAGGCAGATCAAATGACACTTCTGCCTGCCTTCCTCGATATCCCAATTGAATCACCAATAGATGGTGGCGAATTGGTCTGCATAAGTTCGCTGCGATCATTTGTAATTTCGAAATTGAGCAACCAAGCACCACTTCTTGTTATTGCGCCATCAACTCGAATCGCTGATGAGTTAGCAGATGAGATCCGCTCATATCTTGGTGACGTTGTAAGTAATTTTCCAGCATGGGAAACCTTGCCCCACGAACGGCTAAGTCCTAAGAGCGATACCGTCACAACGCGAATAAAAGCGTTGCACCAGATTAATTCTAAGAAACCTCCAAAGATAGTAATTACATCGATTCGTGGCGCCTTGCAACCCATCGTGAGCGATATCTTGGAAGAAGAGCTAATAAAAGTTTCAAGTAATAAAACAATTTCAATGGCAGAGCTAACAAAACGTTTGAGTTACTTTGGTTTCACCAGAACTGACTTGGTAGAAAAGCGTGGTGACTTCGCAGTTCGTGGCGGAATCCTGGATCTTTTTCCTTCAGATCACGAACATCCAATACGCATTGATTTTTTTGGTGATGAAATTGAAGATATTCAATACTTCCAAGTTTCTGACCAACGCACTTATGCGCCCATCGAGGGCGAGATAATTATTTATCCAGGGCGCGAACTGCTTATTTCAGATGAAGTAAAAGAGCGAGCGAAGTACTTAATCGCCGAATTTCCACAACTTACTGAAATGGCTAGCAAAATTAGTGAAGGTATCTGCGTTGAAGGAATGGAATCAATCTCCGCACTCTTGAAACCCAAATTCAATAACCTTTTAGATTTTCTTCCTAATAATTTCCAAGTTGCAGTTATTGACCAACCACGCATCAAATCTCGCGCTGGCGATTTAGTAATTACTAATGAAGAGTTTCTAGAAGCATCTTGGTCAAACGCTGCGCTCGGCGGCGCAGCACCTATCGATTTGACCGGAGTAATTTCAAGTGGCGGTTATTCGACTTTCGATGCGCTTCGAGAATTAGCTAATGAGTTAAAGCTAAATTGGTGGGCGCTCAACCCATATTCCGAAAGCGCGGATAATCTAGAGAATTTAGCTGAACTATCTGACTTTGAAGCAATTCCGATCTATAACGGGAACGTTGAGAGTGCGATTGCCGATATTTCAACTTGGCTTAGCAGCGGATACAAGTTGGTCTTTAGTGCGAGTGGAGCAGGAATATTAGAGCGCTACCAAGTGCTCTTCCGAGAATCATTGTTAGTTGGCGTTCACTTAACAACAAGTTTTATCGAACATGGATTTATTAATCATCAGGCGAAGATTGCGCTAATAACAGAGAAGGATGTTTCAGGGCAGCGCACCTCAAGTAAAGATCAAGCCCGGATGCCTTCACGTCGCAAGAAGGCAATTGATCCACTCGAATTAAAGCCTGGTGATTACGTAGTTCACGAACAACACGGCGTTGGAAAATATATTGAATTAGTAAATCGAACCGTTGCGAACGTTTCACGAGAATACTTAGTTATTGAATATGCCGCATCGAAGCGGGGCCAACCTGCAGATCGCCTCTTTGTTCCAACAGATACTCTTGAACAAATCACAAGATATGTTGGAGGCGAGGCGCCATCAGTAAATCGAATTGGTGGCTCGGATTGGCAGAATACAAAACGTCGCGCCCGTAAGGCTGTTAAACAGATTGCCGCAGAGCTAATACAACTTTATGCAGCACGTATGAGCGCTCCGGGATATGCATTCTCCCAAGACACTGCTTGGCAACGCGAACTTGAAGCGGCCTTTGCCTATGTTGAAACAACAGATCAGCTTGCAACAATTGAAGAAGTTAAAGCCGATATGGAGAAATCACATCCAATGGATCGCATCGTCTGTGGTGATGTGGGGTACGGCAAAACTGAAATCGCAGTTCGTGCAGCATTTAAAGCAGTTCAAGATGGCAAACAAGTCGCAATATTAGTTCCAACAACTTTATTAGTTCAGCAACACCTAACTACTTTCCATAATAGATATACCGGTTTCCCAGTCAAAGTTGCTGGGCTATCAAGATTCAATACTCCAAAAGAGGGACGCGAAATTCTTGACGGAATTAAATCTGGGTCAGTTGACGTTGTAATCGGTACGCACCGATTGTTATCCAAGGATGTGCAATTCCGTGACCTTGGCTTAGTCATCGTTGATGAAGAGCAACGCTTTGGCGTAGAACACAAGGAAGAGCTAAAGAAAACCCGCACAAATGTCGATGTTCTTTCAATGTCAGCAACCCCGATTCCGAGAACACTTGAAATGGCAATTACTGGAATTCGCGAGATGTCTAACATAACCACGCCTCCTGAAGAGCGACATCCTGTTCTAACTTATGTTGGACCATATGACGACAAACAAGTTACCGCAGCAATTCACCGCGAATTATTACGTGATGGTCAGATCTTCTATATTCACAACCGCGTTGAAAGTATTGATGGCGTAGTTGAACGACTTAAGAAATTAGTACCCGAAGCCCGAATTCGAATTGCACATGGCCAGATGGGAGAGCGCCAACTTGAAGATGCAATTCTTGGATTTTGGGAGCGCGACTTCGACATCTTGGTCTGCACAACAATTATTGAGAGTGGAATCGACATTCCAAATGCAAATACTTTAATTGTTGATCGCGCTGATTCCTTTGGGCTTTCGCAACTGCACCAACTTCGTGGCCGCGTTGGGCGCTCCCGTGAACGCGCATATGCCTATTTTCTATATTCAGCAGATAAACCACTAACTGAAATTGCTCACGATCGACTCACAACAATTGCCACCAATACTGATCTCGGTTCAGGAATGCAGGTTGCCTTAAAAGATTTGGAAATTCGCGGTGCCGGTAATTTATTAGGTGGCGAACAATCAGGACACATTGCAGAAGTTGGTTTTGACTTATATATGCGAATGGTTGGGGAAGCAGTTGAAGAATATAAAACGGGTTTTGTTCTACAGAACGAAGATGAAAGTAAGTTCAAGGAGTGCAAAGTTGAACTACCTGTTACTGCACATATTCCAGTCGAATACTTAACCTCCGAACGTTTGCGCCTTGATATTTATCGCCGGATGGCAGATGTCCAAAATCCCACAGAGTTAGATGCAATCCGGGCCGAACTTGTGGATCGCTTTGGCCAACTTCCTGAGGAAGCAGAGAATTTAATGGCAGTTGCAAACTTGCGAACGATGGCGAAGAGTTTTGGATTAACGGAAGTTGTTTTGCAAGGTAAATTCTTAAGGTTGGCCCCGCTGAATTTGCCTGATTCAGCAGTGATGAGATTGAATCGAATTTATCCTGGCTCTATCGTGAAAGTAGCCACATCGACCGTATTAGTTGCGCGTCAGAGCACTCCAAATTGGATTGACGGAGGGGAAATAGGAGATACTTCAGCACTGCCTTGGACCATTGAAGTTCTTACTTCAATTGTTGAACCAGTAAAGAGAACAATTTAAAAATACCTGAACGGGGATTTTGTGAATAATGTAAAGAAGATTGTTGCATCGCTTGGAGCCGGGCTACTTCTAGTTCTGACTGGATGTTCAAGTTCGAATTCCGCAGCGACTATTGGTAAAACCGAAATTCCAATCGCTACCGTTCAAGGAACAATTGATCAAATACTGAAAGAGCGTGCAAAGGTTGACACGGCTGATATGAACATCGTTGCCGGTGCCGAGTTGAATACAAATGCGATCCGCTTCCATGTTATCTCAGTTTTGTTTGATGATATTGCTGAAAAGATTTCACTGGAGATAAAAGACTCTGAATTAGCCGCTCGCAAGGCAGATATTATTTTGCAAATTGGTGGCGAAGATCGGCTACCTATCTCACTTGTAGGTGCTCAAATCGCACCAAAAGATTTCTCAAGATATCTTCGTACCGTGCTACTTGCGGAAAAAATTGGCGAAGCGTTAAAGGCCCAAGGCGATCCAAGTACTGATGGCAGCGCAATTCAGAAGCTATTAGTCGCAATGGCTAAAGAGAAGAAAGTAAAAATTAATCCAAGATATGGCACTTGGGATTATGAGAGTGGAAATATTACTCCAGCTGCAGATAACGCAACTGTAAAGAAGTAACAAAGATGACGGATCCAACCTCGCAGTTAGAGGCGTTACGTGAGGTTATGGATCAACTTCGCTCTCCAGGCGGATGTCCTTGGGATGCCGAACAGAGCCATGAAACTCTTCTAAAGTATTTATTGGAAGAGTCATATGAATTTATAGAAGCAGTTGAAGAGGGCGATCGCCAAGCAATGCGCGAAGAACTTGGAGATGTCTTACTACAAGTTTTCTTCCACGCGAGAATGGCCGAAGAACATCCAACCGATCCATTCAACGTAGAAGATGTTGCAAAAGTTGTTGCAGAAAAATTGGTCCGCAGACACCCACATGTTTTCTCTGATGTAAAAGTCTCTGGAAGCGCTGAAGTATTAGAAAATTGGGAAGCGCAGAAAGCGTTGGAAAAGGGACGGGTTTCGGCTACTGAAGGTGTGCCACTAGGCCAACCAGCTTTAGCCCTTGCAACTAAATTGATTTATCGGGCCCAGAAATATGGCCATCAAATTGCGATTGAACATCCACTCAAATTGGCACCTGGAACAACTGAAAAAGAATTGGGTCAGGTACTACTGGGAGTTTTAGACCAAGCACTCGCCCTCGATATCGATCCCGAAGCCGCTCTGCGCTCGGCGATTAAGGGCTACATCGGCGAAATTAAGAAATACGAATCCAAATAGCCCGTTAGAATTAGCACTAGAAAACACGTTAAACATAAAGGAGCACCATGGCGCTAATCGAGGCAGTCCACGCACGCGAAATTTTAGATTCGCGCGGAAACCCAACTGTTGAAGTTGAAGTAGTCCTCGAAGATGGTTCAAGTGCTCGCGCAGCCGTTCCAAGTGGTGCATCTACTGGTGCATTCGAAGCAGCAGAACTTCGCGATGGTGGCAAGCGTTATCTAGGTAAAGGTGTTGAGAAGGCCGTTGAATTTGTTAATGATGAAATCGCGCCAGCAGTTTCTGGTTACGACGCACAAGACCAACGTTTAATTGATCAAGAGATGATTGATCTCGATGGTACAAAAAATAAGAGCCGCCTTGGTGCAAATTCAATCCTAGGTGTCTCACTTGCAGTTGCTCGCGCAGCAGCCGAATCATCTGATCTCTCTTTCTTCCGTTATATCGGTGGGCCAACAGCACACACACTTCCAGTGCCAATGATGAACATTCTCAATGGTGGTGCGCACGCAGATACCAACGTCGATATCCAAGAATTTATGGTTGCCCCAATTGGCGCTGAATCATTTAAAGAATCACTTCGCTGGGGCGCCGAGATTTATCACAGCCTCAAATCAGTTTTGAAACAACGTGGCCTGGCAACAAGCATCGGTGATGAAGGTGGCTTTGCGCCAAACCTAGATTCAAACCGTGCCGCACTAGATTTAATTCTCGAAGCAGTTACTGCGGCCGGCTTTAAGCCAGGCAATGACATTGCACTCGCAATGGATGTTGCGGCAACTGAATTCCATAAAGATGGCAAGTATTCCTTCGAAGGTAACAAGCGTTCAGCAGATGAAATGATCGCTTATTACGCTGACTTAGTCGCTTCTTATCCAATCGTTTCAATCGAAGATCCACTCGATGAAGATGATTGGGAGGGTTGGGCAAAGATGACCGCGCAACTTGGATCCAAGATTCAAATCGTTGGCGATGATCTCTTTGTTACAAATCCAGAGCGCCTTGAAAAGGGAATCAAACTTGGAACTGCAAATGCACTTCTAGTTAAGGTAAATCAAATCGGAACTCTGACTGAAACAATAGATGCCGTATCACTTGCACATCGCAGCGGATATCGTTCAATGATGAGCCACCGTTCTGGTGAAACTGAAGACACAACTATTGCTGATCTTGCAGTCGCACTTGAATGTGGTCAGATTAAAACTGGAGCACCTGCTCGAAGTGAGCGAGTTGCTAAGTACAACCAACTTCTACGCATCGAGGAAGAACTCAGCGATTCTGCGGAATATGCAGGCCGCGCTGCATTCCCACGTTTTAATGGCTAAAAGCAGAAGCAGTACATCGGCCCGCTGGTTAGCGGTCGTAACCCTTGCATTTATCTTTGCTATAACGCTCGCACCACCGCTTCAACATTACTTTGCCCAGCGCGCACAAATTAATTCCTTGCGCGCCCAAGTTAATGACAGCAATAACGCACTTGAGAAAGCGCGCGAAGAACTCGCAAAGTGGAACGATCCAGAATACGTTGCAGCTCAAGCAAGAACCAGATTGCACTTTGTATTTCCTGGTGAGCGCCAATATGTTGTTTTAGGCGTTCCAAAATCAGATTCCGAAGAGGCAGGGCCAGCGGCGCCGATTTCAACCCAAATACCAAATGGACTCCCTTGGTATGGCCGGCTAATTGCCTCGATTACAACAACAAATATAAATAAATGAACAAGAAGCCATCCCAAGTAGATCTCGATGTAATTCAAGTTCAACTCGGTCGCACGCCAAGAGATGTTCATGCAATCTCATATCGTTGCCCTTGCGGAAAACCTGCAGTTGTCACAACACCACCACAACTTTCGGATGGCACACCATTTCCAACTTTTTATTATGCAACTTGTCCAAGACTTACTGGTGCGATTTCAACCCTTGAAACAACGGGAATGATGGCCGAAATGCAAGATCGCCTAGCCACTGATAAAGGTTTAGCAGATGCATATCAGCGCGCACACGAGCAATATCAGGTAGCAAGAGATGAACTTGGTATCGATGTTCCAGAAGTAAAGGGAATCACAGCTGGTGGTATGCCAGATCGTGTTAAATGTTTACACTCACTAGTCGCACATTCACTTAGCGCTGGTCCAGGTGTTAACCCACTTGGTGATGAAGCTTTAGCGGCGCTACCTAAGTGGTGGCTAAATGATCCATGCGAGATAACAGAAGAGGTAAGTAAATGAGTCGCGTAGCCGCAATTGATTGTGGAACTAATTCAATTCGACTCTTAATCGCAGATATCACAGGCGATAATTTCCAAGAGATTGCAAGAGAGATGGAAATCGTTCGACTTGGTCAAGGCGTTGATGCCACAGGAAAATTTGATCCAGAAGCAATTGAACGCACACTTGAAGTCACAAGAAAATATGCCGAAATAATCGCTAGCAAAGGCGTAGAGAAGATTCGCTTTTGTGCGACGTCTGCTACAAGAGATGCGAGTAATAGAGATTTATTTATCGATGGCGTTCGCGAAATTCTCGGTATTGAGCCAGAAGTTATTCCAGGAACTGAAGAGGCGGCACTCTCTTTTATGGGCGCCACAAAAGGTTTGGTTCACACCGAATCTCCTTATCTCGTTGTTGATATTGGCGGCGGCTCTACCGAATTCGTTCTTGGCACTACCGAAGTTGAATATGCAAAATCAGTAAATATTGGTTGCGTTCGAATGTCCGAACGCCATTTAAATAAAGCCCCACAGGATTCACTTGCAGTTCAAAAAGCTATTCAAGATATTGATGATGTGATCGCAGAAGCCGCTTACATAGTTCCAATTAAGGAAGCTAAAACTTTAATTGCAGTTGCGGGCACCGCAACAACTGTTGCAGCAGCAGCACTTGGTCTTAGCGAATACGACAGACACGCAATTCATTTATCGCGCATCCCAGCTGCAAAAGTTATGGAAATTGCCCAGATGTTTTCACTTATGTCCCGCGAAGAAATCGCAGCACTCGGCTATATGCATCCCGGCCGTGTAGATGTAATAGCAGCAGGATCACTTGTTTTATCCAGAGTGATGATTGCTACCGGTGCCACTGAATTCGTTGCATCAGAATCTGATATTTTGGATGGAATGGCGTGGGCACTAGACTGACGCTTTCCTAATTGGCCCCCGTAGTCCAATGGCAGAGACAGAGGACTTAAAATCCTTCCAGTGTCGGTTCGGTCAACTTTTAAATCACTTTCGTGCGTAAATTATCTCGCTAAACCAACACAAATACAACCACCACTTTTACAGTGGATACACAATGGATACATATTCCTAGAGGATTTGAAGTTGGCTATGAGGTTATCCATAGGGTCAAAGCCTCATAGCCTTAATCCAAGTATTCGCTAATGCTCCTACTTTGATTCCTCTGTCTCTGCCAGTTACTTAACAAATTTGGATATGTTGAAATTACTAGGGAGCAGCGATTGGGCTTAGTGGTGGTTTAGCGTATTTTGGTGGATACCACCATTGGCAAGCTTCTCTCGCTTCGCGCCCAGCAAAACGAAATTGTTCATAATCTAAAGTTCCTAAACAAGCAGAATATTCAGCCAATATAACTGGGTCATATTGTTTTGGAGCGCTCTGCGCTGAATGTGTTGATAGCGTGAGGACTAGAAGTCCCGCGAGTATTGCAATTAGGTAGTTCTTTGTGTTTTTCATACCAAAAGGCTATGCCCATTAAGGCGCATAAAGAAGGATTTGACCCAGGGTTATTTAATTTGAGCGTGAGTTATATGTATATAGTCAGGCAAAAATTTCCTGTTATAAAAGCGCCACTTTAAAATCAGATAGGAGTAACTTAAGCATATGAGGAAGTTACCCAAATTCACAAAGAAGGAAATTGCCTTCTATTCTCTAGTCTTTATTTCAGGTCAGGTTTATCAACCAAGCTGGGTTTATAACAACTTCTGGTTCAAGGCTGATTTTTATGATTCAATTCCATTCAAGGTTTTTTATTGGCAGTTTCTGCTCATCTATTCGTTAATTCTTGTCCCAGTAATCTGGTTTGTGGTTAGGCTGGTAAAACGTTTTCTATAAGTTATCAAAATAAATTGAGGGGGAGAGAAATGGTTTTTCACAAGGTTTTTTTATGGTTCATCCCACTTGGGTTCTATGGTGGCTGGACGCTAGGGGGTTTTGGACTGCGATTTCAAGTGCAATTTTCTGGGCTGTAATTGCCTATGTCACCAGGGCTAAACTCTAGAAATATGGGAGATGGTAAGTAAGGAATCTATTGCTTAGAACTCTCAATCAACCAGCGATTAGGTAATTCTGTTGCGAAGAACGAGCCAATGGAACGCCAGTTATCGCAATTAACTTTATCCGCTTGGCTATCCTTAAGAAGAGTTGTATAAAAAATGGATACAAGGAAAAGAAGACCAATCATATCTTCATCATTTTTGTCCATTCCCAAGTTCTGACATTCCATAGATAGAGCCGTAAAAATGTTGTCCTGGTCCCCATTTGTAATAGACATTGAGTTGTTCCATCTTGAAAGCACACGATTTAATGCCATTCCTTGTTGCAAATAGACTGGAGAATCCGCGGCAGTTACTTTGTAAAGTTCAGAATCATCTCTACTTATCTTAATTTGAAAAGGAGAATATTCAATTGCTTGGAAGATTTCTTCCGTTATCAAACCATCTTTCAACGCTTTTGAGACAATCGCACTAAACAACTTTGAATATTCTGGGACGAAGGAACTAGCTGGGGTCTGTCTGCCAACGCTGAGTGCCTGAGCAATAGTCATAAAAACTGAAGAACGAATTGCCCAGTCGGGCATTGGCTCATTCTTGCCCCCGAAAAACCCCATAGAATATTTTTGCTTGCGTTAATTAATAAGTCAATACTTTTGGAGAGGCATAAATTTTCTGCTTTGTGTGCAAAATGTCATTGGGCTTGATTAACCTAGGGGTATGGCAAGACTGAGTGAATCCGAGGCTCGCAAGATTATGAGAGCTGCTGGGTTGAAACCATTGGAGCCTTACGAAGACAGTAAAACTCCCTGGTTAAGCAAATGTATGAAATGCAAACACGAGGTTTCGCCGAATTTGAATAATGTTAAAAAAACTAAAACAGCTTGTAAATACTGTTCAGGAAATGCTACTCACCCAGAAGATGCAATTAAAATTATGAAGAATGCAAAACTTAAACCAATTGGTAAATTCCCTGGCGGGAATATCTCCTGGAAAGCAAAGTGTCTGATTTGCGGAGCGAGTGTCGCGCCAAAAGTAAAACAATTAAAGCAAGGTATCGGAGGATGTAAAACTTGTGGAAGAGTAAAAGCAGGTTTAAGTAATCGCATAAATACGAATGATGCGATAAAGATTATGAAATCAGTCGGGCTCATTCCGATTGAGCCATACAAAAGTAGTAATACTCCTTGGAAATCACGTTGCCTAAAGTGTAAAAAAATAGTTTCGCCCCACTTTGGGCTAGTTAAATCAAGAGGGAGTGGTTGCGCATATTGTGCAGAGACACGCGTTGACCCAATTGATGCCGAAAAACTATTTAATAAAGCCAAGTTAAAACCGCTCACAGGTTATCCAGGAAATAAAGTCCCGTGGAAATCTATTCATATTCCTTGTGGTCGCGAAGTCAGTCCTTCTTATTTGGCAATTAAAAGAGGGCAGGGTCCTTGTAAGTATTGCTCTGGAGTCGCCGTTTTACCGAAAGACGCGGAAAAAGTTTTCCTTGATAACGGATTGAAACCACTAGTCCCCTATCCTGGTGGAAATAAGATTCCGTGGAAATCTATACACATTCCTTGTGGTCGTGAAGTTTCCCCTAAATTTAATATCATTCAAACTGGCGGGAGTAGTGGGTGTAAACATTGTGGAGATGGTTACGTAGACCCAAATGAGGCATATCAATTTTTCTTGAGTAAGGACCTGCAACCCCTCGTTCCATATCCTGGCTCTGCAATCCCGTGGAAATCAATCCACCTAATTTGTGGCAGCGAGATAAAGCCAAGATATGGACATATAAAAAGTGGGCGAACAGGATGTTTAATTTGTGCAGGAACTGTTCCTATCACGCAAGAAAAAGCATTTGCATTTTTTAGAAGCCACGATTTAGAGCCACAAGAAGCATTTAAAGGACCCCACCATCCTTGGAAATCCATTCACACTAAATGCGGACATAAAGTCTCACCTCAATGGGCAAGTGTTCAACAAGGGGGAAGCGGTTGCGCATATTGTGCAGGCAATAGAGTAGATATGAAAGAAGTCAGAGTTCTAATGAAAAAACTGGAATTGAAACCCTTAGAGCCTTACAAAGATAGTAAAACTCCTTGGAAGTGCCTTCATATTAAATGTGGCAATGAAGTATCTCCCACCTATCAGTCTTTGCGAGGCGGGCAAAAGGGCTGTGAGGCTTGCGGAAAGAATATGGTTAGCGAAACTGAGGCTTATAGTCTTCTAAAGAAAAATAGTTACACACCAATAGGTGAATTTCCAGGTGGTTCTAATCCTTGGATGTGTGTCCACGAGGTGTGTGGGACCAAGGTTGAAGTTAGAGCTACATATTTGAGAAGTGGGAATGTAGGTTGCAGTTTTTGTGCTGGAACTAAACCAATTACATCGGCACAAGCAAACAAGTTCTTCAGGTCCAGAGGATTTAAGCCAATTGAACCATTTAAAAATGCTAGAAGTCCTATGAAATCCATTCATTTAGTTTGTGGTCGTGAAGTAACACCAACTTGGAGCTCACTAAGAGTAAGTGGTGGATGCAAATATTGCAGCACTTCATTAGTAAATTTGATTGCACCTGCCTATTTCTATCTAATTACTAATTCTCAATTGAATTCACATAAAGTGGGCATTAGTGGTCACGGGGCAACAGTAAACAGACTGGAACGACACAAAAGATTAGGTTGGAGTGAATATGCAGTAAAGGATTTAGATACAGGTGAAGAGGCTTACGCCCTTGAAGAGCAAGTTCTTGAATGGCTCAGGTTGGAAATGAGAATTCCACAGTATTTAATTTCAGACCAAATGCCTCAAGGTGGTCATACAGAAACGCTAGATGCATCAGAAATAGACCTAGCAACTATTTGGATTAAGGTAGAAGAGTTGAGTAAGGTGAAGAAATGAAAAAGTTTTTACTCGGCATTCTAACTGTCTTTATTTTAACTTTTTCTATACCTCCAGTTACGAATGCACTTTCCGTTACACCGCAAGTCTCACCCGACTATATGGAGGATTATGACCGTATTCTTTTTGGGAATTGGATTGATGCAGATAGAAATGGTTGCACTACTCGTTCCGAGGTTTTAATTTCAGAGGCACTTGTAAAACCAAAAATAGGAACTAAGTGCAAACTTACAGGTGGTAAGTGGTTCAGTGCATATGATGGTAAAACGATTACTAATGCATCAAAGTTGGACGTAGACCATTTAGTTCCCCTTGCAGAAGCTTGGCGCTCTGGTGCTTGGGCTTGGACTGCTACGCAACGTCAACAATATGCAAACGACTTAGAAGATTCTCGCGCATTAATTGCAGTAACACTATCTACTAATCGCTCAAAGTCCGATAAGGATATTGCTAATTGGTTGCCAGCAAAAAATGTCTGCGGATATGTTGCAAACTGGATTGTGATTAAGTTGCGCTACTCCCTTACATATGATGACAGAGAAGCAACGGCTGTTCAGGGATTTTTTGATACCTGTAAATTCGGTGATTTAAAAGTTTCAGTTTTACCTGGATTTAGTTATCAAGCTAATCAATCATCACCAACACCAAGTGCCACACCAACACCAAGTGCCACACCAACACCAAGTGCCACACCAACACCAAGTGCCACACCAACACCAAGTGCCACACCAACACCAAGTGCCACTCAGCCAACCAGTTACCCCTTGATAACTGCTGGTGCATTCTGCGCTCCTGCAGGCGTAAAGGGACAAAACGCTAAAGGTGTTATCTATACCTGCAAGACTTCAGATACTGATACTAGGAACAGGTGGAGGCAATGACTCTCAAAGTAAAAAAAGGATTGCCTGGCATCTGTTTCCTAATTGCTGTAAGTTGCCTGACTTTGACAGCGTGTGGGAGCACTCCACCTATGTCGGAGGGAGAAGTTGATGCGCAACTGAGTCGGGCTTGTTCTGAAATATCTGCAGCGGAAGAATTTCTTGACCAAGGTTATTCAAAGGATTCAGACCTTGTTCAAAATCATTATGACACCGCTTTCAGAATTGGGGAATATCTTGCGCTTCAAATGTCCGAGTATGAAGGTTTTGAGTATCTCAGTGACCTTGCCGATGGGTTTGACTCCAATTGGAGTTGGTGTGGAATGCAGATTGACCCTTCTTACGAATAGTTAAAGTCAAGCTGCTTGCAAACATCTAGGTATAAACAGAAGAGGAGAGTAGGATTCAAAAATGAAAAAGTTAATTGGTGTGATTCTTACATCTAGTCTTATTTTAGTTTCAACCCCAGCCCTTGCACATAATGGAGTGGTTCATAAGACTCCTAAGCGCGGTCAGTTCTGTCCGAAAGATGCAATTGGACACAAACACACTGGGCTTAAGTGTGTTGCTGACGGAGCTAGAGCCAGATGGAAATAATTAATTAGGCTCAGAGAATTTACATCAAAAATTAGCTGCTTTGGAAGCTTGTTTTCTCTGGAGACCTCATCACAGGCTCAAGTGATGCAAAAATGTCCTTGAATTTATCCAAATCAATTATGAAATCAGGAGCTTGAAGAGAAGTGTGACCTCCATTGATTTCATCCCTTCTAGAATGAATATTTGCTTCTCTGTAAGTTGCTACAGCTATTTCCAACTCTTTACCGAGAACTTCAACTTGAGATGATAACGCGTTAATTTTAGCCTTCACCTCATCTTCAGTAAGTCCCATTTTTGACTTGTATTTCTTTAGGGGGTCAGCAATAGCTGTTTCCTCCAATTTCAATTTCTTTAATTCCTTTTTGGCGTCTCTTAAGGAATCAGCAGCTGGAGAGTGGTGTAGAAATCCAAGACCAATGGCAACGCTAAAGAATGCTAATTGAATTGCAGCAAAAAATAGGATTAAAAAAGATTTGGTCTGATTTTTAGGAACTATATTGAAATTTAAGAGATTACCTTCAGTGATTCCGGCTCGCAAAACAGCTAAGGAAGCTATTGCAAATAATAAAACTATAAAAACCGAGGTGAAAAGTTTCTTTATCCAACCTTCTTGTGGATTTTGACGGTCTAGCCTAGATTTTAAGAAAGTTCCCAAGAGGTGTGCACCAGCAACTGGAAGAAAGCCAACTGCAATTGCGATAACCCAAGATTGCCAACTTCCTTCACCAAAGAGTTGAACAAGCGCAGGCGCTGTTACCAAAATTTCGCCAGCAATTAAAATCCCTAAGACAAGCCAATAGATGTCGTCATGTATGAGTCTTGTCCGCGCAAAGCGCCCCATCGGATTCTCTACTTTATATCCATCAATTTCAGATTTAAAAAATTTCACTCGTTCTTCAGCTTCAGCAATTTTTCCTTTTAGTCCCTCTTTTTGAGATTCAAGTAGAATTATTTGCTCTTCTCGCTCTAAAGTTTCATATACTCTGTCGTTTAATGTTTTACGTGTAAGCGAAATTCTATTTTCTGCTTCTGCACTAAATATTGCATGAGCTTGTGAAATGAAGGGAACGGAATCCTTTCCCCAAGATTCTGCGGGCTTCTCTGCCTTTCCATCCCGCCGTCCTTTTAATTTAGCCATGCTATTTACATTTTTTATATTAACAACCCTATTGTTCGCGAGTGAAAGATTCATTTTTACTCCCTATCTAATTTCGGCCGAAGTATTGAAGAAACATTCCCAATATCTAATTAATGCAGTGCCTTTTTGAGCAGATATTTTTTTTGCATTACCTATTCCATTTACTTTTACAACAGCAATTTCATCAAAACTAAATCCGTTTTGTTTTCTATCCATTATTGCCATTTCACAGACTTGCGCTCCCTCAAAGTTGGCTTCCTTAAGTCTCACTGGAATATCACGATTATCTCCGGTTTGGTGCTGCATATCCGAAGCAATATTCACAGTTATTTTCGCATCAGGCTCATCCTTATGAATTTGGTTTACTAATCTATCCAATTGTGCCAGGGCGCCAAAAACATCTGATGCGGGAGCTTTCGTCAATTGAATGTAATCAACCATTTTGAAATATGAATTTACTATTTCTTCAATTTTTTGGCATAGAGGTGTGACAATTAGATTTCGTTTAGATTCAGAATTAAATAATGATTCAAGTTTACTATCAACAAAATTAAGGCATTCCGATATAGAGAAGCCTGGGCCCATTTCCAGACTTGTTCGCAAATAATTGTCGTAAATACTTGAGGTTACCTCCCATGAGCGCGTATTTCGTTGTTTATCCTTTGCAAATTCGGAGTTCCATAAATCAACTGTTGATTTTGAATCTTGAATTTTGAAAGTTGGGGCTTTTGCCGCTACACCTTCTATGAAGGTAAATAAGGTGGTAGCAGGCCCCGAAATACTTTTACTCCCTGATTTCGGCACTCCAAGTGGGTCATTAATTAAGGATTGCTGAAAATCTTCATTGAGCCTACTCAGCTGGCTCGCTTTATCATTTGACCCAGATAAATCCAGCACAAATATATCAATTTTAGAAGTTGGCATTTTATCTGGTTCACCGCATCCAGCTAGCGAAACACTTAGCAATGCAAAAATTAAGGCTAGCCCTACCCTTTTTGGGAATTGTAAATACATCACTCCAGTAGATTATCCGATGGCTACGACATTTGGGTATTTAAAATATGTCCGACTTCTTTTAATTGAGCCTAATCCTGAGTTGGAGGAGGTGCCTTAATCCCGTTCTGAGAGAAAATTTCTTCTGCTAATTTGATGGCAAATTTCTTTCTTTCCTCAGGGGTCATATCATCTACAGGCTTATCAGCTTTGACCCAATGGAGAGACTGCTCCTTGGGCTTTACCGGGCGTGCGAGCAATGACTTGATTAGATTGAAGATAGCAATGTTTAGTTGTTTCATGCTCAAAGTCTATTTATGGCTATCAAAAATGCAATAGAAATTTGCTAGTCAGCTAGCACTTAATTGCTAGGCTAGAAAACTACACAAGTTAGAAACCAATTGGATTCTAAATCATTGTCAACAATTTAGTTTTTCTGTTTAAACGCAGGTCAACTAATGTTTGACCCCAGGTATTTAAATACAAGTGCGGTGTCATTTATGTGTATCTTGTTTCAAAAGTTTGCTAGGGCTGCCCCTAGTATTCGCAATCCTTTCGCTTTGAACTCCAGGATTGCAGACAAACGTGTGCTTATGCCAGATTGCAAGCAGGTTACTTTTTGTGACACGAAGCCCCAATGCCGGAGGCAGATTGGGGCTTCTACTTAGCCAGCCTCTGGAGGCACCACTGCGCTACAGAGACTGTAAGTAGTTACCATTAGACGGCCTTAGGTATTCCAATCTTGATTACTGGACCTCCGCACCCCCAATGAACCTTACCTGCGGGACCTTTGCCATAACCGCCGCCATCAATATGCTTTTTACAATCTAGGCACATATGAGTCCGCTTAAGAAATTGAGATGCTTTCTTATTCATCTTTCCAGAATCCCAACAGCAGTCTTGAAAATAATATTTATTTCTAGCTTTTTTTCCTTCGTAAAACTTGTGAATCTTGATGAAGCCATTCTCCTCAAGAACGTCAAGCGCCTTCCTAATTCCGTTCTGTCCTATGCCGCAGGCCCTTGCAATCGTTATGTATGAGGGGAATACGCAATATCCTTCATTACCAATAAAAGAAACTAAGCAGACAAGCACTTTCTGTGCTTGCCATTCTTTTTGGCGAGCTAATACCTGAAATGCTGGAATTGGAAGTGGTGCCCATAACCCTTTTATTCTTATGGTGTGGATTTCACCAGTTTTTTTGTCTATTTTTTGCATTAGAAATCCTTCTTAGTTGTGTAAACGGTTAATAAAATTAATAGACCAGGGGCTAAGCGGTCTCTTTCGCCGATGCGTGCGAAAGTTACATCGCCTTGAATATTGGTGCTTGAGGACACGCGGTGTCTCTAAAACAACTTTTTTACTCAACCGTTTAAACACTTATAGGTACTAATTTTGCAATGCTCTTGAAACCCTTTCAGCGGCGTCTCTCATTGGTTCTTCAGCCGAGTGAACGTAAAGCCTTGATGTTATGGCACTTGATGAATGTCCAAGGGACCTGCTAATGGTTTCAATTCCAATACCTTGGGAATACATAATAGTTGCAGCCGTATGACGGGCATCATGAAGTCGTTTAGGGGTAATCCCACAGAGTTTTAGTGCTTTCTGCCAATCGTCATAATCAGTTTGAGCAGAACGTGGTGTTCCATTATTTCTAGGAAAAACTAAATCCCAATCTTCCCAATCACCATCAGCCTTAGCAAACATTTCTTCAACAAGACTCTTGTGGGTAAGCAATGCGTTTCTAGTCAACTCGGTAAGAACCAGGCTTCGCCTAGAGCGTTCTGTCTTAAGGCTTGAAAACGCTTGTTTCCCATCAATAATTTGAATCTGTGTTCTAATTTGAATTAGCCCAGTCTCTAAATCAACATCCTGCCAACGCAAACCCAAAGCCTCTCCCTGTCTCAAGCCACAGATGAGTGCCATATGTAATCGGGCAGATAGATATGTTCCTTCATATGTTTTAAGTAACCTTTTAACTTCTTCCAGAGTTAGCGGACTAATTTGGCGCTCTGTGAGTTGGGGATTCTTAACTTTCCTAACTGGGTTGGACTGAATAGAGCCTAGGTTTTCAGCTTCGCCTAAAGCAATAGAAAGTAAGGCTCTTGCCTGCTGGAGAGAGCGAACACTCTGACCAGAATTTCGCATCTGGGATAAAAGCCAAGTAATTATCTTGGGAGTCAACTTTCCAATTTGGTAATTACCTATTAATGGATTTATATGATTTACAGATAGAGAGTGATAGCGCTTATAAGTTGAATGGGCAATATTGTGTTTATGTTCGTTATCTAACCAATTCAATAAGTAATCAGCCAGCTTCAATTTCTCAAGACTTTCAGAATCTTGGGTTCGCTTTATGCTCGGTAGTTGTGAGAGTTTGGCTTTAGCCAATTGCCTAGACTCTTGAGCGGTTCTTGCCATTGCAGTAACAACATAACCATTATGTTTAATTACAGTTCTGAAAGAACTGCCTACCTTGAATGTATAACCCTGACCGTTTGCTTTCTTTGACATATCAATTCCATTCCAAATACCAATGGCGAATGCCATTGTGGAAGGTGATAAGAGAGTTGACTTTTAGCGTGGATACAAAATGGATACACATTTTGCATATCTAGAATGAATTGAGGCTTAGGCTAGTGTCAGAATTCAGTTTTTACGCGTAGTAGACTGACCACTTCCTAATTGGCCCCCGTAGTCCAATGGCAGAGACAGAGGACTTAAAATCCTTCCAGTGTCGGTTCGAGTCCGACCGGGGGCACCAAAGTTAAAACCCAATTAATAAAGAGTTGGCTTTAAATCTTTAGACTTTTCATAGTGCCAACTTCTACCAAGTACTTCAATAGGGTGATCGATGTCGTTTGGTTCTGGGGTCCAGATTCCTTGTGCTGAAGCAAATGGTTGGTTTGAAAGAATATGGTGGTGGATCTCGTTATCCATCAAGAACCACTCTTCCCAAATAACTTTTTCAGAAGCCACTTCTTTGGGATAGCAATGAAGAACTCCTTGCGAAACAAGAGAGTGTGGAACTATTTGCCAGATCGAATTTGAATATGGGTCGGCCGTTAAGTTTGAGTTTGAAATAGGTTCTATGAAGTTGGAATTGAAATCCGCGCCAATACTTGTGAGGAAGAGCTCCACATTGAGTTCTTGCCAGCACTTCTTGGTGGCTTGAATCCAGGGTTGGTCTTGGCGGCTCATGGTTGGATAAATCTAATCCCTTCGAGCCGTGATTTTAAGGAAACTTTAAGTTAGTGAGCGTGGAATTACGCAACGCTCCGGGTGGCTGGAATAGCGAAGCCTAAATATCCGTTTATCCTTAACGCACGGGTTTATCCAATCCGACCATCTAGCTAACAGGAGAAATAATGCAGAGTTCGAACCCAGTTTTCAAACGCGGATATGCCGCTATCGAAAATCGTGGCGGAACAGTCGTTGAGCAATCAACAGATGAATTAAATAGCCTTTATAACGCACCTGCTGCATCTTCACTGCGCACAGGTCGCATGACAATAGATGATGTTGTTGCTCGCACCGCACTTCTATTCGCTGTTCTAGTTGGCGTAGGAAGTGTCGCATGGACTTTAAAACTTGGTGGTGGAGCACTTCTAATTGGTTTTCTTGGCGCTATGGGACTCGGTTTATATCTTTCATTTACTCAGAAAGTTAAGCCAGCTTTAATAATCACATATGCTGCTCTTCAAGGTTTAGCACTCGGAACACTTAGCCAAATGTATGAAGCTGCATATGACGGAATTGTTGGACAAGCACTTGTTGCAACAATGGCTGCAATTGCTGGAGTGTTGTGGGCATATAAGAGCAAGAGAATTCGCGTAACTCCTAAGTTCACTCGCGTAATGATGGGTGCTCTTTTTGGTTATTTAATTCTTGCTGTTGGTTCTTTTATTGGATCGTTCTTTGGACTTGGCAATGGAATGGGCCTTTATGGTCTATCTGGCTTTGGCCCACTGCTTGCAGTTGCAGGAGTAGCACTTGCAACATTTTTCCTCGTTCTGGATTTTGACCAGATCGAAAAGATGATCGCAAGTGGCGCACCACAAGAACAATCATGGCGTGCTGGTTTTGCACTAATGGTTACAGTCGTCTGGCTTTACCTAGAAGTATTGCGTTTGATCTCAATTCTTCGCCGCAACTAGTTAATATCTTTCAATTTTCTAGTCTCGGGCATCTTTGCTGACAGCAGCAGTGTTAATGAAAACACTGCTGCTGTTGCTATGAATGCTGGGCGATAAGAATGAGCATCAACTAACCAGCCAAGTAGAACTGGGCTGATGATATTTCCAAAGTCTCCGGCCATTTGGAATAGCGCAATTACGCGTCCACCTTTGCCACCAAATAAGTCACCAACCACTGCAGATGCAGCAGTTCCCTCAAATGCGCCACCGATTCCGAAGAAGACCATCGCAAGGAAGTAATACCACCAGTGTGATGAAATTATTATTGTTGCAACACCAGATAGAAGTGTGAATGAGCCAAGCATTAGTGCAAATTTGCGACCTCGAAAATCAGAGAGCTTTCCAACATAAACCAGGGCAGCGCCTTGAACGACAGCAGCGATAGTAAAACCAAGGCCAAGGGTTGTGTTTGATGCACCAAGATTCTCTGTGGCAAAGAGCGGAAGAATAGAGTTTCGGAGCCCGAAGAGAACCCAATTCGATAAGAAAGAAATCGCCATTGCGGCTAGATATGGATAACTCTTTAGCGCATCTCTCAAGAGAATTCGATCAGCAGGATCTTGTTTGTTAGTTATTGATTTACCAAGTCGATTCTCGGCTAAGAAGAATGAAGTTACAAAAGCGGCACAGACAAGCGTGAAGGCGTAAGCGAAGAATGGAACTCGTAGCGAAACTACCGAAAGAATTCCACCAACGGCGGGACCTGCAATACCTCCGATGAGAAATCCACCATTAAATGTGGATTGCGCACGGCCACGAATTGAATCATCTACAGATCTCATTAAGAGCGAGCTCGCTGAAACCGAGAACATCACCGAACCAATTCCGCCAAGTGCTCTGTAAGTTAGTAATTGCCAGTAAGAGTCAGCAAGACCAGATGCGAAAGTTGAGATCGCAACAATTAGCAGTCCAGTAGTTTGAACACGACGCTCACCGAATAAATCAATTAACTTTCCAGCAGGAAGTCCCATACCAAATCTTGCAAGTGCGAAGGCAGAAATAATTGCACCAATTTGGGCATTATTTACCTCAAAAGTTTTAGCAAAAAGCGGAATAGCTGGAATGATCATTCCGTAGCCAAGTGCGACAAAAAAAGCTACTACCGAGAGAACATAAACTTCTCTCGGTAGTAGCGCTTTAGAACTTTTGTTATTAACCAATTGCCTCGCCCGAAGCCTCTTCTTTAGCCGCGTGGTGCGCTGCACTTGTACGAAGTGGGGTCTCACGGAGCAAGAATGCAACCAAGAATCCAACTGCGGTAATTGGTGCGGCAGTTAAGAAGACCGTGTGGAAAGAGTTCACAAAGGCATGAACAATCCCGACTTGTAGTTCTGGAGTGAAGGTTTGAAGCACAGCCGTGTTCTCTTTGAGTGCGGCAAATTTTTCAGGTGTAGCACCGATAAGGGCTGCAGGATTGCTGGCCTTTAATTTTGCGATTTCAATTGGCAAGTTATGCGTTAACTGGCTTGCATATACCGTTCCAAATAGCGCGACTCCGATAGTTGCACCGATTGAGCGAAAGAAAGTATTGGCACTTGTGGCAACACCCAGATCCTTGAAGTCAACTGAATTTTGCAGCGCAATAACAATGGTCTGCATTGAAAGACCGAGACCCGCACCGATAAGGATTGCGTAAATTGAGAGCTTCCAGAAAGGTGTGTTTTCAGTAAGTGTTGAGAGAAGTGCGAGTCCAACGGTCATAAGTGCAAGACCGAGAATTGGATAGCGCTTGTAGCGTCCGTGTTTTGAGATCAATTTTCCACTAGTAATTGACATTGAAACAATACCGATCATAAATGGAATCAATTTCAAGCCAGCCGATGTTGCGGAATCGCCCTTAACAACCTGTAAATAAAGTGGCAACATAACAATTGCACCGAACATTCCGGCACCAATAACTAAACCAAGAATTGAAGTAACGGTGAAGGTGTGATTCTTAAAGAGTGTGAGCGGTAAAATTGGCTCTTGCGTGCGGCTCTCTTGATATAAGAATAGAAGCACTAATACCAGAGCAATGGATAGCGAAGAAATAGTTTTTGAAGTTGTCCAACCATCTTGCGGTCCATAAACTGAAATTCCGAGAAGTAGTGCTGAGACACCTGTTACTAAAAGCAGAGCACCGAGGTAATCAATTTTATGTTCGCGCTTTACCTTAGGAATATGAAGTGAAATTGAGGTAATAATTAGTGCGGCAATTCCGAAAGGTAGGTTGATGTAGAAAATCCAACGCCAGCCAGTTACGCCGAGAATTTGCGCGTGATCTGAGAAATATCCACCAAGCAGTGGACCAGCAACAGATGAGAGCCCCCAAACTGCTCCGAAATAACCTTGATACTTTCCGCGTTCGCGAGGTGAAACTAGATCACCAATAATTACGAAGGTAAGTGACATTAAGCCACCTGCGCCAAGTCCTTGAATTGCGCGGAAGGCAATTAGTTGAGTCATGCTTGTAGCGGCGCCAGCAGCGAATGAGCCGATTAAGAAAGTAATAATTGCGAATTGGAATACTGGCCGGCGACCATAAAGATCTGAGATTTTTCCATATAGCGGAGTCGATGCAGTTGAAGTTAGAAGATAAGCGGTAACAACCCAGGTGTAATGTTCTAGGCCATCAAAATCTTCGACAATGCGCTTTAGTGCGGTTGAGACAATTGTTTGGTCAAGTGCAGCGAGCAACATTCCGACCATAAGTCCGCTGAGGACAAACATGATTTCTTTATGAGTAAGTGCTTTAGGGGCTTCATTTTTTTTATTAGACATGTTTGTGAGTTTACTATGCAGCTCAAGTAATCAAGTAATAAGGTGAGGCTATGAAGTCGATCATCGCGCATGAATTGCTTAAAACGTATGACAAAGGGGCGGTAAAAGCTCTCGATGGCTTAAGCCTTGAAGTTGAAGAGGGAACAGTTCTTGGACTCCTAGGACCAAATGGATCTGGAAAAACAACAACAGTTCGCGTACTTGCAACTCTATTAACTCCAGATTCTGGAAGTGCAATAGTTGCTGGAATTGATGTTTTGAAACACCCTGATGAAGTTAGAAAAGTTATTGGGCTATCAGGGCAATATGCGGCGCTCGATGAAACGTTAACTGGTTGGGATAACTTAACAATGTTTGGCCGGCTGTATCACTTGAATTCAAGTAGCGCGAAAAAACGTGCTGAAGAGTTACTTGAAAAGTTTTCACTTACCGATGCTGCTCGTCGCCCAATCAAAACTTACTCTGGTGGCATGCGCAGACGTTTGGATTTAGCGGCCTCATTAATTGTTAAGCCAAAAGTTTTATTTTTAGATGAGCCAACGACAGGACTCGATCCACGTGGTCGCATGGAGATGTGGGGCGTTATAGATGAACTTGTTAAAGGCGGCGTAACACTTCTGCTCACTACTCAATATTTGGAAGAAGCGGATCACCTCGCCGATTCAATTGCAGTTATCGATTCTGGAAAGGTAATCGCGCGCGGAACTGCAGATGAGTTAAAGAACCAAGTCGGTGGTGAGCGGCTAGAAATTACCGTTGAGGAGAATCAAATTACTGAGGCAACAAGGCTGGTAGAACAAGTTTCCGGTGCAAAACCAAGCGTTGATCCTGGAATTCGTAAGATTTCTGCCCCGGTGAGTAATGGCAGCGCATCTTTGATTCAAGTTCTTCGCTTGTTAGATGAAGCGAAAATTCATCCACTCGATATTGGACTTAAGCGGCCATCGCTAGATGATGTATTTATCTCACTGACCGGGCATGTTGCCGAAGTAGTTGTTGAACCTGAAGTAGGAGGAAAAAATGCTGCAAAGCGTAAGTGATTTCCTTGTTATAACTAAGCGTCAACTGCTTCAGATGATTCGTATTCCTGAAGTTTTAATCTTTGCAACTATCCAGCCGGCGATGTTTGTACTTCTCTTCCGCTATGTATTTGGAGGTGCTATCGATTCTGGTGTTGAAGGTGGCTATGTTCAACTTTTGATGCCCGGAATCTTTGTACAAACTGTTGCATTTACCCTTGCGGCTACTGCAGTTGGACTAGCCGCAGATATGCAGAAGGGTTTGATAGATCGCTTCAGATCTCTTCCAATATCTCGCTCTGCAGTAGTTATAGGTCGCACGGTTGGCGATACCTTGCAGAACGTTGTAACGCTAATTGTTATGGGTTTAGTTGGTTTCCTAGTCGGTTGGCGGCCAAGCAGCGGTCCTGTAAAAATTTTTCTCGGCTTCTTATTCCTTCTTGCCTTTGGATATTCCATGTCTTGGATTGGAGTAATAATTGGACTCTCGGTCCGCGAAGAGCGCGTTGCTCAGAATTTAGTTTTTATGACGGTATTTCCACTGACCTTCCTATCAAATGCCTTTGCGCCAACAACAGGAATGCCAAAGATTCTGCAATATTTTGCCGAATGGAACCCAGTCTCAACGATGGTGGCGGCTTGTCGCGAACTCTTTGGCACGGAAAATGTTTTTGGTGCTACTGCTAATTCATGGCCAAGTCAGAATCCAATTTTGATGTCGCTTATTTATATGTTCTTACTTGTTGCGATCTTTGCACCAATTAGCGTGCGTAAATATGTAAAGGTTAGTAAGTAGGAGATTAAAAGAAGTTCTGGGCTTCTAGAACGGCAACGTTGATTTCCCGGCCATTTGGCGCTGTATAGGTAACAGTTTCGCCAATCTTTGATCCAAGAACTGCGGCGCCAAGTGGTGATTTTTCGCTATAGATATCGACATCGCCGCTAGCAATTTCTCGTGAACCAAGAAGGAATTTCATCTCATCACCAGCGATATCAACTGTTACCAACATGCCAAGTCCAACAACACCTGATTCACCTACCGGTGGATTTCCGATATGTGCATTTTCTAACATGTGCTTTAGTTGACGAATTCGGGCTTCGGTCTTTCCTTGTTCATCTTTTGCTGCGTGGTATCCGCCATTTTCTTTTAGATCGCCCTCGGCGCGGGCAGCTTCAATCTTCTTAATAATGTCAGCACGACGCGGCCCTTCAAGTTCTGCCATTTCCGCACTCAAGCGGTCAGCAGCCTCTTGGGTAAGCCAGGTCTGTGTAGGTTCGATAGCCATATGATGAGGAGTTTACAACTTAAATCAGCTTTAGATAGTCGTACAGGATTCAATCTTGGCATTTACTGCAGCAAGGCGCGTAGGGATTTGAACAATTCGCGTCACACTTGTGGCGCCCTTCGGGATTGGATCATCAATCTGACCAACAATATTTAAGCCAAAATCCCGGGCGCTCAATCGGCAGATCACTTCACTCTTTGGGTTCTTAATCTCCACCGAATAACGAATCTCAATACTCTTTGCATCGACTTCCCTAAAGGAGATAAGAGTTGATCTAATCTCTGGATTAGAGAAATGGTTTGCGCTCCAGATTAACCAACTCCCACCGATCACTGCAAAGGCGATAGCGGTGACTAGCCACTTAGGAGAACGGCGCTCGGCAATCCCATAACGATTTCTTAGATATGGGTCGCTTTCAAACGGCTCGGTCATAGGTACAAGTCTACGTATTCTCAATATAATCTGCACATGAACGGTAGAAATACGATTGATGTTGGAATTGTGGGCTCGATAACCATGATTATTCTGACCATTGCAGTTACCTTGCTTCTCGTGAACTTTTATCGCAGATTTAAAAGATTATCCGACCGTAATGAAGATAAGTAAAGGATTCATCGCCCAACTTGTTGTGGCCATCTTGATTTCAATAACATTTATTGGGTTGGGTAATTGGCAATTAAATCGGGCACATGATGTAAAGATTGCAAAACAATTTATTCCAGATAGCCCTAGAATTTCGCTAGAAAAGATTGCAACGTCTGATTCGAACTTAGCGCCAGATGCGATTAATCGTTTAGTTAGTGTTTCTGGAAAATATCGCGAAATATTCTTCGCACCCAAACAACCCTTAACTTCAGGTAATAAGAAGTCACTTGTAAATCTAGAAGTTAGATTGTTAGAGCTTCCAGGCAATCGTGGAATATTAGTTGTGCGTGGGATTGAGAGCTTGGAAGATCAAGAAATTATTGGTGAGGTAAAAGTTAACGGTCGGCTTTATCCAAGACAGACTTCTGATGCGACTCGAGCGATCAATGGCGAACTCTCGCGGATTGATCCTGCGCTAATTGTCAGCAGAAGCAAGTTAGAACTTTTCGATGGCTTCATAATCGCTACCTCTGAAGCAACGAAGTTCGGGCAAGAGATCTTGACTAGCAGAATTCCGGCGCCACAACTTAAATCAAAAGTTCCCGGGAACTATTGGCAGCACATCTCATATGTCTTTGTCTGGTGGCTAATGGCGTTCTTAGTTCTGCTCGCGCCTTTCTATAATTCGATGAAAGAGCGAGAAAGTGGCGGTAAAGTTCGGACATGAGCCAATTAAACCCACGCCAGGCCGCGCTCAACGGAGCGATGACCCGCTTTCGAATCATGGCGATCTATGCCGGTGTTATGTCACTACTTCTCTGGTTTGTAAGTATTCCAACCCATTACCTAATTTTTAAAGACGCATATCAATACTTAAGTTGGATTTCACTTCTACATGGCTTTACCTATCCAATCTATGTTTTAGCGGCATTTCATTACTGCATAAAGGCCCGCAAGTCGCTGACTAGCACCATTCTCTTGATACTGGCCGGAACTCTGCCCATCGCATCTTTTGTTGCAGAACGCCGCGCAGTAAGAGAATTTAAAGCTCTTAATTAAGTTCCATAATTTAACTTCATGGCTAATTCAATTAAGGGGCTAATAAAGCCCGTCATTAAATCGGTTCTATATCCGCTCTATGAACGCCGGATTTTTTCTAAGTTAGATTTCGCGCAAACCCCACGTCATATCGGAGTCATTCTCGACGGAAATCGCAGATGGTCAAAGGCCAATCCAGCAACCGATGGAGATATCTCAACCTCTCGGGGTCATAAAGCAGGGGCTGAGAAAATTATCGATCTACTTGATTGGTGTGAAGAGAGCAAGGTTGAAGTCTTAACTATCTGGCTTTTGTCGAATCAGAATCTAACTCGGCCGGCCGATGAACTCGAGCCACTTCTCAAAATAATCGGGGAGACCGTCAATGATTTAGCTAATCGCAGACGGTGGGAAATTCGACCAGTAGGTTCCATGGAGCTCCTGCCAAAAGAGCTGGCGGCGCAATTAACTGATATCGCGGCTAAGACCAAGGGGATTAAAGGCGTCGTCATAAATGTAGCCATCGGATATGGCGGGCGAAGTGAGATTGCAGATGCCGTTAAATCTCTAATTAACTCACCTGCAAATTCCGGCAAGAGCGCCTCTGAAATTGCCAACTCAATTAACGTTGATGAGATAAGCCGTCATTTATATACGGCAGGTTTGCCCGACCCTGATCTAGTAATTCGCACTTCCGGTGAGCAACGCCTTGGTGGTTTCTTGCTTTGGCAGAGCGCCCACTCAGAATTCTATTTTTGTGAAGCTTATTGGCCAGATTTTCGCCGGATTGATTTTCTCCGAGCCCTTCGCGCCTTTTCCCAACGCAACCGAAGATTTGGTAAGTAATTCACTTTTAAACAAGCGTGTCGCAAGGGTTCTATCGGCGCAAGGTTTTACCTTTTAACCATAAGTACCCCCAATAAAAACTAAACAGAATGCGAGCGCCAATTGGCTAATTCTGCCCGTAATCCGCGCATGACCTATGTATTAGATACCAGCGTATTACTCGCAGACCCCGCGGCACTTACAAGATTTGCCGAACATGAAGTAATTATTCCAATCACGGTAATTGGTGAGTTAGAAACAAAGCGCGACCATCCCGAACTTGGTTACTTTGCCCGCGCCGCTCTTCGTACCCTTGATGATCTGCGGGTGGAACACGGCCGATTAGATGAAGATATTAAATTAAATGATTCAGGTGGCACTCTCCGAGTCGAGTTAAATCACTCGGATTCCTCATCACTGCCATCTGGTTTCTTGCGAGATGGTTCAAATGACTCGCGGATTCTTTCGATCGCCAGAAATATGATGGCTGAATCGAGAGATGTAGTTCTAGTTACAAAGGATCTACCGCTTCGAGTTAAGGCCTCATCAGTTGGCGTTAAGTCTGAGGAGTACCGCGCCGAACTTGCGCTAACAAGTGGCTGGACTGGGATGGTTGAAGCAACCGTTGGCGGCAACGTTATTGATTCGTTGTATGAAGGCGGCAAGGTCGCTCATGATTTAGGGAAAGAGTATCCATGTCATACCGGAATTGTTCTTCACTCCGATAAGGGCAGCGCACTTGCCCGAGTAACTCCAGATAAATCACTACAACTAGTTCGGGGAGATCGCTCCGCATTTGGTCTCCATGGTCGAAGTGCTGAACAACGAGTAGCACTCGACCTACTTCTAGATTACGACGTTGGGATTGTTTCATTGGGCGGTAGGGCCGGAACTGGAAAGAGCGCGCTCGCACTTAGCGCTGGCTTGGAAGCGGTATTAGAGAAGCGACAACATAAGAAAGTTTTAATCTTCCGCCCGCTTTATGCTGTCGGTGGCCAAGAGCTTGGCTACCTTCCGGGCAGTGAGAACGAGAAGATGTCGCCTTGGGCCCAAGCAGTCTTCGATACTTTGGGCGCCTTGGTTAGCCAACAGGTCATAGATGAAATTATTGATCGCGGACTAATCGAAGTTCTGCCCCTTACCCATATCCGTGGCCGCTCTCTTCATGACTCTTACGTGATTGTCGATGAAGCCCAGTCGCTAGAGCGGGGAGTTCTGCTTACAGTCCTCTCTCGGATCGGCCAAAACTCCAGAGTGATCCTGACGCACGATGTCGCACAGCGAGATAACTTGCGAGTTGGCCGTCATGACGGTGTCGTCGCCGTTGTCGAGTCCCTAAAAGGACACCCACTCTTCGCCCACATCACTCTGACCAGGTCAGAGCGCTCGCCAATTGCAGCCCTGGTGACTGAAATGCTGGAGGAGCCGGTCAACTTCAGCCAGTAAAAAGCCGGCAAAATTAGGTAACGGATATAACAGATATATCGGACATTACCCTGTCCGACCTGCGCTTTTAGATAGTCCCATTACTGTGATTAATATCTTTTTTCCGACTCACACGCCTTTAAATTTGCCCGAGCTCTTTTGGGATGCGATGGTTTTGTTCTTCCCCCAAGTTACTAGCCCGCGTCGGGCGGGTGCTTCTTGTCTGAAAAGGTCTGAAAAGGCAAGAGTTTTATTGGCAGGTATTGATTAGGTGAGAAAGGAGGGGTGAGATGAACAAGATTTTTAGATCGACCAGGCTGGTTCTTAGCACCGCCTTCTTTATTGTCTTCATCGGGTCTGTAGATACGACGTATGCCCAAGGAAATTTCGACCAATTTGTCTCGGTTCCAGATAACTTGCCGGCGCTAACGGTTGCCCCTGAAAACCCAGCCCCTTCTGAAAATGGAATCACTCTCGATCTAAATGGTGTGACTTCAGTAGATGCCAGTGCAATCGCGCTAGTTTCCCTGGCTGCCCGCCAAGTTGAAATGGCAAAGAGCCCTAGCGGCGCTAAACGCGTTGCCAAAGAGTTGATTTCAAGTTCGACCTCTAAATATAAAAAGTGGGATAACACCAGACAATTTACCTGCCTTACCAAACTCTGGAATGGCGAGAGCCACTGGAATTTCCAAGCCCACAATTATCGAAGTGGTGCCCATGGAATTCCACAAGCGTTGCCAGCAGTAAAGATGGAGGTCATCTCGACAGATTGGCGGACCAACCCGGTCACCCAGATCAAGTGGGGCCTTTCCTACATTAAGGCCAGATACCAGACCCCTTGTAATGCGCTCTGGAAAAAACAGCGCTCCAATTATTACTAATTTTTAGCGTAAAGAGTGAAAACTACTTAGGAGCTCTACCAATACTTATTGGCTTTGAAACCTCAGCAAAGAAATCATTTCCTTTATCGTCAACAACAATAAATGCTGGAAAATCTCTTACTTCAATCTTCCAAATCGCTTCCATTCCAAGATCGGCATAATCCAAAACCTCGACCTTGGTAATGCAATCTTGAGCAAGTCTTGCGGCTGGTCCACCGATAGATCCAAGATAGAAGCCACCATTATTTTTGCAGGCCTCAGTAACTGCCTTAGAGCGATTGCCCTTTGCCAACATAATCATTGAGGCTCCAGCCTTCTGGAATTGATCGACATATGAATCCATGCGACCTGCAGTTGTTGGACCAAATGAACCAGAGGCATAACCAGCAGGAGTCTTGGCTGGACCTGCGTAATAGATGGCGTGATCCTTTAAATATTGCGGAAGTTCTTTGCCAGAATCCAATAGCTCTTTTATCTTGGCGTGCGCCAAATCGCGAGCAACAATCAAAGTTCCATTTAAGGAGAGGCGAGTCTTGATTGGATACTTGGAGAGAACTTTCAGAACTTCTGCCATTGGCTTATTCAAATCAATTTTCACGACGTTATCATCGAGATGTTCATCAGTTGTTTCTGGCAAGAAGTGGGCAGGATCGCGCTCTAGTACTTCAAGGAAGATGCCCTCTTTAGTGATCTTGGCCTTGGCCTGGCGATCTGCTGAACAGGAAACCGCAATTGAAATTGGAAGTGATGCGCCGTGACGGGGAAGCCGGACTACACGAACATCGTGACAGAAATATTTACCACCAAATTGCGCGCCAATTCCTAAGGTGCGAGTTAGTTCAAGCACTCTCTCTTCTAATTCAACATCGCGGAAGCCATGGCCGGTTTTCGCATCACCGCTGCGTGGTAGCTCATCTAAGTAATGCGTGCTGGCAAGCTTTGCCGTTTTAACAGTGTGCTCGGCGCTGGTTCCACCAATAACAATCGCTAAGTGATACGGCGGACAAGCAGCAGTGCCGATGGCGCGAAGTTGCTCATCCAACCAATTTATAAATGATGTTGGATTTAAGACCGCTTTCGTCTCTTGATATAGGAATGATTTATTTGCACTGCCGCCACCTTTGGCGATGAAGAGGAAGTTGTATTCATCTGAACGCTCGAAATCTGAATGAATTTCCACCTGTGCTGGCAGATTGTTTCCAGTGTTCTTCTCTTCCCAAGTACTAATTGGCGCTAATTGTGAATAGCGGAGATTTAGCGTTGTGTATGCGTCATAAACGCCTTTTGAGATTGATTCGGCATCGTTGGCGGAAGTTAGAACGCGCTGGCCTTTCTTTCCCATAATCAGCGCAGTTCCAGTGTCCTGACACATTGGCAGAACTCCACCTGCTGAAATATTTGCATTCTTTAATAAATCTAGGGCAACGAAGCGATCATTTGGCGATGCCTCCGGATCCTTCAAGATAGAAGCAAGCTGAGTTAGGTGCTCTTCGCGCAGATAATGATTTATATCGTGCATTGCTTCAGCAGTTAATTTTTCTAAGGCCTCTGGTGTGACTTTTAGGAATTCCATACCTTCTGCGGTAAAAGTCGATATGCCTTCGGTTGAAACCAAGCGATACTTCGTTTTATCTGGCCCAATTGGCAGAAGATCGCTGTAATTAAATTCTGGCATCTACTTTTCCGATTCTGGCTTTGCTGCTGCAAGTTTCGCTTTGGCGCCATCAAGCCATTGCTGACAAATCTTGGCAAGAACTTCACCACGCTCCCAGAGCGCTAACGATTCTTCAAGAGTTGATTGACCGGACTCTAGGGTTGAGACAACCTCGGCTAATTCATCGCGGGCCTCTTCATAACTTAATTTTTTCGGGTCTTTAGCTACGGCCATATTCGTAATCTACTCCGTAATTGCGTTAACTTCGCCATGCGCCAATCGCAATCGAAGTTTGTCGCCGGACTTTAATTCACTTGCAGTACGAACAACAGAGCCATCGCTCTTCTGGACTACCGAATAGCCACGGTCCAAGGTTGCTTGCGGCGAGAGGGTGCGAACTTGAGTTCGAAGGCCGCTAATTTCTTCACCTGCGATTGCAAGCGCCCCGCTCATTGCGCGATGTGATCGGGCGACAAACCCCTTAATAATTTCAAGGCGGGAGGAAATTATTGTTTGGGGCTCACGCATTATCTGGCGCTCCATGAAGCCCTTAATTCTTGAAATTTCAAAATCAATTCGGTTTTGGATAAATCGATTAGCGCGATCTTGCAGATTAGAAATTCGAGATAACTCTTCTTCCATATCTGGCACTACTCGTTTTCCGGCATCTGTTGGCGTGGAAGCGCGCCAATCTGAAACTAAATCGAGGAGCGGTGAATCTTTTTCATGGCCTATTGCGCTAATTATTGGAGTTTGGCAACTAGCAACTAGCCGGAGAAGCGATTCATCAGAGAATGGAAGTAAATCTTCAAAGGAGCCACCACCTCGGGTAATGATAATTACATCAACGTTTGGATCGGCTTCAAGTTCAAGAAGAGCGGCGCTCACTTCAGAAACCGCTGCCGCATTTGCAACTGCAACTTCACGTATTTCAAATTGCACAGACGGCCAGCGACGTTTTGCATTTTCCACTACATCTTTACCGGCATCGCTATTGCGACCACATATAAGTCCAACCACATTTGGTAGAAAAGGAAGTGGCTTCTTCCGTCCTAAATCAAAGAGACCTTCTGCCGCTAATAAATTCTTAAGCGCCTCCAAGCGCGCCATTAACTCACCAACACCCACTTGGCGAATTTCAGAAATATTAAATGAGAGCGAACCATTTTTAGTCCACCAGGTTGGCTTTGAACGAATAACAACGCGCGCGTTCTGCTCGAGCGGTGCAATTGAATCAAATACGTTTTTGAAGCAGCGAACTGAAATACTCATATCCGCACTGGTGTCTCGAAGGCGCATAAAAATTGTTGGTGAACCTGGCCTTACATTTATTTCAGAGAGCTCACCTTCGATCCAGACCTCATCAAGGGAATCGACGATGGCTCCAATGCGTTCAGATATGGCACGAACGCTAAATGGCGTCACGGAAGTAAAAGAAGATTGTGATGGATCTGGCACGAGTCGATAGTAATCGGCTTACCAATTAGGATTGGGAAATGGGAAAACGGGTCTTGCTGGCGGCTCCTCGCGGATATTGCGCAGGAGTTGATCGCGCAGTTATCACAGTTGAGAAAGCCTTGGACCTTTATGGCGCCCCGGTATATGTCCGCAAAGAGATTGTCCACAACAAGCATGTGGTCTCAACTCTTGAAGCCCGCGGCGCAATCTTTGTATCTGAAAATGATGAAGTTCCCGAGGGTCAGACCGTAATTTTCTCCGCCCATGGCGTCTCACCCGCAGTTCATGAGAGCGCTGCCCAACGAAATTTAAAAACTATAGATGCAACCTGCCCACTAGTAACAAAGGTTCATCATGAGGTTAAACGATTTGCAGCCGAGGATTTAACTATTTTGTTAATTGGCCATGAAGGCCATGAAGAAGTTGAGGGAACTGCTGGCGAAGCACCAGATCGAATTATTTTAGTTGATGGCGTTGATGGCATTAAAGATATAAAAGTTCCAGATGAAAATAAGGTGGCTTGGCTTTCCCAGACTACGTTAAGCGTTGATGAGACCCTAACAACTGTGGCAGCCCTTAAGAAGCGCTTTCCAAATTTGATAGATCCACCAAGTGATGACATTTGCTATGCGACTCAGAATCGTCAAGTCGCGATAAAAGAGATTTCACCTAAAGCGGATTTGGTTTTGATTGTTGGTTCTAGGAATTCTTCAAACTCTGTTCGCTTAGTTGAAGTTGCCCTCGAATATGGCACAAAAGCCGCATATCTAATTGATTACGCCGCGGAAGTTAAAGATGAATGGTTTGATGGAGTTGAAATAATTGGCGTATCTAGCGGCGCTTCAGTTCCAGAGATTTTAGTTCAAGATTTATTAAAAGAGCTAGCAAAGCGCGGATACGGTGATGTTGAAACTGTTACTGCAATGGAAGAGCATCTATTATTTTCGATTCCACCAGAGCTTCGTAAGGATTTAAAAGCCGCGCAAAAACTCTAACTATTTGCGCGAGTATTTGCGCAAAAGTGCAAAGTGTGAGGCCCAGGCAATCACTGCTCCGGTAATCAACCAGGGAGCCACAGCCGATAGATTCGTAATAAGTTCTAGTCCAACCTTCGAAGGTGCGAAACCGGTGCCGCCAATTGTTGCCATAATGATTAGCGTTGAAAATAGGAAGGCAATTGGTGGATTTACCGCGCTTGCATATGAAGTTCCAGGACGCCCTAGATATAGACCACCTAGAGATGAAAGCAAGATTGCAAGACCGGTAACGAAGCCAACTTTTGTAACTGTGTATTCAAGAACTTCAAAGCTAAAGATAAGTAGAGATTGCAGGATAACCACACCAGGCACGGTAAGGCCTCGCCCTTTAACCGCCTTTGATCTAACTGAATTTAAGGAGCTACTCATTTCTCGTCATCCTCATCTGAAATCTCTTCGACTTCAATAAAATCCTCTGGTGCATCCAAGGCTAATTTACTCTCAAGTGCTCGCAAATTTTCGGATACCTCAGGAAAAGCCTTTAGCGGTTTTCCAGAAACATCCAGTGATTTCATCTTCTTCGCTGCACTTAGCACCGTGGTCTCGGCGGTAGGAATCATGTCGTTGTAAGCCTTAAGCGTGCTCTTTAGCCGATCGCCAACAGTCACAATTTTGTCGTGGAGCGATGAAACATCGCGCAAGAATTTAACCGCCAGGCTCTGAATCTCTTCAGCATTTGCCGCAACGCGATTTCGACTAAACAAATAACCAACGGTACGAAGCAGCGCCATCATTGATGTTGGGGTAGCGATAGTTACACCTAATCGAAATGAGGTTTCAAGAAAGTCGGGAATTGCTTTGACCGCTTCGATAAAAATTGCATCGATTGGGGCGTAAAGAATTACGAAATCTGGCGATGGCCCGCGCTCGGCATAATTGCGCTTTGAGAGCGCTTGGATATGCGCCAACAAATCTTTTGAATGCTCAACCAATAACTCTTTGCGCAGAACATCATCTTCGGTTTCGAAGGCCTCATAGAATCTTTGGAAGGGAAATTTCGAGTCAATATAGATAACGCTGCCACCAGGCATATTTATTGTTACATCCGGGATAGCGCCAGAGTCACCAATTTTTTCAGATGCTGATTGTCTCGTGAAATGTTCATTTTCAATTAGACCTGCACTCTCCAATAATTTTTCAAGGTGGGCCTCGCCAAATTTTCCGCGAGTCTGAGAGCTTGCAAGAGCGCCGGCAATAGCGCGCGTCTGCTTAACTAAATTTTCATTATGTGATGCCATTGATTTAACTTGTTCGGTAATCTCAGTTTCGGCACGAACTCGGCGCAGATCTGCGGCTCCCGCAGCTTCAGTTAATTTTTCAACGGTCTTCTTCATCGTCTCTAACTCATCAGTTAACTTTGTTGCGGCAGCAGTCGAATTTCGCTCGCGTTCTAACTCTGATTTAAGATCTTTAATTAGTGGATTATCAGCCGAATCCGGATTAGATCTCCCACTTTTTACGAGAAATCCAATGAGAATCCCAACAGCCAGTCCGATTATTACGCCCAAAATTACATCCATGCCCGTATCGTGGCAGGAAGCACTGACAAACCCCCGTAGGCTCTACTCCTTGTGAGCCTCTCTATTGGAATTGTTGGACTGCCAAATGTGGGCAAATCGACCCTTTTTAACGCTCTAACCAAGAACAACGTTCTGGCCGCGAACTACCCCTTCGCAACCATCGAGCCAAATGTTGGAATGGTGGGCGTGCCCGATACCCGCCTGCCTAAACTTGCCGAAATCTTTAGCTCAGAAAAAATCCTGCCAGCCGTTGTCTCCTTCGTAGATATCGCTGGAATTGTTAAGGGCGCATCTGAAGGCGCTGGACTTGGAAATAAATTTCTTGCAAACATTCGTGAGACCGATGCAATCTGTCAGGTCATCCGAGTTTTCAATGATGAGAATGTAATGCGCGAAGGTGAACGAGCCGCAGCATTTGTTGATCCAGCTTCTGACATCGAAGTTATCAATACCGAACTTGGCCTGGCAGATTTACAGACTATTGAAAAAGCAGTTCCCCGATTAGAGAAAGAAGTGCGCATTAAGAAGGAAGTTGCGCCAGTTCTTGAAGCGGTAAAGCAAGCACAAGAGATATTAAATGCCGGCAAATTACTTTACGGCTCAAAGGTTGATTTAACTTTAATCGCTGATCTTCATCTAATGACTGCAAAACCATTCTTATATGTCTTCAACGTTGATGCCGCAGAACTTGCCGATGCCGAACTTCGCACAAAATTAGCTGCCATGGTTGCGCCATCAGAAGCAATATTCTTAGATGCTAAAACTGAGGCCGAACTTGCCGAACTTGATGATGCCGATGCAATGGAGTTGTTAGCCGCAATTGGTTTAGAAGAGCCAGGTCTTTCAACTTTGGCGCGAGTTGGATTTAATACTTTAGGTTTGCAAACTTATTTAACTGCGGGTCCAAAAGAAACACGCGCTTGGACTATTCACAAGGGAGATACCGCACCAGTAGCGGCCGGTGTAATTCACACCGATTTTCAAAAAGGTTTCATTAAGGCTGAAATCGTTGCATTTAACGATTTAATTGGCGCAGGTTCTATGGCGGAAGCCAAGGCCCGCGGCAAGGTTCGAATGGAAGGCAAGGAATATGTAATGTCCGATGGCGATGTAGTGGAATTTAGGTTTAATAACTAATGACAAAAATAAGATACGAGAAAAGCCCATATTTAACTGGCGAACTCAAGAAGCGTGATGAACTCCGTAACGTAGCAATCATTGCTCACGTGGACCATGGTAAGACCACATTGGTCGATGCGATGTTGACGCAATCAGGTGCGTTTTCCGAGCACCAGAAAGAGGGAGAGAACCGCGACCGTGTTATGGACTCGATGGATCTCGAACGCGAAAAAGGAATTACCATTCTTGCGAAGAACACCTCAATTCATCGCGGCAACCAGATTGTTAACATTATTGATACTCCAGGCCACGCCGACTTCGGTGGCGAAGTAGAGCGCGGACTTGAAATGGTTGACGGCGTAATTCTTCTTGTAGATGCATCTGAAGGACCACTTCCACAGACCCGCTTCGTGCTCCGCAAAGCGTTAGAGAAGAACCTTCCAGTAATTTTGGTAATCAATAAAGTTGATCGCCCCGATTCACGTATTCCAGAAGTTGTTGACGAGGCCTACGGCTTATTCATGGATTTAGATGCAAATGATGATCAAATTGAATTTCCAGTTGTTTACGCATCAGCTAAAGCTGGTCGCGCATCAATGAACCGTCCAGAAAATGGCGTAATGCCAGATCGCGAAAACTTGGATGCGTTATTCGAAGTTATTTTCAAGACGATTCCTGCTCCGGTTTATCACGAAGGTGCGCCACTACAAGCACACGTTACGAACCTCGACTCATCTCCTTATCTTGGCCGTCTTGCACTCTGCCGAATTCGCGAAGGCGTAATCAAAAAAGGCGAGAGCGTAATGTGGATGAAGACTGATGGAACTAGCGAACGCGTAAAGATCGCAGAGCTTCTTATTACTGATGGCCTAGAGCGCGTTCCTGCACTTGAGGCTGGACCTGGAGATATCGTCGCAATTTCGGGAATTGAAACAATTACCCTGGGCGAAACGCTTGCAGATCTGGAAAAGCCATATGCACTTCCACTGATCATCGTTGATGAACCATCAATTTCGATGACAATTGGTATCAATACTTCACCGATTGCCGGACAAGAAGGAAAGCTTCTTACTGCGCGCCAAGTTAAGAACCGTCTTGATGCCGAATTAGTCGGTAACGTTTCACTTCGCGTTCTTAATACTGAGCGTCCTGATACTTGGGAAGTTCAAGGCCGAGGCGAATTACAACTTGCAGTACTAGTTGAAATCATGCGTCGTGAAGGTTTCGAATTAACTGTTGGTAAGCCACAAGTAGTTGTGAAGATGGTTGATGGAAAACTTCAAGAGCCAATGGAACGACTTTCAATTGATATTCCAGAAGATTATCTTGGAGTTGTAACTCAACTTATGGCACTTCGTAAGGGCCGCATGGAGCAAATGGTTAATCATGGAACTGGTTGGATCCGTATGGATTACAAAGTTCCATCACGAGGCCTCATTGGATTCCGTACCGAATTCTTAACTGAAACTCGCGGAACTGGATTACTTCACCACGTATTTGATGGTTACGAGAACTGGAATGGTGAAATTCGCACACGACTTAGCGGATCACTTGTTGCCGATCGTCGTGGAACTGTCACTGCTTACGCAGTTGATGGTGTTCAAGAGCGTGGCGTTATCTTCCTTGAAGTAGGAACTGAAGTTTATGAAGGAATGATTGTTGGCGAGAATTCACGTACCGAAGATATGGATGTAAATATTGTTCGCGAAAAGAAGCTTACAAATATGCGTTCATCTGGTGCTGACGATGCCAACCGAATTATTCCGCCAAGGTTGCTAAACCTTGAGCAAGCTCTTGAATTCTGTCGCGAAGATGAGTGTGTTGAGGTAACTCCAAAGCACGTTCGAGTTCGCAAGACCATTCTTGATCAAAATGAGCGAGCACGTAACGTGGGTCGCGCCAAGAAGGTTAATCAGAACGCTGAATAACCGATTTTGTCGGTGACCTTGGGTTAGATATCCCTATGGCCCGAAACGAGAAAACAGCTCGCAAGATTGAGTTGTTGCGTCCTGTCGTCGCCTCTGCACTTTTCGTACCGAGCGCTGAACAGGCCTCGGTTATCGATTCCAAAGTTCCACGGCTCATTGTTTACGGTGGGCCCGGAACCGGAAAGAGTGCAACGCTGATTGAGAGTGTTGTTGCCCAAATTAAATCGGGTTTTGATCCCAATTCAATTTTAATTTTAACTTATGGTCGCGAACGCGCATCAGAGTTGCGAGATCAAATAGTTATTCAATCTGGTGCTAGCGCCTTCGAACCAATTGTTCGTACCTTTCATTCACTAGCCTTCTCAATAATAAATACGAAGCGAGATGAGAGCGAACCGGGATATGTATTAATCTCTGGCGCCGAACAAGATTCATTTATCCGTGAACTATTAGCGAATCCTGAGTACTCACCACAAGTTAAATGGCCAAAGGCGTTAGAACCGGCTCTAACAACTAAGGGTTTTGCTCGCGAACTTCGCGATCTAATTCTTCGAGCAAGTGAGCGTAACTTTACATATAAGCAGTTAATCGAAAGTGGGCGCTTGCTTAATGAACCTTGGTGGGAAGCCGCAGCAAATTTCTGGAAGATCTATGACGAAGTTCTAGCTATTCGTTATGGCTTTATCTCTGGATCGGCCAAGCGGATAGATTCAAGTTCCATAATCTCGCAGGCTATTTCAGATTTGAACTCCAAGCCCGATATTCGCAACTCTTTTCAGAATAAATTTAAGCTAATCATTGTTGATGAATTTCAAGAGAGCGATAACTCACACCGGGAACTCCTAAATTTATTAGCTAGTGATCGAGTCATATTATTTGCCGACCCGCAATCTGCAATCGGTCAGTTCCGAGGCGCAGATCCCGAAGGCGTGCGCGCATATACAGATACAAATAGCTATCAAGAGCTGCACTTAACATCGGCAATTCGTACACCGGCTTCGATTACTGAGCTAAGCAATGCGATTGCGACCAAGTTTCGAAATCCAAGCAAGCCGCTAAACCCCGCTAACAACGCTACTTCCGCCATAGATGTGGCGAAGCTGGCCAGCCAATCCGATTGCGCCAATTACATTGCTCATGCGCTTCGCACAGCGCACCTGCGAGATGGAATTGCTTGGTCAGAGATGGCGGTAATTCTTCGCTCACCTGGTGCCGGAGTTTCTGCGATATCCCGAGCATTTGCCCTAAACAATATTCCTATTCAAATTGATTCAGGCGCACTTGCACTTGGTGAAAACCCAGCGATAAAACCAATTCTAACTATCGCCCAAATCGCCCTCGGCAAAATTAAATTAGTTCCAAGTAATTGGGGCTTAATCGAAGAGATTCTCTTCTCAGAATTCGGTGGCGCAGATGCGCTTTCGTTGCGTCAGATGCGAATTGATCTCGGAAAAATTCGTGAATCAGGGGATGAGGCTAAGCCTTCGACACAAGTGATTCTTGAAATTTTAGATAACAATGATGCGCCGCTTCCTTGGGAGCAATTACTTTCGCTAAAGCGAGTTGCAGATGTAATTGCCGAAGCGCGAAAAGTTGTGCGCATGAACTCCAAAGGTAATAATAAAGTTGATATCGCAGATTTGATTTGGGCCATCTGGAATACTGCGAAGAATTATGAAGGCGATTCACTTGCTACGACCTGGCGCAATCGCGCACTAAAAGGTGGTGCTCGTGGCGCCGCGGCAGATCGCGATTTAGATGCCGTCATCACACTCTTTGAATCTGCTCGTCGCTTCGCAGAACGCATGCCTGGTTCTGATCCACAACTCTTCTTAGATCAATTACTAAGTGAATCAATTCAATCTGATGCAATCGCAGCCCGGGGGCAACGTGGTGAAGTTGTAAGTGTTTTAACGGTTCATAGCGCAAAGGGTTTGGAGTGGGATTTAGTTGCGATCACTGGTCTGCAAGAAGGCGTCTGGCCAAATTTGCGACAACGCGGCTCCCTTCTTGGCAGTGAACGCCTAGTTGAATCACAGCGAAGCCAATTAACTGCGCGCCGCGAAATTGAAGCAAGTGCCGCAAGCGCGCTGATTGAAGATGAGCGACGGCTGCTAAACGTGGCTATTTCTAGGGCAAAACGGGCGCTAGTTGTAACTGCCTACTCCAAAGAAGATGACTCAGAACCTTCGCAATACTTCGAAGATATTTATGAATTCATTCATGGCACTTCATCTATTGATTCTGACAACATTGAACTTCCAAGATCGCTAACCCCACAGGCTTTAGTGTCAACGCTACGTCGCGACCTCGATGGCACAAATTCCAGCAAGCAAGAGTTCGCAGCAAAGTTACTTAACACTTTGGCGGCAAATGAGATTCAAAGTGCAAAGAGTGAGAATTGGTTGGGTTCGTTAAAACTAAGTAGCGATGAACCTGTTCTGCCAGAAGGCGCTCAGGTTTCGGTCTCACCAAGCAATCTTCAATCATTCTCGGAATGTGGCCTTAAATGGTTTATCGAAAAGAGCGGTGGTCGCGATGGCGATTCGACTGCGCAATTACTCGGTATTGCAATTCACTCACTTGCTGCGATGTTAAAGAGTGAACCCGGTCTATCTTACGAAGAACTTGCTACTCGGCTAGAGAGCGGTTGGCAGTTAATTGATGGAAATAAGGGTTGGGTTCGGGATTATCAATTTAATCAGGCGCTGGAAAAGTTGGAAAAATTCTACAAATGGCACTCCGAAAATAAATCGAAGCGAACGCTATTTGCGGTGGAAGCAGAATTTGAAAAAACTATCGGCCGTGCGCTATTTAATGGCAGCGTTGACCGAGTTGAAATCGATGAAGAAGGTCGGGTCTACATTGTTGACTTGAAAACTGGCGCTCCGGATATCACAAAGAAGAAGGCTGAAGATCATAAACAACTTGCTGGTTATCAACTCGCAGTTTATGAAGAGGCCTTTACTGGCGAGCCACCAGGCAAGTTGAGCGCCGGCGCCGAACTTCTATTTTTAGGTACTGATACCAAATCTGCATCAGCAAAACCACAACCAGTTAAAGAGCACGAACTTATAAAGGCGGAAGTTATCGCCGCAGCTGATGCCATGTCAGCCAATGAATTCATCGCCACCGTGAACGATCGCTGCAGAACCTGCGCCGTTAAAGGGCTTTGTCCCATCCAGCCCCAGGGTCGGTCGGTGATTAATCAATGAGCGAGCAAAAGATTAAGTACTCGGCGGAAGATATTGGAAACGCACTTCGCACAATTGATCCAAAATTCAAGGGTCCAAGTCCGGAACAGATTCCTATTATTGAATCACATCACTTAGGGCCAACCGTTGTAATTGCTGGCGCAGGTTCTGGAAAGACCGAAACCATGAGCGCCCGTGTTCTCTGGTTAGTTGCAAATGGGATTGTTCGACCAGATGAAATTCTCGGGCTAACGTTTACCAGAAAAGCGGCTGGTGAGCTCTCTTCTAGAATTCGTAAACGCCTCCGTCAACTTCGTAAAATTGGTTTACTACCGATTGATAGCGTCAGCAAATCTGAGATAGATATTGCAGTTACAGTCTCTACTTATCACTCATATGCCGGTCGAGTTTTATCCGAACATGCAATCCGGATGGGTGTAGATGCAACAGCAGATCCAATTGGCGAGGCTGCGGCTTGGCAGATTGCAAATAATATTGTCAATAATTTTACAAGTGAGGCCACAAACGGCAGCGATATTTCTCATGCCGCGAAAACAATCGTGGATAAAGTAATGGGCCTATCAGCGGCACTTGGTGAGCACGGGAAAACAACTACTGATGTACGCGCTTTCTGCGAATCGATTCTTGAGAAATTTTCAACTATTTCAGATACCCAATCAAATGATCCAGTACGAGATCTTCACTCTTCACTTAAGGAACGGCTAGCAATTCTGCCGATGGTTGATGAGTATGAAAGATATCGCTTAGAACGCGGGCTTCTTACCTTCAATGATCAGATGTCGCTAGTGGCAAAGCTAGTAAGTGGTGAGACAGGCGGTGCCGAATTTACTGCGGAAATAATCTCCGCTGAACGCGCTAAATATAAAGTCGTTCTGCTAGATGAATATCAAGATACCTCTGTAAGCCAAGTTAAATTCTTATCAGCTCTCTTTGGCGATGGACATGCCGTGACTGCCGTTGGGGATCCAAACCAAGCCATTTACGGGTGGCGCAGCGCAAGTGCCCAGACTCTTGATACCTTCGGAAAGAGCTTTATCGGTAGCTCACAAGGAACATGTATTGAACATAATTTGCTCACAACTTGGCGTAATGATGAAAATATTCTAGAGATTGCAAATCAAGCGGTAGATAAAATTGGCGAGTTGATTGTTGGACGCGGTGGCAAAGCGGCAAGTGTGAAACGGCTGAAACTTCGCCCAAGTGCTGGAACTGGAACTTTGCTCTGCGGTCAATATGAAACCCTTGCAATGGAAGCCAATGGTATCGCCGAACATTTTGAGAAGTATTGGTTCGCACCAGAACGCACTGCCGATTTAGAAGAACCACAAACTTTCGCAGTCTTAGTTCGTTCCCGTAAATATATAAGTGAGATCGAACAGGCCCTTAGATCTAAGAATATTCCGGTTGAGGTTGTTGGACTTGGTGGGCTAATCCATGTTCCAGAGATTGCCGATATCTTGGCGCTCCTTCGTACCTTGACCTTTCCGGATAATGGCAGTTCACTTATGCGTTTGCTTGCTGGGCCAAGAGTTGCGCTAGGTCCTAAAGATTTAGCAGCGCTAGGTAAATTTGCTCGTTCCCTTGTCGCAAATTATGACCAATCACTTAGCAAGACTGTCGGCAAAATAATGGAGAGCGCAAACGCTGAAGTTATGGAGGCGGAAGATTTTGCTATTGGAAGTGCAATCGAAGCCTTAGAGGTATTTGAAAAGGCGCCACGAGCGAACTTCTCGGAGATAGGGTACGAACGATTACTTAAATTTTCCAAGGAGTTGCGCGAACTTCGCAGATATTTAACTGGCTCAATAACGGATGCGATCATGGAGGCCGAGCGATTCTTATTTCTTGATACTGAAGTTATGGTTCGTGATGGTTTTGCCCAAGGTCGCAAACATTTAGACGCCTTCTTAGATGAGGCCGGTAAATTCCAACGAAATGGCGGAACTATTTCCACCTTCCTTGATTGGTTAAAGATTGCCGATTCCGAAGAGGGAGGTCTAAAACCAGTATCTGTCGCCGCCAATAAGCACGCTGTTCAGATTCTCACAATCCATGCAGCAAAGGGCTCGGAATGGGATTTCGTTGCAGTACCCGGTTTAGTTACAGATAACTTTCCAAGTTCAGGCAAGAACCTGGATCTCTGGACTTCAAACTCAGCAGCGCTACCAATCTCACTTCGTGGTGATGCTAAACAATTTGATGACTTTGAATTTCCAGCTGGATCGCCAAAACATGTTGAGGTGCGAAAAGCCCTAGATGTTGTTAAAGAATCCTGGAAGAAGCGGCGCGAAGAGGAAGAGTGGCGGCTGGCATATGTCGCATTTACCCGAGCAAAAATTAATTTGTTGGCAACCGCATCTTGGTTTGGAAATGGAATGAATTCCGTTGAGGCCAGCGCTCTTTATAACTTAGTTGAGGCTGTAGTTGATTCAGTCGATTCCAAGAATAAGATTTTTGAGATGACCAAACCAACTACCGAAAATCCAACGCGAACTAATCCGCGAAGTGGAAGTTGGCCAGTCCGATCCGCTCGTGCGGAACAGGTTGCAAAGTCGGTTGCATATGTCTCAACTATCCCCGCCTTTGCAACACCTGAAGAATTGCTTAGCGCCGCTAAATCGCTAGAAGAGATTAGTTTGGCTAGTGATGCAATAGCGCTAATAGTGGAGAGCAGAGAGGGAAAGAAGAATTTAAGTGTGAATCTGCCAACTCGGATGTCAGTTTCAACTCTGGTAAATCTCGCCAAAGATCCTGATGAGCTTGCGTTAAATATTCGCCGTCCAATGCCAAACCACATTGATAAATATGCCAGACGTGGAACTGCTTTCCACCTCTGGGTCGAAGCGCAATATAAAGATCCACAAGTATTGGATGAAGATGTTCTAGATATTTCCAGCGCAGATCCAGATGGCTTGCCTTTAGAGGAGTTAAAAGCGAAGTGGCTTGCCAGCAGTTGGGCGAAGCGAGATCCAGCACCAGGTGGCATTGAAGTGCCATTCGAAACTGTTCTTGGCGGCGTACTGCTTAGAGGGCGAATTGATGCGGTTTATGAGGCTGATGGCACTTATGAAGTTGTTGATTGGAAGACCGGCAAAAGTAAGAGCGGAGATGATTTAGCGGCCGCGGCAATTCAATTGGCGATGTATCGCTTGGCTTATTCGAAGTTGTACGGGATTCCACTATCGAAAATCAGTGCAGCTTTTCACTATATAGGTTCAAATGAGACTGTACGTCCAGCAGATTTACTTAGTGAAGATCAATTAATTTCAATTGTTACTGGCAAGTGATCACTAATTTTACTCTCCAAGTAAATAGCTTTAACTTCGCTCTGTTCTACGCTATTACTTAGTATGTAATCAAATTGAATCTTGGGTTGCCAAGTTGGATAAGTCGCTATTGCCGCTAGAGATTTCCACTTTGAGAATTTTACTGGAATATCAAAGGGTAGGTTGAAATCTCCAAGCAGGATATGTTTGCCAGGCATCTTGGCCAACCAACGTTTCACTTTCCAAAGTTGATAGAGATTTACCAATGGCACAAAGGAGAGATGCATATTAACTACTGTATAGCCATTTTCAAGTTGTGCGGCAATCGCATATCTCGGTTCATCCTTAACGTAGATAAATTTAACTTTAGGTCTAACGCTCTCCCCAGCAGCTGCATCGGGAAATACCAGCGGCAAACCAATAATTGATTTTCCTAGCGCCAATACTTCCCATTTGAGAACTGGAATATTGGTTATCAAGCCAATTCCGTATGAAGGGGGATTATCATCGTTCTGCGCAAGCACGTCGGTAATTAAAATTGCCTCATCGCTCCGGACTTTGCGCCAACTAAAACCTGGTGTTCCAATTACACAGCGCACAAATCCAAAATACTTGGCACCTAATTCACTTGCTATTTCTGAAACCTGAAAAACTTGATCTGAACGATCTTGATAAGCGTCGACTTCCTGAACTCCAATTACAAAATCGGAATTGCCAACCGCCAAATCACTGGCAATTGCGCGCATATTTTCCGCACCTTGACCATGTAATAAATTCCAAGAGGTCAGTCGCATCACCGCACTTTATAAGGGATTTACGCCCATCTCGCTGTGAGTTGCGCTGGCTAGTAGGGTCTGCAGGTGAATGTTTTAAAGCTCCCATTGGCTAGCGAGGCGGTCGACCGCTCGGGCGAGCTTCGGTTGAAACCAGATGAGTTATCAAGGCTCTGGCAAGAGGCTCGAATTCTGCACTTTGCATCGGGCAAGTTTCTAGTTAAAGCAAATTTTGAATTAGATTTTCAGAGCGCCAATCAGATTTCAGAACTTCGCGCTGGTAATAAATTCGCCATCGGTGAAGAGTTATTTCTTGGCATCGATAAGGGAATTGCTTATTTTGCTTGGTGCAGTGATGCCCATGATTTTGAAAGTTTTGAGCTACTTGAAAGTTATCAGACCCTTAGAACTTTGGGAGATTATCTGCCACAACTTGAAATGGGTCTCGCAATTCATTCGCAGGCAATTGCGAATTGGCATCACACACACCAATTTTGCGCAAGATGTGGTGCACCAACCGAGAGCGCAAATGGTGGTTCACTCCGCAAATGCACATCAGATGGTTCCGAACATTACCCACGGACAGATGGCGCAGTAATTGTTTTAGTAAAAGATAAAGCTGATCGCGTTCTTCTCGGTCGCCAGAAGATTTGGCCAGAGAAGAGATTCTCGTGCTTCGCTGGTTTCGTAGAACCTGGTGAATCATTTGAACAGACAGTAATGCGTGAAGTATTTGAAGAGTCCGGGATTAAAGCAGATGCAATTACCTATCTTGGTTCGCAACCTTGGCCATTTCCAGCTTCAATTATGATTTCATTCTCGGCGCTTGCTACCAATCCAGATTCAGCAAAAGCGGATGGTGAAGAGATTGAAGAGATTCGCTGGCTAACTCGCGAAGCGATGCGTGAAGCAATTGCAGATCAATCGCTAACCCTGCCACCGAGCATGAGCGTTGCACGCAAGATGATTGAATTTTGGTATGAGAAAAGCGGCGCAGATGTTCGAGATTTGTCCGGTAAGTAAATGGTTGCAGCAGGCGCAGATCAGATACTTGAGGCCCTAGATCCCGAGCAACGTGAAGTTGTTACCGCAGTTCGTGGCCCAGTATGTGTAATTGCAGGAGCCGGAACCGGCAAGACCAGAGTTATTACCCACCGCATCGCATATGCAATTGCAATTGGAGTTACTGACCCAAGCAAAACTTTGGCCCTAACTTTCACTGCACGAGCGGCTGGTGAAATGCGCGCCCGCCTTCGCGGTTTGGGAATCCCAAATGCAACGGCTCGAACTTTTCACTCTGCTGCGATAAAGCAGTTGATGTATTTCTGGCCCTATTCATTTGGTGGCGCCTTTCCCTCACTTCTAACGATGAAATCTGGCGCAATCGCTGAAGCGCTAACTCGTACAGATGCTTCACTAGCGCCACAAACTTCTACGCTTCGGGAAATTGCAAGTGAGATTGAGTGGGCTAAAGTCTTAGAAATTTCGCCAGATGAATATGTTGAATCTGCTCTTGGCGCAGGACGCAGCCTTAGAATTCCAAACAATAAGCCAGATAAAGCAAATTTTGAAGATATCTCAAAGGTTTATCAAGCATATGAAACTTTGAAACAACAAGAGCGTGCAATTGACTTTGAAGATGTTCTTCTCCTTACAGTTGGTATGTTGGAAGAAGATCGCGATGTTCGAGAGCGAATTCGTGACCAATACCGTTACTTCACGGTTGATGAATACCAGGATGTTTCACCGTTGCAACAACGTCTGCTTAACTTATGGCTTGGTAATCGCGAAGATATTTGCGTTGTGGGCGATGCTGCTCAAACAATCTATTCCTTCGCTGGTGCGAGCTCCTCATTCTTACTTGGATTTACCAAGCGCTTTCCTAAAGCCCAAGTAATCCGGCTATCTCGCGGCTATCGTTCTACTCCAGAAATTATTGGAACTGCAAATGCAATTTTGCGTCAAGGCGGAATGATTGGCGAGCATGGTCACGAGTTAGCGTCGATGAATGAACATGGCGCCAAACCAGAGATTGCAAAATTCGATTCAAACGCTAGCGAAGCGAATTTCATCGCCAAGAAAATTGCTGAACTTCGCGCAAAATCTGGCGACCGAGTTGAAGTTGCGATTTTAACTAGAACAAATGCGCAATTAGATATTTTCGAGCGTGAACTCCGCGCTGCAGGAATTGACTCTCAAATTAAGAGTTCCGAGAAATTCTTCGAGCGAATTGATGTGCGAGATGCGATGCGCGTTATTCGCAGTGCATCAGTTCTGCCAAGTGAAGGCGGCAACTGGTATATCGATTTAGTAGATGTTCTGCGCCCATTTGGAGAGACGGATTATGTTCACGCCTTCCTTGGCCTGGGTAAGTCGATGCAGGAAGATGGCGCTCCAACCTTACGAACTTATCTTCGTGAACTTGAGGATCGGGCCGAACAGAACAATCCACCAACCCTGCCCGGTGTAGTGCTTTCAACCCTTCACGCCGCAAAAGGTTTGGAGTGGGACCACGTCTTTTTAGCCGGCGTTAGCGATGGCGTCCTGCCGATGGGAAACGATGTTGAAGAGGAGCGCAGGCTCTTTTATGTGGGCCTTACGCGGGCAAAGAGCGAACTTCATCTCTCATATTCAGGAAGCCCCAGCCCCTTCTTGCAGGGGATTCTCTAATTTAATTAACTTGCGTCGCCATTGTGGCGTGAGTTACCCTTCTCTACATGTCACAACGATTCGCTCAAGTTACAGGCGCTCGCGGTATAGCCGCTGCGTCTAATTCTGCTGTTTCAGCAGTATCAAACACTTGGCGCAAATCTTTCGTTGGGGCAGCAGCTAATACAGCTACTAACAAGCCATCAACACATAAGCGCTTTGCCTTCGCTGCTAATTATGCAACCAATGCAGCCTTTGCAAAGAGCGGATCCTGGAGCACTATCGGCTAATCGATAGTTAAAAGCCCCAGGGCCGCAAATCCTTTCAAAGGATTCGCGGCCCTTTTGCTTTTCCTAGTCCAAAGAACTAACCCAACTAACTAACCAACTAACCCAACAAGAGAAAGCCAAACCTAGAAAAGACGGAGGTGAGAACAGTGACTGTTCTCTTCAGCGAACTATTAGTACCCGGATGGGCCGAAGGCCCAGATGCAAAGATTGGTGTGACCGCCTTTGCGGATTCAGCAACGAAGCTTCCCTGCCATCAGGCAGATCCAGAAATCTTCTTCGCCGAGAGCCCAGCCGAGATTTCCTATGCCAAGGCTTTGTGTGGTGAATGCCCAATGCGCGCCAAGTGTTTAGAAGGTGCGTTATCTCGCGCTGAACCCTGCGGCATTTGGGGTGGTGAGTTATTCGAGGATGGCAAAGTTATTCAAGCAAAGCGCACTGCTGGCCGACCACGAATAAATGCGCTCGAAAAGGAAAAAGTGCAGCTAGCTAGCTAGTTTCTCTACTAATCAGATAAGACGCTGGCAGCCACAAGCAATATGTGGTTGCCAGTATCTAACTTCAGCGCCTTGGGGTTCAAATAAATTTGTGCTCTGGGTCGCCCCAACTAATTGGGACACATTTTGATTAGGTTGAAATTGATTAGCGCAATACTCGATCACATGAATAGCAATAATCCCCGACAAGAGCGCGACTTGCGCGGAGGGAAGTTCCAAACTTTTTACTTGCGTGCCATCTAAAGCTGCAATTAATTCGAACTCCTTATGATGGGGATATTGTTCGGATCGCCAAAGGCTTAAACAGTTTAAACAAGGTGACTTTCCGGGTAGAACTATCGGACCAATCTCAACTCTATTCTCAATTAAATTTGAGATTGCCAGATGTGGAGTCGCTTCACTCATCCATCGCTGTAACGTTTCTTGGGGGATTGTTTCGGTCGAGATTATGAAATCTGGAACAGTCGGAAAAGCTAAATCTTGCGCTGGAAACAATTGCGAATTCCGTGCCAAATCGGCGATTACTGAGGCTTTTCGCATGCCAACATCGCTGCCTCGAATCGCAAGACCACAAACCTCCTCCGGTGCGATCTGAACTGATTCAGCAGATGAAGAGGAGATGCTCCGGTCGATAATCTTTACTTGGCTAAATCCACTTGCCTGCAAGATACTAAACAGGGAGAGCGCCAAGCGATTTCGACCAAAGATAATAATCGCGAAATTGCGTCGGCTATTTATCAGTGATTCTGAACTTCTATCAATAGATATTGCGGGGTGCCAGCAATAAAGGTTCTCCTCAGCCCGCATTTTATTTGTAAAACTAATTAAATTAACCGGCGCAAATTCGCCTTCAACAAATGTAACCAATTTGGAAGTTCGAAATTCAATTAATTGCTCTCGATCTAGTACCTTCAAAATCTCAGCAACTTCCTTTAAATTTCCGGCAAGCAATTGATAGATGCTTTCTAAGGTATGTGAGCCATCTAAAAGTTGCAGGAGATACTTTGCTATTTGTGATTCCAATTCAACGCCACGGTGGCTAAATCCAGCGTACATACAGGGGTTGAATTCATTACCAACCGCAAAATAATTTACCCCAGATCTAAGTCTGGGGAAGCTGGCAGCGCTGAAGGCAATATCAAATTTAAGAGAAGTCATAATCGCGAGTATTTAGCAGTCGACTTGCAAGTGAAATTGATTGGCGCTTAATTGTGGAGCAGGCCTGTTTATTTCACCTGTCGGTATTCATTAGCCCACAGTTTGGAAGCCCACAGTTTGGAAGCCCAATAAAAACGCCCCCGCGCTTTCGCGAAGGGGCGGTTCAATTTTATTTGGTTTTATTTGGTGTTAATTAAGCCTTACCAAGAATACGGTTTACTTTTGTTCCGCACACTGGGCAGATGCCTTGTGCCATACGGCGACCAGACTCAGAGACTTTTACGTGACCTTCAAAAGCACGCTTCTCTTTGCACTTAACGCAGTAGGCCTCACCTTTATATTCTTCAGCCATTATGACCCTCCAATCGCCGCACTCTCAAAAGCTTGGGAGTATCCCGAGCTCTGCGTGCGTATGCGCTCACCATACCCCCGAACACGCTCACAAACGGGGATTTCACGCCTAAATTGGGGGCAACTCCAAGATTTCCTCAGGAGTTCCCACAGATCCCGCCTCATATCCCTCTAAAAAGGCTTCAGCCCGCAATTTCTCGGGGTAGCGGGCTAAGAATTCATAGAAGTCATCTCCGTGGCCAGCAATCCTCAGATGAATCAACTCATGGAATAGGACATATCGAATTACGTAATCAGGGGCGCCATTTAACCTTTCGGAAATTCTGATGGTCTTATCAACCGTTGTGCAAGATCCCCAGCGCTCGCGCATTACTCGCCAAGTAACAGATATCGGGCGCTCGCTAAAATCTGGCAGATACTCGGCCAAAATTAGATCACTTAACTCCAACAACGCGTTATCGCTCTTGCGCAGCCGGTTCTCACGCTTTAAAACCAGGTCAATCATCTCTGGAATCATTGCAAACTCCTCACGACGACTCAATCTGTCAGGAATATGAATTTCAATCACCCCATTTTGGCGGAAGGCGTTGAGCGTCCGCTTTCTCCGTGAACTTCTGATGACCCTAAATTCTGGAAGTCTTGATAAAAGCTCTTCATGTTCTTGCTTTATCGATTTTTTCGGAATTAGCGCAGGCATATTCGGGAAGGTATCGGCAAAAATTTCACCTTGAATAAAGTTCTCCACGGAATTGGCGCTATCGCTACTCGGAGTAAAACTCACCGTTGTAATTACCTCGCTTTTCCCCAGATTTCAAGAGTTATCAACCGCTTATGCACAAGTTTATCAACAGGTATTCAAATATCTTTCATATTTAGGGGCGATTGGCGCGATCAAAATTAACTCATTGCAGCAATTGAATGAGTCGAAAAATATTTACAGCAATTTACAAAAATATCTGGCGTGGCTCAGGCGGATAGGAGTTGATTATGCCCCCTCTTTACTTTAAGTTTTATTCACGAAGTTCTCGGATAACCGTTCATTGTTTGCAAGGGGAAGGCAAACAAAGAATCGTGCGCCCGGGAACTTCGCTTTTTATTTGAGAGTTAAATTAACCCGGAGAGGTCATCGGGAACGCTAGTGCTATCCAAGAATTTCTTAACATCTGCCAACTCTTCTGCTCTCGGCAAGAACGCAGGATCTTCCCAGCGTTGATCACGATTTGCTAACCCAATTTCGCTCTCAACTTCAAACCAAAATTGTGCACATTCGCGCGCTTTTCTTGGTGAAACTTCTAGCCCTAAGAGAGTTGCAAATAATTGTTGCGTTGGTGATTTAAGTGCACGACGTCGGCGCAGAGTTTCACTGAGCGCTGGGTATGAAGGAAGTCGATCGCCTACAGCTTTTGTCGTTACATAATCGATCCAACCTTCAATTAAAGCCAGCGCCATCTCTAACTTTGCTAGCGCAGCATCTTGCGAAGGGCTCTGCTCAGGTTTAAAGAGGCCAGCGCTAATTGCTACTGAAATCGATTCAGGATTATTGATATCTAATTCACCGGTTTCCAACGCACGTTCTGCCTGTTCTTGAATTGAATCAATATCTATTTTTATACCTGCGCCATAAGCGGTAATTGCGCCTTGAATATAATTCGATAGCCAAGGGGTGTGCGAGAAGAGGCGCGATGCTGCGGCCTCACGGATTGCTAGAAAGATTCGAACCTCATCGCTTGGAATATCTAGGCCTTGCGCCCAAGCCGTAATATTTTGGGGGATTAGCCGCGCTTCACTCTGCGTGAAAAGTGGAATCGCAACATCATTAGAGCCAGTGATTGATACTGCTAATTGGCCTACCGAAGTTCCAAGCTGGCTTGCGATGAGAGATCCCATAAAGGCCCGCATGATTGGGGCGATCGCCGCAAGTTCTGGACCTTCAGTCGGACCTTCAGTCGGCCCTTGCTTCAATACATTTGTTAGCGCGCTAGCCATTCCATCAGCAAGGGGTTCAATCATCTTTGCCCAATTTGCTACCGAGGAATCTAACCAGTCGCGTCTGCTCCATGCCGGAAGGTTTGATCTAGATAGCGCAGGAAAATTGGTTGCCTCATCGAGCCAGGTATTTGCAATATCTAACGCAACTTGCGCATCAGCAATATCTTGCGAGCCAATCGGAAGTTCTCCTTGGCTTGAAATAAATTTACGGGCGACATCACGGAGAATGTCAGTTGAAATAAGTGGACCAACAGAACCTGCGCTATTTGCGGCGGCAAAAAGTGTCGCAGGATTTAAACCAAAGTTTGAAAGCTGAGCAAATAGCTCATTGAAATTTGGGTTATTGGGATCGTTTGGATCGCTTGAATCATTGGGATCATTAGGACCGAAACCAAAGTTTCCACTCATCGCCCAACCTCCACTCTTGTCCTACAAATATTTTCTACTGCTAAGAAGTAAACCATATTTAACTTAACCAAACTGTTTGAATCTTTCTTCCCGAGTTGAGCAGGTATTTCTCAGCGCAATTTGTTAAGGTGGGCTACTTAATGAGGGATTGGGATTCAAAGATGTTTCTGGTAGGCGCTTTTCAAGAGGCCACAGCTCAGGCTGCAGCTACAGGCAACCCGGCTTTTGCCGCTTTGATTTGGTGGCTTGTCCCATTCTTCGCTGTCCTTGGCGCAATTATTTACGTAATTTGGGTTTCTAAGTTCAAAGATAAATATGCAAATGAGACCAATCGCTCAGTAGATAAGTTTCAGAGTTTCCAACACAGTTTCCGTGATGAAACTAAAAATGACACCACACCCAATTCCTAAATACCTCTCGCGGCCCACTCTCTATTTTCTAGCCCTCACCTTAGTTTTCACATTAAGCCTGCCAGCGCCATTTGCGATTATCTCTCCGGGCCCCGTTACTGATCTTTTAAGCAAAGGTGTCACGATAAGTGGCGGCCAAGAGTTAGAAACTTCAGGCAAGCTCTATTCACTTTCGGTCTTTGTAAATAATCCAGATAGCAAGCCACCAGGAATATATATTCTCAAAGCCTGGCTAGATGGCGATGTCGTAGTTCTGCCACATGAGATTGTTTACGAAGCGGGCGAAACCACTAAATCTGCAGACAAAAATGCGAAGAAGGAAATGCGCACCTCCGAGGCAACGGCGGCCATTGCTGCTGCAAATTTCTTAAAGAAGCTAAATCCAAATGAGCCGTTAAATTGGCAGGCATCTGATATCCAATTTGCTATGAAGAAAGTTGGTGGTCCAAGTGCCGGCCTCGCATTTTCACTTGCGTTACTGACGAAATTAAAATCTCCAGAGCTAATCGATGGTCGTAAAGTTGCAGTAACAGGAACAATTAATGAAGCGGGCAAAGTTGGAAGCATTGGCGGAATAGATCAGAAATTAATTTCTGCAAAAGCGGCCGCTGTAACAATTGTTGTGATACCCCGAGCGAATTGCCGCGACATAACTGTCGAAACCGAAGGCCTGCAGGTGATAGCGGTATCAAATCTTTCACAGGCATTTCACGGCTTGTTGAGTACAGATATTGCTCAAAAGTTGCGCTGCCCCCTCTGAGTTTGCCCAAATATTTGCACTAGGTAGAGTATGGACATGAGTTCATTCCAGTTTCCAGGCAATCCCTTCTCCGGTTCATCAGGCCCACAAAATCCAATGCGACCAAAGCGTCCAGGTCCACTTGCTTTAACAATTATTGCCCTGGTAATTCTCGGCGGAATAATGATTAGCTTGAGTGGTTTCTACGCCGACTTACTTTGGTTTAGATCAGTTGATTTTGTTTCAGTTTGGAGCACGGTTCTTACCACAAAAATTTCACTATTTATAATCTTTGGACTCGTTACCTCACTCTTTATATCCACAAATGTTTATCTTGCATTTAGAACGCGACCAATATATGTTCCCGTATCAATTGAAGCTGACAATCTTGAAAGATACCGCGGCCAATTAGAACCTATTCGTCGCTGGGTCTTAGTAGCAATCGCAGTTGGTTTCTTCTATTTCGCTGGAACATCAGGAATGGCCCTCTGGGAACCTTGGTTACAGTTTAAAAATTCAACCTCATTTGGGATTAAAGATTCACAATTTGGTTTAGATATTTCATTCTTCGTATTCAAATTACCGTTCTATGAAGCGCTAATCGCTTGGGCTATCTCAACTTTAATTTTAACAATTATTGCTGCGGCCGCTGTTCACTATCTATATAGTGGAATTAGATTGCAAGCAGCGGAAGATAAGACCACTGTTGCAGCACGAATTCAACTCTCTGTTCTTCTTGGAATTCTGGTTTTAATTAAAGCCGTTGCATATTGGTTTGATCGCTATGCTCTTGAACTTAAAGAGGGAAGACTTATCACAGGACTTTCCTACACCGATGTAAACGCTCTACTTCCGGCAAAGGCTATATTGGCTGGCATTTCATTAATTTGCGCATTACTTTTCTTCGCGAACATAATTCGTCGCTCCTGGGTACTCCCCGCAGCCGGACTTAGTCTTCTTGTAATCTCATCGCTTTTGATTTCTGGTATTTATCCAGCAGCGATTCAACAGTTCCAAGTAAAGCCAAGTGAATCTTCGAAGGAAGCGCCATATATCCAGCGCAATATTGAAGCTACACGTGCTGCCTACGGCTTGAGCGATGTAACAGTAAAAGATTATGAGGCAACTATTGCAACATCCGCTGGTCAACTAAAGAATGATGAAGCGACAATCTCGAATATCAGACTTTTAGATCCAAGCGTTGTTCCTTCAACCTTCCGTCAGCTTCAACAAATTAAGCCTTATTACAACTTTGCTGATTCACTTGACGTAGATCGCTACACAATCGATGGGGTAAAGCGTGATTCAGTAGTTGCGGTCCGCGAATTAAATATCGAGGGCAACCCGGCTCGTAATTGGATTAATGATCACTTGGTATACACCCACGGCTTTGGCTTTGTATCCGCATTTGGAAACACAATTGACACCGATGGCAAGCCAACATTTAGCGTTGGCAATATTCCACCAACATCTGGTCTCGGTAAGTTTGAGCCACGTATTTATTTCGGTGAGAACGTACCTGATTACTCAATCATTGGTGGCGCAAAAACAAGCAAGCCAACAGAGCTTGATTATCCAGATGATAAATCTGCAAATGGTCAGAAGAACTTCACTTATACCGGCAAGGGTGGAGTCCCAATGGGATCACTCTTTACCCGCTTGTTATTCGCAATTAAGTATCAAGAACAGCGCATCGTTCTTTCAAACTTAATTAACTCAGATTCCAAGATTCTCTTTAACCGTAATCCAAGTGAGCGCGTTGCAAAAGTTGCGCCATGGCTCACGCTAGATGGAAACGTTTATCCTGCAGTTGTCGATGGTCGGATTTTATGGATAGTTGATGGATACACAACCAGTAACGGATATCCATATTCAAAGAAGACAAACTTGGCAGATGCAACAACTAACTCTATAACCACAAGCACAACAGCTGTTGCCTCACTAGCGAGTAGAAACGTTAGCTATATTCGTAACTCAATTAAGGCCACCGTCGATGCTTACGATGGCACCGTAAAGCTTTATCAGTGGGATACCAAGGATCCGGTACTTGCTACATGGAGCAAGTCATTCCCAGGAACTGTGACACCAAAGAGCGCAATGACTAAGTCGCTACTTGAACACATTCGCTATCCGGAAGATCTCTTCGGGGTTCAACGAGATGTATTAAGCACTTATCACGTTAAGACTGCTGATGCGTTTTACGGCGGGCAAGATTTCTGGCGCGTACCAACAGACCCATCTTCATTGGGTGCAAATGCGGGAGTTCAACCTCCTTATTACATGACACTTAAACTTCCCGGCCAAGAAAAGGCTGCATTCTCACTTACAACCTCCTTTGTGCCTCGTGGAAATCGCCAGAACTTAACGGCATTTGCTGTCGTTAATTCAGATAACGGGCCGGACTACGGAAAGATTTCAGTGCTGCAACTTCCACGTTCCACAAATATTTCTGGTCCATCACAAGTTGCCTCAAACTTTGAAGCGAAACCAGAGGTAGCACAAGCGCTATCACTATTGCGTCAAGGCGGTTCGGATGTTGTTCTTGGTAACTTGTTAACTCTTCCAGTTGGCGGCGGCTTACTTTATGTTCAGCCGGTTTATGTTCGAGCAACTGCAAATAATTCGGCATACCCATTGTTGCAAAAAGTTCTGGTCTCCTTCGGTGATGTAATCGGTTTTGATAACACGCTAAAGGGCGCCCTTGACCAAGTCTTCGGTGGAAATTCTGGAACTGTTTTGAATAACACTTCACAATCAACTAGTGGAACAACTTCAGGTGGAAACACAAACATGAGTAGTTCGCTTAAATCTGCTCTTGCTAGTGCACAATCTGCTCTTGCAGATTCACAAGCAGCACTTAAGAAGGGCGACTTCACTGCATATGGCAAGGCGCAAGATCGCCTGAAAGCGGCTATTGCTGCTGCTATTTCGGCACAGAAGTAAAAGCAGTACTGAAGTAATTTGGGTTATTAAACCTTTCGGCATAAGATTGCCGAACCGACGCGGGGTGGAGCAGCTCGGTAGCTCGCTGGGCTCATAACCCAGAGGTCATAGGTTCAAATCCTGTCCCCGCTACCAATCATGAAGTGGCTGCAATTAATTGCAGCCTGTGGCTAACGCTAAACACTCCATAAGCCAGTCCATCAATCGCTAAAACAAAAACACTATGTCCGGCTGCGTGTGCGCTTTCAATTGCAAGTGAAATCTCATCCGGAAATTTAGCGCTGGCCTTTGCCATTGCAACACTTGGGCCAAATAGGGCAGTGCGTGATTTACCGCTCAAAATAATCCGCGCCGCAACTCCTTGAATCGAAGATTGATTCCACTGGGTATATGCAATTGGAGTTACTCCGCGAGCCTCTAATTGCGTTGCGATCGCCGACATAGATTTGTGTTGATCAGATGGATTCTCAGCCAGCTTTGCAAGATATTCGCGCAACCCAATCATTAAAGTCAGGGTTACGGTCCTTAAGATTGGCTCTTCGAAGTGGGTATCTGGATCGCTCTTGTAAGGATTGGTTTCGAAGATCTCACTTTCAATTTCGAATATCTCTTCATACTGCGGGGCTGGCGGCTCACTTTTCGTTTTTCGCTTCTTATTGTTGCCGCCACCTTTCTTGCGAATTACGCTAATAACTAACCCTAAGAGAATTAGCGCAATCAACCCAACCAATATATAGAGCGCTAGTTGTACCTGTGAACTCGTGTAAATGCGGCCAGCAATCTCCACCGAACCAAGGGCTTGCGTCATATTTGGCATCAATTAATTTCCGTTATGAACTCAGCATGTATCAAGCTATTACTTGAAATTGCGCTGCCACCATGAGGACCATCTTCACCCTTTATATTTGTAAATTTTCCACCGGCTTCGCGAACGATAATATCCAGAGCGGCCATATCCCAGAGGGCAAGTGTGGGTTCAACTGCAAGGTCGACCGCGCCTTCAGCAACTAACATGTGCGACCAGAAATCACCATGTCCTCGAGTTCGCCAAATTCGCTCTTGGAGTGCAAGGAACTTATCTTTGTGCGCCCCCCAACCAATTAAATCTGAATGTGAAATAGAGGCGTCGCTTAACTTTGCAACCTTAGAGACGTTAATTGATTTAATCTCTTTAGCACCGATATTAAATTGAGTTTTTGCACCAAGTCCATCCGCTGCCCACCATCGTCGCGCAAGTGCAGGTGCGCTAACCGCTCCAACAACAACTTTCCCAGTTGGATCAATAAGTGCTATCAAAGTGGCCCAGATAGGTACGCCACGTAAATAATTCTTCGTGCCATCAATTGGATCGATTACCCAGTAATACTTGCCAGCCAATGAATCTGGACTACCAAATTCTTCACCAACGACTAAATCTTCTGGCCGATATTTATTAATCTCCTCTCTAATTGCGCTTTCAACTGCCTTATCGGCATCAGTTACTGGTGATAAATCTGGCTTAGTCTCAATTACAAGATCAAGTGCTTGGTATCGCTTTAGTGAAATTTGATCTGCGAGATCAGCAAGGCGAAGCGCTAAATCTAAATCAGAATTTAAATTGCGTGCACCGGTTGACATATCGGAATCCTACTTCAGGCGCGAAGCAGGCGGCGCAGACTTTCTAACCTTGACTTACTTCTTTCATCTAGCTCCCATGAATTTAGCGCGCAGCTCTCTTCATTATGTGAACAATTCTTTGGGCAATGTTCGATGGCTTCACTAAATTCTCCAAAGGCGCCAATTACCCGTTTGCTATCAACATGCGCAACGCCAAAGGATCGAACACCGGGTGTGTCAATAATCCATCCGCTTTCGGCACCGAACTCAAGAGCGAGTGCTATCGCAGAAGATGAAGTGTGGCGACCACGTCCAGTTGCATCGTTAACAGAACCAGTTGCGCGATCTGCGCTCTCAACTAGCGCATTTACTAAAGTTGATTTTCCAACTCCAGAATGTCCAAGCAATACCGTTCGCTTTCCAGCGAGGGCTTTGCGAATTTCATCTAGCTCTTTACCCTTATGCTTTTTGACTTGAGTCTTAATAATCTGAATATCTAAATCTTTATATGCTTTAAGAAATTCTTTACCATCAGATAAATCGCATTTAGTCATAATAATAATTGGCGTAATCGCCTGGTCATATGCAACTACTAATGCGCGATCCACAAATCCATGGCGAGGCTCTGGATTTTCAGATGCGATTACTATTGCCATTTGATCAACATTGGCAACGATCATTCGCTCTTGTTCTGCATCATCATCAACTGTTCGAGTCAGTGCATTCTTGCGCTCCGTTACCGTAACAATTCGTGCCAAGGTTCCTTCTTCACCTGAGATATCGCCAACTAAACCAACGGCATCCCCGACAACTACAGATTTCTTACCAAGTTCGCGGGATTTCATCGCAGTTATCTCTGGAATTTGATTTGATCCAATTCGCGAAGCAATCAAACAAGTTACGCGACCGCGATCAACTGCAGTTACAAAAGCTTCAGTCGCCTCTGAATAATCAGGGCGATCTTTGGTACGTGGTCTTGTACTGCGGGCTGGGCGGGAACGAACGTCATCTTCATCAAACTCACTGAAGTTACGTGGTTCGACCATTACTTACTCACGCTAACGGAGTTAGAAGAACTAGTTGAGTTAAGCATCTCTTGCCAGGCACCAGGAAAATCTGGGAGTGTTTTCTGAGTCGTAGCAATGTTTTCAACTTGAATGCCATTAATTGCTAGCCCAATCATGGCGCCAGCCGTTGCTAATCGGTGATCATCATAAGTATGAAAAGTTCCACTATGTAATGGGGATGGTGAAATATGAAGCGCACTCTCTTCCTCATCTACATCGCCACCCAATGCATTTAACTCTGCGGCAAGTGCAGCAAGTCGATCTGTTTCATGAAGGCGCAGGTGGCCAATTCCACGTAGCGAAGATGGCGAATCAGCGAGTGCGGCAACAGCAGCGATAGAAGGAGTTAATTCACCAACATCGTGCAAATCAATATCAATGCCATGAATTTTCCCAGTCCCACAAACTTTAAGAGAAGTTCCTTCGAACTCTATCTTTGCACCCATCTTGCTAAAAATACTTCTAAGTTGATCACCTGGTTGCGCTGTCTGCTTTGGCCAATCAGTAATTAATACTTCACCACCAGAAATCATTGCGGCTGCCATGAAGGGCGCGGCATTAGAAAGATCGGGCTCGATAACTAAATCTTTACCTTGCAATGCACCAGGTGCAACGCGCCATTCGCGGCGACCACTTTGATCAACGCTACTTTCAACTTTTGCCCCAAAAACCTTAAGCATCGCAATTGTCATTTCGATATGTGGCATAGAAGGCAGTGACTTACCAATATCTTTTACCGTAATTCCATTCTGGGTTGCTGGGCCAATTAGCAATAGCGCCGAGATAAATTGGCTAGAGGCAGAGGCATCAATCTCAAGTGTTCCGCCCTTAATTGCGCCGCTTCCATTAATAGTTAGCGGTAGCGAATATTTATTGCCATGTTCAATCGTTACACCCAACTCTTCAAGTGCGTTAATTACTGGACCAACTGGTCGCTCATGAGATCTAGCATCACCATCGAAATGAATAAGCCCAGTTGCAAGAGCCGCAACCGGTGGCAAGAAACGCATAACAGTTCCGGCATTTCCAACATCAACACTTGCTGGACCGCGTAATTTTCCAGGGGTAATTCGTAAATCCCCATTTGCATCTTCAGTTATTCCACAACCAATTGCCTTGAGCCCAGCAATCATTAGCGCGGAATCACGCGAGTGCAATGGTTTACGAAGTAGCGAAGGAGTTGTAGCTAGTGCGGCCAAAATTAGCGCCCGATTGGTCGCTGACTTTGAGCCCGGAATAGTTATAGATGCTGAGATTGGATTGCTGCCACGAAAGGGCGCAGACCATAACTCACTTTTTTCGCTCACTGCGCAAGCCTACCTCAGCAGGTATTGTTGCCGTTATGTGCGGAAGATTTGCCCTTGTTAAGTCCGCTGGTGAATTAATCGAAGAATTTGAAATCACGGCTAATTCAATTCCGCAATCAATTCCTGCGGATTGGAATATCGCACCTACCCGTGAAATCTATATTGTCAGAGAATCAAATGTAAGTAATCAGCGGGAATTAGCAACGCTCTCTTGGGGGCTTATTGCGCCATGGAGTAAAGATCGAACCGAAGCAGTACGTTCACAATCACAGGCTATAAATGCGCGAAGTGAAAGTGTTCACGAGAAGCCCACATTTAGAAGTGCATTTAAATCTCGCAGATGTTTAATCCCTGCTTCTGGTTATTACGAATGGGCGACAGAACTTGGAAAATATGAGAGCAAACAGCCCTTCTATATTCAATCGCAAGTAGCGAATAAATCACTAGCCTTTGCTGGAATCTATGATCGGTGGATAGATCCAAGTGGTGAAATATTTGAAAGTGCAGCGCTAATTACCAGACCGGCAGTTGATTTCTTAGCAACCATTCATCACCGTATGCCCACGTTTTTACCCGAAGATCGATGGGACTCGTGGCTCGACCCGAAGTTAAATTCAGTTGAAGAGATACGCGCGCTAATGGAGCTTGATGAACCGGCGCGGGGATTGCAGGCTCATCCCGTTTCAACCAAAGTAAATGCCACAAGAAACACCGGTCCAGATTTGATAGTCGAGATCGATGTGAGCGAGCCCCGTACCCTTTTTTAACCCTCTCACCAGGAATAAAGTGCTCAAGGCGCTTGTTCATACTGATATGTAATTACTCTCAATCTATATTCAGTTTATTTTCAAAAAGGAGATAACTCTTGGCAGTAGCCTTACTCCCGATGTCATCAGAAATCGAGGCTAAAACTCCCGCGCAATTATTGGCGACGGAGACTGTTGTTGAGCGAACTGCCCGATTCGAGCGAGATGCAATGCAATACACAAATCAACTTTATGCAGCAGCAATGCGTTATACAAAAAATCCACACAACGCCCAAGATTTAGTACAAGACACATATGCCAAGGCATTTACCTCTTTCCACCAATTCGAACCTGGCACAAATTTGAAGGCTTGGTTATATCGAATTCTTACAACCACATTTATTAATACCTATCGCAAAGATCAACGCCGTCCGCTAATTTCTGATGGCGAAGTTGAGGATTGGCAATTAGCGTCGGCCGCAAGTCACACGAGCGACCAAGGCAAATCAGCAGAAGATGAAGTCTTAGAAAATTTACCCGATGGCGATGTGAAGCGCGCTCTCCATGAAATTCCGGAAGAGTTTAGGTTCGCAGTTTTCTATGCAGATGTTGAAGGATATTCGTATAAAGAGATTGCAGATATTTTAGGAATTCCCGCAGGAACTGTGATGTCTCGGCTCCATCGCGGTCGCAAACTCTTGCGAGTATTGCTAGCGGATTACGCAAAAGATAGAGGGTTTGGAGGATCAGATGGAATGTAGCGATGTCATGCTTGCCTTAATTCTCTTTATAGATGATGAAATTCACGACGAGATTCAAGTTGAAATTTTCCAAAGCCATTTCCAACAATGCCCACAATGCCTGAGCGAGATGGAGCACGAGCGCCAAGTGCTTACTCGAATGAAATCTCTCTTGTCTGATGAATGTTGCGAGCAAGCACCGGAAGATTTAAATTCACGAATTGCTCAGCAGACCGCCTTGCTTGCCTCACAAATGTTTAACCCGACCCAGATCATTACCGAATACCGCCGAACTGAAACCACAATCAACGGCGAAACACACATTGAAATTGAAACGGTTCAGGAGATTAGGCGCGATTTCCCACTAAGTTAGCGGTTATGAATTTGGAGTCAGTTCGCGGAGCCATCGGGATGGCCGCTATGACTGTGCGCCCAGCGGATACTTCAGTTGCACAAGCGCTAAATGATCTGCCAATTCTTGCAACACCAACGCTCCTAAGTATTTTTGAAGGCGCCTGCACAGCGGCATTAGCTGAGCATCTTGGTACCGGGGAAACATCTGTAACAACAGATTTTGTGATAACTGTCCACGCCTCAGTTGGTGTTGGTGGCGAAATTCAAGCCCATGCAACTTGTATAGAAGTAGAAGGGCAAGTCTGTAAATTTAATATTGAGGTTCATCATATAAATAAATTAATTGCATCAGGCAGTGTTAATCGAAAAATGGTTGATCGAGTCTCATTTGCGGCGCGTATTGCTGCCGAATCAATGTCCAAAGATTAATTAATCTATTTTTACTTCTTTGTTGCCCAGAAAATCTCGGCAATTTCATCAATCTTTGCAATCAACTTATCTGCAACTGCAACATCATTTGAACCTTTAGTTCCACCAGCGCCGGCAAGCTTTGTTGCCTCATTGAATAAAACGTGAAGTTGTGGGTGGGCCTCAAAGTGATTTGGCTTGAAGTAATCAGTCCATAGAACCCAGAGGTGGTGCTTAACCAATTCTGAACGCTCTTCTTTAATTGCAACAGCGCGAGATTTGAAATCTGCATCACTTGATGCTGCGTACTTCTCCATTGTCGCTTTAACTGAAAGCGCCTCAATCTTTGCTTGTGCTGGGTCGTAAACTCCACAAGGTAGATCGCAATGTGCAAATGCGAATTCACTTGGAGCAATAAGGCCCTTAATCTTCGAGGTTAGTGTTGTCATAGAATTTATTTCCTAACTGTTGATTATGTGCTCTGGATTTACCGGATTTATGGTGCGACACTACTACGCCTATGAGGCGTATGCATTTCAAGGCAGTTGAACTCCGCGGAGATTCTATGGCGCCGACCTTTAACGAGGGCGATTGGCTGCTCTTTATAGGGCTTCGCTCTAACTTGGAATCCTTGGTCGGAAAAGTTGTTTTGATCCGCCGCACATCAGGCGCAGGCTCAGATTTCCTTGCGATCAAACGTGCAATCCGAATTGATGGTGCAAGTGTTTGGGTAGAGGGAGATAACAAAGAGAGCTCAACTGATTCAAGAAGTTGGGGCGCAATCCCAAGCGCTGAAGTTATCGGAAAACTTCTCCTTCGATACCGCAAAGCTTAATTGTTAACGAGTAAAGGCTTCCATCATTAACGCCTTCTGTTCCTCTTCATGCAAATGATGTGAACCTGTTGCTGGGCTTGCAGTTGCGCGGCGCGATACGCGACGTAATGTGCGACCATCAAGGAATTCACTAGTGGTCAATGAAACAAATGGCCAAGGACCTTGATTTGCTGGTTCATCTTGTACCCAGAGAAGATTTGCGTTCGGATGCTTGGCAGCAACCGCGCTAAATTGTTCAGTTGGGAATGGATAAAGTTGTTCGAGGCGAATAATTGCAGTCGAGCTTTCACCTAACTTTGTGCGCTCTGCAACTAGGTCGTGAAAAACCTTTCCAGAACAGAAGATAACTCTTGTTGCATTAGCAACAGTTGCATCATCAATCAAAGGTCTGAATGTTCCAGTCGTGAAATCTTTCATTCCAGATGCTGCAGCTTTTAAACGCAACATAGATTTTGGTTCAAAGACAATTAGTGGACGTCTTGCTGGATTCTTCATATGCCAGCGAAGTAAGTGGAAATAAGAAGCAGGAGAAGATGGTTGCGCAACAGTCATGTTTAGCTCTGCGCAGAGCGCTAGGAAGCGTTCAATTCGACCAGATGAATGGTCAGGACCTTGGCCTTCATAACCATGTGGAAGTAGAAGCACTAGCGATGAACGCTCGCCCCACTTCTGTAAGGCCGATGAAATAAATTCATCAATGATGGTCTGGGCGCCATTGGCAAAGTCACCGAATTGCGCTTCCCACATAACAAGAGCGCTTTCACGTTCTACGGAGTAACCATATTCAAAGCCCATTGCTGCATATTCAGAGAGCAGAGAGTCGAATACAAAGAATTGATTCTCATCAGAAATTAGTGAACGCAGTGGTGTCCAATCAGATCCGTTATTTTGATCAACAACAACGGCATGGCGATTACTAAATGTTCCACGCTTAACATCTTGTCCGGCTAAACGAATTGGATAGCCTTCAAGTAAGAGTGAACCCATTGCAAGTAATTCACCGGTAGACCAATCAACAGTTCCTTCATCCAACATATCAACGCGCTTTGCAAGTTGCGGAGTTAATTTTGCATGAGGCAAGAATCCTTCTGGGATAGCGCTCTGCGTAGCAACAATCTTTCGTAAAGTCGCTTCATCAACCGAAGTATCAACGCTCTCCGGAGGAGGTGCTATTGGAACAACGAGGCTTTCATCGTGTTCTGGTTCATTATTGTGAACCGCGTTATAAACAGCATCTAGTTGTGCTTGGTAATCACGCAATACATCTTCGGCTTCTTCGACAGTTATATCGCCGCGGCCAGTAAGCGCTTCGGTATAAAGCTTGCGAGTAGAACGTTTTGCTTCCACCAATTTATACATCATAGGTTGGGTGAAACTTGGTTCGTCGCCCTCGTTGTGACCACGAAGACGGTAGCAAATCATGTCGATTACGACATCCTTATTAAATTTTTGGCGGTATTCAAATGCAATTCGCGCAACCCTTACAACGCTCTCTGGGTCATCAGCATTTACATGAAAGACCGGTGCTTGAATCATCTTTGCGATATCTGTGGAATACCTTGAAGAGCGCGCAGCATGTGGTGATGTTGTGAAACCAACTTGGTTATTCACAACGATATGAATAGTTCCACCAACTCGGTAACCCTTTAGTTGCGAGAGATTCAAAGTTTCAGAGACAACGCCTTGACCAGCAAATGCGGCATCGCCGTGCATCAAGATCGGCAGAATTGAGAAGATCTCTTTTAAATTCAACTTGTCTTGCTTGGCTCGCGTAATTCCCTCGAGTACTGGGTTCACAGCCTCTAAGTGTGAAGGATTTGCTGCTAGATAAATCTTTGTAGTCGCACCAGATATTGCTGTGAATGTTCCAGCAGTTCCAAGGTGATACTTAACATCGCCAGATCCATGGACTTGGTTCTCGGCGTAATGTCCTTCAAATTCCTGGAAAATTTGGCCGTAAGACTTTCCTGCAATATTTGCTAGGACATTTAACCGGCCGCGGTGTGGCATACCGACACAAACTTCATCGAGACCGCGATCTGCAGCTGCTGAAATAATTGCATCTAGAAGCGGAATTAAAGTTTCGCCGCCTTCAAGTGAAAAGCGCTTCTGTCCAACATATTTTGTCTGCAAGAAAGCTTCAAATGATTCAGCGCTATTTAATTTGTAGAGAATTCGAAGTTGCTCTTCACGCGGCAATCTAGGTGATCCAACTTCTACATGCTCTTGAATCCATGCACGTTCTTCTGGATTTTCAATATACATATATTCCACACCGATTGTGCGGCAATAAGAATCGCGCAAAGTTCCAAGAATCCTTCGCAACTTCATGACTGGCTTGCCACCAAAACCATCAGTAGCAAATTCTCGATCAAGATCCCAGAGTGAAAGCCCGTGTGTTACAACATCTAAATCTGGGTGCGAACGTTGCACATATTTAAGGGGATCAATATCTGCCATCAAGTGGCCAGTTGTGCGATAGGCGTTAATTAATTGTTGAACGCGCGCGGTCTTACCGACCTGACCAACGCTGCTAGATCGCATATCAACGACCCAACGGATTGGAACGTATGGAATGCGAAGGGCGGCGAAAATCTCGTCATAGAAGCCATTCTCACCGAGAAGTAATTCATGAATTCGCTTTAAGAAATCACCTGATTGCGCACCTTGAATAATTCGATGATCGTAAGTACTAGTAAGAGTAATAACTTTGCTAATCGCTAATTCAGCAAGCGTCTCTTCATTGGCACCGTGGAATTCGGCTGGATAATCCATAGCTCCAACACCAAGAATTAAACCTTGACCTTGCACCAAGCGCGGAACAGAGTGAACAGTTCCGATAGTTCCGGGATTAGTTAATGAAACTGTTGTTCCTGCAAAATCTTCAACAGTAAGAGATCCACCCCGAGCTTTGCGAACCGTCTCTTCATATGATGCCCAGAATTGCGCGAAATCTAAGGATTCACAACCCTTAATTGATGGAACTAATAGTTGACGCGAACCATCTGGCTTCGCCAAGTCAATTGCAATTCCAAGATTGATATGTTCTGGCTTGCCGATTGCGGGTTTGCCCTCAATCTCACCGAAGAAAGCATTCATCTCTGGCATCTGGCGAATCGCACTAATCATCGCGTAACCGATTATGTGAGTAAATGAAACCTTGCCGCCACGGCTGCGCTTTAAATGATTGTTAATAACGGTTCGGTTATCGATCATTAATTTTGCTGGAAGTGCGCGCACACTTGTTGCAGTTGGAACAGTGAGCGAAGCTTCCATGCTTTGAACAACGCGAGCACTTACACCTCGAATTGGTTCAAGTGTTGAAGCACTTGGAGTTACCAAAGTTGGAATTGGCTTAACAATTGGGTCCGCAGGAGTTGCTTGCGCAACGGGTGCAACGGGTGCAACGGGTGTTGCTTGCGCAACGGGTGCAACGGGTGTTGCTTGCGCAACGGGTGCAACGGGTGCGCCAACCTGGGTTGCTGCCACCGGAACTTGCAGAGCAGTTGGATCAATAGTCTTTTTTGGAAGTGGTGGAGTTCCACCTTTAGGGGCATTATCCAAAGTTGGAATAACTGGCGCAGATGCGCCATTCGCATTGGGCTTGTAGTTTGCAAAAAAATCAACCCATGCAGCATCAACAGAATTTGGATCTACCAAGTATTTTTCAAACATTTCGTCAACGAGCCATTCATTGGGACCAAATGATCCACCAAAGTGATTTGCCGGTGTATTCGACCCAGATGCAGACACTCGCGATGCTCCCGATTCCATGTGTTACGTGAAATTCCTATATGAGTCTAATAGCAGTGAGGGCCAGGTACTATTAAAAATAGGCATAGGTATGGAAATTGGGCTGTGATAAAAGCCCCAAACTCCATAATTCAGAAGGAAATCTCTCACAATCTTGGGCAAAGTTACGCCCATGAATTCGAGCGCTACAACCCAACCTTTGGCCATCGTTACAGGTGGATCTCGAGGGCTTGGCTTTGTAGTTGCAAAAGCGTTAAAAGCTGCCGGACAGCAAGTCTTGATAGTGAGCAAAGATCACGATCGCGCGAAAAATAGCGCCGCCGAAATTGGATGCGACTTTGAAACGGTTGATTTCGAAGATCTAGATGCAACTAAAGAAAAATTTGAAGAGATTATTTCCAAATATGGGACCCCGACAACTTTAGTTTTAGCCCATGGCGTTATGAGTGAAAAGATGTCTAAAACATTGAAAACTACAACTAAAGAGTGGCGCCGAGTTATGGCTATTAATTTAGATTCTGTGTTTATAGCAATTAATACAATTGCACCGGCAATGGCTGATGCTCGTAATGGTCGAGTAATTATTTTCACTGCTTGCCTTGGTCGAATGTCAGGTCCTGGAAATACTGGTGGACTAGCGCCCTACCGAATTAGCAAAGCGGGCGTTAATGCGCTGGTGCGAAATCTTGCCCATGAAACTCTTCAGGGCGGTCGTGGTTTTTTAGTTGATGCAACATGCCCAAATCACAGCAGAACAGATATGGGTGGGCCCGATGCACCGCGCTCTGCAGAAGAAGGAGCCGCAACTGCAATTTGGCTTGCGACTAGAAATTTTGAAGTTGGAAAAGATCAAACTGGTTTATTTTGGGAAGACCAAGTTGTAATACCTTGGTAACTAGTAATTTTCTTTAGAATTCTCGCGATACCCAAAGAGGGCACAAAGAAAAGTAACAGCCCCAACTATTGCAAGAGGAATTCCAACTATTAATAAGTCCCCAGAAATCATGTAGTACGCAACCCCCATGGCAATTAGATTTGCAAGGACTGCAGGTGCCCGACCATAAGATCGGTTTCTAGCAAAGCCTGTCGAAGCGAAATAAAGTCCCATTGCCCCAACAGTTCCAAAAACAACTTCACCAATTAGCGCTGAAGGCCAGGTCGCGGTTGAGAACACCGTCGCCACTAACAAATAAATCACAAGCCCAACCAATATCAATGACTCGAACCGGAGCAGCCAAATAGCAGCGGTTCTACATCTTTCATAGAACGAATCAGTGATTTTCATCCGGGCTCCTTAGTTAAACAGCTTTGGGAAACTCTATTACATGCGACTAGTCATTTAATGTGCCATTACGCTTATCCCATGGCAGCACGCGAATATCTCGAAGAAGTAAGCGCACTTCGCGTAACTCTTTCGGCTATTGAGCAAGTTTTGAATCTTCCGAAACTCGAGGCGGATTTTAAAATACTTGAGGAAGAAGCGAGCGCACCGAATCTTTGGGACGATCCTGAAAAGGCTCAAGTTGTAACGAGCAAACTCTCTAGAGTTCAATCTACGTTAAACAAATCAAACACAATTCGCCGCCGGCTTGAAGATATCCCTTTGTTACTTGAACTTGCGCAAGGTGAAAAAGATCAAAGTGCGATCACGGATGCTGGAAATGAACTAGATGATGTGACCCGAGCGATACGTGAATTAGAAGTACAAACTTTATTGAGCGGTGAGTATGACGATCGAGATTGCTTGATAACTATTCGATCTGAAGCAGGCGGAGTCGAAGCGGCCGACTGGGCGCAAATGTTGATGCGAATGTATCTTCGTTACTGCGAGCGCCACAGTTTTAAGGTGGATGTGCTTGAAACTTCCTATGCTGAAGAAGCCGGAATCAAATCAACAACATTTAGAGTCCACGCACCTTATGCATATGGAACGCTTTCAGTTGAACAAGGAACTCACCGACTAGTTCGAATTTCACCATTCGATTCGCAGTCACGCCGCCATACATCTTTTGCTGGCGTGGAAGTTGTACCTGTAGTTGAACAGAGTGATCACATTGAAATTGATGAGAAAGAACTTCGGGTTGATGTTTATCGCTCATCTGGCCCAGGGGGTCAAGGGGTTAATACAACTGATTCTGCAGTTCGCATTACTCACTTGCCTTCTGGAATTGTTGTTTCTTGTCAGAATGAGCGCTCTCAAATCCAGAATAAAGCAACTGCAATGGCTGTTCTGCAATCTAAATTATTGGCTAAGAGACGTCAGGAAGAACGCGCAAGACTTGATGCACTTAAAGGCGATAACTCTGGATCTTGGGGAAATCAGATGCGCTCTTATGTATTAGCGCCGTATCAAATGGTAAAAGACTTACGTACAGATTTTGAAGTTGGAAATCCTTCCGCCGTTCTAGATGGCGAAATCGATGGCTTCATTGAAGCCGGGATTAAGTGGCGCAAGTCCACCGATTAAAGAAGTCCACCGATTAAAGAATTTGCACGCACAAGTGGGCTCGGATATTGGAAATCTCTCAGCCTTTTTCGCGCGTATTTCCGCTGTTGAACCTCGATTCCTCTCTAAACTTCCCACATAGGCTCAAGTTGTGTGAATAGCGCACGCCTGTTCAGATTTAGATTGAGATTAGGAAGCACGAGGAGGCGTTCATGATTCGTTTTGAAAATGTCACGAAGATGTACCCGAAGCAAGATCGCGCAGCACTTGATTCAGTAAATATTGATATTTTAAAGGGTGAGTTTGTTTTTCTCGTTGGACTTTCCGGATCGGGTAAATCAACCTTCCTTAGACTTGTACTTCGCGAAGAGCGCCCAACATCTGGTGACATCATTGTTGCTGGAAAAGAATTAAATACTTTAGCGGCCCATAAAATTCCTGAGCTTCGCAGACAAGTCGGAACGGTATTTCAAGATTTCCGTTTATTACCAAGCAAAACCGTCTTTGAAAATGTTGCTTTCACACTTCACGTTCTCGGATATTCCAAGAAAGAAATTGATCGTGAAGTCCCAGAAGTACTTGAACTAGTCGGGCTTGAAGAGAAGGCTGATCGCAAGCCATCCGAGCTTTCAGGTGGAGAACAACAAAGAGTTGCGATTGCCCGTGCTTATGTAAGTCGGCCTGCAATTCTTATTGCAGATGAACCAACCGGAAACCTTGATCCTGCAACTAGTGTTGGAATTATGAAACTTCTAGACCGGATTAATCGTGAAGGAACAACCGTCGTTATGGCAACACACGATTCCAAAATTGTGGATTCAATGCGCAAGCGCGTAATTGAACTCGAGGGTGGGCATGTTATTCGCGACCAAGTTCGCGGTGTTTATGGATACGCAGGATAGGGGCGGACTATGAGAACTGGATTTCTTTTTAGTGAAGTAAGAATTGGTCTGCGCCGAAACTTAACTATGACATTCGCGGTGATGATTACCGTAGCTATTTCCTTGACCCTGCTGGGTATCGGACTTCTTGCTAACTCACAAGTTCGAGTTATGAAAGATTATTGGTATGACAAGATTGAAGTTTCTGTTTTTCTCTGTGGTTCACTTTCTGAATCATCTTCTTGTGCAAGTGGTCCGGTTTCACAGGAGCAACGCGACTCAATCAAATCAGATATTGAAGCGCTTCCTGTTGTAGATAAGGTTTATTACGAATCACAATCTCAAGCCTTCATACATTTTCAAGAGAGATTTAAAGGATCTGCAATTGCCCAGAATGTGACACAGGATCAATTACCTGAGTCGTACCGCGTTAAGTTAAAAGATCCAACAAAATTTGCAGTAATGCAGAGCGCTTTTGCAGGAAGACCCGGTGTGGATTCAGTCCAAGACCAGCGGAGTATTTTAGAGAAATTCTTTAAATTATTAGGTGTACTTCGAGATGGCGCTCTTGCAATTGGTCTGGCAAGTGTTTTAACTGCCGCACTTCTAATAAGCAACACGCTTCGAATCGCGGCATTTAATCGTCGTCGAGAAACCGGCGTGATGAAGTTAGTTGGCGCCTCTTCTTTCTCCATTCAATTGCCTTTCTTACTTGAAGGAATCTTCTCGGCAATTGTCGGCTGGATTTTCTCTACTGGTCTTTTATCTGCCTTCAAATTATTAGTAGATTCTCGAATTGCACCGCTGCTTAGCTTTACCAAGTTCTTCACTTGGTCGGATGTTTGGGTTGCTTCAGGAATCCTTCTTCTAACTGGATTTGTAGTTTCAACTGTTGCTTCAATTGTTACCTTGCGTAAATACCTAAAGGTTTAACTGCCTAAGGCAATATCCCGTCTAACTTTGCCAATTTCTTCCTTTGCTAGGAGAATTCGCCAATGCTTTCCCCATGGCAATCGATAGTTGCTCGCTTTCGTAGCGCGGGATTTAATGCGACAGCCGCAATCACATCTCTTGCAATTATTTTGGCTTTTGCGCTCGGTGATTATGTGGGACAAGCTAGAAAAGCCTCACCAGTAGAGCAATCAATTTCAAAAATACTTACAAAAAATCCAACACCACTCAAACGAAGCGTTCTTGAACAAGCAGCGATTGAAGCGGCGCTTAAAGCGTCAGGCGATCAATGGGCAAACTATTTTCCCCAAGAAAGCGTTAAGAATTTAAATCAGACTCTTGAAGGTCGTTATAGCGGAATTGGAATTTGGCTTCGCAAGAGCAAATCTGGCGTACTAGAAGTTTCTAGCGTTCAAAATAAATCTCCGGCTGCTAGAGCTGGAATCAAGGTTCTGGATTCCTTAATTGATATCAATGGGGTTGCTATGGACGGCGCATCACTTGCAACCGCAGTGGCCGCACTTCGCGGAGCACCAAACACTAAATTGCAATTAGGAGTTGAACGCAATCAAGAGCAGATTAGGTTTGAGATAACCCGAGAATCAATTCTTAATGGCGATGTAGTTGCCTATCAATTGGCGACGAAGGTTGTATACATTCAGATTTCATCAATCACGAGTCAAGTAGCAACTGATGTTGCAGTTGCGCTTAACAAGTACCCGCACCAAAGTGGAGTTGTTTTAGATCTCCGTGATAATCCAGGTGGACTATTAAATGTCGCTGTTGATTTAGCATCTCTATTTTTAAATAAGGGAACAATCGTTTCATATTCTAGAAAGAATGATTCACCCGTCGTTCTTGAATCCACTGACCAGATTGTTGATGTTGCACCTATGACCGTGCTGATAAATAGATCGACCGCGAGTTCTGCCGAGGTTATTGCAGGTGCACTACAAGATCGTAACCGCGCAGTAATTATTGGCGAAAAGAGTTATGGCAAGGGAACCGTTCAAGAAATAATGGAATTAGTAGATGGCTCAAAGATTGAAATAACAGTTGGAAAATTCCGCACTCCAAACGGCAGAGTTATTGACCAAGTTGGAATTGCTCCAGATCTACTTGTTCCTGAAGGGGAAGAGATTAAGAAAGCGCTCTTAGTTCTGGGCGGTCTTGCCGCAATAGCCAAATAGCGCACCTAATAAATGCGAGTCTGCTGCTTTCTGTAACTTGATGGCTTACAACTCGCGTATCCTTACTAATGTAAATACTTCAAACTATTTAAATTAGATAAGGAAATGGGGTGGTCAATATGGTTAAAGAGTTAGGTCAGAAGTTAATAGCACAGAACAAGCGAGCTCGCCATGACTACTTCATTGAAGAAGTATTTGAATGTGGAATAGTTTTAAGTGGAACTGAAGTTAAATCACTTCGTGCCGGACGTGCATCACTTGTCGATGGTTTCGCGATGGTGAATAACGGGGAGCTCTGGCTAAGCGGAGTTCATATTCCGGAATACACAGAGGGAACTTGGAATAACCACACCCCACGTCGTGAACGTAAATTACTTCTTCACAAGAAGGAGATCGAGAAATTAGCCGCTGAAACAAAGCAAGGTGGCTTAACACTTGTGCCTCTTTCTATTTATTTTAAAGACGGTAAAGCCAAGATTGAATTGGCTCTGGCTAAAGGCAAGAAGGGCCATGACAAGCGGGCCACACTTATGGAACAGCAAGCAAACCGCGAAATTACCCGTGAACTTTCAAGGCGCAGCTCAGGTAAATCCGAGCGCTAATCAAGAGGTTAATCTAAAGTTTAAGCGGCAATTATCTTTAAACAGTGCGAGACCTTACAATTAACCACTGGTGATTTTCTCAATAGAGATAATTATTAGCATAAAAAAACTAAATATAGAAAAGTAAATGCTTCATGTTCCACAACCATCATGGGGGTGAACGGTCTCGACTTTAGGTGTTGAGTCAGGTGAAGCGGGCCGAGGAAGCCGGGATGATCTCGTAAACCATGAAACCCGCGCAAAACATAAGTGCAGATGCAAATCGCACTGATTTCGCTATCGCTGCCTAAGCGATTTAAGTGAATCCGTTAACCCAAGAGTGCTCTCGGCTTGGATGTTAGCGTCGCTAGAGAGCTCACTTGACGATGGTG
>WLIT01000029.1 GCA_009726125.1 Actinomycetota bacterium | reverse complement strand
TCCTTCTTACCTAGTGCCCCCAACGGGGTTCGAACCCGTGTTACCGCCGTGAAAGGGCGATGTCCTAGGCCTCTAGACGATGGGGACGTTTTAAGGCAGAGCGCAAGGGTATCGGACACAATCCCTAGGGCAAAACTCGATTAATTACGCCCGTAATTTTAAGAAATTGCCCATCTGGTCGCAACTGAAACCGAAATATCTTGCTGACCCAAATCAATTTGAGTCGCACCCGCATCGCTCTTGGCTTGGACCATTGAGATTGGATAAGAAGATGGCGCTGAAGATTCTTGTAACCAAATAACTTTTCCGATCTTTACACCTAACAATTTCGCATATGAATTCGCCTTTGCTTTTGCGTTCTTTACCGCAGAAATTCGAGCCGCTTCTGTCGCCTTGGTATTGTCATAAACAAAAGGTGTAACACCATTTATATAAAGTGCATCACCAGCGCTAGTAACAACAGCATCAACAATCTCGCCGGCCTTGGCCGCGCTTCGAATAACTACTTCAAAGCTTTGGCTTGCGCGATATCCAGTTAATACATTCCCAGTTTCTTGGGTGTAGTTATATTCCGGATAAACGGTCAAAGTCGTGCTCGATAAATATTTCTTATCAATTCCATTTGCCAAGATTGATTTACGGAATTTATCTGCCGCAATATTTGCTGTCGAAAGTGCATCCTTGCTGACCTTCGCAATTGCTGAAACTGAAGCGTTCAATCGAACTGCATCTGGCGCTACCTTGACAGTGCCGACAGAACTTACGCTTATGTATCGAACTGGGGCTGCTTGTGCGAACTGCGCGCTAATGGTCGAGGCAAGAACAGTAAGCGTGACAATACTTACGACTCGGGTTTTCATGGATGCAGTTGTTTTCATGAGCCAAGAGTAAGCCAAGTTTCATTAGTGAAGCCCGCGAATAAGGTCAATGTTTAATGAGAGAATTACCAGATGTTCTTATCTGAATGCTCGGCCAGCACAATCAAGGGCGCGGCCCAAAGCCTTGCCGCGGGCCACTTGGTCGCATTCCCAACTGAAACTGTTTATGGCCTTGGCGCCGATGCCACAAATGAGAACGCAGTTACACAAATCTATAAAGCAAAGGGGCGCCCGGCAGATCACCCGCTAATTGTTCACATCGCATCAATGGATGCGATGGCAGATTGGGTGGAAGAAATAACTGAATATGCAATAAATCTGGCCCGCGATTTCTGGCCTGGTCCAATGACACTTGTCTTTAACCGAAGTGGCCTAGCGAAAGATTTCATAACGGGGAATCAAAATACCGTTGGTCTGCGCGTGCCAAATCAACCAATTGCGTTGGCGCTATTAAAAGAGTTTGAAAAACTTGGTGGTAAAGGAATCGCCGCTCCAAGTGCAAATAGATTTGGCGCCGTTTCACCAACCACCGCCCACGCAGTAAAAGACGAGTTAGAAAATTATTTAGATCAAACAAACGATGTGATTTTAGATGGCGGCCCATGCCAAGTCGGCGTTGAATCAACCATCATTGATTGCACATCAGACACCCCACAAATACTTCGCTTAGGTGCAATCACAAAAGAGATGATTGCTGAAAGCACTGGCCTGCTTGTAGTTGATGAGCCCACAACAGATATTCGAGTTTCAGGTTCGTTGGAATCTCATTATTCACCGAACGCACATGTAGTTCTAGATACCCAACCACAAAGTGGTGAAGGCTTTATCGCAATGGATTCAATAGAAACCCCACCAGGTGCCATTCGTCTCGCCGCCCCAAGTTCCATCGAAGGTTTTGCGCGTGAAATATATTCGGCGCTTCGCTTCGCTGATGCCCAAGGCTTAACAAAAGTTTGTGTAATCCAACCTGAAGGCGAAGGACTTGCCGCCGCAATCCGCGATCGCCTAAAGCGCGCAGCTAATTAATTACTTAACAAATAACGAATGTAACGAAATATCAGGAAAGTTCTGAGCGAATTGATCTCGACCCGACAATTCATTAATCTCCAAAGCCACCGCAACGGATTCCACAACTGCCCCACATTGATGAATCAACTTCACACTGGCAATTAAAGTTCCACCAGTTGCTAACACATCATCAATTAATAAAACTCGATCGCCGCGGTTTAAAACTCTCTCTTGAATTTCTAAAGTGTCATTTCCATATTCCAAACCATAACTCTCTTCAAATGTGGCCCCCGGCAACTTCCCCTTCTTGCGAAGTGGAACAAAGCCCTTACCTAACTCCAAAGCCACAGCAGAGCCAAGTATTAAACCCCGCGCTTCAATCCCCGCGACAACATCAATTACATTCGCAAAGGCCGAAAGCTCTTTCGTTAGATTTGAAAAGTGCTTTGGATCTTTGAGCAATGGCAGGATGTCGAAAAATAGAATCCCTGGTGCTGGAAAATCAGGGACTTGGCGAATCGCGCCTTCAAGTTCTGCTCTGCTCACCCTTGAATCTTATTGAAATAAGCACGTTTAGACCGTAAGGATTTAGCCGTTACACTTCGCAAGCGCCAAATTCGTGCAATCTTTTTGGTAGCCAGGGCCTCTAGCTCAGTCGGTAGAGCAACGGACTTTTAATCCGTGGGTCGTCGGTTCGATCCCGACGGGGCCCACTTTTATATTTTCTCCATTCGGGAATAAATCCACTTCGAAAAACCTTTCATAAGCCTCTGGCAATAACTGGAGCGCTTGCTACGGTGAAAAATTCCGGAGAAGAAGGAGTCGCTATCACACACATCCACGATTCGAATGGCCACGAAGATCACGAAAAAGAACTCTGGGAACGGTTACAAAGCGCCCAGGGAATAGAAAAAGCAGAAATCCTCACTGAACTAGGACACATCGCGGTCCACCAAGACAAATGGTTAGAAAGTTTGGCACATGGCCAAACAGCTTTAGAAATTTATCAAACAACTACCGAAAACTTTGATCATGAAGACATGGCCAAAGTTCTAATGGGCATCGCCTTTGCTCACTACAAAGCAAGTAATTACACCGAAGCTGCAACAGCAACGCATCAGGCATACGAGATGCTTGAAGAGTTGAACTCACCTCGTGCGGGTGTCGCCTTAAGAAACTTAGGTGTTTTCCTGCAAGAAGCTAAGAAATATGCCGAGTCAGCAGAAATATTTCGAAAAGCTTTAAGAATTCCACAACTAGAAGATGAGGAGTTAACTCTGGCCAAAGATTATTACAACCTCGGTTTCGCCCTTACAAAACTAGAACAGTTTAATGAAGCGATCGAAATGCTTACGCGCGGAAAAGAGTTAGCTAGCCGAATCACAGCACCCGTTGTTGAAGCTTTATGCAATGAACAACTAGCATTTTGCTTTGCATCAATTGGTGAATACGAAGCTGGGTTAGAGGCGGTGAAATTCTCTGTTGATTACGCCCTACTTTCAGGCAATGACTCTCGGATGTTTGAGTCCGTAAGGGTTAGAGGAAGAGTACATAAGGCGCGAAAAGATTATGAATCTGCGATATCAGATTTAAAAGCGGCAAAAAGTATTAACATTGAAAACAGCTGCATCACTGATTGGGATGCTATCTACGAGATTGAAGAAGAGATTGCTTCAATCCTTGATCTACTTGGACAAGTTGAGGAGGCCGAGGAAGTTCGGCGAAGAATCAAAGTAGTTTCAAATAGCAATTAACTAGACACGTCAGTATTTCGGCGTTGCCAATGGCTGAAAGATGGCTCTTTTCAACCCGAAAAGGTAAAGCGACGGACTTTTAATCCCCCCAGTGTGGGTTCGACCCCCACCTGGGGCACTTTCATTAATTGATTTCTGTTTCCATTAGATGAAAATCAATCTAAGATTCAAACTACTGGGTGAGGATGGGGAAAATAGAGTGGCAAATTCGAACAAGGACGAACTAGCGATTGTTAAGTACAACTCATTGAGTGAGAGACGTAAGCATTTCGACGCCCTCTTTTGGCAAATCCCCGCCTTATCTTTGGGCGGACAAGCGTTCTTATTAAGTATCGCTCTCAATGATTCATCCAGGACTACTGCAAGGACTCTCTCTGCTCTGCTTGGAATCTTCATTGCTTTTGTATCGCTAGCTTCTCTTTCAAGAATAAGATTTTATGAATTCACCATTACTAACATGCTAAAGAAAGCAGAAGAGGAGCTCTTTGGTTACCGCTTCAGCGATAACGAAAGCCAGGAATGGATAGACGCGGGTAAAAAGGCAGGCGTCTCGATAAGTTTGCTTTTGAGGAACAAAATAACGCACAAGATTTATTCATACCTTTACCCTTTTCAGTCCTATCGAATTTGGGTTTTGACTCAGATACTATTTATCTTGGTTGGTATTTTTATTATTGGGAATTCATTCCTGGGCCATGATTTATTCACAAGGACTTAAAGAAGGAGCCAGAAAATGTGTTCGGAAGTCACATGTGAAAACTGCAAGAAACCAACCTGGTCTGGTTGCGGTGAACATATTGAAGAAGCGCTCGGTAGCGTTGCGTTAGAAGATCGCTGTGCCTGCTGAGCGCACCTGGCTTGCACCCCAAAGCCAAGAGGTTGTGCAGAGTGTTTTAGCTAAATATAAAACTCTTGATCCAAGTGGTATCCAAAGTGAAATTGAAGCGCTCGCCAAAGAGAGCCACAAGATTCACGATATTGATTCAATAAATTTAAATCCCGCAACAAATATTTTAAATCCCCGAGCCGAAGCACTTCTATCTTCTGGCATGGGTTCACGCGCATCACTCGGCCACCCGGGCGATAAATATGAAGTCGGTCTTGATGCAATTGAAAAAATTGAGGTAATAACTTCCGCACTTGCATGTGATGTTTTTGGTGCTGAGTTCTCTGAATTTCGAGTTGGCTCTGGCGCCCTTGCAAACTTGTATGCATTTATGGCGACCTGCAAAGCCGGCGACACAATCATTGCCCCACCCGCAACAATTGGTGGCCATGTAACTCACCATGCCGATGGTGCTGCTGGACTCTATGGTTTAAAAACTATTTCCGCCCCCGTCAACGAAGATGGTTATACCGTTGATATCGACGCACTTCGCAAATTGGCGCATGAAGTAAAACCAAAGCTAATCACTATCGGTGGAAGCCTTAACTTGTTCTTTCATCCAATTAAAGAAGTTCGCGCGATCGCCGATGAAGTAGGCGCCCTTGTTTTATTTGATGCCGCACATTTATGCGGAATGATCGCTGGAAAAGTCTGGCCACAACCGTTGGCTGAAGGCGCACACCTAATGACATTTAGTACATATAAATCTCTTGGCGGACCAGCCGGTGGCTTAATCGTCACGAACGATCCAAAGCTTGCACATATTCTCGACGGCATTGCTTATCCTGGTTTAACTGCAAACTTTGATGCTGCAAAAACTGCGGCGCTTGGTGTTACCTTGCAAGATTGGAAATCTGTTGGCCCGGCATATGCGCAAATGATGGTTAAAACTGCCCACAAACTCGCTACTGAAATCGCAGCGCGCGGTGTTGAAATATTTGCGGCCGATCGAGGATTTACAAAGTCACATCAATTCGCAATCTTGGCTAAACCATTTGGAGGCGGACAAAGTACTTCAAAGAAAATTGCACATGCAGGCCTGCTCTCATGTGGCATTGGATTGCCTGGCCCTACTGTCGATGGCGATAACAACGGCCTTCGCATCGGCACCCCAGAAGTTGCCCGAATCGGTATGAAAGAAAAAGATATGCCACAACTTGCCGACTTCATTGCTCGCGCCCTCACCACAACCGATATGGCACCGATTGCCAAAGAGGTTAAGGAGTTCCGCAAGCAATTCTCTGGTGTTCATTACACAGTGGATCTTCCAGAATAAATCCAAATGCAGATTGATTCACTCGTAACCGCCCTCGATTTAATTGCAACTTTCGCTTTTGCAATCGTCGGTGCTCGCATCGCTGCAAGCAAAGGGCTTGATTACGGTGGAATTGCGTTAATCGCCGCGGTCGCATCAATCAGCGGTGGCACACTTCGAAACTTATTTATGGGCCAACGCCCGCCATGGATCTTGCATTCGTGGTTATTTGCATCCATCGCACTTGCAGTTCTTATTACGATAATTGCAAAAGAGAAAAAGCCAGTCGGTCGATTTCTAATTGGCCTCGATACCATCGGCCTCGCAGTAGCTACGGTGTCCAGCGCTAATTTCGCGGTTACCAATAACGCAAACTTCATAAGCGCCATCGCACTCGGTTTAATTGGTGGCGTCACCGGCGGCTTATTGCGCGATGTCTTGTGCCAGGTCGAACCAGTTTTGCTCCACCGCGAAACGATTGGTACCTCTTGTTTCGCTGGTGCTTTGGTTTACGCGCTTCTAAATGAAGTTGGAGTTTCAGAGCTAATAACAGTGATTGCTTCAGGCTTAGTCGTTGTCGCTGTCCGCGAGGTCTCAATTAAATTCGATTGGCACCTGCCCAAAATCTAGCCAAATCCCCGATTTCTTAAGCTCTTGAATAGATAATAGGGATATGAAAAAGAAGTTAATCGCAGCAGCCCTAGTTCTTGGTTTATTTTCACTCCAAACTCCAGCCGCATTTGCTGCCTTTCCAATCGTCTCACTTCCCGTCCCACAGACCGCGAAATTTGATCAAGGCACCGCAACGCTTATCCCACCAACTTCAAATTCTCCTGGTGCCTGGTCTGCGACAACAACAGATCCGACGATTGCAACCGTAAAAGGCTTAGTCGTAACAATTATTAAAGCTGGTACAACTGGTGTTACGTATACCCAAGCAGCAAGCGGAAGTTTTGTAAGTGTCTCAAGAGTTTCACGCTTTACAGTAGAAAAGGCGAGCCCAAAACTTGGAACCTGGGCGCCGCTCACCGCAACTCTTCTTAGTCGAACTCTTAAACTCACGCCGCCAACTTCGACAGCAGTGGCGTTGTGGAGTTATAGATCTTCAGATACCAAAATCGCGACAGTATCTGGTGACGCCCTCACATTCTTAGATGCCGGTACAACAACAATCACAGCAACCCAATCCGCAAGTGCAAATTGGTTAGGTGGCGAAGCGACTACATCTTTAACGGTCACAAGTTTGCCAAAAATCCTTGGAACATTTACCGATATAACTATCGCGAAAGATAGCGTTTCAAATTTGAATTTAATTGAGCCAACATCAAGTTCCCCAGGTGCTTGGACATTTTCAATCGCGAACACTTCAATCGCAACTTTGGTAGGAAAAGTCTTGACTCCAAAGAACATCGGAACCACAACAATTACTGCGCGCCAGGCTGCTTCTGGAGGCTATGGCTCTTCGACTTTGACAATGACTTTGACAATTCTTGGTGCAACGGCTGCCGTTGGTGATTTTAAAGATGTGACATATACAAAAACTGCATCAACATCAAACACCCTTTCAATTTTCGCACCAACTTCAAGTTCACCCGGAGCATGGTCATTCTCCTCATCAGACCCAACAGTTGCATCAATTACATCTTCCGGAAATATCGGATCTATTACGGTTTATAAGTCAGGAAAGACAACGATTACCGCATCACAAGCAGTATCCGGAAACTATGGGGCTACCTCAAAGACTATGGTTTTGACTGTTAATTCAGCCCCAACTTATTCAACTCTAGAAGATCTACAAAAAGTTGTCGGTGATATTCCACAAACTATTTTGCCACCAACATCTACCTCTGCTGGTGCTTGGACTTACACATCTTCCGATCCTGCTGTCGTAAGTATCACTGGTCAGAAATTAAACTTTGGTGATGCGGGTACCGCGGTAATAACTTTGACCCAAGCAGTAAATGATTATTGGTTATCTGGCTCAACTTCATTCAAAGTTACAGTTCTTGGAACAACTCCAACTGTTGGAACACTTTCACCAGTAAAAGTTGAAGTTGGCCAGACTCTCACAGCAATCACAAATCCAAGTTCTAACTCTTCCGGCAAGTGGAAGTATTCAATTACCGACCCAACAATTGCCAAGGTTGTAAATAATGCCATCGTCGGAGTTGCGGTTGGCACCACAACAATTATCGCCACCCAATCACCGGGTGGAAAATATGGCCAATCAAATTCAGTTCAAGCAATCCTCACCGTTGTTGCGGCAACACCAAAGCCAACTCCAACACCTTCGGCCTCAGCAACACCAAAGCCAACTCCAATACCTTCAGCCACCTCTTCAGCAACGAAGCCGGTTGTGAAGGTGACAGTGAAGAAGCGAGTAATCAACGTTTCAGTTAAGGGCAGCATTGTCAGCGTCTTAATCAATGGCAAAAAAGTGAAGCTCGGGAACAACACCGTGAAGCCTGGTGCTAATACAGTTATCGTGAAGGTCGGCCCCACCGTGATCTTCAACAAGACCTACAGAATCAAGTAGCTTTTAGTTCACGTTTATTTAGGGCTTAAAACCTTAATTCCAAGCACCTCAGCGTTAGCAGCCATCGCCTTGTCGTAAGTAATTATTCCAAGTAGTGGTGTTGCCGAAGTAATCATTGATGCAATGTGAATGCAATCTAGACTCTTCAAACTTGCGGTTGCAGTTATTGTTTCTGCTGTTCTTAAAACCACATCATTCATCGGGAGCATCGAAATGCGGCTCAATATATTTTGTGCAGATGTAAGCGCAAGAGGATCAATTCTCCTTATATTTCTAACCACTTCAATCCTTGAAATTACTGAAGTAAGGCATCGGTCATCAAAAATATTTCGCATTGCGACAGACTCGGATTCATCGATGATCAACTTCAAAATTGCTGAACTATCCAAATACCAACTCAAGAGCGCTCTTCCGCCCGCATCTCCATTAATACATCAGTTGAATTCAATCCACTGGCTGCTTTAATTAATCTAGGCATTGGTTCAGTGCTAGAAATTGTTGGCGCAATTATGAGTCCAGAAATTATTGCTTCTTCATAAAGTGAAGGACCGATAGGAACAATCCTTGCAATTGGTCGGCCGTGCTCGGTTATTTCAATACATTCACCCGCTTTCACCTGGCGCAGGATGCCTGAAGCGTCTTGCCGTAGTTCGCGGACTCCAACTTGTTGGACTTGGCCCGCATTTTCAGGGTTGGTTTGCGGTTTCATTGGGCAAGAGTAGCACTTTAATACTGTTGTGCTACTTCTTTTTAAATCCTCAGGAACCTATGCTCTTACTCTGCGCCAGAACCAAGATTCAAAGGCTTTGATGTACCTATATATAGGTATGAATCCCAGAAAAAAGATTCCAAAAGGACACAACATCTGGCCCCCAGGGGTGTCTTACATAGTAGAGGGCAAGACGTTGTCATCTGCAAGACCAAAAAATCCGGAGATCTACTCAAATGGCACTTCGTAAGAAGAACACCACATCAGGCGTTGCCGCTACACCAGCAACCGTCTCTGACTGGTCTGTCGCCGATCTCTCCGCTCTATACGCTGAAAATCGCTCATCACTCGTTGGCCAAGCTCGCAGAATTCTCCGTTCTGAAGCCGATGCCGCCGAAATCGTTCAAGAGGCCTTCCTCAAGTTCATTCTTGCCGCCCCTGAACTAGATTCTGCTGACCGTGCGCTCGCATACCTTCGCACCACAGTTAACAATCTCTGCCTAAACCAGATCCGCGCAACTGGATCTCGCCCAAACCTCGTAGCTATCGACTCTGAAACCACACAAGAGCGCCTAGC
>WLIT01000028.1 GCA_009726125.1 Actinomycetota bacterium | reverse complement strand
CGCATGAATTCATCTGATACGCGAACTGAGTTATTTGCATTCTGATATTGCACAGAAATAATATCTTTGCCGCCGAGATCCATATCGAAGCCAGCATCGCGAAGTGCGCGAATCTTGTCCTCTTCGCGGACCTTGGTCTCAATGAACTCTTCGATATCTGGGTGATTTACATCTAGAACAACCATCTTTGCTGCGCGACGTGTTGCGCCACCTGACTTGATTGTTCCTGCTGATGCATCAGCACCGCGCATGAATGAAACTGGACCAGAAGCTGTTCCGCCCGACTTTAGAAGCTCTTTTGCTGAACGAATACGTGAAAGGTTTAGACCAGCACCGGAACCGCCTTTGAAGATCATTCCCTCTTCGCGGTACCAGTTAAGAATTGAATCCATTGTGTCATCGACTGAAAGAATGAAACATGCAGAAACTTGTTGTGGTGCATTAGTTCCAACGTTAAACCAGACAGGTGAGTTAAATGAGAAGACCTGGTGCATAAGCATCCAAGTTAATTCGTGTTCGAAAATTTCGGCATCGGCATCTGTTGCGAAGTAACCGAAATCTTTTCCAGCCTTTGTGTAGGTAAGAACAACGCGATCAATAACTTGCTTTAGCGACCATTCGCGATTGTCGTGACCGACTGCGCCGCGGAAGTACTTTGTTGTAACGATGGTTGATGCATTTACTGACCAGAAATCTGGATATTCCACACCTTTTTGTTCGAAGATAACTTCGCCTGATTTCCAGTTGGTCTGCACAACATCGCGACGTTCCCAAGTCACTTCGTCATAAGGATGCTTTCCAGCAGTTGTATAAATTCGTTCGAGAGTAAGGCCCTTACCTAGGGTTTTCTTACTTCCCGCTGCTGGCTTATTAACGATAGACATGACTTGTTTCCTTCTTCCGGTTAGTTATTAATTGACTAAAGTTTTTTGGGAATTTGCATTTGTTGTATTTGAAGGAGCCGCGCGGAGAAGTGCGATCTCACCTTCAAAGTCTTCAAGTGTGGAGAATGAACGATATACCGAGGCAAACCGTAAGTAAGCGATTTGGTCTAATTCGCGGAGTGGCGCGAGGATCGCCATTCCAACTTCTTGTGCTTCTACTTCTGCTTGACCATCAGAGCGGAGTGTCTCTTCAACTCTTTGAGCTAACAGTGCTAAGTCGTCATCATTTACTGGGCGTCCTTGGCAGGCCTTGGAAACACCAGAGATAACCTTCTCGCGGCTAAATGGCTCAGTCGCACCTGATCGTTTAATGATCATGAGGATTGAGGTTTCAGAGGTCGTGAAGCGACGATTACACGATGTGCATTCGCGGCGGCGGCGAATCAAGGTGCCATCTTGCCCAGAGCGAGAATCGACGACTCGAGAGTCCTCGCTTCTACAAAATGGACATAACATTCTTGGTTTTCCTCTTTTTCACGATTTTTAGCCTTTTTTGAGCAAGTGCCTAACATACTGGAAAACCACAACTTATGGAAGTAAATCGCGGCCTGACCCCTATATGTAGTAGGAACTGTAGACCAAAACTCGAGGGTTTAAAGGAGGCTGTGCGGCGTGTCGGTTAAATCTAAGTGAAATTTACTTAAAAGCTATTTGGCAGCTACTTGGCAGGCACCCAGAGCTTGGTTCCTGGCTCTAAATCAGTTGAAGCCAGGGTATTGGCTGAAACGATCTGATCTACGACGGATGAGAGATCAGATCGGCCACCTGTATTTAGCACCTGGGCAAGGGACCAGATGGTCTCCCCTGGTGCCACAACAATTTGCATGTAACCAGCAGTGCCGGTCTTAATAACTTCAGATGATGCAACACCATGATCGCTGAGTGATGCGCTAAAACCAGCGCCAATCAATATCAATAGCGATGCTCCTACAAAAGTTCTAGCGAGCCTCTGGTTCTTTCTCATTTACTTCTCCTGCCAACCTTGTTACCAAGAACCGAGGGGATTCGGTTATTCGAACAAGTGTTCTAAGAAGAACTATAGGTCAAGCCACTGACACAAGCAAGTGAAAATCGAACAAATGTTCGCTTTTTTTGGAAATCTGGTTTATGCTCCTCCTATGAGTAGAAACGAGAGCAAGAAGAAGATAAGCGAGCTTCCGGATGGCCCAGCCAACGAGCAAGGCCTAACCCCGCGCCAGGCCAAGATCCTCGAGGTTATTCGAACCGCCATTGAGAGCACTGGATATCCACCGTCAATGCGCGAGATCGGCCAAGCAGCCGGCCTAGCCTCATCTGCCTCAGTTTCATATCAATTAGGTACCCTCGTTGAAAAGGGATTTATCCGCCGCGATGCCACCAAAGGGCGAGCCCTTGAAATTACCTATCCAAGTGAGGGCGAAGCAATCACACCAGAGAAAACCCGCAATGTTCCTCTTCTTGGAACGATTGCCGCTGGTTCACCAATCTTGGCCGAACAGAGCTTTGATGAAGTCTTCCCATTGCCCGAATCTTTTGTTGGCAAGGGCGATATTTATATGTTGAAAGTTAAGGGCGATTCCATGATCGATGTTGCAATCTGCGATGGCGATTACGTTGTTATCCGCGCCCAGAAAGATGCGAATAAGGGCGAGATTGTTGCGGCAATGATTGATGGCGAGGCCACTGTTAAAACTTGGTCAAAGAAAGATGGACATTATTGGTTGCTTCCTGCAAATGAGAACTACGCACCAATTCCTGGTGATGGCGCCGAAATTCTCGGCATCGTTACTGCGGTCTTGCGCAGTATTCGTTAAATCCAAGGCCGTTCATCAGTTGGATCATCCCAACTTGGAATTGGCTCTTGCAACGGATTATCAATCCAACAGAAGCGACCATTTATTGCTGCGCTTTCGTCGCTTACCAATTTAAGAATTAACTGGCCTGCTTTCTTAGGATCATCTCCCCCAGTTTTTTCAACCCAATCAACCCAAGATTTGTAATCCGCGCCGGCTTCGCCAAGTACATCTGCCTTCGCACTTATGTCGGCCCACATATCGCTGCGCACATCACCGGGATGAATAACATTTGCGGTAACGCCACTTCCACTAATTTCTGCGGCCAAGTGTCTAGTGAATTGATTTAGGGCCACTTTCGCCGTGGCATATGCGCTATTTAACTTTCCTGGTGGATGCAGAGCAGCGGCTGAACTTAAGTTAATAATGCGCCCCCATTTGGCTTCCAGCATTGCAGGTAAGAAAACTCTTGATGTGAAATAGGGCGCAAGTGCGTCAATCATTATGGTTTCAACCCACTGCTTGGGATCGCCATCTTTAATTAAATCAATTGGCCCAAATACTCCAGCGGCATTAACCAAGATTTGAACTGGGCCATGTTCTTTTGCTACCTGCTTTTGTAGTGAATTAACGAAGTCAATATCGCTGACATCACCACAAATATTTATGATCTCTCCCGCTTTTGCCATCGGAGTTCTAGAAACTGCAATTACTTTGTGGCCAGCGCCTGCAAGGGCCAAGGCAATTTCGCGACCGATTCCCTTTGATGCGCCAGTTACAAGTGCTAACTTCATTTAAATATTTACTGGCGCAATTAAGCCAGCACTCTCAAGTTCGGACCAGAGATTTGTTGGAAGTTCAAAATCGAAGGCTGCAATATTTGCCTCTAGCTCGGCAACAGTGCCAGCACCATTTAATACTGTCACGACCGCTGGATGGCGCAATGGAAATTGCATCGCGGCCGCGGTTAGTGGAACGTTAAAATCTTTCAGGAAGTCCCGAATCTCTAACGCTCTATTAATAATCTCTTTAGAAGCAGGGGCATAATCAAAGAGCGCTCCTTCAACTGGGTTTGCTAGAACTCCTGTGTTGTAAACACCTGCTGCAACAATTGAAACATTCTTCTTTATTGCGAGTGGATAAAGCTCGTCCTGGGCGCTCTGATCAAGCAGAGTGAATCGACCTGCAATAAGAGCAATATTCAAATCCGTGTTCTTAATAATCTCGATTGAAGCGGGGCACCAATTCATCCCAAGCCCAATTGCTTTTACAATTCCTTCACGTCGCATCTGATCCAGTACTGGATAGGCAATTTCAATCGCATCTTGAATACAATCTTGGGCATCATGAAGATAAGCAATTTCGATGCTATCGAGATTCAAACGCTTAAGACTCGCCTCTAAACCGCTTCTTATTCCTGAATATGAGTAGTCATAATAAGTTTCAAGTCCTGGGTCTGCATCTGGATATTTATCGGTCTCCAAATTTGTGCCGGGACGAAGTGGGCGGCCTACCTTTGTCGAGATTGTTACACCAGATTTGCGGCCTGCGATAGCGCGTCCTACTCGGCGCTCTGCGGCGCCATATCCATATAGCGGAGCGGTATCGATGTAATTAATTCCAGAAGTTATTGCAAGATCGATCATGGCATCTGATTCTGCTTCAGATACTGATTTAAATAATCCACCGAGCGGTGCGGTACCTAAACTTAATTTCGATATCTCTAGATCGGTTTCCGCTACTTTGGTTAATTCAGAATGCCGTGCCATAGCGCTTCCCAATCTGTTCCCTCTTGCGGCGTATATTTCTTACGATTACTTGAATCTGAAATCATTGAGCGACCCTCTTCAAGTGAGGCGATCTTGCCATCTGCCTCCATTTGAATAATTAGATTGCCTAATACAGTGGCTTCAACCGGTCCAGAATAAACAATCTTTCCTGTGGCATCAGCCGTTAATTGGTTTAGTAATTCATTTGCCGAACCACCACCGACAATGTTTATCTCATCTATTTCTCTACCCGATGCTTCAATCAAATCTTTAAGTGCTCTGGAATAAGCAAGTGCCAGGCTGTCGAAAATGCATCTAGCAAATTCAAATGGGGTTTCTGGAACTGCTTGTCCCGTCTCTTCGCAAAATTTTGCAATCGTCTCTGGCATTGGGCCAGGCTTAGCAAACATCGGATCTTCGGTATCGATTATCTGAATCGAATCACATTTTGCAGCGCCCGCTGCTAGTTCAGCTGCAGTGAAGTTTTGACCTTTGCCACGCCAATATCTAATTGACTCTTCTATTAACCACATCCCAGTCACATTTCGAATAAAGCGAATCCGCCCTTCAACACCAACTTCATTTGTGATGTTGAAATCCATAGCCTTCTGACTCGTTACTGCCTCTTCAAGTTCTAGGCCCACAAGTGACCAAGTTCCACTCGATATATATGCAGAACGCCCATTTGGATTTAGCGGGGTTCCGGCAACTGCAGATGCGGTGTCATGTGAACCGACTGCAACAACTTTTATCCCATCAATCGCGCCGTGCCCACGAACTCTTCCAATGATGGCCTTTGGTTTATGAAGCTTTGGAAAAATCGCCTTTGGAATACCAATCTTCTTAATTAAATCCCAGTCCCAATCTTGAGTTCTAGCGTTAAGCAATTGGGTAGTTGAGGCATTTGTTACTTCGCTACTCTTCTTTCCACATAAAAAATAATTTAGGAGATCAGGTAGCAATAAGAAAACTTTGGCGCTTCTAAATGCTTGGCTACCTTTTGCTGCGAAGAGTTGGTAGGCGGTATTGAAAAAGATGAATTGAATTCCGGTCTTTGAGTAAATATATTCGCGGCCCACATCACGTTGTAGTTGTGTCATCAAGCCATCAGTACGGCCATCGCGATAGGTGAAGGGAATTTCTGCGAGCTTGCCTTGAACATTAATAAGTCCGTAATCAACCGCCCAGGAATCAATCCCAAGGGACTTAATTGGGCCAAGATCTAAACTTTTATTGAGCCCAGTAATAACTTCATGAACAATTTTCTCCCACTCCCAACGGATTGAACCATCGCTTAGAACTTGGGGTTCGTGCGAGAAGCGGTGAACTTCGCGCACGACAATTTTTCTATTTTGAATATGCCCAACCGCGACTCTTCCACTCGATCCACCAAGATCAACTGCAGCGTAAAGCGTCATCGTTTAGCTCTCTACCGAGTTATCGCAAGAAAGCAGCAGCAACGCCACCATCAACTGGAATATGCATACCTGTAGTTAGCGCTAAATCGCCCCCAAGAATTACAAAGACAGCGGCGGCAATGTGATCAGGAAGCACTTCCTTTTTCAAGATTGTGCGCTTTGCATAGAACTCACCAAGTTTAGATTCTTCAACACCATATACCGCGGCGCGATTTGCGCCCCAACCTGATGCAAAGATTCCTGAACCTTGAACTACGCCATCTGGATTAATTCCATTTACGCGAATTCCAAATTCACCAAGTTCTGCTGCAAGTAGACGAACCTGATGCGCTTGATCTGCTTTTGTTGATCCATAACCGATGTTATTTGGACCAGCAAAGACCGAGTTCTTAGATGAGATGTAGACAATATCGCCACCCATTTTTTGAGCAAGCATCGCCTTGGCACCTTCGCGTGAAACCAGGAATGAACCTCGCGCCATGATGTCATGTTGAAGATCCCAATCCTTCGTAGATGTTTCTACAAGTGATTTACTGATTGAGATTCCTGCATTGTTCACCAAGATGTCAACGCCACCAAAGGCCAGGGATGCAGCAGCAATTCCTGCGGCAATCTCCTCTTCGCTTGTGACGTTCATTGAAATTGCAATCGCCTTATCAGGACCGCCGAGTGCTTTTGCAAGTTCGGTTGCGCCTTCAAGATTTAGATCAGCGATAACAACACAGGCACCTTCAGCAGAAAGTCTCGTTGCAGTTGCTTTTCCAAGTCCAGATGCTGCGCCGGTTACCAACGCGATGCGACCAGCAAGTGGCTTTGGCTTTGGTGCGCGCTTTAACTTTGCCTCTTCAAGATCCCAATATTCAATCCGGAATTTTTCAGATTCATCGATTGGTGAATATTTGGATAACGCTTCAGATCCGCGCATTACATTGATTGCATTTATATAGAACTCGGATGCAACTCGCGCTGTCTGCTTATCTTTCCCGAATGTGAACATTCCAATTCCCGGTACTAAAATTACTGCGGGATCGGCGCCACGCATTGCAGGTGAATCCTTAGTCGCAAACTTGTTGTAGTAAGCGGCGTAATCCAAACGATATTGCTCGTGCTTCTCATTCGCTAATGCAACAACTTCTTCAACCGAAGCCTTTGGATCGATATCGATAACCATTGGACGAACCTTGGTGCGCAAGAAATGGTCTGGACATGATGTTCCAAGCGCTGCAAGACGTGGCATTTCGCTACCTTGCAAGAAATCTAAAACAACATCGCCATCGGTGAAGTGACCAACCATTCGCGAATCACGGGAAGCAATTCCACGAAGATATGGTGCAAGTTCTGCGGCGCGAGATTTACGTGCAGCAGGATCAAGAGGTGCAAACTTTCCTACCTTCTTACCGAATGGATCTGCTTTCCCCTTCTCCTTAATAAACTTTTCAGCCTTTTCAATCGCTTCGATAGAGCGCTTTTCACACTCTTCACTCGTGTTACCCCATGTTGTTAAACCGTGGCCACCAAGTACACAACCCTTTGCCTTTGGATTATTAGTTGCGATTGCAGCCATATCCAAACCAAGTTGGAAACCTGGACGACGCCACTCGACCCAGAGAATTTCATCTCCGAAACATTCGCGAGTTAACGCCTCGCCATCGATTGATGTTGCAAGTGCGATGATTGAATCTGGATGTAGGTGATCTACATGGTCGTAGTCAACAAGTCCGTGCATTGAAGTATCGATGCTTGGTGCTGCGCCACCAATGCCAAAACGGCAGTAATCAAATAGTGCAACCATCTCATCTTCATGTTCAACGCCACGATAAACGTTATTAAGTAATTTAAAGCGTTCTAGATCAAGTGCAGCGAGACCTGATTCAGTTAGCGTTCCAAGATCTCCACCCGAACCTTTAACCCAGAGTACTGGAGCCATTTCACCAGTTGCTGGGTTCTTAAGTTCGCCCTTTGCCGATGTATTTCCACCGGCATAGTTTGTAAATCTCGGCTCTGAACCTAATTTATTACTTCGTTTTATTAACTCTTGTACCGGTTTCGGTGTCGTCATTATTATGCGCCCCACCCTGCCTGTGCGCCGCCAACACGTTCTGCCGAAATCTTTGCCATGTAACCGCTGCGAGCAAATGCCGCCTTTGGATCCACATCTAAACCTTGTTCGCTGCGAACTTCACCAAGAAGATCACGAACATCGGTGTTGTATGCATCCATCAAGATATCATTTCCAGCAAGTACATCACAATCTTTCTGTGCCTTAGCAAGTGCAGCAGCATCAACTAAAAGCGCCTTTGCAACAGCTTCTTGCACATTTGTGATTGAGCGAATTTGGCCTGGAATCTTATCTTCGATGTTGTGGCATTGATCTAGAACATATGAAACTGTGGTGCCTTTTGCAAAACCGCCGCCCTGATTGACTTCATGCATGATTCTAAATAATTGGAATGGATCTGCTGCACCAACAATTAAATCATCATCGGCATAGAAGCGAGAGTTAAAGTCGAATGCACCCAGACGCTTCTTCATAAGCAAGAAGGCGACGATGTATTCAATATTTGTTCCTGGTGCATGGTGTCCGGTATCAACGCAGACTGATGCCTTTGGTCCAAGCTCTAAGCAATGAACATATGAAGTTCCCCAGTCAGGAACATCGGTAGAGTAGAAAGCTGGTTCGAAGAATTTATATTCCAGAAGCATTCTCTGGTTAGCACCTAAGCGGTCGTACAACTTCTTAAGTGATTCCGCTAGGCGCTCTTGGCGGCCGCGAAGATCATCTTGTCCTGGATAGTTTGTGCCATCGGCAAACCAGAGCTTTATATCTTGTGAACCGGTTTGATCCATGATGTCGACACATTCGAATAAGTGATCAACGGCCTTCTGGCGGATCTTCGCATCTGGATGACATACAGAACCATATTTATAATCATTATCTTGGAAAGTATTTGAGTTAACTGTTCCAAGGCGAACGCCTAAGTCAGTTGCATGCTTGGCAAGTGCTTTGTAATCATCTACTCGGTCCCAGGGAATATGCATTGCTACTGATGGCGCAGCGCCAGTGAACTTGTGGACTTGAGCGGCATCTGCAATCTTTTCAAAAGGATCGCGCGGCACGCCAGCGGATGAGAAAACTTTGAATCGTGTTCCTGAGTTTCCATATGCCCATGATGGGACTTCGATAAAGAAACGCTTTAAGACTTCTTTTGCTTCGCTCTTACTTGCCATGTCCATACTCCTTCTTAGTTTTAGCGATTTTTTTATAAAATTTAAGCGAGATAGAAAACTTCTTTTAACCTCAAAAATCCCTCATCGGGGGCTTTGTCACCAAGTTCAACAAAGAATTGCCCCATTTCTGCCTGCCAACGTGCATTCACTTCTAGCTTAGCCATTCCAGCCTTTGCAGCTTCTAAATCTGGTGTCTCTAGATATCCAATTAGCGTGCCATCTGATTCATCCAAATAGAGTGAATAATTTGTCCAACCAGTCTGGCGGAGTGCATCTAACATCTCGGGCCAAACTTCGCCATGACGCCGAGCGTATTCAGGCATTAGCTCTGGCTTTACTTGCAACCTAAAACAGACTCGCTCCATTTAATTTACCTTCATCTGAGAAGTTCTTTAAAAGAAGAGAGCGGCAATCCCCGCAAGGAAATTGCCGCTCTCCCAACTACTAATTAAGAATTAATTAGAAGTTGTAGTTATCTACGTTGTCCTTTGTGAAGACAGTAGCTGGTCCGAGGAGAACTTCATTTCCTACAGCACCCTTGATAACAGTACGAGTCTTAACACCCTTATCGCCCTTAGCGGACTTGATAACTGCGCCGACCTTTACTGATTGCTTGTTGTTACGGATTGAGTTAGCAATTTGAACTGCTACGTATCCGAAGTTTTCTACATCCCATAGAGATGCTTGAGCTCCTGAGCCGTCCTTGATGTATGTCTTCATATCATTTGGAAGACCTAGACCAGTTACGAAAACCTTGCCCTTTGAAGCTGAACCTGAAACGTACTTAGCAGCTGCAACGATACCTACTGATGTAGGAGCAACGATTGCTTCGATTGTTGGGTTCTTCTGAATTAGTCCTTGGGTTTCTGTTGTTGATTCTTCTGGCTTATCTAGACCGTAAGCTGTAGCAACAACCTTCACCTTTGGATACTTCGCTGCAAGACGCTTGTTCATGAATTCGATCCAAACGTTCTGGTTTGTAGCATCTGGTGTTGTTGAAAGTACAGCGATATCGCCTTCGCCACCAGCTAGTTCAGCTGCTGAATCT
>WLIT01000027.1 GCA_009726125.1 Actinomycetota bacterium | reverse complement strand
ATATGCCGATTGGCATTGATTTTTTGCACGTTGTTGAGTTCTCAAGGTACGAATGCACACCGGTCACGGCGATTTCTCACCGATTGCAAGGCAGACCGCCAAACCTAGTGGAAGGTACACGGAAGAGCAAATCCGGTCAGTCCTTCATAGTGCCTGGTAATTCATATCGTTGCTTGGCCTTATTTACCCCGGTTTTAAAGGGTTTTTCGTCCAATTCGCAAGCGAGGGGTAAAGGTAGCCTAAGCCTGAGCGAGGGTCAAATTCACTGCCCCCGAATAGGCCCGAAATAGCTCATTCTTGGTGCGAGGTTAATCACCCCAGAAAGTGTCACTTTTCGCGCTCAATTAGCAGAAAAATCTTTTCCTATGGTGAATCTTTTCGAATTTACTCGCTAACTAAATTACTTCTACCGAAGCTAAATCGCGCTTTCCCTTACGTAAAACCAAGAATTTTCCGTGAATCAAATTCTCTTTAGTTGGTGCGAAATCCTCCCCCGAGATTTTTTCATTATTTAAATACGCACCATTCTCTTTAACGATTCGACGCGCTGCAGATTTAGATTCAACTACGCCGGTTGCAGCCAAAAGATCTACCCAAGTTGGAAACGCTTCACTCTTATCTATTGTTACTTTAGGTAATTGCGCAAGTGCAGAAGCTAAAGTCTTTTCATCAAGGTCCTTCAATTCACCCTGTCCAAAAAGGGCCTTCGATGCTGCCTCAACTTTTTCACATTGATCAGAGCCGTGAACTAAAGAAGTTAACTCTCGTGCTAATTCACGTTGTGCTTCGCGAACACCGGGATTTACTGCAACAGTTTCAATTAATCTTTCAATTTCTGAACGATCCTTAAACGAAAACACCTTAAGATATTTTTCAACATCGGCATCATCAGTATTAATCCAGAATTGATAGAACGCGTAAGGTGAAGTCATGTCTTCATCTAGCCAGACTGAACCACCCGCGGTTTTACCAAATTTACTTCCATCACTTTTCGCCATCAGTGGAATCGTAAACGCGTGGGCTGAACCGCCTTCTACTTTACGAATAAGGTCTAACCCAGCAACAATATTTCCCCACTGGTCAGAGCCACCAAGTTGGAGTCTGCAATTATCACGACGATAAAGTTCCAGGTAATCAAATGCTTGTAGAACTTGGTATGAGAATTCAGTATACGAAATACCACCACTTTCCAAGCGAGAAGAAACCGAATCCTTTGCGAGCATTTGATTGACGCTGAAATGTTTACCAATGTCACGAAGAAATTCCAAAGCCGATACTGGTTTGGTCCAATCAAGATTATTAGCCATTACAGCCGGGTTCTTATTTGATTCAAAATCAAGAAACTTCGATAGTTGTTTTCGGATGTTTTCTACCCATTGCACAACAACGGTTTCATCATTTAATGTGCGCTCTTCGTTGCGCCCACTTGGGTCTCCGACAAGTCCGGTAGCTCCCCCAACTAGTGCGATGGGAAGGTGTCCCGCTAATTGGAATCGTCGCATAACGAGAATTACTACGAGATTTCCAACGTGCAAACTTGGGGCGGTAGGGTCGAATCCAATATAAAACTTGAGTGGCTTGCTATTTAAATCTTTAAGTAATCCTTCGCGGTCAGTTGTCTGCGCGATAAGACCACGCCATTCGAGATCGGCTAGTAGTTGCGTAGTCATGGCTTCATCATGCCCGAAAAGAGTGCGACCTCGTTGGATATCCAAAGTTTCGCTTCCTTCGTGGCATCATTTAGTTGAGAAATCTGTTCTGTAACACTGTCAATCGAAGTACCGAGGGACGAAGTTCGTGAGGCTATAGCGCCGGAAACCGTTAAGAACCCCAGAAGATCTGATTTTAATTCCGGATGTATCGAATTTAGTTCGCTATCGGTCAATTCGTGAAGCTCTTTATAAGCACTCTCGCAGAATCGAACACATTGACCCGCTATTTCATGCGCCTGTGCGAACGGCAGAGATTTCTTTGCTAGGTAATCTGCAATTTCGGTAGCAAGAGCAAATCCAGTATGCGCACCACTTGAAATCTTCTCACCGTTAAATTTCGCCGTAGCAACCATCCCTGTTAACGCTGGAAGAAGTAACAGCAAAGTTTCTACAGAGTCAAAAACTGGCTCTTTATCTTCCTGCAGATCGCGGTTGTAAGCAAATGGCAAGCCTTTTAGTGTTGTGAGCAGCGCTGTTAGATTACCAACCAATCGCCCACTCTTGCCTCGTGCCAATTCTGCAATATCGGGATTTTTCTTCTGTGGCATTATTGATGAACCAGTTGAATATTCATCTGCGATTACCACCCAAGAAAATTCAGTTGTATTCCAAAGTGTAAATTCTTCGCCAATTCTCGAAAGATGAACACCAAGCATCGCCATTACAAAGAGTGCCTCGGCTGCAAAGTCCCGATCGCTAACTGCATCAATACTGTTTCCTAAAACACCATCAAATCCGAGCGCTTGTGCACTTACTTCTGGGTTAGGTTGTAAGCCACTTCCCGATAGCGCACCTGCCCCAAGTGGTGAAAAACTATTTCGAACTAACCAATCTCCGATTCGATCAATATCGCGTAATAGCGCTTGTGAATGTTTCGCTAATTCATGTCCAAAAACTATTGGTTGCGCATGTTGCAAATGAGTAAAGCCCGGAGCAATAATTTCAACCGTGGCTAGGCTTTGGACATTGAATGATTCGACCAATTCTGTTGTTAAAGCTGCAATTTCTAACATATGGTCAATTAAGTACAGCTTGAAATCCGTAACAACTAAATCATTGCGCGATCTTCCCGCGCGGAGGGCGCCACCTATTGCGCCAATTTTCGCAACTAGACCACGTTCTATTGCGCTGTGAACATCTTCATCTGAATTGTTGTACCTGAATTTGCCCGAAAGTATTTCGTTACCGAGCGCTTTGAGGCCGGCACGAATAACTTCACCGTTTCCAGAAGCAATAACCCCAGCGGCAATGAGGCCGTCTAGATGAGCTAGGTTGACTCTGATGTCATAAGGTGCGAGGCGCCAATCGAAATCAACACTTCTAGATAAAGCCGCGACCGAATCAGCCGGCCCACTCACAAATCTTCCGCCCCATAGTGCCATTCCTATTTCCTCTTTCCTTTTACGCCAGATGCGAATGTAGAGATTGACTTAGCTAAATCAGCTCCACCATTTGCAGTTTTAGAAACGACCAACACAGTGTCATCTCCAGCAATTGTTCCGATTGCGCTTTTCAATGCGCCATTCAAAGAATTTCGATCTATCGCACTAGCTAACAGTTGTGCTCCACCAGGTGGTGTACGCACTACGGCAAGATTACCGCTAGCAGTAACGCTCATAATTAAATTCGCAGCGCTAGTAGTTTTGGATGTTGATTCGTCCGCGATTACATATTGAAATTCGCCACTTGCATTACGAGCTCTACTAGCCCCGAGCTCTTCCAAATCGCGGCTTGCAGTTGCTTGGGTTACTTTCACACCTTCGCGCGCTAGAAGTTTCACCAAGTGACTTTGCGATTCGACGCCACCTTGCCTTATCAATTTTGCGATTAAGGATCGGCGTTGAACAGAAGTTAGCGTATTCTTAGCGTTCATGAGTAATCGCAACCTCTCTAAATGTTTTTATGAAGTCCGTGATTTGTTGATCAGTAACAACTAGAGGAGGCGCGATTCGGATAACAGAATCAGAAGTCGCGTTTGCTAAGACCCCGCCTGTTTGTAGTTGAGAAACGAATTGCTTTGCGACTGGATTTTTCAAAACAATTCCTAGCAACAACCCTGAGCCGCGAACTGATTCCACAATTGCGCTCTTCGACAATTCCAATTTCAATGTTAACTCCAGCGCCGCATTTCTAGCGAGCAAACCATCTTCTTCCAGAACTGAGATTGCCGCTAACGCTGATGCGCATGCAATTGAATTGCCACCGAAAGTACTTCCATGACTCCCTGGTTCAAAGTAGGTCGCGCAATCGCCAATTGCAATCATTGCTCCTAGAGGTAACCCACCTCCCAAACCTTTCGCCAGCGTAATAATGTCTGGAACTATTCCTTCTTTCTCATAGCCAAACCATTCACCAGTTCTGCCCATTCCTGTCTGCACGCAATCCAAAGCGAGTAAAACTCCATGCTTCGAAGTCAGATCTCGTAGCGCTCGGAGATACCCAAAATCAGGAACTACTACGCCATTCTCACCTTGAATGGGTTCGACAATAACCATTGCAACTCTCTTATTGATGGCTCTCTTTGCTGCTACTAAATCATTGTAAGGAATGAATTTTATCTTTTTCAGTAGCGGCTTAAATGGTTCCTGTTTCGCACTTTGACCAGTTAAAGATAGCGCGCCCATCGTCCGGCCATGAAATGAACCAATTGTCGAAACGATTTTCGTCTGACCAGTGAGTCTCGATAATTTGAATGCGGCTTCATTTGCTTCAGCTCCTGAATTGCAGAAGAAAGTTCTTGCGCTTTTCTGGCCCGTTAATGAATTAAGTTTCTGTGCCAGCTCTAAGGCGCGCGGATGAGAATATAGATTGCTTACATGCCCTAGTTTGCTGGCTTGTTCTGAAATCGCGGCGACAATCTTTGGGTGTGCATGTCCCAAAATATTAGTTGCTATGCCGCCAAGGAAATCCAAATATTGATTCCCCTCGACATCCCAAACGCTTGCTCCTATGCCATTCGTTAACGAAATTGAAGGCGTCCCATAATTATTCTGTAGACCACTAGTCCAACTGTCTTGTGCTTCCAAATTGTTGACCATATTAAGCAACCACCAAAGTTCCAGTTTCACCAGAAAATGCTCTGGCTAGATTCGAGATAGTTCTGCCATCAAATATACGTACAGTTTTAGCACCCGATTCAATTGCGTTAATGGCCGCCTTGGCCTTCGGAATCATGCCTCCTTGAAAATCTTTCGCGATAGCTATTAATTCTTCAACCTCGATTGTGCCTATGACGGAATTTGCGTCAGGCCAATTCCGATAAATACCCGCAACATCAGTCGAGAACATAACAACATCTGCGCTAAGTGCGCCACCAATTGCGCCCGCGACCAAATCAGCATTCAAATTCAAACCGACGCCCTCTTCCGTAACGGCGATCGGTGAGATCATTGGCGTCAATCCCTGGGCTAGAAAATTCTTAATAAGTGTTGGATCAATAGTTGCAATAACCCCAACAAGACCTAACTCAGGATCGGCAATTTTTGCTCGAATTAAACTTCCATCGCCGGCTGAAATCCCAACCGCATTGACACCCTGCCCAATTAATTGGTTTGTTAGATTACGCAATACCTCACCACTTAAAGTGCGCTGAACAACCTCAAAAACCTCTGGTGTTGTTTTTCTTAAACCAGCCACCATCTCACTAACAATTCCATGAACTTCAAGCTCACGATTTATCTGTGGACCGCCGCCGTGAACTATCACAATTTTTTCGCCAGCCTTGATCATCTTCGCAAGAAACTCAATAGCCGGTTCCACTTCTACCTCTTCTGAAATCGCATGACCACCATATTTAAAAACAATCATCACTTAACGCCCAATTGATCGAGTCCGAGATCCTGCGGAAAGCCCGACATCAAATTGGCATTTTGAATAGCTTGTCCAGCTGCACCTTTCCCTAGATTATCAAGCGCAACCGAGACAACTAAGCGATTGGTGTGTGCATCAACCGCAACTTGCATTAGCACGTTGTTAGTTCCGAGCGTCGCCGAAGTCTGGGGCATTAATCCCATTGGTAGCACTGATATGAATCGCGAGGCGGCAAAATATTCGGAAAATATCTTATGTGCTTGCTCTGGAGTTAAGGATTCAACCATTCTCGCAGTTATCGTTGCCAGTATTCCTCTTGGCATCGGCGCTAAAATTGGAGTGAAGGAAAGTTTGACTTGGCTCCCACTCAGAAGGCGCAAATTTTCTTCTATCTCCGGAGTATGTTGATGTACTCCCCCAAATTTATAAGAAACCAGGTTATTCATGACTTCACTGCCAATTAAATTGATTTTGGCGCTACGACCGGCACCAGTGGTACCACTTGCCGCAACAACAACAATATCCGTGGCATCAACTATTTTCGAAGCGATGGCTGGTGCACTTCCAAGGATTATTGCGGTTGCATAACATCCTGGGTTAGCGACCCTGGTACTAGAACTGATTATTGCAGAATTTGAATTTATCTCAGGCAAGCCGTATGTGAATTGACCTGCGTACGAACCACCATAATATTTTTCCCACGATGAGCTATCGGCTAATCTGAAATCAGCACCAAGATCAATAACTTTTACCTTCGCGGAAATATCTGAAATTAGAGCAGCTGATTCTCCGTGAGGTAGGGCTAAGAAAACTAAATCACACTCGTTGATTAGCTCTATCGCAGTTTTTTCGAAGTTACGGTTGGCAAAATTTAGTAAATGCGGATGGATCGAAGTGATTTGTTGACCAGCGTTCGAACCAGCACTTACGTAGGTTATTTCAAATTTTTCGTGGTGCGAAAGCAGGCGAAGTAATTCACCACCCGCATATCCGCTCGCGCCTACGACACCTATTTTCATGGAGTCATCGTATCAGTTAAAGCATAATTATACAATTACTTGCATAATTATGCACGAACCACGGCCCCACATACCTTTAGAGCGGAGGCTGCTGCTGCTTCACGATGTTCCGAAACCTCTTCAGCTGTCAACGTTCTATCTGGCGCTCGGAAAACCATAGTGAAAGCCAACGAAACCTTTCCGTCGCCCAATTTGTCGTAGCGATCGAAGAGAGTAATGCTCTCCAATAAATCCCCAGCGCCGGCTCGCAGCGCAGCTTCCAAAGTGGAAGAAGACACCGAGCCATCAACAACCAATGCAATATCCTGAATCGCAGCTGGCATTGTGATTAGCGTCTGCAATTTCTTAGTTTCGGGAAAACCAAGTGCGCTAAGAACTACTACGAAGGCACACGATCTTTCAGGCAATCCCAGTTCAGCAATAACACGAGGATGAAGTTCGCCAGCATGCGCTACCGCTTTACCGTCAACTTTAAGTTCTGCGCAACGACCTGGATGCCATGGTGCAAAATCTGAACTGGAAGTAGTTGAAACGTTGCCAGTTTCTTCGATGATTGCCCGCGCAAACCCAATCGCTTCAACCCAAGTGAAATCTTGCGCTTTTCCATTCCAGCCATCAGAACCTAATTTACCGGCAACTACTGCGCCGACATGTAGCGGCTGATTCGGAACGCTCTTGTAAATCTTTGCCTTGGTTGCTTCATTCGGTACTCGATCCGTACCAACAACGTTCTGCGCCTCAAGCTTCTCAGTATTTCTAAAAACGGAGCCAATTTCAAATAGTGCAATATCTTTTGCGCCACGACCTTGATTTCTTACCGCAGTTAGCAGAAGACCAGGTAATAAATGCGTACGCAGGTCTGGAAACTCTTCAGACATAGGATTTGCAAGTCTAAAACTTTTCGCACGATCTCCAACAAAACCTAACTGTGATACAAAATCTGGATTAACAAAAGGATAGTTGTAAACTTCAGAAAAACCATTTCCGGCCAAGAAATTTGCAACGCTACGTTTGCGATATTGCATTGGCGTTAGGCCAGTGCCAGATTTTCCGGTTGGAAGCGTAGAAGGAATTCGCTCATAGCCAATCATTCTCGCAACTTCTTCAACTAAATCTGGTGCGAGTAATAAATCAGCGCGCCACGATGGTGGATCTATCTCCCAATTTGTAGTCGATTTCTTTGCCACATCGCAACCGACAATCGTCAACTTCTCTTCAACTTCCGAGAGTGAAACTTCGGTTCCCAGATATTTGGAAACAAAGTTAGGATCAAATGAAACTATTGGTGCATATTTCGGTTCCCCAGAGGAACTGGAACCAACATATTTTGCGCCACCTAGTTCTATCATCAGCGCAATCGCTCGAGCGGAGGAAATTTCCGCCAGTGACGGGTCAACTCCCCGTTCTAATCGCCTAGAAGCCTCTGAAGATAATTTATGTCTGCGCGAACTTTTGGCAATTGTTATTGGATCAAAGCGTGCTGCTTCGAGTGCTATCTGGGTAGTTTTTCCAGTTACTTCTGAAGTTGCCCCACCCATTACGCCCGCCAAAGCAAGGGCTGTACTTTTATCTGCAACCACTAGATCATCTGAATTAAGTTTGCGCTCTTGGTTATCTAAAGTTTTGATTGTTTTTGTGCTACCAGCACGTCTCATAATCAATGAAGTATCAATCTTCATGGCGTCGAAAGCATGTAAAGGTTGACCAAGTTCGAGCATCACATAGTTGGTGATATCAACCGCTAACGAAATTGAACGCATGCCACATTTCTCAATTCGTCGGCTCATCCATAACGGTGTTACTGCTGATGCATTGAAATCTGAAATCGTGCGGATGTAGACGATTGAGAGTGCGGACTTATCTTCGACTGAGACTTGAATTCCCTTTGTGTTGATTGCAAAGTCTTTCGTATTAACTTTCTGTGCTGGATCGGAATATTCCAAAGCTAGTGATGCTGCCAATTCTCGAGCAAGCCCTCGTATAGAGAGCGCATATCCACGGTCTGGATTTACCGCAACGTCAACAACTACATCGTTGATTTCTAGTAATTCGATTGCGTTCGCACCAATCTTCGCACAATCCGCGGGCAACACAATTATTCCTGAATGTTCTTCGCTAATTCTTAATTCACGGGCTGAACAGATCATTCCATTACTGGTCTTGCCATAAGTTTCTCGCGCTGAAATTGCAAAATCTCCAGGCAGTACTGCACCTGGAAGAGCTGCTACAACTAAATCCCCCACTACAAAATTTGTTGCACCGCAAATTACGAATCGATTAGAGCCTTCACCACAGTCCAGACCGACATATCGGATTGCTTTTTTATTGCCAGTTAATTCCTCGATACTTTCAACTCTTGCAACTACTAATGGGCCTGTTAAGTCCTTACCTTGTAGGTCAATTCCTTCGACCTCAAAACCAACGTTAACGAAAGCATTTTCCAGATCTTCTAAGGAAATATCTCGAGGTATCGGTGAAAATTCACGAATCCATGACAGTGGAATCTTCATCGGCCACCGATTCCAAAACTACGAGTAAATCTGATGTCACCTTCGACAATGTCATGCATATCTGTGATCCCATGTCTGACCATTAGCGTGCGTTCAAGGCCCATACCAAATGCGAAACCCGAAAATTCAGAGGTATCTATTCCACAAACTTCTAGAACTTTTGGATTGACCATTCCACAGCCACCCCATTCGATCCATCGGCCATTGAAGAAAAAATCAACTTCAGCACTCGGCTCTGTGAAAGGAAAGAATGATGGACGTAACCTGGTTTTTACATCCGGGCCAAAAATACTTTGAGCAAAATAATCAAGCGTTCCTTTTAAGTCAGCCATTGTGATTCCACGATCAATTACTAATCCTTCAACTTGACTAAACACCGGCGTATGCGTTGCATCCAATTCATCGGCACGATAAGTACGACCTGGACAAATTACATAAATTGGTGGCTTGTTTTCTAACATCGTACGAATCTGAACTGGTGAGGTGTGTGTTCTTAGGACCAATCTTGATTCCAAAGGTTCTATGAAAAAAGTATCTTGCATTGTCCGTGCTGGATGATCGGCCGGAATATTTAGTGCATCAAAATTAAGCCATTCTGCTTCTAACTCTGGCCCTTCAGCGACTCGATAGCCGAGGCCGATAAAGAGATCAGAAATTTCATTGGTTAAAATTGTAAGTGGGTGGAGCCCACCCTTAGGCAATTTTGATGCTGGAAGTGAGACGTCAACTCGTTCTTCGGAGAGAACTTTTAGGTCCCTAACGATTTCCAACTCTTTTAACTTCGCCTCAAAAACTGCAGTAACTTCTGCCTTTGCCGAACCAACAATTTTTCCGAGCTCCGCTCGATTGTCAGCGGCCAGCTTTCCAAGGGCTTGGCTTGCTTTAGATAACGCTGACTTATCGCCCAAGTGTTCGGTCTTAACAATCTTTAGCTCCGCGAGATCTTTAGCTTCGCTTATTGCAAGAAGAGCGCTTTTAACGCTTCCAGTAACATCTGCAACGTTGAGCGTCATAATGGTTAAATCCTACCGAATTCCAACCTCAAACATCGCGATTGCAGCGGCGCTAGCGACATTTAAACTTTCGGATTTGCCCTTCATTGGAATTGCAACGCGAGCATTTACGCCTGCAATCTCCGGCAATCCTCGGGCTTCATTGCCGAATATAAGAATCGTTTTTTCACTCTTAGGAAGATCGGTTATTGAGCCGGATCCATCTCCCGCCAAAGCAATCGTATAAAAATCTCCAGCAGTGGCGAAGTCAATAAGTTCATCCACGTCAACGCTTTCGACAACAGGAATATGCCAAAGTGCCCCTACTGTCGCTCGCACTGTTTTCGGTGAATAAACATCAACGCTATTTTTTGAAAATACCACAGCGTCAAAGCCAAGAGCCTCAGCAGTTCGAATCACTGTTCCCGAATTACCAGGATCTTGAATCTCCCAAAAATAAGCGATTTTTTTAGCCTCACGCTGCTTAATCTTGTAGAGCGTCATTTGGGTGAATTTGCAGAGCGCCAAAATCCCTTGCGGTGATTCGGTTTCTGCCATCTCATCCATTACCGCATCAGAAACATGAACTATTGGTGCGCCCTCTAGAATTTCAGTAGCAATTTCTTCTTCTAACTTTGCAAAGCCCTTTTCGGTGACATATAAACTTATCAATTCGGGTGCGTCAACTAACGAAGCGGATAACACTTCTCTGACGCTTTGAATTCCATCAGCAATAAATTCCTTCTCGGTCTGTCTTATCTTTTTACCGCGAGAACCCAAAAGAGCCTTCACTCTCTCGACATGCGGAGAGTGAAGGCTCGTAATTTGGTTATTAGGCATTTACAACGTGCTTGCGAGCTACTTCAACTAAAGCAGCAAATGCAGCTGGATCATTAGTTGCGAGCTCGGAGAGAATGCGACGATCGACCTCAACGCCAGCACTCTTCAAACCTTGGATGAAACGGTTATATGTCATTCCATTTGCACGTGTTCCTGCATTGATTCGTTGAATCCAAAGACGACGGAAATCGCCTTTCTTATCTTTACGATCATTGAATGCATAAACGAGCGAGTGGGTAACTTGTTCTTTCGCCTTCGAGAACAGACGGGAACGTTGACCACGATATCCGGCTGCGCGCGCAAGTGTTGTACGACGCTTCTTTGCGGCGTGAACGCCACGTTTTACTCTTGCCATGGTTTATTCCTTCCTGTTACTTCAAGCCGAGCATGCGCTTGGCGGTGAATGAGTTTGGTGCCTTAGCTACAGAATCGCCGCTAAGACGACGTGT
>WLIT01000026.1 GCA_009726125.1 Actinomycetota bacterium | reverse complement strand
TCACAGTTGCGTACTTCAAAATCTGGCCCCAACGCTTCTAACGTTGCTGGGCTAAGTTCTTCTGCAATTAAAACAACGGGTTTAGCCACGCGCAGCAGCACCTTCCTTATAATCATCTTTGTTGTCGCCCTTGACCCATGACATCATCTTGCGAAGTTCACGGCCAACAGCTTCGATTGGATGGGCTTCGCCCTTTGCGCGAAGTGCTTTAAATTCTGGAGCGCCGGCATCTTGATCATCAATGAAGCGCTTAGCAAATGTTCCATTTTGAACATCGGCAAGAACTGCCTTCATGTTTGCCTTAACGCTGGCATCGATTACGCGAGGACCAGAGATGTAATCTCCATATTCAGCAGTGTCAGAAACTGACCAACGTTGCTTTGCAATTCCACCTTCGTACATCAAGTCAACAATCAACTTGAGTTCGTGTAGACATTCGAAGTAGGCAACTTCTGGCTGGTATCCCGCTTCAATTAAAACTTCAAAACCATATTGAACTAATTGTGAAGCGCCACCGCATAGAACGGCTTGCTCACCGAATAGATCGGTCTCGCACTCTTCAGTAAATGTTGTGAGGATTCCGCCTGCACGTAATCCACCGATTGCCTTGGCATATGAAAGTGTTAGTGGCCAAGCGCTTCCGGTTGAGTCTTGTTCTACTGCAACCAAAACTGGAACTCCGCGACCTGCTGAGTACTCACGACGTACTAAGTGGCCAGGGCCCTTTGGTGCAACCATTGCAACATCGATATTTGCTTCTGGCTTGATGTATCCAAAACGAATGTTAAATCCATGACCGAAGAACAAAGCTGCTCCTGGCTTTATGTTTGGCTTGATTGAATCGTTATAGATATGGCGTTGCACGTGATCTGGTGCAAGCAACATAACTACATCTGCCTCTTTAACTGCGTCAGCAACAGATAGAACACGAAGTCCTTCTGCTTCTGCTTTCGCGCGAGATTTTGAACCTTCTGCTAAACCAACTCGAACATCGACTCCGCTATCGCGAAGTGAAAGAGCGTGTGCATGTCCTTGTGAGCCGTATCCAATTACTGCAACCTTCTTAGATTGGATAATTGATAGATCGGCATCTTCGTCGTGATACTGGGTTGCCACTTTTATGACCTTCCTCTTCCTGGTAGTTGATTTGCTTAGGTTCTGTTAATACTGGGGTAAGCCTATTTTTTATTTCTTATCTTCTGAAATCGAGCCTGGTTTTAGCCCTCGAGACATCGCAACTAAGCCTGATTGGATGAGTTCTAAGATGCCAAATGGCTCTAGGACCCGAAGCAGAGCTGAGATTTTCTCGGTATTGCCAGTGGCCTCAATAGTGACGGCATCTTGTGCAACATCTACAACCTTGGCGCGAAATAGCTGGACCGTCTCAAGAACTTGAGAGCGAGTTTTCTCATCGGTTGAAACTTTAACCAACAAGAGTTCACGTTGAACCGAGACAACAGGGTCTAGTTCAGTAATGCTGATGACGTTAATCAATTTATCTAATTGTGCAATAACTTGTTCGAGCGCATGATCTTCAACATTTATGACAATTGTCATTCGAGAGAAGTTTGGGTTCTCTGTTGGTCCAACAGCGAGCGAGTCGATGTTGTAACCACGACGTGAAAATAGTGAAGAGATTCGAGCAAGTACGCCCGGACTGTTCTCAACTAGAACTGAGAGCGTGCGGGTCTTTGAGATTGAGGTAGATGATGACGGTGCATCTGGATGTGATTGTGACATTTATAGCTCCTGTGAATCCCAGATAGGTGCAAGGGAACGGGCATTAACAATGCCATCGTTTGAAGTTCCAGCAGCAACCATCGGCCAGACCATTGCATCACGATGAACGCTAAAGTCCACAACAACTGGGCGATCATTGATCTCCATTGCCTTTGCAATTGTCTTATCTACATCTTCAGTTGAATCACAAGTTAAACCAACGCAACCCATAGCATCAGCCAACTTTGCGAAATCAGGAATACGCTTTGAATGAAGTTCGGTATTTGAATAACGCTCGTTGTAGAACAGGGTCTGCCATTGGCGAACCATGCCTAAACTTTCATTATTAATTACTGCAACTTTGATTGGAATATTATTTAGCGCACAGGTAACTAACTCTTGATTAGTCATCTGGAAACAGCCATCGCCATCAATCGCCCAAACAGTTGTGTCAGGTGCGCCAACTTTTGCGCCCATTGCAGCGGGAACGGCATACCCCATTGTTCCAAGACCGCCAGAGTTCAACCACGTGCGTGGCTTCTCATATGAAATAAATTGTGACGCCCACATCTGATGTTGACCAACACCTGCAACATAGATTGCATCTGGTCCAGAAAGTTTTCCAATTCTTTCAATTACATATTGTGGTGAAACACTGCCATCAGCTGGATGGTCATAACCAAGTGGGAATCTATTGCGCCAGCCATAAGCTTGAGTTAGCCAGGCAGAGATATCTGGTTGGTTCTTCTTGAATTCACTCTTGATTGCAGGAATTAAGGCTTCGATCGTAAGACGAAGATCACCAATAAGCGCGACATCAGCACGACGATTCTTACCAATTTCAGCAGGGTCAATATCGGCGTGAATAATCTTTGCATTTTGCGCAAATGTTGAAAGTTTTCCGGTAACGCGATCATCAAAACGAGCACCAAGTGTTATTAATAAATCTGCTTTCTGAAGCGCAGTAACAGCAGCAACTGTTCCATGCATACCAGGCATACCAAGGTGTTGTGGATGTGAATCTGGGAAGGCACCGCGTGCCATAAGTGTTGTCACCACAGGTGCGCCAGTAAGTTCGGCAAGCTTTAAAAGCTCCTTGTGGGCTTGCGCCTTTATTGCGCCGCCACCAATGTAAAGAACTGGGGCCTTGGATTGCGCTATTAGCGCTGCAGCATCACGTATAGATTCTGGGGTTGCATCTAACTTTGGGTTGTAGCCACCAAGATTTATTGATGTTGGATAATTAAATTCAGTCTGCATTTGAAGTGCATCTTTTGCAATGTCAACCAAAACTGCGCCAGGTCGTCCAGTACTTGCAATGTAAAAAGCTTCAGCGATGCTGCGTGCAATATCTGCTGGATCGGTAACCAGAAATGAATGCTTGGTAATCGGCATTGTTATGCCACGAATATCTGCTTCCTGAAAGGCATCAGTTCCGATTGCACCTGATGCAACTTGACCAGTTATCGCAACGATTGGTACCGAGTCCATCTGAGCATCGGCAAGTGGTGTAACTAAGTTTGTTGCTCCGGGTCCTGAAGTTGCAATACAAACACCAACGCGACCAGTTGCTTGGGCGTATCCAGTTGCAGCATGTCCAGCGCCTTGTTCGTGTCTAACTAAAATGTGGCGAATCTTGCTATCAAATATTGGATCGTAAGCCGGCAGAATTGCACCGCCTGGGATACCGAACATGACATCTACGCCAGCAGCTTCTAACGCTTTGACGAGCGAACTCGCCCCCGTCATCTTTGTTGATTCACTCATGTTCATCTCCCTTCAAAACTAAAAGCGCAATTGAAATGCGAAACCCCTCAGTTTCCACTGAGGGGTAGCACACGGACTAGTTATTCACTAGAGCGTGCGCTCACCAATTACCACGACTGAAGTCATACCTGAATTCTCTCCTGACCTTTGCATTTGGTCAACCCCGGGGCTGAAAATCTCACTATTTAACCGCAGACCGCACCCTTGGAAGCCGACCCCACAACCTTTGAATATTTTGCCAATACCCCACGCTTATATTTGTGTGGGATTGGATTGAAATTCTTGCGACGTTCAACCATTTCTGCTTCGTCCACCAAGAGATCTAAGGTGCGAGCAATAGTGTCAATGCGAATTAAATCGCCATCTTTAATAAATGCAATCGGACCACCATCGACAGCCTCTGGTGCAACGTGGCCAACACATAATCCAGTACTTCCACCACTGAATCGACCATCAGTTAATAGCAGAGTTGATTTGCCAAGACCGGCGCCTTTTATCGCGCCAGTGATCATTAACATTTCGCGCATACCTGGTCCGCCCTTTGGACCTTCGTAACGAATAACAACAACATCGCCAGCTTTAATAGTTCCATTTTGTAGCGCATCCATTGCAAGCTGTTCGCGTTCAAAGACCCGAGCCGGTCCTTCAAATTTATCAACACCGATTCCCGCAGTTTTACAAACGGCACCTTCTGGAGCAAGTGAGCCACCAAGAATTGTGATTCCAACAGCTGTTGAAACTGGCGATTTAATTGCGTGAAGAACTTCACCATCTGGATCAAGTGGAGTTATTTCCGCCAAATTTTCAGCCATTGTTTTTCCAGTGACTGTTAAACAATCACCATGAAGTAGGCCAGCATCAAGTAACGCCCGAAGTACAACTGGAATTCCACCAACGCGATCTATATCGGTCATTACATACTTGCCAAATGGCTTTAGGTCGCCAAGTAGTGGGACTTTAGAACCAATACGATGAAAATCCTCAAGAGTTAAATCAACTTCAGCTTCATTTGCGATTGCAAGTAAATGCAGAACGGCATTTGTTGAGCCGCCTAGCGCCATAAGAATTGTGATTGCATTTTCAAAGGCTTTCTTAGTCAAGATTTGACGCGTTGTTATTCCCTTGCGAATTAACTCAACAACTGCGGCGCCAGATTTGATTGCGTAATCATCGCGGCGACGATCTACTGCGGCAGGTGATGCAGAGCCAGGAAGTGAGAGGCCCAGCGCTTCACCGATAGCAGCCATAGTGTTCGCGGTGAACATGCCACCACAAGCACCTTCGCCAGGACAGATAGCGCGTTCAATTTTATCCACTTGCTCTTCGGTAATGAGCCCACGAGCACATGCGCCTACAGCTTCAAAGGCATCAATGATTGTTACATCTTTACCGTCAACCGAACCAGCAAGAGTTGTGCCGGCGTAAACAAATACTGATGCAACATCGATACGTGCAGCGGCCATCATCATTCCGGGCAAGGATTTATCGCAACCAGCAAATGTAACCATTCCATCTAAACGTTCGGCCTGCATAACTGTTTCAACAGAATCTGCAATTACCTCACGAGATACAAGTGAGAAATGCATTCCTTCGTGGCCCATTGAAATTCCATCTGAAACTGAAATGGTTCCGAATTGCATTGGGAAGCCACCTGCTGCAATGACACCTTTTTTTGAGGCTTTCGCCAGACGATCTAATGAGAGATTGCAAGGAGTAATTTCATTCCATGACGATGCAATTCCAATTTGTGGCTTGACCCAATCGTCATCTCCCATTCCAACTGCTCGCAACATTCCACGTGCAGGTGCGCGCTCTATTCCATCGGTAACTAAACCAGAGCGCGGCTTCATTGGATTACTCATTTACGTTTCCTATCCTTGACCTAACCTTGACCCAGATGCCTCAATAATAGTTCGCGAACCTTCGCCGCGTCAGCCTGACCACCAGTGGCTTTCATTACTGCGCCAATTAAAGCGCCCACTGCTGGGATATTTCCACCACGAATGCGCTCTGCAGTGTCGGGTTGGGCGGCAATAGCAGCTTCGATTGCAACCATTAGCGCGGAATCATCAGATACAACTTTTAGCCCACGCTTTTCAATAACTTCTGCTGGTGAACCTTCACCGCTTACAACGCCTTCAACAACTTGGCGCGCCAATTTATCTGTGAGATCGCCACTAGAAATTAGCGCAATTATTTCGGCAACAAATGCTGTTGTAATAAGTGAAGTAGGCGCGACTTCCTTCTCATTTGCAAGTCGTGAAATCTCACCAAGCCACCAGGTACGAGCGCGGGTTGGTTCAGCGCCAAGTTTTATGGTCTCTTCAACAACATCCATAAGTTCAGCATTTATGAGTGACGTCATCTCAGCATCAGGGACGTTCCACTCTTTCTGCAACCGCTTGCGGCGATCGGCAGGATTTTCTGGCAACTTTGCGCGCAGCTCTTCAATCCATTTAGCATCAGGAGTTACTGGAACCAAATCTGGTTCTGGAAAATAGCGGTAATCCTCAGCCTGCTCCTTGGAACGTCCTGGCCGAGTTAGGCCACTCTCTTCTAAGAAATGTCGAGTCTCTTGAATAATGCGTTCCCCTGCTTCTAAACGATTTGCTTGACGTTCAATTTCACCGGTTAGTGCACGTTCCACAGAACGCAGTGAATTTACATTCTTAGTTTCACTTCGAGTACCGAGTATTCCACTACCGATTGGGGCTAGTGAAACGTTGGCATCACAGCGAAGTGAACCTTGTTCCATCTTTACATCGCTAACACCGAGAGCGCGAAGAATGTCACGAAGTTGGGTCACATAGGCACGGGCAACTTGTGGTGCATATTTTCCAGTGCCCGGAATAATTCTGGTGACAATTTCAACAAGTGGAATTCCAGCGCGGTTGTAATCAAGTAATGAATATTCGGCGCCATGGATTCGACCGGTTGCGCCACCAACGTGAAGTGACTTACCAGTGTCTTCCTCCATGTGAACGCGTTCGATATCAACCCTAAATGTCTTTGGGCCATCTTCCGTTTCGATTTCTACATCTAGATACCCATCGACACAGATTGGTTCGTCATATTGTGAAGTTTGAAAATTCTTCGGCATATCTGGATAAAAATAATTCTTTCGGGCAAAGCGGCTATATGGCGCAATCGAACAGTTAAGTGCAAGGCCAATTAAAATTGTGCTCTCAATAGCCTTTCCATTTACAACTGGAAGCGCTCCAGGAAGACCTAGACAGACTGGACAGGTTTGGGTATTTGGAGAGGCGCCAAACTCTGTTGCACAAGAGCAGAACATTTTAGAATTTGTATTTAATTCGACATGAACCTCTAAGCCAAGTGTTGGCTCAAATTTTTCGGTTGCGCTTTTATAGTCGAGTGTCATTTTTTCACCGCTAAATCTGGTGCGTTAGAAAGAATTGGTTTGCCCCACTTTGAAAGTAGCGCCGCCTCTAGCGTTCCACCGACGCGATAAAAACGATCATCTTGCATAAGTGGCGCCATGATTTGTAATCCGACAGGTAAGCCATCTTCTTCCGCAAGTCCTACTGGAAGGCTCATTCCACCAATGCCAGCCATATTTACTGGGATAGTAGCGATGTCACTAAGGTACATTGCAACTGGATCGTTGCTCTTCTCCCCGAGTTTAAATGCAGTTGTCGGAGTTACAGGTGAAATTAAAACATCGGCCTTGGTAAATGCGTTTTCGAAGTCACGCTTTACAAGAGTGCGAACTTTCTGTGCTGATCCGTAATAAGCATCGTAGTAACCAGATGAAAGTGCATAAGTTCCAAGAATAATTCGGCGCTTAACTTCCTTACCGAAACCAGCTTCCCGAGTAGCGCTCATAACTTCTTCCGCGCCCTTAGTTCCGTCATCGCCAACACGTAGTCCGTAACGCATTGAGTCGAATCGTGCCAAGTTTGATGAAGCTTCTGATGGTGCAATTAAGTAATAAGCAGCAAGAGCATATTCAAAGTTCGGACAAGAGACTTCAACTATTTCAGCCCCGGCAGCAACCAATAATTCGATTGATTCATTAATCCGCGCACTTACTCCCGCTTGGAAACCAGAGCCACTAAGTTCTTTAATCACACCGATCTTCATACCCTTAACATCAAGACGCTTTGCAGCCGCAACAACTTGTGGAATGGGTGCATTGATACTTGTTGAATCGCGTTCATCATGTCCCGCAATTACTTCATGTAGAAGCGCGGTATCTAAAACTGTGCGACCAAAAGGCCCAACTTGATCAAGACTTGATGAATATGCAATAACACCGTAACGAGAGACGCCACCGTAAGTTGGTTTCACTCCAACAATTCCAGTAAGTGCAGCGGGTTGGCGAATTGATCCACCGGTATCTGTTCCAATTGCAAGTGGCGCTTCAAATCCGGCAACTGCTGCTGCAGACCCGCCGCTCGAACCACCTGGTGTTCTAGTTAAGTCCCAAGGATTTTGAGTCGTGCCGTAAGCAGAATTTTCAGTTGATGAACCCATTGCAAATTCATCCATATTTGTCTTGCCAAGAATTACGACTCCGGCTGCTTTTAACTTTGCAACAACAGTTGAGTCATATGGTGGACGCCAACCTTCAAGAATCTTTGAACCGGCAGTGGTTGGAATACCTTTCTGCGCCAAAATATCTTTCACTGCGATTGGTACTCCAGCAAGTGGTGACAAGGTCTCGCTCATTTTGCCCATTGCACGCTTTGCATCAACTTCAGCGGCTTGTGCCAACGCACCTTCATTATCAACATGAAGAAATGAATGTAATTTTCCATCAACTTCGGCAATACGATCTAAATGAGCCTTAGTTAATTCAACTGAAGTGATCTCTTTTTTCGAAAGCGCACTTGCCATTTCGGCAGCAGTGGAGTAAATATTTGTCATTCTTCACCAAGAATTTGTGGAACTTTAAAGCGATCTTCAGCCTTCGCTGGAGCGCCAGAAAGCGCCTCTTCATTTGTGAGACTTGGCTTCACAACATCATCACGGAAAATATTCGACATTGAAAGTGGATGTGAAGTTGGTGGAATATCTGCTGTTGCTACTTCTTGAACTCTTTTAACTGCGCCTAAAATTTGCTCTAGTTCGACCGCCATATGATCAAGTTCATCTGGGGTCATCTCGACTCGTGCCAGCTTTGCTAGGTGTGCGACATCATCACGAGAAATTGCGGCCATAGTCGAACCTTATCGCGAGGAAGTGGCTTGTTATATTTATATATTGAAATTATGCGCGGATTTGACCGGAGCCAGTAACAATCCAAGTTGTGGTGGTCATTTGTTCTAGACCCATTGGGCCACGGGCATGCAGTTTCTGATTTGAGATCCCGATTTCAGCACCAAATCCCATCTGCTCACCATCAGTAAATCTTGTTGATGCATTAACCATTACTGCAGCGCTATCACTTAAGGCGACGAACTTTGCTGCGTTCGCATCTGATTGCGTCACTATCGCTTCGGTGTGCTTGGTTCCGTACTTAGCAATGTGATCTGCTGCTGCAAGAAGGCTAGGAACAACTGCAACATTCATCTCTAGCGCGTTGTATTCGGTAGACCAATTCTCTTCGGACGCTGAGTTAACTGCGATTTTATTAGCCTCGGCTACCTTTGCGGTTTTAGAATCCACATTTAGCTTAACTTTCAAATCGCGAAGTGCGGATAGAACAACTGGCAAGAACTTTTCCGCAACGTTCTCATGAACCAAAAGCGTTTCCGCAGCGTTACAAACACTTGGTCGGTGGGTCTTTGAATTCAAAACAATTGGCAAGGCCTTGGCAAGATCTGCTTCGGAATCTATATATACGTGACAGACGCCAGCTCCAGTCTCGATTGTTGGAACAGTTGAGTCATCGACAACGGTGCGAATAAGCGCCGCGCTCCCCCGTGGAATAACTAAATCAACTTTGCCCCGAGCATGTAATAACGCTGCAACAGTAGATCGATCAGTAGATGGCACAAGTTGAATTACATCAGGTGAAATATTGGTTTTGGATAGAGCGCGGCGCATTACATTTACCAATACTTCATTGCTATTCGCAGCACTTGATGAACCGCGTAGCAAGGCTGCATTTCCTGACATTAATAAGATAACTGCAGCATCCACTGTGACATTAGGACGCGCTTCATAAACCATTCCAACTACGCCAAATGGAACTGAAATTTGTTTTAGGTGAAGCCCATTTTCTAAGGTGCTTTCCCGCAAAGTTTTTCCAAGCGGGCTAGGTAGTTTAGAAACTTGTCTGGCGCCATCTGCCATTCCATGAATTCTTGCTGCCGTTAAGAGAAGTCGATCCTGCATGGATTCAGCCATACCATCGCGCTTAGCGTCCGCCATATCATTTGCATTTGCCGCCAAAATTTCAACTTCACTTGAAACAATCTCTTCAGAAATTCGAATTAGCGCTTCAACTCGGTCGCCATCGCTCGCCGCGATTAAGGTGCGTGCAGCCAATTTAGCCTTATCAGCAAGTTCGGCAATTATCGCAGTGGCTTCCATGTTCCTAGCCTAGAGCCTCCTACCCTTCTCTCATGAGACGTTTATTGCGAGTGCTGCGAAATACCTTAATTGTTCTAGTTGCGCTAGCGGTTGCCTTAACTGGTTTCACTAGATTTATCCATTATCCAAATCCCATAGCAACTATAAAACTCGGGTTAGCGCCAGCATCGAAAACGCCGACTCTTATGCCATGGCACACGATTGCTCCTTCGACCAATCCAATTGCCTGGCCCACAAGTAGCGAAGCAGCACCTGACACTGTTGCCTGGAAGGGCAAGCAAATTAAATGGCAGGATTTCTTAGATCGAACTAATACAAATGCATTTCTATTGGTAAGAAATGGCGTAATCACCTACGAGTATTACAAGAAGGGTTTTAGCGAATCATCACAACTTCCTTCTTATTCTGTTGCAAAGACCATGACTTCAATAATTGCTGGCCAATTAATCGCTCAAGGAAAGTTAAAGGAGAGCGATACCTTTGTTAAATATTTCCCAGAGTTAAAGAATGGAACTTCATTCGACAAGGTAACTGTGCAATCTCTTCTCGATATGCAGAGCGGTGTTGGTGTTTCAGATAATTACCCAACAGGGCCAGCAGGTTGGGGCGTAGCAATCGCACAGATGTATGCGACGACTGACCTTGATTGGTTTATGAAGCACAACCGAAAGATGGCATTTGAGCCCGGTTCAAAATCTGAATATCGCAGCGTTGATACCATGATGATTGGAATGATTATTAAAGCCATCACTGGAACAACGGTCGCTGACTATTTCAGTAAAAGCGTATGGCAGTCGATAGGTGCAAAGTATCCAGCAACTTGGAATGTTGATCGTGTAGGTGGAACTGAGAAAACATTCTGTTGCTTTAATGCAACCGCAAGAGATTATGCCCGCGTCGGTCTTGCAGTTTTAAATGGTGGTCAAGCGGGTGCAAAACAAATCATTGATCCAGTCTGGTTAAAGCGAATGACAACTCCAGTAACAAAACTTGATCACAATTGGGGTTATGGTGCATTTGTCTGGCATCCATTCCCGGGAATCAGTCAGGCCGAAGGGCTGCATGGCCAATATATTTTCATGAATCCGAAGACCAGAACGGTAATAGTAAAACTTTCAGATAACCCCACCGGGCAGGATGAAACAGTTGCTACTGCAAAAGTCTTGCTAGAGGTAACTAAGAAACTTACTTAGCTGTAAAGAGCGTTCCTACGTCTTTACCGGAAAGCGCATCACCGAGATGGGCTAGATCTGTAAGTAACATGTTTGCGCCATTTGCTGTCGCGATCTCTGCGGCTTTTATCTTGGTAACCATTCCGCCGCTGCCAACACCAGATGTCCCAACACCGCCAATATCAATGGCTACTAGCTCTTTAAAGTCGGTAACTTTTGCGATTCGATTTGCACCTGATTGTGTTGGAGGTGCGTCATAGAGGGCATCAATATCGGAAACTAGAACCAGAAGATCTGCCTTAATAAGTTCGAGTATAAGAGCTGAAAGTCGATCATTATCACCGAGGCGAAGTTCCTCAGTTCCAACTGAATCGTTCTCGTTGATGATTGGCACTACGCCAAGTTCGAGCAATCGCATTAGCGTCCGCTTGGCATTTTCATTATAAAGTTCGATTGATAGATCAGCACCAGTAACAAGTACTTGGGATACAACAATGTTATGTCTAGAAAATTCTGCGCTGTATTTCGCAATCAATAAACCTTGGCCGACAGATGCAGAAGCCTGTTGAGTTGCAAGATCTGTTGGGCGCTCAGTTAAACCAAGTGGCGCCATGCCTGCCGCAACTGCAGCAGATGTAACGATAATTACTTCTTTGCCTGAACTCTTTAGCCCTGCAACAACATCAACTAGCTTTGCAACAGCCGCACCATTTAGCGAAGTTCCAGCATCACCAGTTAGCGTAGAAGAACCGACTTTTATAACTATCCGTTTGGCATCCATTACTTTTCCTCGGAAATCGCTTCCACAACTACGCGTGGATCTCTTGGATTCTCGATGTTGTATTCCCATTGCATTGCAATTTCATCATCGCTAAGTAAATCATCAACTAAATCTTCGGTGTAACGCCCAGCCCATGGTGATTCCAGACGAAGATCGCCGCCGCGAGGACCTGCAAGTAATTCGGCGCCGGCTTCGATCGATGGTTCCCAATCGAAGATAACGGCGTTATCGCCTTCACCAATTCGAACTTCATCTTTTGCTTTTGCACCCTTTTTAAATAACTCTTTTTCGACGCCCAATGTTGCAAGTCGATCTGCTAAGTAACCAATTGCTTCGGCATTGCCGAAATCTGTCTGCTTCACCCAACGAACTGGCTTGTCACCAATAACTGTGAAAGATCCATCCTTATTTGCCGTCACAGTAAATCCAGAATTTCCTACCGCAACTGGGCGAAGAACAATTCGAGCCTTTTCGACAAGCGCTTCAGCCTTACGTGCTTCTTGGATTATTCGAGCCATTGCATAATTTAATTCAGTTAAACCAATATGTGATGCGGCAGAAATTTGGTAGACCTGATAACCGCGAGCCTCCAAAATTGGTTGCACCATATCGGCCATTGCTTTTCCATCTGGAAGATCTACTTTATTTAGCGCAATCAAACGTGGACGTTCGGAAAGACCACCATAATGTGAAAGTTCTTCTTCGATAATGTCGAAATCTTTTACCGGATCGCGATCGGTTTCTAAAGTTCCACAGTCAAGAACATGTACAAGTGCGGCACATCGTTCAACGTGACGCAAGAATTCCAGGCCAAGGCCCTTACCTTCAGAGGCACCAGGAATTAAACCTGGAACATCTGCAACTGTGAAACGAGTGTCGCCTGCTTGAACAACACCAAGATTCGGTGCAAGCGTTGTGAATGGATAATCAGCGATTTTTGGTTTTGCTGAAGAGATTGATGCAATCAGTGAAGATTTTCCAGCGGATGGAAAACCAATTAAACCAATATCTGCAACGCTCTTTAGTTCAAGAATTAGCGTGCGCTCTTCACCTGGCTCACCTTTAAGTGCAAAGCCTGGGGCGCGACGTTTAGAAGAAGCTAGACCAGCATTTCCAAGTCCACCTTTACCGCCCTGTGCCGCGATAAACCGAGTTCCAAAACCAACTAAGTCTGCAATTACAGTTCCGGTTGCATCTTTAACGACAGTTCCATTTGGAACATGCAGAGTTAAATCTTTACCCTCTTTACCATTGCAGTAATCGCCATAACCAAGTGAGCCATTAGTGCCGCGTCGATGTGGTGAATGGTGGAAATCTAGAAGCGTAGTTGTGTCTTGATCAACGATAAGAATTACATCGCCACCACGGCCACCGTTGCCGCCATCTGGGCCACCAAGAGGCTTAAATTTTTCTCGGTGAATTGAGACGCAACCATCGCCGCCACTACCTGCAGATGCATGGAGAGTTACGCGGTCAACGAATGTTGCCATTTCACTACTCCTCTCGTTTTTAAACTTCTCTTAAAGATTTAAACTTAAAAAATAAAAATGCGGGCCCGCTAGTCGCGGGCCCGCAAGAAATTAACCGCGGGTTAGGCGACTACAGCTACGGGAACGATATTTACTACCTTGCGACCGCGAGCGCGACCGAAAGCAACTTCGCCTGCTGAGAGGGCGAAAAGTGTGTCGTCCTTACCGATGCCTACATTTTGTCCTGGGTGAAAAACTGTTCCGCGTTGGCGAACCAAGATTTCCCCGCTCTTAACAATCTGTCCTGCGTAACGCTTGATACCTAGGTATTGCGCATTTGAATCGCGACCGTTACGAGTTGAGGAGACGCCCTTTTTACTTGCCATTTTTTATTCGCCTGCCTTATTTCGTAATCGCGGTGATCTTCACGCGCGTAAGTTGGGAACGGAAACCTTGACGACGGCGATAGCCAGTCTTGTTCTTGTAACGAAGGATGT
>WLIT01000025.1 GCA_009726125.1 Actinomycetota bacterium | reverse complement strand
TCTTACGACGCTTCTTTGGTGCTGCTGTTTTAGCAGCTGCCTTCTTGCGACGCTTTGGTGCAGATTTCTTAGCTGCGGCCATGTACATCTCCTAATCAGAATAGTTCGATCCGTCACCGAACCTGTTCAAGGAGAAGCGTGTCATTAAAAACATAAACTTTCCACTATTTTGCGTGATTTTTTACCTGCGTGTCGCAACATTATTTTTTAGTGTTTTTATGTATTTCGCGAAATATTTTTTGCAAAATTAGCGAAATTTTTTAACAATTACTGATCTGAATCCTCAATCTGCAGCCTTTTTGCATCTTCAGCCCGAATTTTTCGCTGTTCAACCGCAAATTCGTTGGTTCTGGCATCATATTTTCTAAATTTCGGCAGTGCAGCGGCCGCAATTGTTACAAATCCGATGCAAAGCAAGCCGCCACTTATTACCGAAGTCCGCAAGTTAGTAACAGCTGCGAAAGTTCCTGCCCGCATCTGCCCACCAAGTGGTCCTACTGAGTAGGAAAGTAATTCGATTCCTGCCAATCTTCCACGAAGTTCATCGGGTATCGATTGGTTCCAGATGGCTCCTCTGAAAAGCGCACTGACCATGTCCGATGCACCAGCAATTGCCAAGAAGAGCAGAATCAAAAAGAGCGAGTCGGTCGTTCCAGCCAAAGTTATGGCTGCGCCCCAACCAAGTGCCGCCAAAAATACTGCGCGACCATGATGGTGATAATTCTTTATCCAACCACTGGTCAAGGTAACGATGACTGAACCAATTGTTCCGGCGGCATAGAAGAGACCTAGGGCCCAAGTGGCATCTAATTGATCTGCCCAGAATGGAAAGAGCGCATTTGGCATCGCAAAGAACATCGCCGCTAAGTCCACCAAGTAAGTGCCCAGTAGGTCTTTGCGAGAGGTCGCATATTTAATTCCTTCAACCATTGCACCAAATGTTGGTGCTGGATTTTTAGCTAGTGGTTTTACGGACTTAACTCTAAGAATAAAAATTATGGAAATTGCGAATGTAATCACATCAACCAAATATGCAGTTCCCGTACCAGCAGTAGCTAACAAAATGCCAGCAAGTGCTGGCCCAGTGATGACTCCGGTCTGCCAGCGAAGAGACATCAGCGCACTTGCAGAAGGCAGATCTTCATGACCGACCAGTCTGGGCAATATTGCATCAGCGCTAGGTCGCTGTAACCCATCGAGGGCTGCGAAAGATCCGGCCACAACATAAATCCAAATTAAACTCGGCTCAGCTAGCTGGCTATTTATGAATAGCGAGAAGGTCATAATCATCAGAGCAAATTCGGTGATCAGAATCATTTTGCGGCGATCTACCCGGTCGGCCAAGACTCCGCCATAGAGACCAAAAATAATCAATGGAATCAATTCAACGGCGCCCATAAGGCCAACGGCGATGTAGGAGTTAGTTAGCTCCTTGATTTGGAAGGGGAGAGCCACATAAGTGATCATGGAACCGAAATAACTGATCAACCCAGAGCTCCAGAGCCGACGGAAGTCGGGATATTTACGGAGGGGGGTGATATCGATCGCAAGCTTTTTGAGCACGGGGTTAATCTATTTAATTAATTAGTGAAAAGTTTGTTCTGGGCCAGGGAATTGCCCACCAGAAACATCCACTGCAAATTCTTTAGCGGCATTTAGCATCTCAAGCCGTAAGTTCCGATAGGCCTTAGCCAATTTTGGAGCGCTCTTGGTGATTCCCATCAAATCATTCCAGACCAAGACTTGGGCATCACATTTTGCACCGGCGCCAATTCCAATTATTGGAATAGCGAGCGATTTAGTTATTTCTTCCGCCAACTCTTCCGGGACAAGTTCTAAAACAATTGCAAATACGCCAGCAGCTTCTAGCGCTTTCGCATCCGCCATGATCCGAGCGCCATCATCGCCACGACCTTGAACTTTAAAACCACCAAAGGCATGGACTGATTGCGGAGTTAGACCAAGATGTCCCATAACCGGAATTCCGGCTTCGATTAATCGCTTAATTTGGGGAACTACTTTCTCCCCACCCTCTAATTTAACGGCATGGACTTTAGCCTCTTTGAAAAATCTGATGCCTGTAGCAAGTGCGGCGTCGGGACCAGATTCATATGAGCCAAATGGAAAGTCTGCAACAACCATCGCGCGTGATGTCGAATTAACAACAGCTCTTGCCAACGGAATTAGCTCATCGACAGTTACTGGGATGGTGTTCTCTTCACCGAAGAAATTGTTGCCAGCAGAATCGCCTACCAATAAAACTGGAATCTGGGCTTCATCAAAAATCTCGGCGGTCATCTGTTCATAGCAAGTGAGCATCGCCCATTTTTCGCCGCGCTTTTTATAGGCAGCCAGATCTGAAATGGAGATTCGATTATTTTGAACCATGTGGAGCTCCTAGATTCAACTGCGCTAACTCAAGGCCGGCTTTCGGTCCCTGGTTGGTGCTTGAACTAAGTGAAAGTGTAGCCAAATCTTAAGCAGGTAGGCTAGCCATATGGGAAATACGGGCGGACTTGCCATAGGTCAATTGCGGATTGCACTTGCCCAGATCAACCCAACGCTCGGTGATTTAGCTGGCAATAGCGATTTAATCTGCGAATATGCCGCTAAGGCAAAGGTCGCCGGAGCCCATTTAATTTTATTTCCCGAGATGGTTATTACCGGATATCCAGTTGAAGATTTAGCACTTCGCCAAACATTTAGGGCAGCCAGTAGAGCAGCAGTAGTAGAAGTTGCAGAGCGGCTTGAAGGCCAAGGCCTCGGTGAAATTCTTGCAGTCATCGGTTATTTAGATGGCAGCGCAGAACAGAAGCCACAGAATGCCGTCGCCCTGGTTTACCGTGGCGAAATTGTTGCAACTTATGTAAAGCACCATCTTCCTAACTACGGCGTCTTTGATGAATTCCGAAATTTTGTTGCTGGCGATCGCTCACTTGTAGTGCGGTTCCATGGCGTAGATATTGGTATCGCAATTTGTGAAGATATCTGGGTTGATGATGGACCTGTTGCAGAATTGAAAGCGCGAACTCCAGGTCTTGTCCTAGTTCCAAATGGCAGCCCTTACGAACGAGCGAAAGAAGATATTCGCCAACTGCTAGTTAGAAAACGGGCAAAAGATATTGGTGCACCATTGGCATATGTAAATATGACTGGCGCTCAAGATGATTTAGTTTTTGATGGCGACAGTATCGTGGTGACAGCAAATGGCGATATTATTGCAAGGGCGCCACAATTCTTTGATGGCTTAATGGTTGTCGATTTAGATTTGCGCCTTGGCACTTCAACGCCAGATGTCGTTATCTCTGACCAACCTTTAGCCCCTTACGAAAAGATAACTCACGGGATAGCGCACCCAATGAGCGACTTGTCCCAGACTTGGCAGGCGTTAGTTACAGGGCTTCGAGATTATGTTGAGAAGAATAAATTTAAGAGCGTAATTCTTGGACTTTCTGGTGGCATCGATTCTGCATTGGTTGCAGCGATTGCTGCAGATGCAATTGGTGCGAGCCGAGTATTTGGAGTCGGACTTCCAAGTCGGTATTCATCAGATCACTCACTAAGCGATGCCGCAGAACTGGCGAAAAATGTCGGCCTAAATTATCGCGTCATCGAAATCGAACCGATGGTTTCTACATTCTTATCTCAACTTGGGTTAACCGGTATTGCTGAAGAGAATGTTCAGGCCCGAGTTCGCGGAACAACCTTGATGGGGCTCTCAAATCAAGAAGGACACTTAGTTCTTGCAACTGGTAATAAGTCTGAACTCGCGGTTGGTTATTCAACTTTGTATGGCGATGCGGTCGGGGGATATGCCCCGATAAAAGATTTATTTAAATCTGAGGTCTGGGCACTTTCCAAGTGGCGAAATGCGCAAGCAATTAAGAGCGGCCAGACTCCACCAATTCCAGTTAACTCAATTTCTAAAGAGCCAAGTGCCGAACTTCGCCCTGATCAGAAAGATTCAGATTCACTTCCCGATTATTTACAGCTGGATCAGATACTTCATATCTATATCGACCAAGATCTTGGTTTGGCGGGCGTTCTTGCCGCTGGTTTTGATTTGGAGCTAGCGACAAAAATCATTCGGATGGTTGATGCCGCGGAATACAAACGACGTCAATACCCGCCAGGAACCAAGATTTCTAAGCGCGCCTTCGGCAAAGATCGCAGATTGCCTATTACTTCAGCCTGGCGCGAGCACAATTAAGTAACTGCAAGCTCTTATTAAGTGGACGTTAGTGGACACGCAATAGCCTGCCTCTTTAGAATTCCTAAATTCGGGGAACCCCAATGTTTGTTAAACGTGGAAGTGGAAGGCTCATCATGAAAAAACTTAAATTATTTGCACCCTTGGCGATCGCAGCTTTATTGCTGACAAGCTGTGGTTCATCAGGCGATTCCAAGTCGGCAACTGCATCGGGCGAATGCAAGGCTGGCGCTCTTTCAACTGTTACACCAAAAGTTCTAACTATTGCTACTGGCGAACCTGCATATTCACCATGGGTTTTAAATGATAAGCCAGAATCTGGCGAAGGTTTTGAAGCCGCTGTTGCTTATGCAATTGCAACTGAACTTGGTTACAAGAATGAAAATGTAAAGTGGGTTCGCACCACGTTTGATGGCGCGATCGCTCCAGGACCAAAGACCTTCGACTTCAACATTCAGCAATACTCAATCACTGCTGATCGCGCAAAGGTTGTTGACTTCTCATCTTCTTATTACAAGTCAAATCAATCAATCGTTTCCTTTAAGGGAAGCAAGATTGCTGGCGCAAAATCAATCGCTGATGTTAAGGCAGCAAATCCAAAGATTGGTGCTGCGGTCGGAACAACTTCACTTGATGCAGTTGAAAATGTACTTGGCCTAAAGGCTCAGGTTTTCAATGACAACGCTGCCGGTGTTGCCGCTCTTAAAAATGGTCAGATTGACGGCTTTGTAGTTGATCTTCCAACTGCCTTCTATCTATCTGCTGCAGAAATCAAGAATGGAATCATTGTTGGTCAACTTGAAAATTCAAGTTCAGCCGACGAAGGTGCCGGACTTCTGCTTTCCAAGGACAACCCAATTACAAGTTGCGTAACTAACGCTCTTGAAGCGATCCGCACGAGTGGCGAGTTAGAAGAGATCACGAATAAATGGCTAACTTCTGCTGCAGGAGCGCCCTTCTTAAAGTAATCTCCAACCTAATATGAGTAATGAAATAGGGCGTCCATCTGAATCTGATTCAGGTGCGGCGCCCTATAACTTTGGTGGCGAATGGAAGCCGAGCCAATTAGAGATAGATCGCAGGGCTGCGCGCAAGGAACGTAATCGTAGAAATGCAGCGATTGCCATTATTTCTAGCATCTTTGTCATCGGCGGTTTGGCGTTAGTTGCCGTTACGTCACCCGGTTGGAAATCGCTATCAGACACATTCTTTGCCTGGGCTTATGGCGTTGAAGTATTACCGAAGATTATTCTTGGTTTTGGCACAAACGTTGCCCTAACTTTAATTGCATCAGTGTGTGTTGGAATTTTTGGATTGAGCATCGCCCTAATTAGAACTTCAAGATCGCCAGCATTAGCGCCATTTCGAATTCTGGCGACAGTTTATGTCGATGTATTTCGCGGGATCCCAATGTTGCTAGTCTTATTACTTGTAGGTTTTGGAATCCCAGCGCTTCGAATTAAGGGCCTAACAAATAACGTTTTGATTTTAGGAACTCTTGCAGTTGTAATTACTTACACTGCATATGTCGCCGAAGTTATCCGAAGTGGAATTTTAACGATTCATCCAAGCCAGAGAGCTGCCGCCAGATCCCTCGGGTTAAGCCATTTTCAGAGCCTGCGTTTTGTAGTTCTCCCACAAGCCTTTCGTCGAGTAACACCACCACTATTAAATGATTTAGTTGCCTTAATTAAGGACACAGGGTTGGTCTCAATCCTTGGAGTTACCGATGCGGTTCGTGCGGCGCAAATTGCAAGCAGCCGTAGTTTTAACTACACACCATATGTAATGGCCGCAATTATCTTCTTACTTGTAACAATTCCACTTACTAGATTTACAGATCGAACCTTGCGTCGATCAATCGAGCGCCAGAACGCGACAGGTGTCGCATGACCCAACCAGTATTGAAAGTTAACCAGGTACGTAAGTCCTATGGCGCTGAAGTTGTGCTCGAAGACATTTCCTTTAGCGTTCCAGTCCACACCGCTACAGTGTTTATTGGCTCTTCGGGTTCTGGAAAATCAACACTTCTTCGTTGCATTAACCTCTTAGACCAAATTGATGACGGTTCAATTGAACTCGATGGTGAAGATATAACTGCGGTTGATGCAGATGTGGATAAAGTGCGTCGCAAATTGGGCATCGTATTTCAATCTTTCAATCTATTTCCACACATGAAAGTCATCGATAACATCACTTTGGCGCCGATGAAAGTTCAGGGGATTTCTAAAGAGGTTGCCCGCGAGAACGCATATAAGTTATTGGATCGCTTTGGGTTGCACGATAAGGCGCAAGATTATCCCGATCGACTTAGTGGTGGACAACAACAACGTGTTGCGATAATCCGCTCTATTGCCGTAGCACCTCGTTTGTTATTGCTCGATGAAATTACCTCGGCGCTAGACCCGGTTCTAGTTAATGAAGTTTTATCGACGGTAAGAGATTTGAAAATTGAGGGAATGACAATGGTTTTAGCAACTCATGAAATGGGCTTTGCGAAACAGGTCGCTGATGAAGTTTGTTTCTTGCACCACGGAAAGATTTTGGAATGGGGAACTCCGACCCAGATTTTGGAAGCGCCACAACAGCCTGAGACAAAGGAATTTCTCAAGCGAGTGCACGAAGCAGGCCGCCTTTAGTGGCAAGTAATTTCGAAATAATTCCTGGCGGATCAAGTTCAAATTTGATTATTCACGTTCCACATTCATCACGCTTTATACCTCCAGAGATCCGAGCTGAGATTCTGCTTTCAGATATCGAACTCGAAGCCGAATTAGATTCGATGACCGATTCACTTACTGCTGAATTAGTTCTCCATGCGACAGCGAACATTGCAAACCCACCAACCTTGTTTATTAATAAATTCTCCAGGTTTGTTATCGATCCTGAACGTTTTCCTGATGACCGCGAAGTTATGAATAAAGTTGGAATGGGTGCTGTCTATCTAAAGAGTTCTACAGGAGCCCAACTACGAAGATCTGAATTCGATGGCTCCCAATTAATCACATATTATTTCGATCCCTATGCCAAAGCTTTCACCGATTTGGTTAGATCTAAATTGCGTGAATGTGGTCAAGTTACGATTATTGATTTCCATTCATACCGAGTTGAACAACACATAAATGCCGTCAATCATGGACAGCAACGACCATCAGTTTGTATCGGTACCGATGAATTCCATACGCCACCAGAACTTTCCCAATTAGCCAGTGCTCACTTCTCTGCCTTTGGTCCTGTGGTTTTCAATCAGCCTTATGCAGGAACTTATGTGCCACTCAAGTTCTATGGCACCGAACCGAGGGTGCGTTCAATCATGCTCGAAAATCGGGCCGATTTGCTAGTTGACGAGAATCTAAATCCCGGCCCAAAGTTCGATCAATATTCGAGCGTGCTAGCCAGCTTCATCGAGGCTCTTGCAAATAATTAGCGATTAGACATCACAACTTAAGTTATTTACAATTTCACCAAGGTCACGAGTTCCAGGTTTTAGCCCCGGCTTACTGGACGGCAACCCTCCACCACGGTGGGGTGCTCCGGGTGAAGACCGGGTCAGTTGCAAATTGCAATTGGCAAGCGTGGGTAACGAATAAAAATCGCTACCCCCTAAATTTCTGGGAGGTCTGTAATGTCATTTTCATTAGATAAAGCATCATTTGAAACCCGCCAAGTTCATGCCGGACAAGTTGCTGATCCAACAACTGGCGCGCGCGCACTTCCGATATATCAAACAACGGCATATCAATTCCGTGATACCAAGCATGCAGCAGATCTCTTTGGTCTAGCAGAAATGGGAAATATTTATACCCGCATCATGAATCCAACTCAAGATGCAGTTGAACAACGTATCGCTTCACTCGAAGGTGGAGTTGCAGCGCTTCTAGTTTCATCTGGTTCTGCAGCAACTTCATTTGCAGTCTTGAACGTTGCTGAAGCTGGTGATCATATTGTTTCTTCACCAAGTCTTTACGGCGGAACTTATAACTTGTTCCACTACACACTTCCAAAGTTCGGTATCGAAGTAACCTTCGTTGATAATCCTGATGATCCAGAATCTTGGCAAGCGGCAGTAAAGCCAAATACCAAGGCCTTCTTCGGTGAAACTATTGCTAATCCAAAGAATGACATTCTAGATATCGAAGCGATTGCTAAGGTTGCACATAAGAATGGTGTTCCATTAATCGTTGACAACACTGTCGCAACTCCATACACAATTCGCCCAATCGAATATGGCGCAGATGTTGTAGTCCACTCTGCAACTAAGTTCTTATCAGGCCATGGAACATCCGTTGTTGGCGCAATTGTTGATGCCGGCAAGTTTGATTATGCCCAACACAAGGATCGCTTCCCAGGCTTCAATCAACCAGACCCTAGTTACCATGGTTTGGTTTATGCAGATGCTCTTGGCGTCGGTTCCGCATTTGGTGCAAACCTTTCCTACATCTTCAAGATTCGCCTAACTCTACTTCGCGATATTGGCGCTGCAGTGAGCCCATTTAATGCTTGGTTATTGGCCCAAGGGCTGGAAACTCTTTCACTTCGTATCGAGCGCCATTTATCAAATGCAAAGACGCTAGCTACTTGGCTTGAGAAGCAACCACAAGTTGAGAAGGTTAATTACGCATCACTTCCATCTTCACCTTGGTACAAGTTGGCTACAAAGTATGCGCCAACTGGTTCAGGCTCAGTTCTCTCCTTTGAAATCAAAGGTGGAATTGAATCAGGTAAGAAGTTTGTGGAAGCGCTTAAGTTGCACTCTCACGTCGCTAATATCGGTGATGTTCGTTCGCTGGTTATTCACCCAGCATCAACAACTCACTCACAATTGAGCCCAGCAGAGCAATTAACTGCAGGTGTTACACCTGGTTTAATTCGCCTCTCTGTCGGTATCGAAAACATCGAAGATATTAAGGCTGATATCACCGATGGTTTCGCCGCAGCAAAATAATTAATCTGCGAAACTAATCCCATGGAGAGCAATTGTAATTGTCATATCACTGGGGCGTGGCTTGATTCCCACGACCCTGGTGATCGCCAATTTCTAAAAATAGGTGATTTAGAACTTGAATCTGGCGAGAAACTTCTTGACACAACAATCGCATATCAAACTTGGGGCAAGTTAAACGCAGCTGGCGATAATGCAGTTTTAGTTAATCATGCAATGACTGGCTGGTCTGATGTTCCAGGTTGGTGGCCTTCGATGGTTGGCCCTGGTCTGCCACTTGATTCCGATAAATATTTCATCATCTGCCCAAATGTTATTGGCGGATGTCAGGGGAGTACCGGACCATCGTGGATTGCACCTGATGGAAAACGCTGGGGCTCTAGATTTCCAACAGTAAGTGTTCGTGACATGGTTGCCGCAGAACTTGTGTTAACAAATGCTCTAGGTATTTCACATTACATTCTGGCTGTCGGCCCATCACTTGGTGGAATGCGCGCACTTGAATGGGCGATCCAGCATCCAGACCGCGTTAATGCAATTTGCACGATTGGATCATCTGCTGTTGCCACCGGTGATCAAATTGGAGCAGCCTCAATTCAAATTCGAGCAATTAAATCGGATCCGCATTTCAACGGCGGAGATTATTACGACCAAGAGCAAGGTCCAACAGAGGGCATGGGTATCGCTCGTCGAATTGCGCATCTCACATATCGCACCGAAACTGAGATGGATGTGCGCTTTGGCCGCGAACTTCAGGGCGATGACACTGGACGTTATGCCGTCGAGTCCTATTTAGATCATCAAGCAGCTAAGTTGGCGAAGCGATTTGATGCCAACACCTATATCGCTCTTACCGAGGCTATGAACTCCCATGATGTTGGTCGCGACCGCGGGGGTGTGGCAGAAGCCCTTGGCACAATCAAAATCCCAGTTGTCGTCATCTCGATCGATTCAGATCGCCTCTTCTGGCCCAGACTTCAGGAAGAGATTGTCGAATTAACCCCGACTGCGCTGCCGCTAGTCACGATTTCTTCACCATTTGGCCATGACGGCTTCCTAATTGAGGTCGAAACCGTGGGAAACGTCCTCCGAGATGCGCTCGCAATCGGGGTAACGGGAAACTCGAACCGCTAATTTTTGGCGAGTTTGGCCTTCTCGGATGTGCATAAATGCCTGTGGACAATTTATAATATAGCCAAGCAAGTTTCGCTGGTCCGATCAGAGGCCCAGCAAAAAAATGCAAACCAAAGGATAAATTGTGGCTGGAATTCGTGCGCAAAAAAATGGCGCCAGTAGTAAGAAGACAGTGAAAAAAACAGCGACTAAAAAAGTTATTGCAAAGAAAACTGCTGTTAAGAAAAGTACAAAGAAAACTGCAGTAAAAAAGATTGCTAAGAAGTCTGCTGGTCCTCGTCGCTTTCCAACTAAAGCAGAGTTAGAGGCGCAGAAATTAGGCGCAGCAACTAAATCTGCAAAAAAGGCCGCACCTAAATCCTCTGGCAAGATGCTCTTTCCAACAAAAGCTGAACTTGAAGCAAAGCGCCTTGCTGCACTTGGTTTAAATGGTCTAACTGGCGTGAAAGCCCCAGTTGTTGGCAAGTCAGGAAAGACAATCGTTACAAAGATTGATGGCGAAGAAGTTGAGCTAGAAGAAGTTGAGCTAGAAGATCTTGAAACCCTGGTTGAAGAAGTTAAAGAGATCATTGAAGATGAGAAAGAGAATGAGATTCGCGTCGTAAACGTCGCCGAAGAATCTCAGAATGAAGCAAATGCTTTCACTATCAAAGACTCTGAAGAAGATGATGCCCCGGTTCAGACAGTTCTAACTGCAGGTGCAACAGCCGACCCAGTTAAGGATTATCTAAAGCTGATCGGACGTGTTCCACTTCTTAACGCGGAGATGGAAGTAGATCTTTCACTTCGCGTGGAAGCTGGGCTATTCGCCGAAGAAATCATTAAGCACGAAAAGAAGATTGATAAGAAGTACAAGCGAGAGCTCGAGCAATTAGTTCTCGATGGCAAGCGCGCTAAGAATCACTTGCTTGAGGCAAACCTTCGACTTGTGGTCTCCCTTGCAAAGCGTTACACCGGCCGCGGTATGTTGTTCTTAGATTTAATTCAAGAAGGAAACCTCGGTTTGATTCGCGCAGTTGAAAAGTTCGACTATACAAAGGGTTACAAGTTCTCAACCTATGCAACGTGGTGGATCCGCCAAGCGATTACCCGCGCAATGGCTGACCAGGCTCGCACAATTCGTATTCCAGTCCACATGGTCGAAGTCATTAACAAACTTGCCCGGGTTCAGCGCCAGATGCTTCAAGACCTTGGTCGCGAACCGACACCAGAAGAGCTTGCTAAAGAACTTGATATGACGCCAGAGAAAGTTGTTGAAGTTCAGAAGTATGGCCGCGAGCCAATTTCACTTCACACTCCACTAGGCGAAGAGGGCGACTCTGAATTCGGAGATTTAATCGAAGACTCTGAAGCGATTGTTCCTGCTGATGCAGTTTCATTCACGCTACTTCAAGAGCAATTGCATTCAGTTCTTGGTACTTTGTCCGAACGTGAAGCCGGCGTTGTGAAAATGCGCTTTGGTTTAACAGATGGCCAACCAAAAACTTTGGATGAAATCGGCAAGGTTTACAGCGTTACACGCGAGCGGATCCGCCAAATTGAATCTAAGACGATGTCAAAACTACGTCACCCATCGCGTTCACAAGTTCTTCGCGATTATTTAGATTAAGAAGTAAATATTTAATTAGTTAACATTAGATGAGACTGCAGATAGCTTTGCAGTTTCATCTTGAATTGCTCTAACTACTGGCTTTAATTTTTCAGCGTATTCCTTAGCGTGATGTCCGCAGAACAAGAGCTCGCCACCATTTAGCATTACCGCACGAACGTATGCTTGGGCTCCGCAGCGATCGCAGCGATCGACAGCATTGAGCGGTGTGGTTTCGAGAATAATTTGCTCGGTCATTTCGCTCCTCTAACTCAGTTGGTGTTCTTCCCTAGGGGAACATCAAACCACGAAAGGTTTATTCCCCGCTCGTTAAAATAGGTAAATTCACGCTCGGGCGTGTCATAAATCGCAGATAATTTCCGGTAAATGCCCTGATTTAATATTTTTCTGCAAAGAGGTTGCAATCAACCAAGGTTTTCCCCTTTCACAAGATAACCTTCATCTCCGTGGGTACCGACGATCTAGGCTCAACAACAGAAAATGGCTATAACGCCAAAGATCTCGCCGTATTAGAGGGCCTCGATGCAGTTCGCAAACGTCCTGGAATGTATATCGGTACAACCGATTCGCGCGGACTCATGCATTGTCTCTGGGAAATTATTGATAACTCAGTTGATGAATCACTTGCCGGACATTGCAAAAATATTGAAATTAATTTGGAATCAGATGGCTCGGTAGAAGTTCATGACGATGGTCGTGGAATCCCAGTGGATAAAGAACCTAAGACCGGACTAACTGGTGTTGAGGTTGTTATGACTAAATTGCATGCTGGTGGAAAATTCGGTGGCGGATCTTATGCTGCATCTGGTGGCCTGCACGGAGTAGGTGCATCAGTTGTTAATGCACTTGCATCACGACTTGATGTTGAAGTTGATCGAAATGGAAAAATTTATTGGATGTCTTTCCAACGCGGTAATGCTGGAATCTTTGATGGTGATGGACCGAAGGCGCCATTTACTGAAAGTTCCGGACTTCGCGTAATCGGAAAAGTAAATGCCAAAGTTACCGGCACTAGAATTAAGTGGTGGGCCGATCGTCAGATTTTCTTAAAAGAGGCCGAGCTTGCAATCGAAGATATTTACGCTCGCGCACGTCAAACTTCATACCTTGTTCCTGGCTTAACACTTATCGTTAATGACAATCGGGCCAAGACTAAGACCACCGAGAAGTTCTTCCACAAAGGCGGGATCTCTGAATTCTGTTCTTTCCTTCGCCCTGATGATCCAATCGGTGAAGTAATTCGGTTAACCGGATCAGGTGAATACACCGAAACCGTTCCTGTTTTAGATGAAAAAGGGCACATGATGCCTACCGAAGTTAATCGTGAGATGGACGTCGACATTGCGCTGCAGTGGGGCAATGCTTATGACAATACTTTGTCGAGTTTTGTAAATATTATTTCAACACCTAAGGGTGGAACCCATGTACTAGGTTTCGAGCGCGCAATCACCAAAGCCTTTAATGATGCCCTTCGTGCTACAAAGACGATAAAGAATAATGAAGTAGATGTAATTAAAGATGATGTTCTTGAAGGCCTTACCTCGGTCGTAACCGTACGAATGTCAGAACCACAATTTGAAGGTCAGACCAAAGAAGTATTAGGAACTGCCGCGGCGACCAAGATTGTTACTGCAGTAGTCTCAGAAGAGATGAAGAAGTTCTTCGCAACCACTAAGCGAATTGATAAAGCCACCGGCAAAATGATCTTGGAGAAAGTTGCTGGCGCATCCCGTACTCGCATCTCTGCACGAGCCCACAAAGATATTCAGCGTCGCAAGAACGCACTTGAGAGTTCTTCGCTTCCAACAAAGCTTTCTGATTGCCGATCAGATGACACTGATCGCACCGAGCTCTATATCGTCGAGGGCGATTCTGCACTTGGCACCGCAAAGGCGGCTCGTAACTCAGAATTTCAAGCAATTCTGCCGATCCGTGGAAAGATTTTGAACGTCCAGAAAGCCTCACTTTCACAGATGCTTGAGAACAACGAATGCGCCTCAATCATTCAAGTAATTGGCGCCGGTTCCGGTCGCTCCTTCACTCTTGATGACACTCGATATGGGCGCATAATTTTGATGTCAGATGCTGATGTCGATGGCGCACATATTCGTTGTCTGCTTCTAACTCTGCTTTCACGTTATATGCGTCCACTTATCGAAGATGGTCGAGTCTTTGCCGCAATGCCACCATTGCACCGCATTGAAGTTGTAGGTGGAAAGCGTGGGGAAGTTCATTACACATATTCCGATGATGAGATGAAGAAGATGACTGCAGACTTAACTAAAGCCGGTAAGCGTTGGAAAGAACCAATTCAGCGTTACAAAGGTTTGGGCGAGATGGATGCAGATCAACTTCGCGAGACCACTATGGATCCTGCGCACCGCACCTTACGTCGAATCACAATGAAAGATGCCAGCGCCGCGGAATCAATGTTCGAACTGCTTATGGGCAACGAGGTCGCACCTCGTAAAGAATTTATTTCAACTGCGGATATTGCTCGCGATCGGATTGACGCTTAATTCTTTACGATATTTAGTAAGGTAATTAAGATTTTCTAGTAACTTCAAAGAGAGCCTCTTCAAATTCTCTACTTGCAAAGCTCTTTTGAGCGTCTTCATACTTCTCTGCGCCCCAACTCCAGAAATCAAAATCTAAGTCAGAAATCGAACTTTGAATCGAGGCCCAAAGAGTCCACCCATATTTAGCTAGGAGTGCAAAGAGCCACGCCCTAGCAATTTTTTCTGGCCTGATTCCCCCGTAGTAAGCGCTCACTAAATCATCTAGAGCCTGCCTTGGCAATTTTGCTTCACTCCAAATGTTGCCTAACTCAAAGCATGCATCATTATTTCCAGAATATTCATAATCAATCAGTCGAATTCGTTCGCCATCATTAATAAAATTTGCTGGTAGTAAATCATTGTTACATGGGACTTTGCTCTCATCTAGCACCGCAAAAGCGCGCTTCATTTGGATAATATGATCTGCATAATTGTGATAATTCTTAGGGAATCTAAATCCAATACTTTTCACTAAATTTTGATACCTCTGTTGTATTACAAACATATCAAAATCACTTACAAAGGGCGCCGCAGAATGTAGAGTTTTACAACTTTCAGCAATTGATTTCAAATTCTTTCCGACATCATCAGCGCCAAAAGTCTTTCCATCGATGTACCCAATCACTAATAATCCAAACTCTGGCAGGAATTCGTAAACTTCTGCACCGATGCCAGCACTAGCCGCAATCTTGGAATTTTCGTATTCAGATTGTCGGTCAATTGATAGGAGAGCGGATTTATTGCTGGAGATCCGAGCAACATAATTCCCAGCAGGAGTTGTAATCTTGAGATTTCTATTTGTCAGCCCACCCGATAATTCAGTGACGGAAATTCGCGTTTGCAACCTCGGTACTAAATTAAGAATTTCATCGAAGTCACTAGTGGAACTGCTCATCGAGAAAGGATACAGTTGGTGGGTGTCGGCACAAGTACTTCCGCAGCGCGCAAAGATTGTAATTATTGGCGGTGGCGTTGGTGGCGCTTCAGTTGCTTATCATCTTGCGCAACTCGGAGAGCGCGACGTACTTCTTTTAGATCGATCCGATTTGACCAGTGGATCAACCTTTCATTCCGCAGGACTAGTCGGGCAATTGCGAGCCGATCCAACTCTGACAAAAATGAATATGCATTCTGTTGATCTCTATAGAAAGTTAGAGATGACTGAAACTCCCGCAAGTTGGCGAGAATGCGGAAGCATAAAGATTGCTTCAACGGTAGAGCGCATGGAGGAGATCCGCCGTCAAATTGGGTGGTCAAAAACTTTTGGGTTAGACCTAAGTGAGATTGGTGTTAAAGAGATTGCAGAACTTTTTCCACTAATTAACACTGAAGGAATTATTGGCGGATGCTATATGGCAACTGACGGTCAAGTTGATCCCTCACAATTAACTCATGCGCTTGCAAGCGGAGCTCGAAGAGGTGGAGTTAAGATCTTTACCAACACTCGAGTTTTGCAGATAAGCGCTAAGAATAATCAGATTAATTCAATTTTGACTGATAAGGGCGAGATTGAATGTGAAATTGTTGTCAACTGCGGTGGCATGTTTGCCGCAGAAATTGGTCGAATGCTTGGTGTTCGAATCCCAATTATTCCAATGAGCCATCAATATTTAATAACTGAGAACTTTCTACCAGATAATTCACCGATGCTTCCATCACTTCGAGATCCAGATAATTTAATTTATTTCCGACAAGAAGTTAAAGGTCTGTTAATGGGCGGATATGAACGTAATTCTAAAGCTTGGCAGACAAGTCACGATTCTTTCGACGCCATACCTGCAGATTTCAATGCAAAGCTACTTAATCCAGATTGGGATCGCTTTGAAGATATTGCAATTAACGCTGCGAATCGCGTACCGATTATGGGGGAGATTGGCGTTAAAAATTTCATTAATGGCCCAGAAGGGTTTACCCCAGATAATGAATTTTGTTTAGGTGAAACATCAGTGGGTGGCTTCTATGTCGCTGCTGGATTTTGTGCTCACGGAATCGCGGGGGCAGGCGGTATTGGCAAAGTTGTAGCAGAGTGGATTGTTGCTGGCGAACCAACAATGGATTTATGGCATATGGATATCAAACGTTTTGCTTCGGCATACGAATCACCAAAATTCACTCTTGAACGT
>WLIT01000024.1 GCA_009726125.1 Actinomycetota bacterium | reverse complement strand
TCCCTCACAACCCACTTGGAATTAACCATAAATACCATCCATAACTTGAGATATTTGTACTTGAGTCAAAGCAGATCTAAATATTGCAACTTCGTCTAAAGTTCCAGAGAAAGTGCTGTCCGCCGTAGTCTTACCAATTAATAAATCTTCCGAAATGAAATCTGGTGCATTTGGTATTTCTGTATTCATGAGGATACCGTTTAAATACAACTTTCTTTCACCAGTGCTTGAATCATAAGTTGATGCAATATGACTCCAATTCCCCACCAATGAATTATCTACGCTAAAACCAAAGTCATTGGCATACCAATAATGCCAAATTCCGTTCCATCCATTTAGCCTCAAAGAATTACACAGATTGTAGCCAGACCGACCATAAGCAAGAATTCCACCATTAGAAGATCCTTGACCGTCTGGTTTGATCCAAGCCGAATATGTGAAAGAAGTATTCCCAGCTGGTAGGCCTTGCACGCCACCTAATAACCCAAGGTAGGCACCTTGTTGAAGGTGAAGACCACTCCCGTATTTACCTTGACTTGTTTTTAGCGGCAGCACTTGTTGAGAAGAGTCAGATTGAGGAGTTAAATTATAAAAGCCAGAAGTATCTGCTCCTAGATTAGATCCTTCAAAAGTCCACAATCCTATAAGGTTGGTTTGTAATTGCACGCACTCCTTATTTGAGTTCTTAACTACTGATACTTTTGCGGTTGGGCTTGAATTCGAAGATGTACTGCATTTTGGATTTGGGGATTTGCCAGGTATCGAAGTTGGAGGATTTCCAGCAATGGCTTGTGGCATTACAGAGACAAAAAGAGAAAATATCAAAATACCTAAGGCAAAATTTGACTTCTTTGCTGCAAACATCTCGTGCGCCCTCTCTAAGTTGAGCTAAGCCCAGCCTCTGCGATTGGTGGACGGTTCGAAGCCGTGCCTCACTGTCTGATAATTATGAGAGTTGGCATTCACTAAATCAAGGAAGCCTTGAAAGATTATTAAACCTAAAGGGGCAAGATCCGCCCAAAAACCCGTAATCCAGTTCAGAATCTAGTAATTGTCAGACTACATCCCTAATGTGGGTCGTGGATCAAGATCAATTGAATCCATATGTGGCCTATGAAGGATATGTAGTTCGAGTCCCTCACAACCCACACGGTTTACGCGTGATTTCTGCGCTAAATTAATTTCTTATTTAGTTTTATCGTTTCTTGCTAACACTTTCCTAACACCGCGCTAACACTTATACCGACTGTTTTAAAGTTGAATTGGTTAATTGGTGAATAATTAAAAAGCCCGCACTGGCCGGACGTACTCGGGTGACTCCTTACCAGTGTTGGACCCATTGTTGAGCCACGCGTTGGCCCCTATGACATTGACCTCAGTCGAGGACCAGTAGTATACGGCCTCCACGAAACCTCCAACAGCTGTTTTCTGTGAGTAAAGTTGATCGAGTTCATCTTTTGATGGTAAGTACCAATCCGATAAAGAATTAGGGCCACCATAGCCGCGGGCTGCAACCGCTGCAGAGGATAATGTCACGTTGCCTGTTTGAGCAACAATAGCCAATGAGTTTTTATATCCAGTTCCGATAGCAGTTCCATTTGCATTTGGTACCGAGACGCTTTGGTTGGCACCCGTAGACCAGGCCAGCAGTACATCTGCCCACGCACTAGTTCCTGAAGTAGGTGCTGCCTCAAGGTAGTAACACGTCTCACTTAGCGTTGCACCACAGGTAAAACCAGATGAGGCGGCAACATAGAAAATCTTTCCTCCACCTGGACCAGTATCGCCCACCTGACATGTAAAGATTCCATTACAGGTAGTGCCAGTAAGAGTTACTGTGGCAGTTGCAACAGTTAAACCCACAGCGGTGTAGGTAATTGTGTATGTAACTCCAATAGTGCCATCAACGCCCAAGCCCGTGAAAGTTGCAACACCAGTGGATGCTGTCGCTGTAGTGGTGCCAACCAGGGTGCCACCAGCGCTAACAGTGGCGGTTACCACAACAACAGATGATGTGACTGTGTTACCACCTGAATCTTGAATTGTGATCTGAGGTTGCGTTGTAAATGCCGTTTTACGGGCAGTTCCAACTGATGCACGAGTAATTGCAACCTTTGCGGCGGCGGCGAGACACTCTTTGTTGGTATTTTTTGTACTCTGAGTTTGAGAGTTTGTAGATCCACTTGTTGCACAAGGTCCATTACCTTGGCTCTTACCAGGTGTGGCCGTTGGGCCAGCAAAAGATTGGATTGGAGCTAGAACTCCACTTACTACTGCAGCAATCGTAAATATTGCGAATAAGTTTCTACGCATCAGGCTCAACCCCTTTCGTAAGTAACCCCTACGCAAAGAGAAGAGCTAAGCCCAGACTCTGCGAAGGGTAGGCGGTTAGGAACCGTGCCTAAATTAGATGTCTTAATCGTAAGTGCTAGCACTCATTAAAACAAGGAAGTCTTGAAAGATTGTTAAACCTAAAGGGGCAAGATTCGCCCAAATCCATCCTAAATCTGTTCAAAATCTAGTAATTGTCAGACCACATCCCTACTATGGGAGATAGTTCAAGATCGGTTACATCTATATGTGGACCATGTGAGTACATAACCCTTATTGGGGTTCGAGTCCCTTACAACCCACTTATGCTTCATGTTTTGGGGTATGGCAGACTCTTGGTTATGCATGAGTTCACACCCGAAGTAGAGGCACTTGCAAAAGAAGTTTTGGCATACAGCCTTGAACGCTTAAAGAGTGATCCCCCTTTAGATGGACCAAGAACTGCTGAAGATTTATTTAATGAAGTTGGAAACACAATTACTTCAAAGGGTTTGGGTGGAGCGAAAGCGCTAGAAGTTTTTACTGAGGTACTAGCGAAAGCATGTATTTCTACCGATCATCCACGCAACCTCGCATTCATTCCATCTGCACCAAGTGAATTTGCGAACCTCTTTGATTTAGTTGTTGGTGCAAGTGCTTTGTATGGCGGATCTTGGCAGGAAGGTGCTGGCGCAGTCTTTGCCGAAAATCAAGCGTTGCGATGGTTATCGAATATGGCAGGTTTACCTCAAAGTTCTGGCGGAGTTTTTGTTCAGGGTGGAACGATAGGAAATCTTTCAGCACTTGTTGTCGCAAGAGCCGAAGCCCGGAAGAAGTTTCCAGATGTAAAACGATTTGCTGTTGCATGCAGCGAAGAGGCCCATTCATCAATTGTTGGTGCAGCCAGCGTTATGGATGTTGGTGTTTTAAAGATTGCTACCGATGCAAATGGAAAGTTGCAGGGTGAAACTGTTGGCGATGCCATCGATAAATTGCATGCTGGTGGTGAGGTACGAGTATTTGCGGTAGTTGCGACATCTGGAACAACTAACCTTGGAATAATAGATAACTTAGAGAGCGTTGGTAAGGCAGCACACGATCGCAATATTTGGTTCCATGTTGATGGTGCTTATGGTCTGGCTGCATTATGTGCGCCATCTGTGCGCCCATTATTTAGCGGTGTTGAGAACGCCGATTCATTTATCGTTGATCCACATAAGTGGTTATTTGCACCATTCGATGCTTGTGCCCTTGTTTACCGCGATCCAAAATTGGCAAAGGATGTACACACCCAACATGCATCTTATTTAGAAACGCTGCAAGATGAATCATGGAATCCATCTGATTATGCGATTCATTTAACTAGGCGAGTTCGCGGTCTGCCGTTCTGGTTCTCACTTGCCGCCCATGGCGTCGATGCATATACCGAGGCGATGGAGCAATCGTTGACTGTTGCGAAACAAGCCGCTGAATTAGTTAAGAAGCATCCAAATTTGGAATTATTGTGCGAACCTGAACTTTCAATCGTGGCCTTTACCCGTAAGGGTTGGGAGAAGAGCGACTATCAAAAGTGGAGTGATAAGTTATTAGCTGATCAGATTGGCTTTATTCCCCCATCTTCGCATGAAGGTAAGCCGATATTGCGTTTTGCAATTGTTAACCCGTGGACCAAAATTTCCGATATCGAAATGATTCTGGCAACTCTTTAAGTTAACGATCTAAAAGGTTCTGTGTTGGGTTATATGTAGAACCGCTGCGACGTTTTGCAATTGCAGATAGAGCTTCGAGTACAACACGGTTAGCAAGAATTGCTGTTATATCTGCGTTATCAAATGGTGGGGCAACCTCGACAATATCGATGCCAACAATTGGAAGTTCGAGACAGATACGACGAACCGCTTCGAGCAATTCACGGCTAGTCATTCCACCGGGTTCTGGAGTTCCAGTACCTGGTGCCATTCCTGGATCAACAACATCAATATCGACAGATAAGAAGACGCCATCACATTCATTTGTGAGGGTTGCGAAAGATTCATCTAGCACTGCATTTAATCCACGGTGGTGAATTTCAGTCATCTCGTAGGAGCGCATACCTTGATCGCGCATCCAATTTAAAGTTTTAGCTTCCGGCCAATAGCCACGAAGTCCTAGTTGTAGGAAGCGATCGCCGCGAACATAGCCGTTGTTAATTAGATTGCGCATTGGGGTTCCATGCCCAACGAGTGCGCCGAATTGATCTTCACCAGTATCGGCATGAGCGTCGAAGTGGATCATCGAAATCTTGCCCTTGCCACGGTGCGTTGCAATACCGGCAACATCTGCGGATGCAATTGAATGATCGCCGCCAAGAACAACTGGAATTATTCCGGCACGTGAAATCTTTTCAGTTGCAGCTTTCAAAACTTCAAGTGATTTAACGAGGTCTCCCCCAGGCATTAACAAATCTCCAGCATCAAAAACTTTTAGATCTTTTAGGCCATCAGTGCGAAGTGCAAGATGTGGTCTTGAACCATCGTGTGGTAAATAATCGCCACCACGAATTGCTTGTGGTCCAAACTTTGCGCCAGATCGATGTGAAGTTCCAGAATCGATTGGGGCGCCGACGATTATTACATCGGCACCTTTGTAAGTCGATGGATCATCTAAATCACATGCAGGAATGCCAAGGAAGGTAAAGGCAGGTCCGTACATGTTTCCATGATTGGTCATATCGCAAAGGATACGGGCAATTTAGGAAATAGCTTCCTTCTCATTCTTCGAAATCTTGAGCCAAGAAATAAAGCCCCAAATTACGAATGGCAGATAGATCGCATACAAGGTTCCAGTTGGGTAATACCCATTCTTAAATGCGAATGGAACACCTACGGCATCAACTGCGACCCAGACCAACCAGAACTCGACATAGCCACGGCTCATGCCGTAAGTAGCGAGCGCAGTGCCAGTAAAGATCCAAGTATCAACCGTTAACCAAGTTCCTGATTCACCAAGAGCCTTGAAGATTTGATAAGCAACGAGGTAGAAAATAATTATTGCGGGAATTAAATATTGCTTCTCTTTCGTTGTCGTCCAACGTGGTGTTACAGGTGGCTTGTCTCCCCCACCGGAACGTTGATGTTGTGACCAACGAATCCAGCCGTAAACACTTACAACAATTAGTAATAGGTTTCGGCTAGCTTGGCCATAGAAATTCTTTGCTTGATCATCTGCACCAAATGAAAATACTGCACCGAGAAAAACTGTGAAAAGTAGCGCATCGCCAATAATTCCAACTGGCCAGGCAAATACCTTTCGCTTTAAACCTAGGACTGCACTTGATAGGCCAAGAGTTCCACCTATAACTTCGCGCCAAGCAATTGATTTACTTCCGAATTGAATCTGTGCTTCAAACAACCATTTTAAAATGGACATGACTTATCTCCTCGTGTTCCTTTATCCAGACTCTAACTGTCGGTTTTGGAATTTCACCAAATCGGCCGATTGAGATTTTCAATCAGTTCGCGGACTTTCACCGCCGGTTCGGAATTACACCGACCCCCGGGACACATGCGAATTCTTACACAATTTTAAAAAATCTTCTTTTTATAAATCCTTTGGTTTACGCTTTTTAAACTTTCTTGGATCTATCATTTTCGCCGAATCTTGCGCCTTTGTGAGCAGGGATCTAGCCCAGGTGAATTCCAGAGCCAAAATAAATAGGCCTGCGATAACTGGTGGCAGAGTAAATGGCCCAGGCAGAATTAATAGAACTCCACCAATTGCAATGAGCGTGAAGCCAAAAACCGAGACGATGGTCTTGCGAAGAGCGCTTGGCAATTGACGCCAGATCTTCCGGTATTCCACGTTTCAATCCTAACGGTTGAGTCGTTAAGATTGCACTGTGGAAATCCAGAAGATACTTCTCTATTACGGCTTCACCCCTATCGGTGATCCTGAAGCGGTTCGCCTCTGGCAACAAGCGCTCTGTGAATCCTTAAATATAAAGGGCCGAATTCTGGTTTCAAAGCAAGGCATCAATGGAACTATTGGCGGAGATATGTCTGCCCTTAAGAAATATGTCAAGACAACAAAGAAGTACCCAGGATTTAAAAAGATTGATTTCAAGTGGTCTGGTGGAACTGGCGATGATTTCCCTCGGCTTAACGTCCGCGTAAAAGATGAACTTGTGGCATTTGGCAGCCCTGCTGAGATTGATGTTGATGAGAGTGGTGTAATAAATGGCGGAAAACATTTAAAACCATACGAGGTCGATAAATTAGTTGAAGAACGGGGCGATGAGGTCGTCTTCTTTGACGCCCGAAATGCATTTGAGGCGAAGATTGGCAAGTTTAAGAGCGCAATTGTTCCTGATGTTGAATCTAGCCGAGATTTCATTAAAGAGATCGAGAGTGGAAAGTATGACTACATCAAAGATAAGCCAATCGTCACATATTGCACCGGCGGAATTCGTTGTGAAATTTTATCTGCGGTAATGGTCAAACGTGGATTCAAAGAGGTCTATCAGATTGAAGGCGGCATAGTTCGCTATGGAAATAAGTTTGGCGATGACTCGCATTGGGAGGGTTCACTCTTCACATTCGATGCGCGCATGGCAATTGATTTCTCGACGAAGACCAAGGTAATTGGTGAGTGCGAAAGATGTCAGGCTAAGACAAATACCTTCTTTAACTGTGCGACAGCTAGCTGTCATGAACTTATCTTGCTTTGTGAGGGCTGCTCCAAGTTGGATTCAAATCTAAGCTGCATTCACACCGGTACGAATAAGCGTGATGTTGAAATGGTCGGCTAAGAGGGCATGGCAGATCTTCGCGTTTGCGTAATCGGCACTGGTGCAATGGGCACCGACCATATTATTCGAATTAATACTCGGATGTCTGGAGCAGTTGTTACCGCGATTGTTGAGCCAGATTCAACCCGTGCCGCAGCTGCACTTGCGCACGCACCGGAAGCAAAAGAATTCGCGAATATCACTGATGCAATTGCTAGTGGCTTGATTGATGCCGCACTTGTTGCAACACCAGGTGCCTTCCATGAAGAAGTACTTATGCCAATTATCGCCGCAGGAATTCCAGTTTTATGTGAGAAACCAATGACTCCTGATGTTCCATCAGCTCTTCGAGTCGTCGATGCGGAAGTCAAAAGTGGCAAAAAGGTAATGCAAGTTGGCTTTATGCGCCGATTCGATGAAGGTTATATACAGCTACAGAAGCAGATTTCTGGTGCACATCTTGGCGAATTATTGGCTCTGCATTGTGCTCATCGAAATCCCTCAGTTCCAGAGTGGTATGGAAACGATATGTTGATTGCGGATTCTGTTTCACATGAGATCGATATCGTTCGATTTTTAACTGGATCGCCTATTGTTTCCGCAGAAGTAAAGCAGCTGAAACGAAATAAATTGGCGCCAGAGCGTTTGAACGAGCCAATTTTGGTCTTACTTGAAACCGAATCTGGTGTGATTGCAACAGTTGAGATGAATGTATCTGTCCAATTTGGATATCAAGTAATTACTGAAGCAGTGTTCCAGAAAGGCGTCAGTGAAATTGGCCGGTCCAATGGAATGACCACTTGGGAATCAGGTCGTTCTAGCACTGCAGAACACGTTTCATATTTAACAAGATTTGCTCGTGCCTATGATGATGAAATTCAATCTTGGATTAGTGGTGCGAAAATTGGACAACTTGGCGGTCCAAATGCGTGGGATGGTTATATGTCGGTCGCAGTTGTTGAAGCCGGATTGAAATCACTTCACAGTGGCGAAAAAGAAGCAGCAACTTACGCCACAAAACCCGCTTTCTATAACTAGTATTTAGCCCTGAGAAACAACAGGGGGATCAATGAGTAAGAAGAATTTACGTATCGGTGTTATCGGAGCTGGTCGAATCGGTATCGTGCACTCTGGAAGTGTTAATGACACACCTGGCGCAGAAATTGCAGTGATTGTTGATGCAATCGAAGAGAGCGCTGCAAAGCTTGCAAATCAATATGGTGCAAAATACACAACCAACGTAGATGATATTTTTTCTAAAGGCGATGTAGATGCAATTATTGTTGGCTCTCCTACCCCAACGCATGTGGATTTAATCAGCCGCGCAATTGATGCGGGAATACATGTGCTCTGTGAGAAGCCAGTCGATCTTGATATCAAACGTGCAAACTCGATAAAAGATAAGGTTGCAAACTCTAAAACTAACGTTTCCATTGGATTTAACCGCAGATATGATCCAAATTTCGCAGCGGTTTATGCAAGAGTAAAAGCTGGAGAGCTTGGTAATTTAGAACAACTTATTCTCACAAGTCGTGATCCTGCTCCACCACCACAGGCTTATGTTGCACTTTCTGGTGGCATCTTTCGCGATCAAGTAATTCATGACTTCGATATTGCCCGCTGGTTTGTCGGAGATATCGTTGAAGTAAGCACCTTTGCAACAAATGCATTTAGTTCTGAAATTAAAGCCGAGGGTGATTTTGATACCGCACTCACAAATTTACGTAGTGCAGATGGGAAGCTAGTTTCAGTTATTAGCTCTCGCCATGCGGCATATGGGTATGACCAGAGACTTGAAGCCTTTGGTGAAAAGGGAATGTTACAAGTTTCAAATATGGCTCCGACGACTGTTCGTAGTTTCAAATCAGATCACAGTGAACAGCTTGATCCCTATTTAGACTTCTTCTTAGAGCGGTATGCAGCTTCCTATCGCAAGGAGCTTGCGCTATTTATTGAAAGTATTGATACCGGAAAACAACTTAACCCGACTTATGAAGATGGTTGCAAAGCGTTAATACTTGCTGACGCTGCTACCGAATCTGCTAAGACGGGCCAAGTTATCAAGTTATAAAGCTTTAGAAGCCTTCAGCCACTAACTCTGCAAGAACTGCGCGCAGGAATTCGACGCTCGCTTTTGCATCGGCAAATGGACCAGCACCAATTGCTGGTTCGGCGCTCAAAGCGTTATCTTGTTCGAGAACAAACCAACCCTCGTAGCCCGCCATTATTAGGTTGCGAACAACTATGCGAATATTCGCATCGCCCTGTCCAAGTGGTGTGTAAAGACCGGCAATCATTCCATCGTAATAAGTAACTTCATGCTTGCGAACTTTATCTGCCATGGCGCTATTTACATCTTTAAGATGTGAATGTGCAACACGATCGGCATGATCTTTGGAGAATGCAACGATGTCTGTGCCACCAATCATCATGTGGCCAGTATCTAAACAGAATGGAATTGTTGAACCTTTAAGCACGCGATTAACGTGATCTGCTGTTTCAACCATCGTTCCAACGTGTGGATGGAGCACTGACTTAACCCCAATTTTTGCAGCTTCAGCCTGAATACGATTTAAATTATTAAATAAAATATCCCATTCGGTTTCACTAAGTACTGGAAGTTTTTCATCATAACCAGTTATTCCAGAGTTAGCGGCAAGGACTAAAGTCTTTGCACCTGCTGCGGCATAACCCTCGAGTTCTTTTTGTACTCCAGGAATTGGATCATGATCGGCCTTGTGCAAAATTACTGGTACGAAACCACCAACCGCGGTCATTCCATGTTCTTTAAGGATTGAGGCTTTAAGTGCTGGCTCCATTGGTAAGAAACCTTCAGGACCAAATTCAGTTGCACTGAACCCAAGTTCTGCCATCTCTTTTAAAACTCGCGTTGGTGACATTTGATGTCCCCAACCTGGAACTTCGCATACTCCCCATGAAATAGGTGCTGCTGCGATTTTTGCGTTTTTTGCACTCATTTGGTGCTCCTGTCTCTGTCATTTTTTAGATTTGCTATTGCTTGTGGTTTAACTCCAGTTAATGCATCACGTACACCTTGTGCCGCCATTACATAAGTTGCAACAGTTGCTTGGCTACTCAATCCCATTACATGAGGCGTAAGTACAACGTTTTCGTGTTCGAATATTGCGTGGTGTTTTGGTGGTTCCGGATCAAATACATCTAAGCCAAGTCCACCTAGCTTTCCACTCTTCAAGGCGAGCAGTGCCTGATCTAAATCAATAAGTGGACCTCTCGAACAATTAACCAAAATCGCACCCGGCTTTAATTTGGCGAATTCTGCTGCGCTAAATAGCCCAGTCGTTTCCGGTGTTAGTGGGATATGCAGAGTTATCACATCAGATCTTGAGAGTAAATCACTTAGCAAACCCACTTTAATCTCGCTTGGAACATCGGCATATGGATCGAAGGCAATAACTTTCATTCCAAAAGCGGCTGCGATTTTCGCAACCCGAACTCCGATTCGACCGTAACCAATAATGCCTAGAGTCTGATTCTCAAGATCACCAACTGGATAGTTAGTTCGCTTATCCCACTTTCCGTTAGCAACTAATTTAGTAAGTGGACCAAGTCGTTTCGATAGATGGAGAATATGCGCGAAGGCACCTTCAGCCACGGCAGTTGTATTACTTCCAGGCGTAATAAGCACTGGAATCCCTAGTAAATCTGCAACTGCTAAATCAACTAATTCAGTACCTACGCCGGTGCGCGCAATAACTTTTAAGTTCGGCATGGAGTCAAAAACTGATTTATTAAAATCAAATGCCGCGCGAACGATTGCGCCTTCTGCCTTCGAAAGATCACTCTCGGTTGGATTTTCAATATATGTGAAGCCACTACCCAAAATTGGCGCAACAATTTCTGCTGCGATTGGTCCAAGACCAACAACTATTGGGGTGGTATTAGAACTCATTATTTTGCGATCGCCGCCGTTGTTCCAGTTGCGGGAGTTATTGAAATCCAACTCTTAGATTCTGCAGACTTCTCTATCGCTGAGACAACTCTTGCTGCGGATACTGCATCGTGAATATTAGAATTAAGAGCAGTTCCCCCAAAGTAGGCCTCAAGGAATTTACGGGCTTCCACAATTTTTAAATCATCGTAACCCATCGATGTTCCAGCTCCCGGTTGGAAGTTTGAAAAATCACCGAAAGTTGGTGAAGCCATTACGCGTTGGTATCCAACATGCTCGCCCTTGCGACCAATGGCAATTTCAATCTCGTTCATTCGCTCGAAATCCCATTTCACAGAACCTTCAGTTCCATAAATTTCGAAGGTATAACTTGCGCGTGGGCCAACTGCAACGCGTGATGCTTCAATTGTTCCAACAGCGCCAGCCCCAATTGCGTTATCTGCAAAGCGAATTAACGCTCCGCCATAATCTTCATTTTCTACTGGCTCCATCTTGCCGCCCTCGATTACCGCAAAGTGGGTTCCACTTCCCATTTCAAGAACTGGGCGTTCAGTAATTATCGTCTTAGTAATTCCACTTACCTCTGCGATTGGTCCAACTAAATATTGAACTAGATCTGCGAGGTGTCCCATTAAGTCACCAAGAACTCCACTTCCAGCAAATTTACGGATGAAGCGCCAGGAAAGTGCGCCATTTGGCTCAGCAGAATAATCTGCAAAGAAAGTTCCACGAACATTTGTTATGCGACCAAGTGCGCCACTAGCGATCAAAGTTTTAGCATGTTCAACTGCAGGTGCGTTTCGGTAGTTAAATCCAATGGTTGTAGTAACTCCAGCGGCGATTGCCGCAGCCTCAACCGCTTCAGTCTCGTTAGCACCTCGCCCTACTGGTTTTTCAATCCAGAAAGATTTGCCCGCTTTTGCTGCAGCAATACCGATTTCAGCGTGCAGGAAATTTGGAGCACAGATTGAGACGACATCAACTTCTGGATGAGCCAATACCTCTTTGTAATCCAGAGTTGAACTTTCATATCCCAAGACGTTAACGGCGTAATCTGCGCGCTCCTGCACATTATCAGCAGCAATAATTAGCCTTGGTTTAATTCCAAGTTCTGGGTAGACAATCGGCAGTGATTGATAAGCCCGGGAATGAACTTTGCCCATCCAGCCAACGCTAATAAGACCAATACCGACTGGACGATCTGGAACTGCTGTAGCCATCTTTTTCCCTTACTTCTTAAGTTGAGTTACTAGGTTAGAAATTGCGCCAGCAAGCAGGGTTGCATCGGATCCAATTGCAATAAATTTAAATCCCTGTTCGATAAAAATCTCTGCCAGAGCAGCGTCCGCCGCTAAAATTCCGGCAACTTTATTATTAGCCTTTGCCGCAGCAATAACCCTTGTAGTTGCTTCTACAAACTTAGGGCTCTTGAAATCGCGCGGGGTTCCTAGCGCAAAACTCAAATCAAGTGGGCCAACGAATAGAAGATCTACACCATCAATCTTTGCAATATCTTCTACGTTCTCTAGCGCTTTCAAAGTCTCGATTTGGATTATGCAGGCCGCCTTTGATTTCTCGGTAAGTCCAGAGAGATCTCTTCCCCACTTTGCGCTGCGGTTATATGTAGCAACCCCGCGATCACCAAATGGTGGATATGACATATGTGCAACAACATCTAATACTTGTTCAACAGTTTCAATTCGCGGAACCATTACTCCAGATGCGCCAGCATCTAGTGCCCGGCCAATTCGAATTCGATCTGGTGATTCAACGCGTACCAGAGTCGGAATTCCATATGCCATGCCCGCAACTACAGTTGGACCAATTAGATCTTCGCTGCCGCCGCCATGCTCCAAATCGAGAAGCACCCAATCCGCCCCACCTACGGCAGCGATCTCCGCAGCCATTGGCGCACCCATTCCGAGAAAGGTGCCGAGTGTTAGCTGCTTTGGATTAGTGAAATCGAGCATTACGCATGCCATTTCTGAGTCGATAAACCCGCTTCATAATCTTTGCGGATTGCAGCAACCCAAGGTTGAGTTGAAACTTCTGCAGGTGCAACATCCCACCAAACATTTGATGCTGGCAGATTTGCATGTTGAATTGTTGGAACAACAATTACAACAGGGCCAGTTAATGAGCGCGCATCTGCGAGAGCCTTGCGAATTTCGGTAGGGGTCGTTGCATAAATTGCATGCGCACCCATTCCTTCAGACATCTTTACAATATCGATATCTAAATAATCGCCTTCAAGTCTTGGTGCAGCGCCTTTAGCTTCACCTGCTTGTGCAACAGATGGACCATTTTGGCGATATCTAAATTCGTTCCCGAAGTGATGACCAACTCGCCACATTTGTAGGCGACGGATAACTTGATAACCATGATTCTCTGAAACAACTACCGTCATATTAATTCCCTCTTGCGCCGCGGTCACAAGTTCAGTTGGTGCCATTACAAATGTGCCATCACCAATAAACACTAGAACTCGCTTCTCTTGATCCGGTGTTGCTAAGCGAACTCCAATACCTGCTGGAATCTCGTAACCCATGCAAGAAAATCCGAATTCTAAATGTGCAAACTTGCCCTTAGTTGCATCCCAGGCCTTTTGGATATCACCAGGTGCACCACCGGCGGCAGCGATAATTACATCGCCGCTTTTTGCGCTCTCATTCATAAGTCCAATTAACTGCCCTTGAGTTATTACCGCATTAGTTTCTTCGGAATCTGGCAGGCTTTTCTTATCGAAAACGATATCGGGATCAATCGCTTCAGCAAGTTGTTTTGACCAGATTGTTACGCCGCTCTTTATCTTTGCAGCCCAATCAGATGAAATCTTGTAACCAGCAACTGCTTCAGTCAGCGCAACTAGTGAAAGTTTGGCATCACCCAGAATTGCCACTGCACCTTGTTTGATTGCATCGTGTTCTTTGATATTTATCGATGCAAATTTCACATCTGGATTATTAAACATAGATTGTGAACCAGTAGCAAAATCGGTAAGGCGCGTACCGATTGAGATAATCAGATCAGCCTCCGCGACTAATTTGTTTGTCTCTGGTGAGCCTTCAAGGCCCAAGCCCATTAGATGCCAATCCCCTGGGTTCTGAATTACACCCTTGCCCCCAAAGGTTTCAGCAACTGGAATTCCAGTTGCATTTGCAAAAGTTTCAAGTTCTGGAGTTGCAGAAGAGTAATTAATTCCACCGCCAGCAATTATCAAGGGCTTCTTTGCGCCCTTAATCATCTTGGCAACTTGACCAATATCTTCACGATCTGGGATTGGGCGACGAATCTTCCACACCCGCTCCTCAAAGAAATCCTTCGGGAAATCAAAGGCATGAGATTGAATATCTTGAGGAAGCGCTAAAACAACTGTTCCAGTTTCGGCTGGATTTGCTAGAACCCGAAAGGCGTTAGGAAGTGAATACAGAAGTTGTTCTGGACGTGTGATGCGATCGAAATACTTTGCGATTGGGCGAAAAGCATCATTCACAGAAATATCTGGACCTAGTGGATGTTCAAGTTGTTGTAGAACTGGACCTTGACGTCGAGTTGTGTATGAATCGCCAGGTAATAAGAGAACTGGAAGATGATTTACCGTTGCAAGACCTGCAGGTGTAACCATATTTAGCGCACCGGGTCCGATTGATGCAGTAACCGCAAATGTCTGGGTGCGATTTGTTGCTTTAGCAAAACCAATTGCAGCATGAGTTAAACCTTGTTCGTTTCGACCTTGAACAAAGGGAAGGATGTCGTTGTACTGATCAAGTGCTTGACCAAGGCCTGCAACGTTGCCGTGACCAAAAATTCCCATCGCCGCAGGAATGAATCGACGCTTCACGCCATCAGCGAGAGTGTGTTGAGCCGCTATAAAACGCACAACCGCTTGCCCAACTGTTAGCCGCTCTGTAGCCCCGTAATTTGGATTGGTCATTTGTGTTCCCCTTTACCAGCTTCGTCCGTGAAGGATTATGGTTTTCTCTTCGGTCATTTCTGTAACTGTCGAACGAACACCTTCCTTGCCAACGCCACTTGATTTAAGTCCGCCATAAGGCATCAAGTCAGCGCGCCAAAGTGGCGTCCAATTTATGTGAATGATTCCGGCATCAATCTCGCGTGCTGATTGAATTGCAACATCAACGTTCTTAGTGAAAACTCCTGCTCCTAGGCCATAAACCGTGCTATTTGCAAGAGATATAGCCTCTTTGATTCCATTTGCAGAACTCACTGCAATTGCCGGTCCAAATAGTTCATCTTGCGCAAAAGCTGAATTTGGATTTACACCACAAACGATTGCAGGTTTGATAATTGTCTTATCTCGGGCGCCACCAGTAAGCAGAACCGCACCGTCGCTTACTGCCTGCTTAATAGAGTTCTCAACCCGAATTGCTTCAGCCTCGTTTATTAAAGTTCCAACCTTTGTATCATCGCTCTTTGGATTACCGACTTTAATTGCTTCAACCTTTGGTTTGAGAGCATCTAAGAAGTTGCTCATTATTTTCTCATCGACAATTACCCGTTGCACCGAGATGCAGACTTGACCAGCATTTATATAGCCTCCGAGTGCAATTGCATCAGTCGCATAATCGATATCGGCATCATCAAGAACCACTACTGGGCAAGAAGATCCGAGTTCGAGGGAAAGTTTCTTTACACCTGCAACGTTCGATATTTGAACTCCGGTGGATGTAGAACCAGTAAATGAAACTTTGCGAACGCGCGGATCCTTAACCAAGGCGCTACCAAGTTCGGCACCAGATCCAGTAATTACTTGCAAAACTCCTTCAGGTAGCCCAGCGTCACTAAAACATTTTGCTAGCGCAATTGCAGTTAGTGGCGTTGAACGAGCCGGTTTTAGGAGCACTGAATTTCCAACTGCTAGCGCTGGCGCGATCTTATGAAGTACTAAAAGTGCTGGGTAATTAAATGGGCTAATTGCAACAACGACACCGACTGGTTGGCGAATGGTAAATCCTAATTTTTCTAGACCAGTTCCTTTATTTGCATCAAGTGGAAGGGTTGAACCATAAAGTTGGGAACCTTCGAATGCTGCAAGGCGAATTATTTCCCCAGATCTAGATGCTTCACCTCTTGCTTCGAGCAAGCTCTTGCCATTTTCGCCAGAAATTATCTGCGCAATTTCTTCGCTGCGTTCATCTGCCAGTGTTGCAGCTTTAAGCAAGATTGCACTTCGAATATGTGCTGGAGTGTGGCGCCATAAATCAGCGCCCGATACTGCCTTTGTTATTGCGTTATCGATATCAGCGATTGTTGCAACAGGAGCCTGGCCAACAACTGAACCATCAAATGGCGATTTAATATCTTCAAGCTTCATATCAACGCACCGCCTTTAGGGTTGCAAGAGATTTAGAGGAGCTACGAATTACTAATCTAGGTTCTAGTAGATAAGTCGTGGATTTCTTTCCGGTATCTAAAGGTTTTTCAGTGAGTAGCTCGGCTGCTTTAAGAGCAATTTCAGAGTTACCTGGATCTATTGATGTTAAGGAAATCTGTCGTAGATTCGCCAGGAATGTATTGTCATAACCAACAATTGCAATATCTGAATGAGAAGCGCCTTGGGCCCCGATTGCTAGTAAGTCGTTGTAAGAATTTATAGCTGTTGGTGAGTCTTTCATTGCTAATAGTTCAGTAGCCGCATCAAAGCCAGCCGTCTCGGTTGCCTTCTTTGCAAATTTGATTTGAATAAATTTTTCCAGGCCTTTATTTGTCATAACTGATTTATATGCATCTCGTCTGCTCTTGGCTACTAACCCGTCATTGACAGAAATATGTGCGATTTTCTTATGACCATTTTCGACCAGATGTTCAATAAGCAATCGCATACCTACTTCATCATTTGATCGAACAACTGTTGCTCGTGGTAGGTCTTCCGGAATTGCACTTGCAACAACAATAGAAACTTGTTCTGGTAGTTCTGATAGCTGATGCATATCTGGAATTGAACCAACAACTAATACGCTCTTAGGGCGAAGATCGATTAGCGCACTTACTGTCCGGGTATCAATAACTTGTTCACCTGCAGCGTTAGGCAACATCGCCGATGTCATAAAGCTGTATTCACCCTTGGCTTCAAGTGCGGCTCTAACTTGATCAACGATTTCCGCGAAGAGTGGGTTATGTAGATCGGCAACCAAGATTCCAATAAAAGTTCCGGTATCGGCCGCTAATGAGCGCGCTAAAAAGTTTGGTGAGAAACCAAGTTCATCGGCCGCTTTCATAACTAATTCACGTCGGTGTTGGCTTACCGCTTTAGGTGTGGAATAGACCAAGGAAACTAAGGACTTTGAGACTCCAGCTTTGGCCGCAACATCGCGAATAGTTGGACGTTTAATTCTTGAAGTTGTAGTCATCGTGAACCTTCAGGTTCTGTGATTGCAGTTATCTTTCCGGTATCAATTTCGGTGCGAAGGGCGCTTATTAAATCGCGCAGTGAAGTTGCACCAAGTCCTAAAGCTTTCTTAGTGGCGAGGTTTGAAAGTGAGGTGTCTACCGGTACCTTGCCGGGGAATTGATCTGCGAGTGGTGGCTCTGCTTCGCGAAGTAAAGTTTTATCTAATTCAAATAACTCACAAATTAATCGGGCGTAGTCCATTCGATTGATTGCATCATCGCCAACAAGATGAAACGTACCTGCAACTTTCCGCGAGATGATTCTTTCAACTTGGGCACCAATTTCTGAAGCAAGAGACGGCGCAGTAACTTTATTAACTAGCTCGCCGCCAAATACCGTAAAGGTTTTTCCAGCTTTTAAATCTGCAACTAAGGCGGAGGCAAAATAGCCGAAACCAACATCTTGAGTTCTAGGTCCAACTTCAAGAGTTTGATGAATTCCCATAACGCCATCAACGCGAGCAATTACTCCAGTGTCGGGTGCCAGGTCACGGACAACTTGTTCGCCGAGAGATTTAAGAACTCCGTAGAAATTTACTGGATTTCCAGTATCAGTTTCCAAAGCCATATGTCCGGTGCCATCCATAACCCAACCGGTTGAAATATAAATTATTTGTGCGCTATTTTTTTCAGCAGCTCGGGTAACGCGTTGAGTGAGACCTACAAATGCGTCGTAGGCATAGGCGCGATTTTGCTGCAGCTTATTGAAATCATTTGCGATTGCAGAGTGCACGATTGCAGCACAACCCTTAGTTGCTTCGGTAATCGCTGCAACACTTGAAAGATCAGTAATTGAACTCCGCCATGGCAACGCCTTTGTTGGCTCGCTTCTAACTAGACCAACAACTTCATGACCAGCAGCAAGCAACATATTGGCGATATTTCCGCCAACGAATCCATTGGATCCAGTTACTGCAACCTTGGCCATTTAATTTGCTCCCTGCTAGAGTTGGACCGTTCCAAAACAATAGCCGCTAAGAGCAATTGATTCAATTCCTAGAAAGATGGGGCCATGAGCAAAGCACGCTACTTTTATCAGAAGGGCGAGCTATCTGCCGACGGCTGGGATGTAATCGTTAATGATCAACTTCCGGGTTGGAAACATACTGGAACTAGAGTCGCAACCCTTTCGCCTGGAAAAACTTTTGAAATATCAGCCGATAAGGTTGAACGTTTAATCTGGCAACTCGAAGGTGATGGAATCACGGTTGATTATGTTGTTAACGGTGAAAGTAAGAATCAGAAATTGGCTGGTCGCAAATCAGTATTTCATGGTCCAACCGATGTTCTCTACTTGTCAATTGATACTGCAATCAAGATTTCTGGTACGGGCCGATTCATAATCGCCGAAGCGCCTGCAAAAAATTCATTTCCAGATAAATTTATTCCTGCAAATACGGTTCCGGTATTTAGCCGTGGCGCCGGTCCAGCATCTAGACAAGTCCATAACTTTGGAGATCCATCTGAATTAGCCGCAGATCGTTTTATTGTAGTCGAGATTATTGTTCCCGCTGGAAATTGGTCAGGCTCCCCCGCTCACAAACATGACACATATATTCCTGGGGTCGAATCAAACCTTGAAGAGATTTATTACTTTGAATCTGCAGTTAGCAAAAACTTACCGGCACAAAATGGCGCAGATCCAATTGGCTTCTTCCAAGGTCGCGCATCTGATGAACGTGAATTTCAATTAACGACCGAGGTACGAAGTGGCGATGTTGTTCTGGTTCCACATGGTTGGCATGGTCCGGTAGGAGCACAACCTGGTTACGATCTTTACTTTATGAATGTTATGGCAGGACCAGATCCAGATCGTTCTTGGAATATAACTGATGATCCTGCTCAAGCATGGATTCGCAAGACCTGGAGCGCTAAAGATATCGACCCAAGGCTGCCTTACCTAAATAATTAAGGACGGCCCATCTTTGCAAAGATGGCATCGAAGAAGTTAGCAAATTTAAGTGATTGCTCCATTGGCATCAACCAATCGTTACCGCCACGAACAACTCGTGCGAAAGCATCTGACATCAATTGATATGGATCGCAAGCATCAAAACGTTCAACTCGATTTTTCCCATCAATGGTGATTTCAAGAGTGCTTGGTGCGTTATGTGAGTTAAATGAATCGCTTCCGCCAGTGCGAAGTTCGCCCTTAGTTCCCTCAATGATTAACCATTGACTTACTTGAATATTGTCGGATGTAACCGTTTCAGCTACAGCTCCGCCGATTTTAAAGTTAACTCGAGTTGTCTCATCAGTTCCACCTTTGTGCCAGACGACTTGAACATCAACATCTGAAATATCTGCGAAGTCCATAACCCAAAGTGGCGCGACTGTTGAATAAGGTCCAAGGTCATAGAGAATTCCGCCACCAAGTGCTGGATCGAGCCGAATATTTTCTTCATCAAGTCCATCATAGGTAAAGCAGGATCTAATTCGAGTAATAGTTCCAAGTTCACCAGATTTAACAATCTCTCTTATGCGTTGGCTACGTGGATGCCAGCGATTCCAACTTGCCTCAACAAAAATTCGCTTAGTTTCTTTGGACACTGCGATCGCTTCTTCTACCTCTTTTGCATTCATGCCAAGTGGCTTCTCGCAGAGAACATGCTTTCCTGCGCGCATGGCCTTAATAGCCAAGGGTAGGTGCAATGAATTTGGAAGTGAGATGTAAACGGCTTCAACTTTAGGATCAGCTAAAAGTTCGTCATAGCTTGTGTAAACAACTCCATTAGGTGAAATAGTTAGCGCTTTGGTCTTATCGCGTGATGCAACCGCGTAGATTTCGCCAACATTTGATTTAGATATTGCGGGATATAGGGCTCGCTTTGCAATTCCACCAGCGCCGATAAATCCCCAACGTACTCTCTCATTTTTTTCCATGGCGAGATACTAGCCCAGAAATTTATTTATGGACAGACTATATATTTGATATCGCCTTCGGCTGGAGGTGCATCCAAGATTGCTTTGACACCATCCAAATCAACAACTTTAGAAATTAGAATATCAAGATTCAATTTTCCACTTCCGACTAATTCGGCGGC
>WLIT01000023.1 GCA_009726125.1 Actinomycetota bacterium | reverse complement strand
TGGCTCCGCCACCAGGTATCGATCCTGGACCCTGGGCTTCAAAGGCCCATGTGCTAGCCACTACACAATGGCGGAACCTGAATTCTCCCCTATAACTATCGATACCACCAAACCCATTTGAATTTAAAGCGTTTCTATTACTCGGGCCCCATGCACCGGACCACTCGCCCGCACCACTCCAGCAACAACCCCACTAGAACTAAGGGCCACAGTTAAATCCATCGATTTCTCTTCATCTTCAACTAAGAATGCAACGGTCGGCCCAGATCCTGAAACTATTCCACCAAGAGCGCCGTAATCTCGACCAACATCTAAAACTAGGCGAAGTGCTGGACGAAGTGAACATGCAGCTGCTTGCAAATCATTTGAGAGCGCCATTCCCAAAGCTGTTGCATCACCTGCTCGTAGTGCTTGCATCATCGAATCACTTACTTGTGGATTTGCAATATCTAAACCTTCACGTAATCGATCGCACTCTTGATAAACCGCTGGCGTTGAAAGTCCTTGACCGGAAAGTGCAAGAACCCAATGATAATTTCCACGGTTTAACGCTGGAGTTAATTGATCGCCACGACCACGACCAATTGCAACTCCACCTGAAATTCCAAAAGGCACATCGCTTCCTAATTGTGATGCGATTGCCTCCATCTCATCCCGAGATAAGCCGATATCAAATAATGAATCCATCGCAACAATAATTCCGGCAGCATCTGCGCTGCCACCGGCCATACCACCAGCAACTGGAATCTCTTTCTTTAAATGAATTGCTAGATTAGTTGTCAGATCAAATTTATCCACCATTAATTTTGCGGCACGAACTGCAAGATTTTCATCATCTACTGGAACACCGCTTGCTGTTGCACCTGAGAGCGTTAGCGCTATGCCGGAATCTTCTGGCGCAAATTTGATACTGACATCATCAAAGAGTGAGATTGCTTGAAAGACTGTTGTAACTTCGTGAAAACCATCGCTGCCCAGCGGGCCAACGGCGAGTTGCAAATTAATCTTTGCTGGAACCCTAACGACTACTCCGCGAGTGCTCATTTAGAAAGCGTAATCGCAATCTTGATGAAATCCGACAGTTCCAACGCTTCACCACGGATAGTTGGATCGATCCCACTCGCTTCAATAATTGTGCTGGCAGCGGCGCTACCTCCACATAAATCGCTAAGTGCGGCCCGCATCATTTTACGGCGTTGCGCGAATGCGGCATCAATAATCTTGAAAGTGGATTTACGTAGCGCTTCATCTCCCGCGCTTTCATGTCGCACAAATCGCACAAGTGAGGAGTCGACGTTGGGGACTGGCCAGAAAATAGATCTACTGACTGTTCCGGCTGATGTTAGATCCGCCCACCACGCCGCCTTAACTGATGGGCTTCCATAGGTCTTGCTATTTGGTTTTGCTACTAAGCGATCTGCAACCTCACTCTGCACCATAACTACACCAGCGCGAAGGGTTGGAAATAACTCTAAGAAGCGAAGTAGCACAGGAACCGAAACGTTGTAAGGCAAGTTTGCTACCAGAACGGTTGGATCTCTTGGAAGTTTTGAAACCTGCATGGCATCTTGGGTAATAATTGTCAGCTTTGTTTGGTCAAAACCGTGGCGCTTCGCAGTTTCTGGAAGTTCTGCCGCAAGTCGATCATCAATTTCAATTGCGATTACCTCTCTTGCACATTCCAACATCGCGAGAGTTAGTGAACCAAGTCCAGGGCCAATTTCTAACGCGATATCACTTGACTCAACACCTGCGCTTTTGACTATCTTGCGACAGGTATTTGCATCGACTACAAAGTTCTGACCAAGTTTCTTAGTTGGGCGAACTCCAATTCGTTCGGCAATCTCCCGAATTTCTGCTGCGCCTAATAAGTTGCTCATTTATGCGAATGATCCAAATAGCCGTTCACAATTATTTGAAATCGCAGTTGCTAACCCATCTAAATCTTCACCGCGCTCTTCCGCCATGAAGCGCAGAATGGTTGGGATTTGCGCCGGCGTATTTAGCGCTCCGCGATATGGCATCGGTGCTAGAAATGGTGAATCAGTTTCAACTAATAATTGGTCAAGTGGAACAAGTTTTACCGCTTCGCGAAGTGCGGGTGCGTTCTTAAAAGTGAGTGTTCCGGCAAATGAAAGAATGTAGCCCTTTTCAATACATTCACGGGCCATATCGGCGTCACCGGAAAAACAGTGGAAAATAGTTTTTTCTGGAACGCCCTCTTCGGCTAAGACATCGAGAACAGCGCGGTGGGCATCTCGATCATGAATTACTAGCGCTTTATTCACCGATTTAGCCAGTGCAATGTGGCGCTGGAATGAATATTTTTGGCGCTCTTGAAGCTCTGGCTTAGTTCGAAAGAAATCTAAACCAGTCTCACCTATTGCGCGAACACGTGGATGGTTTGCAAGTCGTTCAATAGTTGCTAAGTCCGCTTCTAAATCTGCGACAACAGGTGCTTCATTTGGATGTAGCGCTACGGCCGCTAAAACATTTGGCCAACTTTCAGCCATCTTCACGCACCACTCTGATTGTTCGGCCGAATAACCAACTTGCACAATGCGATCAATTCCAACGCTTCTGGCCTCTTCTAATACAGCTCCGACTTCAGGTGCATCTGGCGCGGTATTGGTAACAATTTCGATGTGTGCATGTGAGTCTACGCACTTAACGTTAAGTGATTCTGGAAGTGGCGCGGGTTGGCGATCAATATCGCGATTGTGACGATCAGCCATTAGTTATTCCAATCTTGGGAATAAGACTGCGCCTTTTGTAACTTTGCAGCCTGCAGGCAGGGTTCCCCAAGTAGCAACTTCAGAAATTTTTTGGGCACCAATATCTCCAAGAGCTTCCTTCGCACCAATGGATTCCCAAAGTGTTTGTGTTGTAGCAGGCATGACTGGATGTAACAGAACTGCAAGTGCCCGAATTGCATCTGCAGTGTTATACAAAACTTCATTTAATTCAGCGGTACGTGATTCGTCCTTAGCAATTGCCCAAGGTTCTTTCTCAGTTACGTAACCATTTACTCGCTTGCAAAACTCCATAATCGAATTGATTCCACCTTGGAAATCTAAAGCAACCATCGCCCTATCTGCATTTGTCACAGTTTCAACGAGTAGCTTCGAGAGCCCGGCATCTACTGCTTTTGCTGGGATTTTGCCATCACAATACTTTTCAATCATTGCAATCAGGCGTGAGGCTAAATTTCCAAAATCATTTGCTAGCTCGCTCGTATATCTCGCTGACATATCTTCCCAAGAGAATGAGCCATCAGTCCCGAATGGGATTGCGCGCAAGAAGTAATATCTAAAAGCATCGACACCAAAGTGGTCAGTAATATCACTTGGAGCGATACCAGTGAGCTTTGATTTACTCATCTTCTCGCCACCGACTAACAACCAACCATGTGCGAAAACTTTCTTAGGAATTGCAACGTTGGCTGCCATTAACATTGCCGGCCAGATAACTGCATGGAAACGCAAGATATCTTTTCCGACTAAGTGCACATCTGCAGGCCAAGTTTTCGCAAATTTCTTTCCACCTTCTGAATTTGGATCATCGCCAAGCCCAACAGCGGTTGCATAATTTAGAAGCGCGTCAAACCAGACATAAATTACTTGTTTCGTATCCCACGGAACTGGAATTCCCCAGTCAAAAGTAGAGCGCGAGATTGATAAATCTCGAACGCCACTTTCGAGAAATGCAACTACTTCATTTCGTGCACTTGCTGGTTCACATGATTCCGGATTATTTTTGTAGTGTTCAAGTAATTGGGGAACAAAGGCTGAAAGTTTAAAGAACCAATTATCTTCAGAGAGCATCTCAACTGGCTTACCGTGAATTTTGCACTTTCCATCATCGAGGTCACCAGGCAATTTAAACTCTTCACACCCGATGCAATATGGACCTTCAAATTTTCCAGCATAGATATAGCCATTATCTTTGAGAAGTGTCATGAATCTTTGAACGCGCTCTTCGTGACGTGGTTCGGTTGTGCGAATAAAATCATCGTTCGCAATATTTAGTGCTGCCCAATTTGGCTTCCAAGCATCTTCAACTAAGCGATCACACCAATCTTGTGGTGAAACGTTATTTGCAGCGGCGGTATTCATTACTTTCTCGCCATGTTCATCGGTGCCCGTTAAAAACCAGACACTTTCACCGCGTTGGCGGTGCCATCTAGTTAATACATCGCCGGCAACGGTTGTATATGCATGGCCAATATGTGGCGCATCATTCACATAGTAAATAGGCGTCGTTAAGTAGAAAGATTTTTCAGACGTCATGGTTCTAGCCTATCTTGTGATTTGTGCGTAACCATTGCATCGAAGACCTCACGTTTGGCGGTTCCGGTAATCCGCGCTACTTCAGTGATTGCCTCTTTACGAGAAATACCAGCGGCCTCTTGCTTTAAAACTTCAGAAATTAAATCGCTAATTGAAAATTCTCGAGAATCTGGATCAAAGCCCGCTAATACCAAAGTGATCTCGCCCAAGATTTCAGTTGATGCGGCCCAGTTATGTAAAGTTTCAAGATCGCCTCGAATTACTTCTTCGTAGGTCTTGGTCATTTCGCGACAGATTGCGCCAAGGCGATTTGGACCTAATACCTGCTTTGCATCTGCTAGACATTCCAATAATCGATGGGGCGCCTCAAAGAGAATTATGGTTCGCTCTTCATTTGCAAGTTTTTCAAACCAAGTTTTGCGAGTGCCGCTAGTTCGAGGTGCGAAACCTTCGAAACAGAAACGATCACTTGGAAGTCCTGAAAGTAATAGCGCGGTCGTAACGGCGCTTGGTCCAGGCAGAACTTTAATCTTGATATTTTTTTCAACTGCAGCGCGAGCTAATCGATATCCAGGATCACTAATACCTGGCATTCCTGCATCTGTCACAACGAGAAGGTCTGAGCCACTCTCCATTATTTTTACGAGTTCATCTAGCCGTTCAATTTCATTACCTTCAAAGAAAGAAATAATCTTGGCTGAATATGTGATTCCTAAATCAGAGCAGAGTCGAGAGAACTTACGAGAATCCTCTGCTGCAATATATTTTGCCGAGTTAATCGCATCCCGCAAATTAGCCGAGGCATCGGCTGGATTACCCAGTGGAATCGCGGCGAGAATAAGCATTGGGTAATTCTCGCAGGCTTTAGGCTTCCCTTATGACAACTCAACTGCGGATATCTCGCGATTGGGCGATTGCCTTAGGTTTCGGTGTACTGGGCCTTGCGCTTCGGCTATGGAGCCTTGGAACTCCTAAGGGGAAGATTTTTGATGAAGTTTATTACGCGACAAATGCGCACTCCTTACTAATAAACGGAGTCGAACTAGATGCTAAAACTGGCGCTGCTGAATTTATTGTTCATCCACCAATTGGTAAATGGCTAATAGCGATAGGAATAAAGCTCTTTGGATACAACGAATTTGGTTGGCGATTTGCTGCCGCGGTAGTTGGATCCATATCTATAGTTCTTATGTATTTCACTGCAAAGAAATTGTTTAATAATCAACTGCTAAGTGTCTTTGCAACTTTCCTAATCTCTGTTGATGGGCTGCACTTAGTTCACTCCCGTATTGCACTTCTAGATATCTTTCTTCTTTTATTTATTCAGATCGCAGTTCTCGCTTTTCTACATGAAAAATATTGGTTTGCCTCGATAGCTCTAGGTCTTGCTGTTGCAACCAAGTGGAACGGTCTCTATTTATTAGTTGCGCTAGCGCTCTTGGTTTTAGTATTTGATTATCGAAAATTTCGCCATCTTGGCTTTGACCACCCACTCTTAGAGATGATGCGAAAAACTTTTCTCTTCAGATTCCTGCAGTTTGGAATTTTGCCAACATTAATCTACGTCGCAACATGGGCGCGATGGTTTGCTACAAGCGATGGTTGGGATCGTAAGTGGTCTACAAATCCTCTTAAATCGCTCTGGCACTATCACGCAGAAATTTTGAATTTCCATGCAAAGTTAACCGAGTCGCATCCGTATAGTGCAAACCCATGGAGTTGGTTGATACAAGGACGCCCAACTTCTTTCTTCTATGAAACGCCAAAGAGTTGTGGCGGGGCAAATTGTGCACAAGAAGTCTTAGCGCTAGGTACGCCAATTCTTTGGTGGGCTGCGGTTCTGGGACTACTAATTACTATTGGTTATTGGGTTAGCAGGCGCGATTGGCAGGCTGAAATAATTCTGGTTGTAATTGCTGCATGCTATTTACCTTGGTTTGCCTTTCAAAAACGAACCATGTTCTCCTTTTACGCGATCGCATTTGAGCCATTCTTACTTCTTACTCTGGTCTACCTATTAAGTAAGGTATTTCGAAACCAGAAACAAATCGCAGTTATATTTGGTGCGCTAGTTCTGGTGAATTTTCTCTATTTCTTACCGCTTTACTTGGGTACACCAATTTCATATAACTCGTGGCATGACCACATGTGGTTACCCTCTTGGATATAACTTGGATCTAACTAACTATTCGTTTACGGCACCAAATTTATTGATTGCAGCGTTCTCTTCAAGCTCTTGATCAAATAGCTCATCACGAGATGGAAGTAAATCCCCTTCGCCTTCAATTTGATGTGATGTTGACCAAACTCCTGGGATAGTTAAATCAATTATCCGATTAGAAGGAATGGCTTTAGCTGCAGTTGTGTAAGTCGGTCTGGGAACGCTAGTTGGTTGCCAAGTTGGACCATCTTTTGGAATTACTATGACGCCTGCGGTATCAGTACGTTCAATTAGTGGAATCCAATGTTCATTATTTTCAGCAACGAAATCTACCCGTGATGAGAAAGTAACTCGTGCAACTGGTTCAGTAATAACTGTTGCTGTTAATATTTTTTCAAATGCTCGCACTCTTCGTCCTTGTAGTTGCGCAGCAATTAATTGTCGACGTACATTGACAATATATATTGCGAATGCGGTTGTTGGAATTAATAAAATTAAAGTTGGAAATACGCCAAGGGCACAAAGCGCTCCTATGACAACAAATGAAAGCGTTAGTGAACCAAAAATTATTCTGCGATTAGCGATTTGATTCTGTCTCTTAATACTTTCAGTTGAACTAGAAATTGAATTCAACGAGCCAGTTTCTCCGACAACTCGCATTGCACTCTTGTATCGTTCAGCAGATTTTCCAGAAGCTTCATCATGGCTGGTGATCCACTTAGGCAAAAAGTAGGCCGCCCACATTCCGAGGATGATTAAGTAGATAAAACCGGAGGCCATGGAGTAGAACGATAATTCTAGGCGGGGTAAAACTCGGGGATTTAGGCGGTATGTCTGAATTAAAAGGTATTACTTAATTTTTGGATTTTCTATTACATAAGTTACGTGATCCCGCCAGGCGCCATCAATATGTAAATATCTCGGTCTGACGCCTTCGAAGATATAACCACATTTTTCAGCTACCCGCTTTGATGCTTCATTTTCCGGTCGCAAATTAATCTCGATGCGGTGAAGGGATAGTTGATTTAAGCCAAAGTTGGTCAATAACAAAACTGCTCTAGAGGTGTACCCCTGGTTAGCGTAATTCTGGTCAATCCAATAACCAATATGAGCACCGCGCATTGCGCCAAAAACGATACCGCCCATTGTTATCTGGCCAATAAAGAGCTCCGACGCTCCTTCTTTTAACCAGATACCTAGCGAGATAGATCTAAGAGATTCACCATCTTTTCGATACTGAAGGACCATTCCAAAGAACGATGGGAGCGGTAGATGTGATTCAATTTCTGGTCTGGTGGCTTCCCAAGGCGTAAGCCATTCCCGATTTCGCTGGCGCGAGATATCCCAAACTTTCTTATCTCGCAATCGCAATGGACGAAGCTGAACCTCCCCATCGCCAAGCTTTATTGGCCAATCGGATTTTGTACCCAATTAATTTAAACTTCGCTCGAGAATCATTACATCAACAACTTCTCCAGCCTTAATACCCACAGATTTCTCTGGAACAATAATTAAGGCGTGGGCATCAGATAGCGAAAGTAAATCCCCTTGTTCTTCAAGTGCAGTTACTGCAACTCCACCCTCTGAAGTTAGAACCGCCCGAACAAAGCCGCGCTCACCAGCTGTACCAACTATTGAATTCTTTAACTTTGCTTTCAATTGATTACGGAAAATATTTGGCGACCCAAGCATCTTGCGAATCATTGGCCGAACAAAGATTTCAGCCGCAATACCAGCAACAACAGGATCTCCCGGCAAGGTAATTACTGGAGTTTTATCTGGCCCAATTAGCCCAAAATTATGTAATCCGCTCTCACTCATCTTGGGGCGAACTGTTGTTATCTCACCAAGCTCTTTTAATACGGCAGTGATTAATTCAAAAGATTCATCATGACGCTCACCGCTTATAACTATTAAATCGGCACGTACTAATTGGTCTTCGATAACTTCACGAAGTTGTGCATGGTTCTCTGGAATTGTGTGAACTCGAAAACCATTTGCACCAGCTTCCCGGACTGCTGTTGTAAGCATCCAGGAGTTAGTTTCAAACTCATCTTCAGAATTCGCCAGAGGTTGGCCAGGCTCCACTAAATCATCGCCAGCCGAAATAACAACGACTCTTGGGTGTGGAAGTGTTGGCAGGCGGTCTAATCCGATTGATGCCGCTAGTCCGATTTGGGTAGAGCGAATTCGAGATCCACTTCGTAGAACCAAACGTTCACCAGCATAGATATCTGATGCAAGAGTCGCGCCATGTGCATCCAACAACGGCATATCAAAAGGTGCAAGAGGTGATGCAATCTCAAGAAGCTTTTCTAAGAGCTCTTCGACGCTCGGCTGTTGTTCCATGACTAAACCCTACTTCTTAATTAGAGTAATTCCGTGGATATAACCAATTTGAAAAAGCAGGAACTTCGAAAGCGATTTCGTTCCGAGCGATCTCTCCGCGACCTCGCAGAATCTTGGACTCACATTCTTACTTCCGTAGAGTTCGAAGGCGCTAAAACTATTGCGACTTACATCTCATATGGTGATGAACCACAAACCAAAGATTTAAATGCAGCGCTACTCAAGAGCGGTAAGAAATTAGTATTGCCAAGGATCTTGAAAGATAAGGATCTTGAATGGGTTTCTTGGAGCGGTGATTCTTCAAAACTTGCAAAGAATGGAAAAACTCTAGAGCCAATTGGCGAAGCAATTTCTGGAGAAATAATTGAGATCGCAATTGTGCCTGCCCTTCATGTAAATCGCGAAGGTCATCGCTTGGGTCAAGGTGGGGGCTCCTATGATCGCGCACTTGCAAAAATTTCTGCTTGGCGAATTGGTCTTATTTACTCTGGTGAATTAACTGTTGAGCCTTTTCCAGTTGAGCCGCATGATGTGAAGTTAAGCGCCGTTGCAACACCCGATCTGATTGTTCGCTTTACTAATTAAGGTCACCTAAGTGGCGAGCCATCACAACGCGTTGAACTTGATTTGTTCCCTCATAAATTTGAGTTAACTTTGCATCTCGCATCATGCGCTCGACTGGATAATCTGAAACATAGCCATATCCACCTAAAACTTGTACCGCATCAGTTGTAACTTTCATAGCAACATCTGTTGCAAAGCATTTGGCCGAAGCGGAGAAGAAGGTTAAATCCTTCTCGCCACGTTCACTCTTCACTGCTGCTGAATATGTAAGTTGTCGCGCCGCCGCAATGTTCATTGCCATATCTGCCAACATAAATTGCACGCCTTGGAAATCAAAGATCTCTCTTCCAAATTGCTTGCGCTCATGTGAATACTTTGTTGCGACTTCAAAGGCGCCTTGTGCGATACCAAGAGCTTGTGCTGCAATTGTTATTCGGGTGTGATCAAGAGTCTGCATCGCAAGGGCAAAACCAGAACCTACTGCGCCGATTCGGCGATCATCAGAAATAGTTACGCTATCGAAATAAACTTCACGAGTTGGGGAACCTCTAAAACCCATCTTCTTTTCATGTGCCCCGAACGAAACACCGCCATCACTCTTCTCAACGATAAATGCTGTGATTCCTCTCGCCCCCAGCGCCGCATCGGTCTGCGCTAAGACGGTATAAAAATCCGAGAAGCCCGCATTGGAAATCCATTTCTTGCTACCGCTAATTACCCAATTGTTATCTTGCTTAACAGCCTTTGTCTTCATTGCTGCAGCATCCGAACCCGCTTCGGATTCAGATAAACAATATGAGAAACCTTTTCCAGAAACTAATTGTGGTAAATACTTCTTTCTCTGTTCTTCACTGCCGGCCAAAATTAAAGGTAGTGAACCCAATTTATTTACCGCTGGAATTAGCGATGAGGCGCCACAAACTCTGGCAACCTCTTCGATGATTATCACCGTCGCGAGTGAATCAGCGCCTTGTCCACCATATTTTGAATCAACATGTGCGGCCGCTAAATCTGAACTTTGTAGCGCTTCATATGCTTCTTGTGGAAAGCGGGAATTTTCGTCAACTTCTTTTGCAAATGGCGCGATCTTCTTCTCAGCAAGTGCGCGAACACTCATCCGAAGCGCTTCGTACTCTTCGCCAAATAAAGCTTCCATTGCCTAATTAACTCAACTTTTCGGAGGTTCGTCTAGTTGGTGTAATTTCGAAAGATATTTGTTGTACTTGGCTAAATCATCATCTTCACCCATTGCCGCAGCGCGATCTTCAGCGCGATCAATCCTTCGGGTTTCTTTGCGATCTTCACGAACCCATTGGATAAAAGTCGCAACAAGTGCGATAAGGATTGGAATTTCCCCCATGGCCCAACCGATAGCACCTCCAGCGTTCTGATCAGCTAACAGGTCTGTCGCCCAAGGGCGTTCCAAGCTTTGGAAATAGCCACCATCTAAGTGCGTCGTTGCTGACATGAGTGCAATAGAGAAGAAGGCGTGAATGCTCATTGCGGCAAATAACACAATTATGCGAACGATATAAGGAGTTCGTTTAGGCGATGGATCAATTCCAACTATTACATGGAAGAAGAGCGCGCCGGCTAACAAGAAATGAATATTCATAAATAGATGGCCAGCATGGCTCGTCATTAGATCTCCAAATATTGGCGTCATGTAAAGCAAGAAAAGTGAGCCATCAAAAATTGCTAGGGCTACAACTGGATTTGAAACAACTTGGAAATACTTTGAATGCAAAAGCGCAATAAGTACGCCACGAATACCACGTTCATCTGGAGTGCGGCCAATTGGAAGTGTGCGAAGGGCGAGAGTTATCGGTGCACTGAGAACAAAACCAATAGGCGCAACCATTCCAAGAATCATATGAGCAACCATGTGATAGGAAAAAGCAAAGTGAGCGTATGCACCTAATCCACCACTTGTTGCAAAGTCAGCAGAAGCAACTGCAAGGGCGAAAGAGATGGTTCGCCCCACTGGCCATTTATCACCACGCTTGGCGAGAATCACTACACCTCTTATATATAGCGCAGTTATAAGAATCAGAATTCCTAAGAAGGCGGCATCAGGAACATATGTCCAAAGAACATTCTTTAGAGTTGGTGCAGGAAGCATTGGGCTACCAGCAATACTTTCAGCAACGCCAATGTTTCTTGGGCTTTTTGGTTGTGGTGGTGCACTCGACGACAACCAGGCACCTACTCCTATTGCCGAGACCATCACGAATACTTCAACTATCAGGAGCTGATAGACCTGCCGGGTTCCATGTAATTTCTTAATAATATATTTTCGATGCGTTGCTCCAATAAAAATTAGAATTGCACTTAAAAGAATTTTGAAAATCACCAGGTTGCCATACTGTGAATTCCAAGCGTCACGAAAATTTAATCGCGTCCAGGCATTGAGTGAACCACTTGCACAAACGGCAATAGCAGACCAAAGCGCTAAGGTACTAAAACGTGGAATTGCTTGCTCGCGTTCAGATTTGCTAATCAAGATCAATGCGATGATGCCACCAACCCAGAGTGAGATAAAAACAACGTGTATCAAGAGTGAACCGATCACTAAGCCATGGTTCCCAGAACTACTTGAATGACTTTGAAATACCGGGGCAAGAACTCCGATAAAAGTTATAGCTAGCGCAAAGATTGCGCCAGTTGTTCGCTTAATCCTTGGGACAAGTAATAAAACAATCGCTGATGCTGCAATATTTACAGCGTAACTTTTACCAAGGGTGGTTTGTGAAACAAATGATTTGATGACTACAAGATCAAAGGCATCAACTATCGGAGTCGCAAGCAGATTTGCTAACTCAACAAATAACACCCCAAGGCTGGACATAAGCCACGCAGCAGCAGGAATTACCGCAAGATTTCGAATCCGAATCGCTTCAGGCAATAACTTTGAACGCTCTTCGCGAATCAAGAACGCAATAGCAAGAAGCAAGCCGACCAAAGTAACGGTCGAAAGCAGTTGTAAATCTTTAACAAGTGGCGTTAAAAAATTCATAACCCCATCTGGATTAGGTAGATGTGTGTCAGTTGAAAATTGCATAGCTTAAAGACCGTTATTTACGCTTTGATCTTCTTTGCCCACCAAAACTCTGCTTTGCATACCAAATTAGAAATATGAAAACAAAAGCGGCAAGTACTAACAACGTATATACGAAAGCATTTGAACTACTGTCTAAATTTCTATCAACCTGAACCGTATTGCCTGAAGTTGGAGTTGGAGCCGGTGTTCCTAAACTTGATGGCGCATTAAACATAAAAGTGTACGAGCCCGTTAACGGATCTTCAGTATCGGAAAGCAAGGTGTAATTAACGGTGTAAACACCAGCCTGGGTTAATTCTGCCAGCCCAACAATCGCATTATTTCCATTAATTGTTATGGAGCCATCATCTACCGCAACACCATTTGGATCATTTACAACAATCAAACTTCCTTGTTCAGATAACGGCCCCATTGTTGTGATTGAAATTGAATTAGGAGAAGTGGTTAAAACTGACCCTGCTAGTGGGACTGAAGCTGTGATGTTATTTGCCTGGGCAGGGGTTGAAAAACCCAACAGAATAATTAGAGCAACTGCGAAGATGCTGTGGATTAAGCGCCCGGCCTTCATACTCGCCCCTCAATAGGATTAATTTGCTTCTCGATTAGATGTAATTCTCTCACTTCTTTACAATAGTGCCCATGCCTACTTATGAATATGCCTGTACGCAATGCGGCCATGAATTTGAGGCTTTCCAGTCCTTTAGCGATGCCGCTCTTACGCAATGTCCTGAATGCGAAAGCGCTATTCAAAAGGTATATTCAAATGTTGGCGTTGTCTTCAAAGGCTCTGGTTTTTATAAAACAGACTCAAGAGAGCCTAAGAAAACAACAACTCCTGCAGCCACAACTACTCCAACTACTTCAACTACTCCAACTACTCCAACTACTTCAACACCCAAGAACGATTAGCCGTGATGTGGTGGTCGATCTCCTTCAATTTCCGCATCTCGTTTTGAATCATCATCTTCACGCGGATCAATCTCATCTTGCGTCACTTTCGGCAAAATTTTCGGATCGCTCATAACACAATTGTAATCAATTCAGGGAGAGAAAAGTAACTATGTTTGAGAAGCTCGGTCACGTTCTAGTAAGACGACGCAAGGCGGTATTGGCAGGTTTTATCGTCGCCACTATTGGGGCCGGCGTAATCGGTTCACTTATATTTGCCCGACTTGAAGGTGGCGGATATTCAGATCCCGGCAGCGACTCATCAAAGGCTGCGACATATTTAACAGATACATTCAAAGTACAAGACCCAGCAATAATTTTTATAATCGATGCCGGCAAGAGCGTTGCTGATCCTGCGGTAGCCGCGGAGGTTGCACTAATCGAAGCAGATCTTCGTTCGATGCCAGATATCGCCAAGACGCTTTCGTATTGGAGCGCTGGTGGCGCAAAACAATTAGTGAGTGAAGATGGAAACGCGGCATATCTTTTTATCTATGGACATGATGCAGACCCAACTCTTCTAAGTGGTTTGGCTTCAATTTTGCAGGAGAAATATGATGGCAAAATTGGAAACTTAAGAATTTATGTTGGTGGTTTCTCGATGTTTAATGATGCAATAAATAAGAAAATTTCAGGTGATCTGAAGTTGGCTGAAGCAATTTCGATTCCGCTTACCTTCCTCTTCCTGCTCTTTGTCTTCGGCGGCCTCATCGCATCTGCAATGCCAGTGGTTGTTGCTGTCAGTGCAATTCTCGGAGCATTTCTAATACTCTATTTAATAAGCCTGGTTACGGGAGTTAGTATCTTCGCTCTCAACCTAGTAACCGGGTTAGGTATGGGACTTGGAATCGACTATTCACTTCTGATGGTTAATCGCTTCCGTGAAGAATTGCATGCCGGCAAGAGCGTAGAAGAATCAGTTGCGCAAACCGTTAAGACCGCAGGTAAGACTGTCTTCTTCTCTGGAGTCACAGTAATGATCAGCCTGGCATCACTTATGTTCTTCCCGCAAATGTTCTTGAAATCATTTGGGTATGCCGGAGTTTCAGTTGTTGCGGTAGCAATTCTTGGCGCACTTATTCCGCTTCCAGCAATCTTGGCTTTGCTTGGAACAAAGATTGATAAATTTGTTGTTCGCAGAGGAGCAATCACACCCAAGGAAGATGGTCGTTGGGCACATACCGCTCGCTTTGTGATGCGCCGCCCAGTATCAGTTGTAGTTTTGTCACTATTAATACTTGGAACTCTTGCGGCGCCACTTAAGGATATTGTCTTTTCGCAAGTTGATACTCGAGTATTGCCAGCTTCAAATAAGGCGGCAATTGCGGCCCAGGTTGGCTTAGAAAAATTCCCTGGCGAACAAGCAAATCCAATTGAAATTATTATTCCAAATGGAACAACCAAAATGGTTGCGATAAATAACTTTGTAAGCAGCCTTGCAAATATTCCCGGAGTTGTCGCTGTAGGCGCACCAGAAACTGTTGGGGCTGATATTCGAATTGCCGCCATCCATAGCATGAGCGCTAGAACGCCTGCAGCGGAGAAAATGATTACTGAGATAAGAAATCTAAAAGTTCCTGAAGGCACCCTTGTTGGTGGCGTTGCCGCGGACTTTGCAGATAGTCAGATTGGTATTGCTAAGAAATTACCACTGGCCCTACTCTGGATAGCAATTGGCACATTGCTCCTTCTCTTTATGTTCACTGGATCAATAATCTTGCCGATTAAAGCAGTCATCTTGAACCTGCTCTCATTGTCAGCAACTTTGGGAGTTCTTACCTGGATCTTTATAGGCGGAAACTTAAATTGGCTCGTTGGTTCATTCACAAATACCGGAACCATCGATACGTCAATAGCCATCCTTATCGCAGTTGTGGCTTTCGGTTTATCAATGGACTACGAAGTCTTCTTACTCTCTCGGATTAAGGAAGAGCACGATGCTGGACATTCAAATATCGAATCAGTAGCACTTGGACTTCAAAAATCAGCTCGCATTATTACCGCCGCAGCAGTGATCCTTTCCGTTGTCTTTGCGATCTTTATGACAAGTGGCGTTACATCAATCAAGAGCATGGGATTCGGTGTTGCCTTTGCAATTCTGCTAGACGCAACCCTGGTTCGAGCCTTGCTTGTTCCTGCACTTATGCGCCTCTTCGGGGAATACAACTGGTGGGCGCCTAAAGCGTTAAAGCGATTCACAATTAGCCATTAAACTTCTGCCATGGATTTAATAGTTACTCTGCAATGCAAAGACCAGCCTGGAATCGTTCACGCGATGACTACTGCAGTCTTAGGCGCGCAGGGAAATATTATTGAGAACCAACAATTTACAGATCCATCAACCCAAGATTTTGTGATGCGCACACGTTTCGAAACTGAATTAGATATTGCCAAAGTCAAGGAGACGCTGAACTCTGGTCTCAGCCAATTTAAGCCGAAGCTATCACTTCGCTCTGCGGCTAAGCAGAAGAAGGCTTTAATTCTCGTTACCAAAGAATCCCATTGCTTGCGCGACTTGTTGTATCTACAAGAACTTGGTGAGCTTCCAATTGAAATCCCTGCCGTTGTTTCAAACCACAGTGATTTGAAAACTTTAGTGGAGTCCCACGGAATTAAATTTATTGACCAGAGCAAAGTAAATCAGGCCGATGCCGAAGCCCAGATTTCAAAGTTAGTTGAGGAACTAGAGATAGATCTAGTTGTTTTAGCACGCTATATGCAGATTCTCTCCAAAGAGTTCTGCGAAAATATGTTTGGTCGAATCATAAATATTCATCATTCTTTCTTGCCAGGATTTAAAGGCGCCAAGCCTTATCACCAAGCACATGCCAGAGGCGTAAAGACCATCGGTGCAACCGCGCATTTCGTTACACCTGATTTAGATGAAGGCCCAATTATTGATCAGGATGTTGCACATGTAACTCATGCTTCAACTCCTGAAGATTTAATTGCAACCGGCCGTGATATCGAGCGTCGCGTTTTATCTAGAGCAGTTCGGGATTTTGCCGAAGATCGAATATTCATTGTCGGCGATAAGACTGTCGTATTTCATAATTAATATTTAATTTGTGTCCTAGGCGGGAGTTGAACCTGCGACCTACCGCTTAGGAGGCGGTTGATTGCGTTCATTTTTTACCCTTCATGAACATAAACTGCGCTGATTAGCGCTTGTTTAAGTGTTATTTAGTTATTTTCAGTGTTGAGTTGTGTTTGGGAAAGTTATGGGAAATTCCCTCTTCACACGCTCAAAACTATTTCAATTGCAGGAAAAATACAATAGTTTTGGGAATTCCCATAGTTCCCAGAATACTTGGACTAGTACTACATTATTGCTATGGAGAATCCCGATGACTTGCTATTTACCAGGCATGTAACTGCCCATATAAAGGGCAATGTAGATAAAGACAAGATCTCAGTATCTTCACCGGAAGTCATGGCAAGAATTGAACCAATTTTTGAAGGATATTCATATTCTCCCTCTACGTCTTTAGGAGAATTGAGAGGAAAAATCGAGAGTTTCCTACATAGCAATGATCCTTTGAATATTGTTGAAAAATCAAACCCTGGGCAATTAGACGAGTATCTACCCGAAGCAGACATGATTATTTGGCTCCATCTGAATCAGAAACTAGACCTAAATACCTTCTGGGCGGTTTGGGAATATCAGTTTGCTGACCTAAATCCATTTTCTAGCCCAAGCGATGCGAAATTGAATGAGACATTAACGAAAATCCAGGCGCTCCTAAGCTAAAGCTTTCTCGGTTTCCAGTTTTGCAAGTACTCACAAAAGTGATTGTTTGAAAGTGCGAATTCGCCTCTTTGGCTGCGTATTAGCTTTATCACTTCGTCAAATTTTCTTCCAGATTTCAAAAGCACAAGGCCTGTCACTAAGCCGGATCGATTTAATCCAGCCTGACAACGAATTAGTACTCGATTTCCTGCATGCCACTCTATGAATGCCCAATCTGAAATTCGCTCAACTTCCTCGTAGATTTCATCGTCAGCTGGTCCATCCGCAAAGCCAAAACGAAATTCCTTTACCAGCCACCCGACTGGCAAGGTGTATGAATCCAATGTGACTACTACATCAAATGGTTTTGGATCATTCATTGTTGGGAGGCGCTTTTGACCGCGATAAATGGTTTCGTCGTCATCAGTGCCTCCCTGCCAGAGATTGGGGAGAATCTCTGAATACAGAGGCGGATCATTTGACTCAATCCCAATCATTAAGCATTACCCATTGGAATTGAGTCAATGAAAATGTATTTGCCGGTGAACCACTCATTCGATGCAACTCCGGCATTATCTGAAAGATATTTATATGTGGCATCAAATGACTCTTTGCGATTGAGTAGCCACCAACCAGCAACAGAAGCTGTAGCAGCCGATGTTCCTACGATGAATTTCTTGCTTCCATCACGATTAGTAGTAAACCATCGTGCATTTGCATAGAAATCAACAGCAGATGAGACGTTGTTATAGCGGGCAATGTAGGGCTTTGCTGTCGGATCCCATGCAATTGGTTTTGAGGTTGGAGTCGGATTGTCAGTTCCCCCGACTGCGACAGCATCAGGAATACATGCAGGTGCATTGCTATCGGTCTTACTTGAGTTATTTCCAATCGAAACAACTATAGGCACATTTACCGCCTTTAAGGTTGCAAATTGGGCAACCATTCCATCAGGTACGCGACATCCAGCTTTAATTCCACCTTGTGACAAGCTCACAACAGCAATGTTGTATTTCACGCGATTAGCAATAACCCAATCAAGGGCTAATTTGACCGACGCCAGTGTGTACAGCATCGGATTGCCGGAAGGTGTGCGTTCAACAATTTTGATAGGAATTAAATTTGCTGCTGGATTTACCTTTGCAATGATAGAAAGCATTTGGGTTCCGTGGGTGAGATCCTTGTTAGTTGTGGGAGCAATATAGGAAGCACCTGGCCCCTCCATAGTCTGCTTTCCATTGGCGCATGTGTAGTACTCAAGAAAGCACGCCTCGGCCACAATCTTTCCTGGAAAGAGTGCAGGATCAGTACCTGTATCAATAACTACAATCGATGGCGCAATGTCTGCTGCATGTGTCGGTAACGTTCCTGTTGTAACCATGGTTAAAGTGCAAATTAGTATCATTAGTTTTTTCATGGTGTTGCTAACTCCTTAGGCTCTAATATTTCTTTGATTGTTAAATCATTAATTTTTACACCATTTTTATCCGGCATAAATTCGATTGATTGAATATCCATAGTCACTTTTGACCTCTTCATGGTTTCCACCTCTCCCCACATGCATTGCATTGAAAGTAGTAATTCGCAATGGTCCACTTTTGTTGTATATCTGTGCTTCGACACATAGGGCACTGCCTATTCGAGACATTGGCCATTAGATTGCCAACCTTTTGTTAAAGAATTTGCACGTCGTGCATTTCTCTCCGGCTTCGGGTAAAGATCCTTCAAGTATCGAAATTACCTCTTTCATAAGTAAATAAAAGTCCTCTTGACGTCGAGGTGAAGAGAGATAGCTCTTGTCGGCAATAAAAACGTTTTCGTCTGTAAAATTTGTTTCAGCAGCGACTATTCGCCACATCAACAAGCCGGTTTCGGAGACCTTCTGTCCACGCCCAATAAGTGGATACTCCAATGCATATGCATATGCCTCTAGCTGGGGCCAATAGAGTTCAATTTTATTTTCATCCATCTCACCCGTTGTGACCTTGCAATCCACTAAACCGAGAGTTCCGTTATGAAAAGTTATGACTACGTCATATTTTCCTTTGATTCTCCAACGGGTTTCAACTCCATCGATAATAATTGGAGAACTCTCAATTGACTTACCCCAATCACTAATAGTCCCTGAAGGGAGTGACGAGTCCATAGAAGATGTCTCTTGATTTCGGTATCTAGATTCTTGGAACGCTGACATCGGCCCAACTAGAGGCATAAACCCAGGACGAGAAATACCTTCTCGGTATTTAAGCCAGAAGCATTTCTTACATTCTCCCCACAAGAAGGTGAGATCAGATGGACTTATATAGTCCCTCGGGGATTTAATTGATGTCATCGAATTCATCCTTTTCTATCAATCCGAGCTTTACAAGGAGAGGCTCCAGGTGCTTTCCCAATCTAAATTCGCTCTCTTCCTTCAGTAACCAATCCGGTGTCTTAGAAAGCATCCAAATTCCGGCTACTACACAAAGTGTGGAGGTCAATACAGTAAATAGGATTCCTAGAATTACAGAGCCACCACTTGCATGATGATGGGTGTGTGCCGTTAGAAACATTGGACTGTCAAGAAGTGCGTGAAACAAAATCACGGGAATAATTGAGTCTGTGTATTTAACAATTGCAAAAGCAAGAAACCCCCATCCAAAAGCATTAATAACTTGGATTGATGTGCCGCCAAAAGATTGTCCATTACCAAAATTAGATAAGTGCATCAAAGCAAAACATAGAGATGAATAGAATGCGGAGTACAGCAAACCATATTTTTGTAGAATTCCAGCTATAAAGAGTCTTCCGAATAATTCCTCACCGAACCCTATGGCTAATACGGATAAGGTTCCCCAAAATATTTTTGATGCACTTCCGATATGGAAGTTTTGAGTTCCTCCATTTAGATAATAGAGAGCAAAGACAAAAAGGCTCGCAAGAAGGAATCTGTTTAAATTTGCTGGAAGTCGTAAATAAAAGAATTGGGTGTTGCAGTACTTTCTTGTCAGTAATAAAGCAATAGTGCCCACCGCTATATCTCCGAAAATGATGCTGTGATCACTTATAAGATCTATATTAATTTTGTTGATGACATGTAAGAGTGCCAGCATCGTAAAACTAGAAAGAACTACTAGCTGCCAATCGTTTACCTTGCGCATATGAGGATGGTTTCTCATAGCACTGACATATATATTATTTCGATTAAAAATAAAACACTTCCCTTCTCTAGTTGAACCTTTCTGAGGTATTGAAATCCGGCCGCAGTACTAAACCGGTACGGCCGGATCCCAAATGTCGTTGGTAGAAAGGGCTAGACCCAACGACCTTGACTGTTCATGAGCCTTTCAATGACCAGTCGATTGGCTCATGAACAAAGCTTTATGCTTTTTTCTTCTTGTTTATTTGCGCAACAATTTGTTCAAACTCGTCATCTCCATTAAGGCTTGAGGAGATTTCAGCAAACTGCGCCTTCAAAGCATTTTCGATGTTTCCAACCCAGCGTCTAGCATCTCCGAGCGATGTTTCAATACCGGTATGTGCAGTTTTGATATTGCGGAAGTCCTTAAGCGTGACCTCAGCTTGATCAAATAGATACTGCAATTTCTCTAAGTCAAGGCTGCTTGCGTTTGCGGCTAGGTCCTTCATTGCATTCATCCGTGACCACAGATAAGCAAATTGAATTAGATACGTATCAGGTTCGTCCTTGTCCACAAGAATTATCAATCGGTTTCCAGAGTGGAACGAATGGGAAGCCCAGTGCTCATACTCAGGTTCACGAGCCAGTACAAAGACACCAGATTTAGCTTGTCGATTATCGATAGCTCCTGCTAATTCTTTGAGAATTTTAGGCTGTGTTAAATCACGTTCAGCTTTAAATTCCCAGACAATCTTTACAGAGTGCCCACCTGTCATCTCAGGAGGTAGAGTGACAATTTCATCTCCACCCTTTAGCCCAGTCGCAGACTTAACGTCGTTGACAAATTCAATCTCATCTCCGTTTGCACTTGCCAACTTTTGTAAGATGCCATCCATAGTTGAATTGAAGTTTTTGCCTTTAGTCGAAGAATTATCAACTGCTTCCTTCGCACCTTCATCAGCTGATACACGTTGA
>WLIT01000022.1 GCA_009726125.1 Actinomycetota bacterium | reverse complement strand
TGGTCCGGGTCTCAATTGCTTCAATGAGAGCCGCCCCGTGATGGGGATAAACAACGGTTTCGCCGACCTTAAAAGTCATTAATTTGGCCTTTCGATAGAAGCCAAGGATACCATTCACTCATGCTTAAGAAAAACCTGAAATCAGCCATTTCCGCCCTCTTTGGAGCCCTATTAGTAGTTGTTTTAACTGGCTGTGGTGCAAGCGGTCCAGATGCTCCCACTCGCAATATAAGACAAGTGACCGATGGCGTTGAGGCAATATCAGGAGGAATCAAAGCGGTAAACGTTTTGCTTGTAACTCAAGGCGATGGATCTGCTGTACTTGTCGGGACTCTTGTTAATTCTGGTGAAGATAGCGATTCAATTACAGGTATTACTGCAAATGGAATAGTTGGTGAAGTTTCAGTAACACCACTTGAAACTGATTCACCAGTAATTTTCGCAGGAGATTCTGCAAATTCATCTGCAAGATTCCAAGGAATTAATGCGAAGCCAAGTGATCACGTTAAATTAGAAATTTCTTTCGCTAGCGCTGCGCCAATAAAGGTAAGTGCAATTGTTCGCGCGAAAGCTGAAGAATTTGCAAACGTTGGAAACTAGTTCTCTAGTTTTCGAACTTATAACCCAAGCCACGCACAGTCTGGATAAATACTGGATTGGCTGGATCAACTTCGATCTTTGCTCGTAAACGTTTTACGTGAACATCTAAAGTCTTAGTATCACCAAAGTAATCGCTGCCCCATACTCGATCGATTAATTGAGAACGAGTTAGAACGCGCCCAGAATTTCGAACTAAGAATTCAAGTAATTCAAACTCTTTTAATGGGAAAGCTACATCTTCGCTATTAACACTTACCTTATGGCGTTCGACATCCATACGAACTGGACCAGCTTCAAGAATTCCATCCTTTAGTGAATCCTCTTCACCTTGGCGACGAAGTACTGCGCGAACGCGGGCGATTAGCTCTCGTGACGAGTATGGCTTTGTAACATAATCATCGGCGCCAAGTTCTAGCCCAACAACTTTATCTACTTCAGCATCCTTTGCAGTCAACATAATTATTGGCACATTTGAACGAGTTCTAAGTTGGCGACAAACTTCAGTTCCAGATAACCCAGGAAGCATTAGATCAAGGAGCACTAGGTCGGCACCATGGCGATCAAATTGTTCAATCGCACCGGGACCGGTGTCAGCGACAATTACCTCAAAGCCCTCTTTGCCTAATAAATAAGCAAGCGCTTCAGAGAATGAAGCTTCATCTTCTACTACGAGGATCTTCGTCATTTATTTGCCTCCAAGGCAGAACTTGCTCTATTTTCTTGGCTTCGCAAGAGTGGCAAACGGATTGTGAATGTACTTCCCGCACCTTCAACGCTCCATACTGAAATATCGCCACCGTGATTGGTGACAACATGTTTAACGATTGAAAGTCCAAGTCCAGTACCACCGGTAATTCGAGAACGCGCAGCATCTACTCGATAAAAACGTTCAAAGATGCGCTCTAAATCTTTCTCTGGAATTCCAATTCCTTGATCCGAAATTGAAATCTCACACAAGCCATCTACTTCATTAACCGCAATTGCTACCCGCGTTGCATCAGGACTGTAGTTAATCGCATTCTCAATTAAATTATGAATCGCCATAGTCACTTGATCGCGATCGCCTGTTACAAGGGAATTAACATCGTTGTTGTAAACAATTTCTACTTTTCTGGCCTCGGCATTCAACCGTGATTGATCCATAGCTTCTTTAATGCTTTCACTTATAGAAAATTGTTGGGCGCGCTTAAGGGGATCGTCATCCTGCAACCTAGATAGATTAATTATTTCCTGAACTAATTCAGTCAATCGTGATGCCTCTGATTGCATCCTTGTTGCAAATCTAGTGACCGCTTCTGGATCGTCGCTTGCTCCCAGGACAGCTTCGCTCAAAATTGAAAGTGCGCCAATCGGAGTTTTTAGTTCGTGTGAAATGTTTGCTACGAAATCTCGGCGAATGGAATCAAGCCTGCGCATTTCGCTATCATCAAAAATTAAAATAACAATTAACCCATCATCGCCGAGAAGTGAGACTCTTACTAATAAATCATGAGTTCCAGCGCCGATGGGGCCGCGTGGCAGCTCCATAGTTACTTCCTGAGCTTTCCCAGATCTGCGAGTTGCTCGAACTAAACGAAGTAGAAATTCATTATTAAGATGTTGATCACGAATTAAATTTAAGGTTGAAATGCCATCAGATTGCTCTAATACAACTTCGCCATTGCCTAAAACAATGTTTTCAGCATCGAATAATTTAAGTAAGTCTTTTACTGAAGAAGGTAAAATTTCTGAACTATTTACGAGTTCGTCGCTAGCCATTCGCTTAGCGTTTTTTCTTGCGATCCAGGCCATGTTCTTATCGTAGAAGAGATGACCAAATCACCCATACCAAACCCCCCGATATTTGGCCTTAAGTGCCAATTCTTTACCTTTAGTTCAGGGCACGTTCATACTCTTACCCTGTTCGATAGGCCGCCCACACTATTCTTGGACAATGCGTAACGCCTTTCATGATGAGCTCGACTCGATTGGAACGACCCTGCTTCAAATGGCTGGGCTTGTAAGAGTTGCAATGAACGATGCAACAACTGCGCTTCTAACTGTTGATCTAACTATTGCTGAAAGAGTTATTGCGGCTGATGGCGTGATTGACGAAATTCAACATGAATTAGATGCGCGCACTATAAATTTAATGGCTCGCCAACAACCTGTTGCATCTGATCTTCGCACCCTTGTTACCTCACTTCGAATGAGCGCCGATCTTGAACGTATGGGCGACCTATCACACCACGTTGCCAAGCAGGCACGTATGCGTTATCCAAATAGCGCGGTTCCAGCAGAACTCGTACCAACAATTACAGCCATGGGCATAGTTGCGGACAAATTAATCGACAAGCTCTCATCGGTTATGGAGCACCGCGATGCGGTTCGCGCACTAGAAATTGAAACAGATGACGATGAGATGGATAAGTTGCATCGCGATTTAATTAGTACCTTGTTGGATGACAATTGGGCTCATGGAATTGAAGCAGCAATCGATATGACTTTGCTTGGTCGCTACTACGAACGCTTTGCAGACCATGCGGTTTCAATCTCTCGCCGGGTATATTTCTTAGTAACTGGCGAATATTTCACTAATTAATTCTTACTTCTTGCCCTGATTCGCAACAGCCTCGATAGCAGATTTCGCAGCCTCTGGATCTAAGTATTCGCCACCTTCTTTAATTGGCTCAAAATTATCGTCGAACTCATATAGCAGCGGGATTCCGGTTGGGATATTTACCCCGGCAATGTCCGCATCTGAAATGCAATCAATATGTTTAACCATCGCGCGAATTGAATTTCCATGAGCCGTTACGAGAACAGTCTTTCCAGAGTTCATATCATCTGCAATTTCGCCAGTGAAGTAAGGAGCCATGCGATCGATAACATCTTTCAAACATTCGGTCTTTGGAAGTGCGGCGCCTAAATCTGCGTAACGTGGATCCCCAAATTGTGAATATTTATCGGCATTATCAATCGGTGGTGGTGGAACATCAAATGATCGGCGCCAAAGTTGGAATTGCTCTTCGCCATATTGCGCCAAGGTTTCTTTCTTATCTTTACCTTGCAAGGCGCCATAGTGACGTTCATTCAATCGCCAGCTGCGCTTTACCGGAATCCAGTGGCGTTCGGCTTCATCGAGGGCTAATTGTGAAGTATGAATCGCGCGACGCAGAAGTGAGGTGTAAACAATATCTGGCAACAAGCCACGTTCTTTAAGAAGTTGACCGCCGCGCTTTGCTTCGCCGACTCCCTTTTCAGAGAGTCGAACATCGACCCAACCAGTAAATAGGTTGAGGGCATTCCACTCGCTCTCGCCGTGGCGCAGAAGAATCAATTTCTTAGTCATGAGTAAATCCTATTAGATTAAATGTTCAAATGCTTTTAGATTTGAAAGAGATTCACCGCGTGACACTCGCCAAGCCCATTCTTTTCGAATGGATGTCGCGAAGCCTAATTCAAGAAGTGGATTGAATGAGGAATCTGAATACTGCAAGACCGCGCCGAGAATTCGATCAATTTCAATATCTGTTACTGCCGGCAAGGGTAGACGCCCAACAAGGAAAATATCGCCAACTTCATTGATTGCAAATGTCACGGCATACATCGATGCGTTCTTAGCTAGAAGCCATTCGTGAACTTTATCGGCGTTCTCATCTGGTTTGCGAATTACAAAGGCATTGATACTTAAGGAGTTATCGCCAACAACAAGAGCGCAATGAGTCTGTAGTTTTTTCTCACCTGGCAGGGTTATTAAGAAGGTATTTGTACCGCTTTTTTCGAAATCTAAATGATGAGATTCTAGAAACTCTTCGATGATTACGCGGGGATCAATCATTATTATTTAGCTACCCATAGCGGATTAGATTTTGGTTTCGATAAGACCCAGTCATAAACATCGAGAGTTTGGTGGGCAGTGTTTTCCCAACCAAACTTCTTTGCATGATCTAGTGCGCCCATTGAAAGCAGAACACGACGTTGTGGTTCGGCAATCAAGCGAGATAGAACCGAGGCCCAGGCTTTCTGATCGTGGCCATCAACAAGGGTTCCGGAAATTCCATCGGACACTGCGGTACGAAGACCACCGACCGCACTTGCGACAACAGGTGTTCCGCAAGCTTGAGCTTCAAGTGCAACAAGCCCAAAACTTTCAGAATATGAAGGAACGCAGACTAAATCAGATGCGCGATACCAATCTGCAAGTTCACTTCGTGAAACTGGTTCTTTGAAATGAACTAAATCTGCAATACCTAAGAAGGTAGCAAGCTTTGCTAATCGTTCTGGTTCGTTAATTCCACTTCCTGACGCACCGCCCATAATTACAAGTGCTAATTTGGAACGCAGATGTGGGGTATGTAAAAGAATTTCGGCAATCGCACGAACCAATACTTCAGGCCCCTTATGTGGCTGGATCCGACCGACAAAGGTTAAAACAATGGCATCGGGTGCGATATTTAAAATCTTGCGGGCACTTGCCTTTCCATGTCCTGGAGTAAAGCGTTGTAAGTCAACTCCTGGTGTTACAACTTTTACTTTGTTTGGATCGGCGTCATAGAGTGAAACTAAACTCGCAGCTTCGGCATCGGTATTTGCTATTAGCGCTTTTGCATTTTGCACAATTTGTTCTTCGCCAAGTGCTCGAATAAGTGGTTCTGGGCTCTCGCCTTCAGCAAGTGCCTGATTTTTTACCTTTGCCATGGTGTGCATTGTGTGAACAAGTGGTACACCGGTTCGCTCTGAAATCATCCAACCAAGTTGGCCGCTGATCCAATAATGTGAATGAATAATGTCGTAATACCCATTTGGCTTACCACTTTGGTGCTCCATAAATGCATGTGTCAACGCACTAATTTGTGAAGGAAGCTCTTCTTTAGTTAAAGCACCAATTGGTCCGGCTTCTAAGTGATGAACCATTACCCCTTTTGCGATTTCAACCGCATCGGCTAAACCAGATTTATCAGTACGGGTAAAAATATCAACTTCAACGCCAGCGTTTGCCATCTTGATTGAATTCTCGATGACATAAACATTCATACCTCCAGCATCACCAATACCTGCTTGCTCGAGCGGCGATGTGTGGACCATCAGAGTTGCAATACGGCTCTTCATTTATAACACCGCTCGCATTCCACCAACAATATTTGCGCCACCATAAACATTGAACGCTTCTTCGGTTGTAGTAATTCCCCACTCCAAAAGCGCCGCATGCATAATCGTGCCAAATGCCCGCCATGAACCATCGCTAATCTTGAAAACTAAAGTGCGACCATCAGCCATAGATACAACTTCAACCGCTTCGGCGCCCTCCTTCATAAATAACCCAGGAACACTCTGCATCGTGCGAGTTGTTAGACGACCAATTCCGGCAACCATTTCCGGAAATGCGCGGGTAGCGTTCATAACTTCAATGTGCACGGGATCTTTCGAAATAGTTATCGCACGAATTGCTGTTGCAAGCTCGCGAGTTGTCATCGCAAATAACGGCGCACCGCAGCCATCGAAAGTCTTATTCGAAACCTTGGTTGAAGCAAGGGTTTCAATCTCCTTTAAAACTGCTACTTGCAGCGGATGATCGGCGTTTAAATAAGTTTTAACGTTCCAACCATTTGCAACACAGGTCGCAAGCATTCCTGCATGCTTTCCAGAACAGTTCATCGCAAGTCTGGTCGCTGGTTTTTCACCCCATGCAATTCGCTCGGCCTCACCAAGTGGTTTATCAAGTGCGCATTGCAGATCACTTTCACTCAATCCAACGCCTGCCAAAATTTCTAAAACTGCGCCTTGGTGCGCCTTCGCACCGGAATGACTTGATGCAACGAGCGCCAATAAACGTGGTTCTAACTTCAAACCGTTTCGTACCATTGCACTTGCCTGCATACATTTAACAGTTGATCTTGGGAAGATCGGCATATCTACTGAACCTTTTGCCTTATGAACCGAACCATCAGCATTTAACATAATCAAATGGCCAGTATGAATTGATTCAACTAAACCATTGCGAGTTAATTCGGCTAGAACTTCCCCGCGAAAATCGTTACTCACTTTTATTCCCCGACCTGACGTTCCAGACTTGACCAGATATGTGCTTGCAAAGTCTGTCCTTCAGCCGCCATGTCATATGCAAAAAATAATTGTCCTTCAACTAAACCGTATAAGCGTTGTCCAGCGGTAACAATCTTTGCTGATGGTGCGGAATAACCTTGATCCATAACGATTTGAATCTTTGGTCCGTCGTGCACCCCAACCCAACCCTCAGAAATTCCGGTGTTATGCGCCAACACAACTTCTAAAGTCTTATTCTCTTTCGGGCGCCAGAAACCAGCTTCTGATCCACCTGGACGCAAGATTTCCCCTTGCTCATTAATAATCCAAGAACGTGAAAAATAATTTAGAAATGGGCGACCATCGTGATTGAAAGTAACTTCTTGTGCGAATTGAAAAGGCTCGATGCCTGGATATTCGCCAGAACCTTTACCGCGCCAGGTTCCGATAAGCCAAGCAAGTGGATAGCAATCTGGATGCATGCCTTCGGGAATTTCAAATACCATCTTCGGCTTCGCCCTTCCAAGATTTAATAGCGCCGCGGATTCCTTTTATAAATAAAAATAATCCGATTAGCGCGGTCACCGCAATCAATAAGACGGTGGTCGCGGTCTCCATTGTCTAAGGGTAATGCCATCTGCGAGTAGAGTCCCTCCCATGAAAACTGCGAAACTTGTTGTGAAAGCAATGGCTGGGGCGAACGACCCCGAGCGCTGCGCACAAGCATTTACCGTTGCATCAACCGCACTTGCGAGTGGCGCCGAAGTTTCACTCTGGCTTACCGGTGATGCTGCATGGTTCGCGCTTCCTGGAAAATGCGAAGAATTTGAATTGCCACATTCTGCAAAGTTGGCCGACCTTCGCGATGCAATCTTGGCCGGCGGAAAAATAACTTTATGCACCCAATGCGCTGTGCGTCGTGGGATAAACGATGGCGATCAAATACCTGGAATTGTTATTGCTGGGGCCGCTAGTTTTGTGGAAGAAATCCTGCAACCAAATGTGCAGGCTATGGTTTATTAATTCTTAATTACTGGAAAGAACCCAATTTTAGTTCTCATCGAATCAAATTTATTGTAAAAGTCTTCGACTTCTAAGCCAATTGCATTCTTGAACGCAACATCAAAAGTCTGGCCTAGCCCTAAATTTCTATAAACATCTAAGAATTTATCCACTCCCACCGATGCAACGATTAATTCACTTGCCAAGAAACCAATTCCATATGGTCGATGTGATTGTGCTTCAGGTTGAGGACGATCTAAATCATTCCTAGTAAATGTAGAGATAGGTTCATTTCTTCCGCGGCCATCAATATATGCACTTATTTCATCTCGGCGAATAGTTTCCCAATCAATCATTCCACTGAAATCTGCATAAGCAGTTCCCATAAATGAAGCGCTACCCTCCAAAAACCATGACGGAAGTTTACCTAGAACTTCATGAGGAATTTTCTTTTCCTGATTACGGGAAAGCTCTCCCTGTGCTAGATGGAAAAATTCGTGTGCACCTGCAGCTAGTACTCCTTTATCTTGCGAGTCCCAATTAGATGCAGTTTTAGAAACAAAGAACATCATTCCATATTCTGACCACGCACAACCAGCAAAAGGATTTGGCGCATAACAGATATTTGGCGCAGAGAATCCTTGATGAATTGGATAATCTGTTTTAACTTGATTGATTACCCACTCGTCTCCTGCAGAAATATACAGATGAGGTTTCGTAGAAATTGGACCAAGTAAGGTTTCAGAAGCTAACTTCACTACATCCACCAAGTATTGAACTTTCTTTTTATCCAATTTGGGATCTATCGAAATCAATAAATTATCGGATTTTGTATTCTGACCTTGCAGCCATTGCCTAAATTTATCTTTAGCCTCAATAGAAATCTGAAGGGGACTAATTGGGTCTGTCCAGGGGGTGTATGGCAATTGCACTTCAGCTTCTTGTGTCTCCTGTGATTTTTTAGAAGGCTTCTTGGCATCAGTTTTTGCTAGGACCCAAATTAACTTTTTATTACTTTTAGTACAGATGTATTTTTTCTTTTCAAATGTTCGAATTGAACCTTTTGACTTGCACTCAGTTTTATTTATTCCAGATGCATAAACTACCTGGGGTGGCAACATTGATAGAAAAATCAACGAAATAAGGAAATTACGACTGCGACCCATTTCCTAACTCTAGGATAGAGAAGTACGTTTTAGGGTACTAATTATTAAACAGTTCTTGAGTTGCACTAACGCCAGCGCTAGTAAGTGTCGCTTCTAGCGGAACGTTCCGTTTCAAAACTGCCAACGCAATTGGTCCAAGTTCATAATGTCTTGCAACGGTTCCAACAAATCCAACTTCTTTGCCATCGAATTCAACTGGCGCACCATTTTCTGGCATCGCAACCATTGATCCATCAAGATGCAGAAGTGTAAGCCTGCGAGGAGGTTTACCTAAATTAAATACTTTGGCAACAGTTTCCTGTCCTGGGTAACAACCCTTCTTCATGTGCACTGCGTTATTTAGAAAACCAAGTTCATTTGGAATTGATTTGTGATCAGTCTCAAAGAGAATTCGTGCGCGACCAGCGGCCACCCGTTCAGCATCAAGTGCCCAAGTTCCAACTTGTAAATAGCTTTGATTGAAAGCCGACTTTGTATCTTCAACTTCATCGTATGAAACAAGTGCGTATGGCCCACCAATTGCATCAGCAGTTCCTGGCGCGCGAAGGACTGCGAAATCATTTGAGCGATCTGCAACTTCAACTCGCAACATAAATTTCATTTTCTCTAAGTAAGCAAGAAGTTCTGCAGTTTTAGTGTTCTCGGTATGCAACCAAGTTGTTGTGCCATCATCGACCAAATAAAACTGGTGTGTGATGTGGCCACTTGCATCAAGTATTAATGAACTAACCCAAAGACCTGGCGTTAGCTTTTCAACATCCTGTGTTGTTATTGAATGCAACCAACTCAAACGGTCGGGACCAGTTACTGAAATTACTCCACGATGTGAAAGATCGGCCCATGCAGTTCCGGCCGCCAGTGCGCGTTGCTCTTGATTTGGTTCACCAAAGTGCCAGATAGCACCAGCATCGGGGCCCGCTTCAACTAATACGGCAGTCATAAGGTTCCGAGTTTAAGGCTTATTAAAGCAACTCTCGCAACGACCAGCGATCGCTAAGTGTGCGAGATCTGTGTGAAAGCCATAGCCATCGAGCAGGGATTGCGTAAATGAGGCTGTCGCATCGATTGGAACTTCAATTATTGTTCCACAGCTTTCGCAATTTAGGTGAGCATGAATCTCTTCAGTTGATGCGTGATAGCGGACGCCACCATGTCCAAGATGTGAATGTTGAACCAAGCCAACATTCTCGAGAGTTTCTAGATTGCGATAAACCGTTGAAAGATTAATTCCGGGATGCGTTAATTTAACTTTTTCCGCAACCTCTTCTGGTGTTGCATGTTCAAGTGCGCGGACCGCCGCTAAAACTAATTCGCGTTGTGGTGTTAAACGTAAACCTTTATCGCGTAATTCATGTTGGTCAGCCATGGTTAAAGTCTAACTTGGGCAATCAGATTTGAATAACTAAATCGATGGGGGTTCCCTGTTGCGCTTGAACTTTCACTTCCGCGCGCGCCCCATGGGCCAGAACTACAACAGTCCATGAACCAGGGGCGGCAAAGAATCTAAATTGTCCTTCTAAATTTGTTGGAACTTCTGCAGTGAATTCACCAGTTGAATCGAGGAGCCGAACATATGCGTTATCGACAGGTGCACCATTGGGAACACCATCGCTAACACCACCACGGAGAACGGCTCCTTGAATCACAGTCTGATTTGCAAGATCGACTCCTGCTAAATCAGCACCACCAGGTGTTGCACCACAGGTGCGCAACTTATGCGCCGACTGCTACCGGTACGCCGACGAGTGAACCGTATTCAGTCCATGAACCGTCATAGTTTGTAACGTTTTGTAGATCAAGTAGTTCGTGCAGAACAAACCAAGAGAATGCAGAACGTTCTCCAATGCGGCAATAAGCGATTGTCTCTTTTGCGAAATCTACGCCAGCAGCTTTGTAAAGATCTGAAAGTTCTTCATTGCTTCTAAAAGTTCCATCTTCATTCGCTGCTTTCGACCATGGAATATTCTTTGCACTAGGAATGTGTCCCTTAATTTGGCCACCTTCTTGCGGCAAGTGTGCTGGTGCTGCGAGTTCGCCAGAAAATTCTGCAGGTGAGCGAACATCAACAATATTCTTAATACCGATTGATGCGATTACTTGATCGCGGAATGCGCGGATTGAATTATCGCGCTCCTTTGCAACATAACGTGTTGCGGTAGGTGTTGGAACTTCAGTAACAAGTGGCAGACCCTTTAGCTCCCAAAGCTTACGGCCGCCATCGATTAGGCGAACATCCGCGTGGCCGTAAATCTTGAAATACCAGAACGCATATGTTGCGAACCAGTTGTTATTACCGCCGTAGAGAACAACTGTTGAGCCATTTGAAATTCCGTTCTTTGAAAGCAACGCTTCGAACTTCTCTTTTGAAATCAGATCGCGAATCAAGCCATCTTGTAGATCTTCGCGCCAGTGAAAAGTGATTGCGCCTTCGATATGGCCCTTCTCGTAAAGGGTTGTGTCTTCATCGACCTCTACAAAGACGAAGCTCTTATTCGAGATGTTCTCTTGAACCCATTCGGTTGAAACTAAAGATGTTGCACGTGACATTTATTTCTCCTAATTTGATTGTTAAATGGTTATTTTTTGATAATACGAACTGCAATTAAATAAATCTCGCAACCCAAGCAGAAATTGAATGCGGCATTTAAAAAGGCTGCGAATAGTGCAAAACCCACTGCAACAGTGAAGAGGGCAGGTATTGATAGAAGTGAACCGGCAAGTGCAACGACCGCAAAAATTAACCCAACGCTCTGAGCAAATTGTGGTGGGCGTACATCTTCGGTTGGAACTTGGCCGTGAAGTTTTGGCTTTACAAACTTCTTGAAGAGAAAGGCGTAAGGAGTCTTTGCTGGACCAGCGAAAGCGCCGATTGCAAAGACAACAAGTTGAAGCGCAATCAAAAGCGGTGATTGGGTAACTAGCACAATCGCTAAAACTAAAGTTGTTATAGCGGCCGAGAACCGTGGTCCACGGGCATCAATTAATTTAACTTTATTAGTTGTTGAAGCGCTAACTTCATTTTGAACTGTCATCGTATTTCCTCTGCTATTAGTCGAATAATTTGTAAAACGAAAAACTTTTGTTGCGTTTTAAGTTAATTACATTCGACAGAGAGAACCGACAAGGCGACCAAAATCAATATGGCGACGCTTTGTTAGAAAGACCGGTTCAAAGTTAAGCACCTGCGAATTCTAAGTAACGAAATCACAAAACACTAATTGCGAAGGCTTTGCACTTACTTTAATTACCTAATTGCGTTAACGGCCGCTAACACTTGCGAGCGCTTCGGAGTCCCCATTGCGCGCCCAACTTCAACGCCATCGCTATTCAAAAAGAGCGTCGTCGGGGTGGATCGAACGTCCAATTTACGCACCAATTCCAGGTTCGCTTCGGCATCGATATGGGCATAATGAACATCAGGCATCGTCTTAACCATGTCTTCTAGCAAGGCTTTAGTGGCTCGACATGGCGAGCAGAAGGCAGAGGAGAACTGCACCATAGTCACGGCGGCGCCCAATTCAATACCGATTATTGCCGCATCTAGCTTCGGCCCATTAACCGTCTTCTTCCTACGAAACTCACCTCGGCTGCGGGTGTACCAAACGCCAAATGCAATGGCCAGAGCCAGCACAACGACGAGTGGAGTCAGCGAATTCACATGGGTATTCTTGCACTCCTTATGGCAAGAATTCTCCTACTGACTAACACGCTCGGCGCTAGTGCTGAAGTGTTACCGAGTCTTGCCTTGCTACAACACCAAGTTCGCATCCTTCAAGCCGAAGCATCAGTCCTTGTTGATGTTCCCGAAGTTGATTGCATTCTCCTAGATGCTCGCCGCGATCTGCCAAGTGCAAAGGCGCTAAATAAATTATTGCAATCTATAGGCGTTGATTGTCCGATAATCACAATCGCAACTGAAGGCGCACTCTCTGCAATGAACGCAGATTGGGGATTCAATGATGTAATTCTAGATACTGCTGGTCCTGCTGAAATCGAAGCACGCATTCGTATTGCAGTTGGCCGTATCGAAGCCGCTAACTTTGCAAATGATCCCGCATCACGCGAAATTCGCACTGGTGAAATTGTAATCGATGAAAATTCTTACACCGCAAAGATAAAAGGCCGCTCACTTGACTTAACATTCAAAGAGTTTGAACTAATTAAATTCTTAGCCCAACATCCTGGCCGCGTCTTTACTCGCGCCCAACTTCTGCAAGAAATTTGGGGCTATGACTACTTCGGTGGAACTCGCACCGTCGATGTTCACATCCGTCGCCTGCGCTCCAAACTTGGCCCAGAACATGAAGCAATTGTTGGAACAGTTCGCAACGTTGGTTACCGCTTCACACTTCCAAGTGCTGGCAAAGAGGCTCCTGTTAACGAACGCATCTAATTAAATGCGCCATATTTTAAAGTTACACCGCTCACTTCTAGATCCAATCCCATCAATCACCTCTGATATTGAAATCTCAACATTCGCACCCTCGCAACAAAAGGAAGAGTGGCTTGCGCTAAATAATAAAATCTTTGCAAAGCATCCAGATCAAGGCAACTGGGTAATGGCCGATCTCGAGAACCGAATGAAGGAGCCATGGTTTGATTCTGAAGGTTTCTTTATCGCAACAAACAAGAAGAAGATTGTTGGCTTCTGCTGGACCAAGATTCATCACGACTTTGTAAATAAAGATCCGATTGGCGAAATTTATGTCGTCGGAGTTGACCCTGAAAATAAGAAAAACGGCCTAGGCAAAGCACTTACGATCACTGGCTTGAATTACTTAGTAGCGAAGAATCTAAAACAGGCGATGTTATATGTCGATGCCGATAACGGCCCAGCACTTGCGATGTATCAGGGCTTAGGCTTTAACTAGCCTTTAATTAATTCCGCACACATTGTTCTAAAGGCCACGGTATGCGCATCAACATCGGCCTCTGAAGTCTCAGGTGACATCAAAGCCATATTATGAAATGGCGTAATCAAAAAGCCATCGTTCAACATGCGAAGGTGAATGTATTGTTCTAATTCAAAGTCCCCAGCATCTGCTGCTTCCTTGCCAGTCTTTGGTGCGGTTGCTTGAAATAAATATTCACCGCGCGCTCCAAGTCGTGAGCAATACCAAGGCAGATCAAATTCTTTAATCGCAGCATCGACGCCATCAGACCACTTGGTTCCAAGTGCAACCATCTTTTCAAATGCAGCAGGCGTTAAAACTTTAGTTAACGTCGCTCGCATCGCAGCAAGGCTCAATGAATTTCCAGCCAAGGTCGAACCGATTCCACCAGTATCAATAATTTCGCGTGATGTCTTCTCTTTAATTCGTAGTGCAACTTCTGTTGTCATTCCAAATGTTCCAGTCGGGATTCCGCCAGCAATTGCTTTTCCGATTGTCAAAATATCTGGCTTTAATCCATACATCTCAGTCATTCCACCCGCGCCTACAGAAATTGTGTGAGTCTCATCGATAATCCAGACCGCACCATATTTCTTTGCAAGCTCGCCCACTGCTATTAAATATCCATCTTCAGGAAGAACAATTCCAATATTTGTCATCGCTGGTTCCATCAAGATTGCAGCGACATCACCCTTTGCAAGTGCGGCTTCCATTGCGGCTAAATCATTGAATTCAACTACCCGCGTTGTCTGATCTAAATCAACTGGCGCGCCTAAATTACCTTCGCGCTTAATTGTGTTGCCATTCGCATCCAAGGTCGCAAAAGTTTCATCAACACTTCCGTGATAACACTTATCGATAACAATTATTTTTGACTTGCCAGTTATCAAACGGCAGTAACGAATTGAATGTCGATTCGCATCTGTGGCCGTGACAGTGAATTGCCAGAGCGGCAAGCCAAATCGGCCCGCTAGTTCCTCTGAAACTATTACGGCATCCTCGGTTGGAAGCATCGATGTGAAACCGTGTTTCATCTGTTCGGTTATCGCGGCGACGGTCGCGGCTGGTGAATGTCCGGTCATCGAACCGGTGTCACCTAAACAGAAATCAATATATTTATTGCCATCAACATCAGTGAAGTGTGAACCTTTAGCTCTTTCAACGAAGATCGGATAAGCCCCCGGCCATTTAGCCATCCACGACATCGGGACTCCGCCAGGCATTACACCTTTAGCTTTTTCAAATAAGACGCCAGATTTTGGATGAAGCTCCAAAAATCGCTTCTCTTCAATTGCATTTAGCGATTTTAAATGTTCGCGATTTATCTTGTTCAATTTAATCCTCGCTAAATGTGAAGAGCGCTTCTAAGTAATGATCGCCAGTAATTCCTAGGTTTTGGGCATCGGGTGGCGCAGTCTCGGGTTCGATACAAACGCCCTCGGTGTCTTCGGTGTAAACAACCCAATATGGCGCATCAGATTCAATATCCAAACGCGCAGCGCCTTCCCAAACAACTGATGGCGTTCCGATAACTTCGGTAAATGCATCGTCCCAAGGTTCGGCCTTTGGCTTAATTATTTTTCCAGTCGGCAGACCATCTTCGTCGCTGCGTTCAAACATTTTCGCCGCGTTGAAATTAACTACTGCTTCCCCGCCCCGTGCAAGTTCGCGCGGAAACCACGGATGAAAACCAAGCCAGGCCGGCATTTCGCAACCATTAGCTTCGTATTCCAAAATCCAACGAACTGCATCATCTAAAACTTCAATTGTTTGTGTGACCACCGCGTTGTTATATGGCGCTGGCAATTCCAAACGCGCACGACCAGAACCGGTCTCTTCCCATGATGAAACAAAGCCATATCCATGAATCGCGTGTGGTGGCAACCAATTTGTTGGCAAAGTATGTTCAACGCCCTTTGCATCAGTCATTAAACCATCGCGAACGCGACCAGCCCAAGGCGACATTGAATACCAACCCCAAGAAAGTGGTGTACCGCGAAAGGGAACAACAAATTGCAGATCGCGCCACTGCAAAGATGCGATGCGCGCACCTTGATCTAAATCAATTCCAACTGAAATTTCAGAACCGTCGATATGTTGCATTCTTACCCTTCAATCTCTGCGCGAGTTGGTGGATTAGCACCTGCACGAGAACATGTTATCGCTGCCGCTTTTGCCGCTCGAGTTAATACTTCACGCAAAACTTCGCCATGCAAATTCACCAGCCCGCGTTCCACTATTGCCTCGACAACAATCGCGCCAACGGTATCGCCCGCGCCGACAGTGTCAGCCACTTCAACCTTCACACCAGGAACAGTTACCGAACCTTGCGCGGTAATTCCGATAAGGCCATAACTTCCCTTTGTAATAATTACTAGCGCCGCACCTTCGCTAAGCCATTGCGCCGCAACATCTAATTGCTCGCGGTCTGGATACAACCAAGCCAGATCATCTTCGCTGACCTTGATCACCGCAGAAATGGCGGTCCACTTTGCGACCGCGGCCTGATACTTATCGCGATCACTCACTACCGACGAGCGAACATTTGGATCGAAAACAACCGGTGCAACTTCAGCGACCTTCATCGCCCATTCATGCAAAATACTTGCCGCTGGTTCCACGATCGTTGCAAGTGTTCCGATCTGCAATACCGCTGGCTTTATCTCAAGTGGATCTGGAAGCCAGCCATGTGAGAAATCAAATGTTGCTGAACCATCAATCGCAAAAACATATGATGCAACGCCTTCGCCGTCTAATGAAACATCTGCCGTACAAGTTGGCTTATCTGTGAAGTGGGCATACTTTAAATTGACACCGTCGTATAACAATTCCGCTTTAGCTTTCTCGCCATATGCATCGCTAGAAATTCCATCGATAAAATATGAATCGAAGCCAAGTAGCGCCAAAGCTTTCGCCGTATTTGCCGGCCCACCACCAACAATTGCAACTTTCTTATCGCCGCGAGGAATTAAATCGATTAATACTTCCCCACAAACCCAGATCTCTTTACTCAAGCGACCTCACCTTTGCGTGCGAGATATTCGGTCAACACTTCCACACCAAGCAGATGATCTTGAATCTGGGGCATTCCACTTATTAATAAAATTCCCGCAAGTCCTTTGCCTTTTACATTTATCGGCAAGCCTCCGCCATGAATTGCATATTGCTCCTCAATGACACCGTGCTTTGCAAACCAATCAATATTTGTCTCTTCGGCTAAAACTCGTTCGTGAATTGATGAGCGCCCGGTCAACAAAACTACGCGAGCCTTGCGTCCCATCCACCAATCATTTTCCGTATCTGTCCCTGGCAATGAAGCGTGGAAAACAATCCATTCACCAATTCGAACTTCAATCGCTGCTTTTAATCCGCGCGATGTTGCAAGATCAAATGCAATCTGTCCGATTTCAAGTGCCGCCGCAACGCCAAATGCGGGCAATACCAACAACTCTTCTTCAGTTTTCAAACCAGCGCTTGTGAATCCGCCTGTTGTTCCATTTATTTTGTCATCAATTTCGCTCATGCCCGTAGCCTACCGACCACGCAACCTCGCCATGTCTATCGATAACCCACGCGCAATATTCAGCTAATTCGCCCTTTGTAAACCAGACCGCCCCATCTCGCCCCGCAACAACCAACGCTGTTGCCAAGGCATCAGCCAAACCACCATCGGGGCCAATCACCGTCGCACTTCGCGCACCAATCGCAATCAATCCGGTGTGGGGATCTCGAATATGTGAACCACGTTCATAGGTTCCTGATGTCGCAATTGCGCCACCGTTTAATTCAAATACTTTTAAAATAACTTTCGCATCCTCGGGCGAGCGAATTCCAATTTTGTGTGGCCCACCAAATAACGAGAGATCTCCAGCGCCATTTACTTGAATAAATATGGCACCGTGTTTGCGCAATATCGCAATCGCTTTATCCGATGCCCAACCCTTCACATAACCCGAAGGATCAAAGCCATCCTCAACGCACCACGGATCAAATGAGCCATCTGTTATTTCTTTCGCTTGCAAACATAATTGCCATACTTCTTGCAAATCTCTTGAACAGCCACTAATTTTTATCTCACCTCGACGAAGCCGCGAAACTTGCGATTCACTCTTGTATGTCGAGAAAACTTCATCGACTTCGCGAAAATATTCCGCACATTCATCAATCCCGGCTTCTAACAAATCTTTATCTGGACCATCACATTCGATAAATACAATCGTTCCCCACGCCGGGATCTCACGCATTACCTTCACAACTTCTGCGGCCATGTCCTTATCTTAAATCAAAAAATCCTCTTTAGAGCAGAACGTAATTTAGTTTTCTACCTCATTGGTAAGAATTGAAACTAAATTGGGAACATCATTCGAGGCAGTCTGCCAAAGGATTTCAGAATCTATCCGACCATATACATGAGCCAAAATTTGCCTCATTCCTATTACGCCTTTCCAATTAACCTCAAGGAACTTTTCTTTAGCATCCAGCGATAGGTGACTTGCGGCTTCACCAATTAACTCAGTTAAGCGCTCAACTGACCTACCAGATCCACAGAATCTAAGAAATTCTCGACGGCCTAAATCCACATAAATTGAAAGCTCTTCACCAAAATTCAAAATATCTGCAATTCGCTCCTCGTCGTCGAAGCTCAAATATAAATCGCGTCTTGCAAAATATTTCTATCGCTCGCTCGAAGTGCTTTTCGTGATATCAAATCAATTTCAGTTTCAAGTAGTTCGCAAAGATCAATTCGAAGGGCTGCCTGATCAATTAAAGAAGCCCCTAATTCAAAGTCAACAAGAAAATCTATATCACTTTTCGAATTTTCATTTCCTCTTGCGACGCTACCAAATACTGCAACGTTAAATGCTTTATGTTTTTTAGCTAATTCAATAATAGTAACTCGTTCCACCTTGAGTTCTTCGAGTTTGTTTTTCATGCCGCAACAATACTGCTCGAATTAAATTGTTCGCAGAAAATAAATCGATTGTGGAAAAGTTTTAAAACTACTTTCTGTAACTTAAAGACCGGCCTTCTTCAAAGCAGATTGCAACGATGTGTACCAACCATTTGATGTGTAAGAAGCTCCACCAACACCAGAAATTTGATCTGATTGCGCCGCCAAAGTTTCTTGTACTAAATATGGAATTGCTTGTTGCGAAATACTCCGTGATCGCGAATCGCCACTTGGAAATTGCAGAGCAGATGCATCGACAATCTTTCCATCTTTAACTACTAAGCGAACTTGCACCGGACCCCAACGAGTCGACGCGGTGTTTCCATCAAATGTTCCAGTAATTCCCGCAGGCGCGGCGGGTGCCGCAGGGGCTTGAGTTGGTGTGGCCTGTGGTGCTGGCTCAGCGCTATGTGTTTTTGCTGGCGCAGCGCTATGTGTTTTTGCTGGCGTCGCTTTCTTTACCGGCGCCGCTTTTGTTGGCGCACTCGCCGCCTTAGTTGGCAAAGTAGTTGCTGTGCTCGCGACCGGCGTAGGTGCACTTGTCGCCCGCCCCGGCAACGCAGCTAAACCGGTCGGCCCTGGCGTTCCAAACTGTGGCGGTGTAATCGCGAACACCGCACCAAGTCCACCAAGTGTTCCGACACCAATTAATAATCCACGTTTCATTTTTTCTCCCATACTGCGTGAAATTCAAAAGCCTCGTCATGGAATCTATTCTTCGGAATTCCCGCATCCTTACATGCCTCGCGAACTGCCTCGACCAAAGGCGTTGGCCCACAAACATAAACATCAGAATCGGCAAAGCGCGGAACAAACTTACTTATATATCTCGCATCCATCGTATGCATTTTGCGCGACCCAACTAAGTAATGAACTCTCGCCCCACGTGCATCAGCCAATTCATCCAATTCCTTACGCAGAACTAACTCCTCTTCCTTCGACGCTCTAAACAGAACATCTATCTGCTTTGAGCCATCAAACTCTTCCAAAAGCGCCCGAAGTGGCGTTATCCCAACTCCACCACCAACTAAAACAATGTGCCCCTTGGTCGCTGTCGCCGCCACAAAAGTTCCATATGGCCCCTCGAAAAATACTCGCGTGCCCCTCTTTAAGCGCTTAACCATCTTTGAATGATCGCCAAGTTCTTTAACGGTCACTCGCATATATTTATTTGTTGGCGCCGCCGATAAAGAATATGGATGCGAAATCCACCATTGCCCGGCCTGCATAAAGCGCCAACCAAAGAATTGCCCGCCCTGAGCCTTTAATTCATCGAGCTTTCGCCCCTTCATAATTATCGAGGTCACACCCGGTCCTTCGTTAACTATTTCTTCGACCTTCAAGTTATGTCGAAGTGAGCGCCCAGTCGGAATCACAAAGCGCCAAATAATAATTATCGCGGCCGCATAAATATAGAGAAATTCCCAATACGCCTTATTAAGTGGATGCCCGATAAACATCGGTCCGGTCAATATCTGGTGCATAAATGACAAGGCAATCGCCAGATAGGTATACAAGTGAATCGTCCACCAAGTCTCATAAGACATCTTGGCTCGTGCCTTCTTATAAGAAGTAACCCCCGCCATCGCAAAGAAAATAAAAGCGATCAGCGCCGGCAACATCCAAGGAAAACGCAGAACCATTCGCCAAAGTTCCACCGCCAAGGGAACCTGATCCACCCCGGCATATCCCAAAATAACAAAGAGAACATGGAAGGTAATTAAGTAGAGTGAATAAGGCCCCAACTTGCGATGCCAGATAACAAGTCGATCATGACCAACAGAAGTTTCAACCCAAGAAATTCTAGAAACTAAAACCAAACCAACAAGTGCTAAGTAAGAACCAACCATTGCGCAAATGCGAGATACCGAAGTCACGCCCGCATAAAAAGAGTTCCAATCACTTCGCGTTGTCGTCTCAACATAAATGGCAATTGTTAAACCAAGTCCAAGACCTAAAACTATTGATGCCCAATCGGCCCCTGCACGCCTGCCGATTGTTTGCGAACTCATCAGGCCATTTAACGCCTAAATCCTGAGAACCACCTACATGTCTGGTGAGCACACGCTCAAAACTTACTGATTACTCGTTAACCCAGTCATAAATGGCCTTCACGATCACGGCCGTAACTGTCGTATGTTGCACCTTCGCTTTTGCCTTCGCTTTTTTCCAAAGCACATCAGGAATTCGCACTGATCGTGGAGGAGTAATTGCCATGCTATCGACCATACGCCTTTTGTAAAGTAAATGCTCAATGAAATTTTTATTTATTTAACAAGCTGTGAATTTTGAGCGCACCTTACAACTAATTACATGAGTGCCACCACTCAAACGATTTGTAAATTACTAATGTAAATACACCTTAAATACATAGTATTTACTACGTATTCACACACTTAAGCAATCTTTTTTTGGGTTTAAGCCTGCGTCTTGCGAAGTTTGTGCTCAGTAACTCCGTATGGCGACAACAAAGTAGCCAGTCGCGTATTGGGCAGAAAAGCCAGAAGCCCGGCCCCCTTTCGGGAGACCGAGCCTCTGTTGAAACTATTTAACTCCGAAGAGTTATTTAGTTTTTATTTACTTCTTCTTAGCCATCTTTGCAACTGCTGCAGTTAGCTTCTTAACCATTGCGATTAGAGAAGTAACTTGAGCAGCTAGCTCTGAAACAGCAGCTAGTGCATCTGATGCAGCTTGTGTTGCATTTTGAGCTTCATCGTATGCATTGTTAGCAGCATCTGTTGCAGCGTTTGCTGCATCAAGTGCTAGTGAAGAAGATTGATCTCCCTCAACTGTTGCTGTTGCTGACAGGCTTGCACCAGCAGCATCGCCACCGGTAGCCAAGACTGACCAATCTCCGCTTACTGCTGGAGCAAAGAATCCATTAGCAGAAGTTGAGAAGGTTCCACCAACAGTGAACGAAGCAGCTGCTGTTGGAAGTGCGCCACCTTGTTGCTTGTTAGAAGTTGCATCTGCACCAAATACTGCTTGACCATCAGCTGCAGGGTTTCCTGAAGCATCAACTGATGTAACAGTAAGTTTTGCAGCAGCGCCAGCACTATATGAAGCTGAGTCAAGTGCCATTGTCTGCTTGGCAATTACTCCACCAAGAGTTACTGGAAGAACTGCAGTTAGGAATGTAAGGCCTGTTGTATCAGCTGGGTTAGCAATACGAACAGTTAGATCTGCCTTAGCGCCAGACTTACCATTTGCAGGTGTAGTCCAGAAACAGTTATAGAAACCAGATCCACCTGAATTGAAGGTAGCTGTTCCATCATCACCAGCACATGTTGCTGTTGCAGCGACAGTTGAATCAGATGAAGTTGAACCTAGAGTTAGGTTTCCAACTCCACGACCACTTGAATCTGTTGCCTTAACGATAAATGCAGGCACATCTGTTGATGCGGCGCGGTTGGTATATGCGTTACCAGATGTTGTGTAAACACCAGCAGTAGCCAAAACCTGAGCACCTGATCCTGATGCTAAACCGATTTTACCAACTGGGTTGATAATTTCTAGCTTAGAGACAGAACCAAAGAATTCAAATGTCTTGGTTGCGATAGTTGTTGTGATTTTTGGAGTTGCACTATCTTGAAGTTCGATCTTGATTGTTGACTTACCTGAAGTTCCATCAGCACAAATTGTGAAGTGTGTGACTGCTCCAGCGACCTGTGCTGCAGTTGAAGATGCAGTACGAACACCAGATGTACCGCAACCGCTAGCAGTCGAAGTTGCAGCTCGGTCTGGTACCAAGTAGCCAGGGCCATCTGTAATTGTTGCGCTCACCTTTGTGAAGTTACTGGTGATTGCATTGTCGGTATCTCTAATTGTTACAGATAGGAAACCAGAATTTGCGGCAGCAACTGTACGTGAGCCATTTGGAGTCAAAGTATCAGTTGTTGCAGGACCTGCACCGTTACCTGATCCAAGGAAGACTGTTGAAGTCACACTTGGAGCAGCTAGCGCTGTAACAACAAGAGACATTGTTACTGTTAGTGAAGGACGAGGTGTTACAGCATCACTTGCAGTACAAGAAATTGCCTTTGTTCCTGCAGTAGCCAAAACGCCAGCTGGAATTACAAGTAAACCAGAAGCGCGGGCAGCTGCAGCATTGATTTGTACAACCGCTACACCGTCAGCAGAGCAAACGATGTCATCAGTTGCGAGAAATGCTACTGCAGAGTTCAATCCGATACTTACTGCAGAACCTGCTGGAACAGTTACTGTTGCAACAGAGTTAGTGATTACGCCAGCGGTAAATGAGAACCCTGGTTGAGTTGCTGAAGTTGCTGTACCAAATGCGATTGCAAGACCACCGGGTGCAGTTGGAGTTAGCACAGTAGAGGTTGTTGAATCGATGATCAGTGGTGCTGTTAATGTTGCATTAGCTGAAGGCACTGCTGAGAATCCAGCAATAGCCAACGCTGATGCAGCAACAAGCGCAATGCGCTTAAAGCTTGTCTTTGTAGACATTATTTTCCTTTCGAGAAAAGTCGCAATAAAGAATTTCTTTATTGCGGCTTGGCCCAAAATGCCTGACTCATAGGTAATGAGAGAGTCATTTTTGACCATGAGATGAACCGCACGTGCTGACGCATCTCTTTTCTGATGCAGTATCCGGACTGCAGCAGAAACCTTTTTGTTCTCCTTAGGCGACATAGATCGCCTGCCCAAGAATTTGAGTCTTGCCTGGGTTTAGTAGGAGAACGGTTGTGATCTGAGAAGGGGCGGACTTACTGTCGACGCCACGACTCGCTGGGATAATTGTATCTGACGAATTAGCCTTATTTACGCTTATTACAGCGGTTAGAAGGTAATTTCCATCAGAAGTACGCTCAAAATTAGAGGAGATATTGGCTATTTCTAGGGCAATCCAGTTGCCGTCCATGGTGATTGAGGCATCGGCATCATATGAGGTTCCGTTGCCGCCGACGATGATGTCCTGGGATAGAAGGATGTTGATCGCGGCGTTATCGGTGGTCATTGTGTTGCTGTGAAGGACTAGGCCTTCGTTGGTCAAAACTGGGGTTGATTTAGAGACGTTGATTGTGCCGTTTTCGCCGGCAGCATTTGCGACTGTGAAGCCGGTTGGGACACCGTTTGCATCAAGGCCTTCGAAGATAAGGGCTTTGGTAGAAGATTTGATATCGATTGTTTGGTTTGATGTGGCAAGAGTCTCTGCCTTCGCGGTTGCGGCCTGTGCTGTTTCAGAAGGTGTTGCTGAAGCTGAAGGAGCAGCTGACTTTGTGGTCGTTGCCGCAGGAACTTCTTGAGTTGTTGTGGCTGAAGAGATGATTGAAGAGACGTTGTCTTGGCCGGTTACTGAGTTAAAACCAAGGAAGGCAACTAGAACAATAAGTAGTGAGAGGGCAACCTTTGAAGATTTCTTCGCAAGTTCGGCGGCCTTCTTGTATTGAGTTGAAAGGGCTTCAAGAGCAGTAGTTCCGGTCGCTTCGTCGATAACCCATTCAGTAAGAACGCGGACGAATGATGCGCGAGCGCGGCCAACGATATGGCGAACATTCTCTGGCTTTGTGCCAAGTGCCTTTGCGATCTCTTCGGTTGAGCGGCCTTCCATTTCCCACATAACAAGTGCGGTGCGTTGGTCGGCTGAAAGACGTGAAAGTGCTTCGCGGATGATTGAGGCATCTTCAGCGGCAGCAAGTGTTGTGTCGAAAGGGATATGTGCTTCCGCGGAAATCTCGGCTAGGCGCTCTTGTGTGGTTTCAGAGTCGATAGCTACGAGGTTTGGGCGAGATCCAGTTGCGCGGATCTGGTTTAGGCAGAGATTGTTAACTGTGGTGCGAAGGTATGCGAGCGCACGGTCAGCAGAATCTAGTTCAGGGGCGGCAAG
>WLIT01000021.1 GCA_009726125.1 Actinomycetota bacterium | reverse complement strand
AAGAATTAGACCACGACGGTTGTGGTGATCGTTCTTATTTACCTTTAGGTGTTCGGTGAGTTCTTCAATTCGCTTTGATAGCAATGCGACCTGTGCTTCAGGGCTTCCTGTGTCAGTAGCGGAAGCGCCATACTTTGCAATGATTTCTTTTTTAACTGATGGTTGTAACGCCATTTGGTACTCCCTTTACTTTCACGAGGGCCTCGGTGTGATTCACGAAGGCTCGATTGCTCGCTTGTTGTGGGGCAAGGCTACCAGCGCCATTTGATCTGGAGAAATCCACCCGATCTGCTCTTATTTTAAGCGGGTAAATCCTGTCAATTCAGCGGCCGTATCACAATCCGCCTTCATCTGAATAAGCAAAGAATCTAGTGACTCAAATTTCAAGGTATCGCGAAGTCGGTGAGTGAATTCAATGGTTGCGAGGTGATCGTATAAATCTAAATCCTTCTGATCAATTGCATATGCCTCAACCTGGCGACCACGTATTCCGGGAAAAGTTGGATTGGTTCCGATTGAAATTGCTGCTGCCCAGCGAACGCTTTCAACAGTTAACCAACCTGCATAAACGCCATCCGCTGGAATACATGCAAGCGAATCAAGTCCGATATTCGCAGTCGGGTAGCCAATTTCTCGTCCGCGTTTTTCGCCATGCACAACTGGTCCAACCAAGTAGTAGCTACGTGTTAAAAGTTCTGAAGCACGATCAACGTCGCCATCGAAGATTAAGCCACGAATTCGAGAAGAGGAAACTGGATTTCCGCGATTCTCGGAGAGCTTTACGACAGTAGTATCAAAGCCTTTTTTCGACTTCTGCAGAGTTAGTGAAGTGCCCTCGGCTTTATGACCAAAGGTGAAGTTTTCCCCGACAACAACATGAGTTGCAGCAAGTTGTTTTACCAATATTTGATCTATAAATTCTTCAGGGGTAAGGGCTGCAAATTCTTTGGTGAAATCAATAACTACAACTTCATCGGCACCATGGGCCTTGAGTTGAGTGATTCGATCTTCAAGTGGAAGCAATTGCATCGGAGTTCGCTCTGGTGCAAAGATCGAAGTTGGGTGTGGATAGAAAGTTAGCGCAATTACTCTGCCCTGTACTTTCGCTTTCTTGAGCAACTCTTGGTGCCCAGCATGAACGCCATCGAAGATTCCGATGAGAACGCAGTTTCCAGGTTGAGCCATTGGATTATTCTTTCACGCTTACCAGGGTTGGGGTTGCAACAATCTTTCCATCATTCTCTTTATCTAAGAGCAACGCCACAAATTCCCCGCTCTGATCTAGGGCTGCAACTGCCCCCGCTTTATTACTTGCCGGAATAACGCGACCAAAAGAGATTTCATTCGCTTCTGCGAAATCTATGGTACGAATCGGCAAGATTCGCGAGATTCCAGATGCTACTGAGATTAAATTATCGCTATCAAGTTCGGAGCACTCGTTGATATCAAATGGGGAAACTAAGGTACGCCTAAGCGAAGTTAGGTGGCCACCAACTTTTAATTGATCGCCAAGATCACGCGCGATTGCCCGAATGTAAGTTCCGGCGCTGCAAGTTACAACGACTTGGAGATCGATAAATTCGCCAACAGTTGTTATTGATAGAACATCTATCTCGGAGATATTTACCTCGCGGGCTGGGATATCTACAACTTCCCCATCGCGAACTCGCTGATGTGCGCGCTTGCCATCAATTTTTATTGCAGACACTGAACTAGGTTTTTGTGCAATGTTGCCGATAAATTTCTTAATTCCTTCACGCACCTGATCTTCACTAATTCCAGATGCATCTGTTGTTGAAGTAACTTCACCTTCACGGTCATCAGTATGTGTTGCCTGGCCTAAACGAATAGTTGCTTCATATTTCTTGGTGCCATCAGTAACATATTGCAAAAGTCTGGTTGCTGCGCCAACACCTAAAACCAAGACACCTGTAGCCATTGGATCGAGAGTTCCGGCATGCCCAACTCGCTTCGTTCCGAATACTTTTCTCGCCTTAGCCACAACGTCATGACTTGTCATGCCAGCGGCTTTATCAATCAGCGCGAAGCCATGCATATTAATTTTTACTCTTCAGCGTGCTTATATGGATCGGCTTCGCCAGCCGGCTTTGCACCTTCACGAGCTTTAGCAAGTTCAGCATCTTTGCGAGCAACTTCAAATAATAAATCGTTCATTGCAGATGCGCTCTCTTGTAAGCCATCTTGGAAGAATTCAAGTGATGGCGTAATTCGCAGCCCAAGAGTACGGCCAACTTCAGTTCGCAACATTCCGCGCGCTGAATTGAGGGCAATTGCAGTAGCGCTTTGTGCCGCTTCATCACCAAGCACAGTATAAAAAATAGATGCTTGTTGTAGATCACCAGTTACTCGAACATCAGTGAGAGTTATGAAGCCAAGACGCGGATCTTTAACCCGCGTCTCAAGAGCTCCGGCAACTATCTCTTTAATTCGGTCTGCCACTTTCAATGCACGATTCGAGGCCATTTGTTATGCGCGCTTCTTCTCACGTAACTCGTAGGTCTGAATGATGTCGCCAACTTGAATGTCTTTGAATGAACCAAGTCCGATACCGCACTCGTAGCCATCCTTAACTTCAGTTGCATCATCCTTGAAGCGACGTAATGAATCAACTACTAGACCCTCACCAACTAGAACGCTATTCCTAAGTGTTCTCGCCTTAGCGTTACGTCGAATAGTTCCATCTTGAACCAAGCAACCAGAAATATTTCCGAACTTGCTTGATTTGAAGATATCGCGAACTTCAGCGTTACCAAGAATGACTTCTTCAAACTCAGGCTTTAGCAAGCCCTTGAGTGAAGCTTCAATCTCTTCAATAGCATTATAGATAACGGTATAGAAACGAATTTCTACGCCTTCAACTTCAGCAAAGATTGCAGTTTGTGGTTCTGGTTTAACGTTGAAGCCGATGATTACTGCAGTCGAAGCAGATGCAAGAGTTACATCGCCCTTTGTAATTGCACCAACACCGCGGTGGATAACACGAAGATCAACATCGCTTCCAACGTCGAGTTGTAACAAGGCATCTTCCAGCGCTTCAACCGAACCAGAAACGTCACCCTTAAGGATGAGGTTAAGTGTGCTGATCTTGGATTGCTCCATAAAGTCTTCGAGTGAAACTTTCTTACGGGTCTTAGCAAGAAGTGCATTTCGCATTGCAAGTTGACGCTTCTCGGCAATCTGACGAGCAGTTCTGTCATCTTCAGCGACGATGAATGAATCACCAGCACCAGGGACAGATGTGAAACCAAGTACTTGAACTGGACGAGATGGACCAGCTTCAGTAACGGCATCACCATTCTCATCTAACATCGCACGAACACGACCAAATGCGCCACCAGCAACGATTGCATCTCCGACGTGCAGCGTTCCGCGTTGAACAAGAACTGTGGCAACTGGGCCACGGCCCTTATCTAGGTTCGCTTCAATCGCAACACCACGAGCAACATCATCTGCAATTGCGCGAAGATCGATTGCGGCATCAGCAGTAAGAAGAATTGCATCGATGAGAGCATCAATACCTTCACCTGATTTCGCAGATACGTTGATGAACATTGTTGTTCCGCCGTACTCTTCTGCGATCAAGTTGTATTCAGTTAATTGCTGACGAATCTTGTCTGGGTTTGCACCCTCTTTATCAACTTTGTTTACTGCTACAACAATTGGCACATCGGCCGCTTGTGCATGGTTTAAGGCTTCAATTGTTTGTGGCATAACGCCATCATCTGCAGCAACTACTAGTACTGCGATATCAGTTACCTTCGCACCACGAGCACGCATTGCGGTGAATGCTTCGTGACCCGGAGTATCGATAAATGTAATCGCTCGATTTTGACCTTCATGATCATGGTGAATTTGATAAGCACCAATGTGCTGGGTAATTCCACCTGCTTCACCGCGACCAACTTCGGTCTTACGGACTGCATCCAACAAACTTGTTTTACCGTGATCAACGTGGCCCATAACCGTAACGATTGGCGAGCGCACAACAAGATCTGCTTCATCGATATCAGCAAGTTCTTGATCAAGGTCAATGTCGAATTGTTCAAGAAGTTCGCGATCTTCATCTTCTGGGCTCACAACTTGAATTTGATAACCAAGTTCTGCGCCAAGGAGCATGAAGGTATCTTCATCAACAGATTGGGTAGCAGTAACCATTTCACCTAAGTGGAATAGCGCTGAAACTAGCGCTGCTGGATCGCCACCGATTTTCTCTGCGAAATCCATAAGTGTTGCGCCGCGACGTAAGCGAATTGTTGATTTGCCATCACCGTGCGGAATAACTGCGCCACCAAGTGAAGGTGCCGCCATATTGTCGAACTCTTCACGCAACGCTTTCTTACTCTTATGCGCCTTGCGAGATTTTCCGCCTTGCTTTCCAAATGCACCAGCAGTTCCACCACGTTGATGACGTCCGCCGCCTTTACCGCCTGGACCACCTGGACCACCAAATGTTGTTGGTGCGCCACCAGCGTTTGCGTTCGGTGTGCGATATGGAGAATTTGAATTTGGTGCGCTAGTTGTTGAACCGCCGGGACCGCCCTGACCGCTTGGACGGCCACCACTTGTTGGTGCGCCAGTTGTTGGACGACCTTGTTGTGGTCTTGCAGCAAAACCTGGACGAACAGATCCTGGACGTGGACCTGACATTGGTGGACGTTCACCTGGACGCAATGGTCGTTGTGCTGGTGGGCGTGGCATCGCATTTGCACCAGAACCACCACTTGAACCAAATGGATTATTTCCAGCGCGAGGAGGGCGTGGCATTGAAGGTGCAGCAGGTCTAACCGCTGAAGTTGGAGTTACTGGTGCGATAGGTGAGATAGGTGCAACAGGTTTTTCTGGAGCAATCGGAATTTCGCTCTGGGCTTTTGAAAGTTGTTCGCGGGTTGCTTCTGGAAGCGCAGCAAGTGCCGCTTCAATCTCTTCTGCAGTTGGGGCGACTGCTTTCTTCGCAGCAGTTTTCTTAGCTGCGGCTTTCTTAACTGGTTTTGGCGCAGCATCTGCGGGCTTGAGATCTGGGAACTTATCCATCAACTTGCGTACAACGGGTGCCTCAACGGTTGATGATGCAGAACTAACGAACTCGCCGACTTCTTGTAACTTAGCGAGGAGCTCTTTGCTCTCTAAACCTAAATCTTTTGCTAATTCGTAAACGCGGACCTTTGCCACAGTTGCCTTCCTGTCTTGGCCCCACGTCTTAATTGGAGCCTAAATTAATGCCTTAATCATGAGCGCGCGGTGCTCATGGTTACTTAGTTTCCCAATTTGGGTTTGACTTGCTTGACATAGCTTTCGCTCCTTATATTTTTACAACTTGTTAGTTAAAAATTTCTCCAGCGGATCTGTAGAAAGATTCTCATCTGTTCTAAAGGCCCGTTGAAATGATCTGCGCTCCTTTGCCACATCGAAACAACTTCGATGTAACCAAGCACCGCGACCAAATTTACGGTGATCTTCATCAGGCAGAACCTGATTTCCGATCCGAACTACGCGAAGTAGTTCACTGAAGTTCTCTCGCTTGCGACAAGCTATGCAGCTCCGAATCGGAATCGGCATTTCTTATCCCTCACATTTGAAACTATCAAGGGCCAACCTTACTCGCGAAAATCAGATGTTCACAATCAGTCGCCAATATTCCTCAGATTATGCGGGAAATTCACCCTCGGCTTCAACCTCTTCTGGCTTTGGCTTTTGAATCCGTTCCACTGGATTATCTGGATGGATATCAATTCGCCATCCGGTAAGCCTTGCTGCAAGACGTGCATTCTGGCCATCTTTTCCAATTGCAAGTGAGAGTTGATAATCCGGAACAATTACTTTCGCAGATTTACTTTCAAGATCAACAACTTCACAACTTGAAACTTTTGCTGGGGCTAACGCATTTGCGACATAAACCGCTGGATTATCTGAGTAATCAACGATGTCAATCTTCTCGCCATTTAACTCATCCATAACGGCCTTTGCGCGGGCACCAACTGGGCCGATAAGTGCGCCTTTAGGACTTACACCTGAACGGTGTGAACGAACTGAAACCTTGCTGCGATATCCGGGTTCGCGAGAGATTCCAACAATTTCAACGATTCCATCTTTTAACTCTGGAACTTCTAGTGTGAAAAGAGTTTTAACAAGGAGTGGATGAGTTCTAGAAAGCGTTACCTCTGGTCCCTTAAGCCCTTGCTTTACATCTACAACAAAACACTTGATTCGTTGACCGTGTATATAAGTTTCGGTGGGAACTTGTTCGACAGGTGGGATTTTTCCTTCGACACGACCTAGGTCAACATAAACAATTGTTGAATCACGGCCTTGCTGAATTACTCCAGAGATCACATCGCCGACGGTAGCTGAAAATTCTTCAACGACGTCCGCATCTTTTGCCGCTCGCATCCGCTGTTTAATCTCTTTGCGAGTGATTGATTTTATTACTTTCTCGAAACCTTCGGGCATATGAGTGAGCGTTTCGGTATAAATGCCCTCTTCATCAAATTGTGGAACATGAATCAAGATTTCGCCATCGACTCGATTTAAAACTGCACGACCTTGTGGCTTAGCATCTTCCAACTCGACATATGCTTCCGTGACTGCATTTTCAATTGCGCTAATCATTTTCTCGAGTGGAATCTCGCGCTCAATTGTTAACGCAATAAGTGCGTCGACATCTACACTCATTTGAATTCAATTTCTAAGACGGCCCGCTTTATATCTTCGAAAGATATTTTTTCAGTTCCAACTAGAACTGTAGTTTCAGTTGATTCTCCGATACGTCCTTCAATAACAGCGCCACTTATCATTGTAATTTTTACCAGTCGATCAAGGTTCTTGCGCCAGTGGCGGGGTTTTGTAAGGGGCCGATCAAGGCCGGGTGAAGTTACTTCAAGAGTAAAAGCACCATCCCCAAGAACTGGAAGCGCCTCGATAACTTCAGAAATCTGCTTTGTTACAACAGTTACTTGATCTAAATTTAAATGGGTATCGCTATCGACAATTACCGTGAGAATTTTAACTTTCCCAGCAGTTGTAATTGTGAGCTCTTCTAAGTAATTTCCAGTTGCTTCAATTATTGGCCGTATAGCGGCGCTTACTTCTTCATTCAATGGCATCTCGCCTAGCCTTTCCAGTATTAAGTTTTAGTTAGCGAGCCAATCATAACCCACTTTCGCAATCAGAATTGTCGTCACTACTAAGAATACTTTTCGTACCAGTGGTGAACCACCACGTATTGCCAATCTTGACCCGATGATGGCGCCACAAACATTTGCGATAGCGAGGGCGAGTCCAAGCTTCCACCAGATATGGCCGGTTAATTGAAAGGAGATAATCGCACCGAGATTTGTTGCAATATTTACCAATTTTGCGGTGGCAGATGCTTTTAGAAATGCGTAACCGACTAAACCAACCAATAAGAAGACTAAAAAGGTTCCGGTTCCAGGCCCAAAGATTCCGTCATAGAAGCCGATGGTTAAACCAAGGCCAACAACTATCTGGTGGCGCCTGTGATCTGTGAATCGCAAGCTCTCAGTAATTCCAAGTTCTGGCTTGCGCCAGGTATAAATCGCAACACTGACAAGCAAGAGAATAATTAGCGGCCTAAATACTGAAGTTGGAAAAGAACTTGCAAGCCTGGCGCCCAAGGCCGATCCAAGAAAAGCTGGAAGAGCCATATAAGAAGTCAGCTTTAAATCAGGTTTAACGCTTCTAAAGTAATTTGCTGCAGCTGATGAAGTTCCAAAGATTGAAATTACTTTATTTGTGCCAAGAATTAACGGAATTGGCTTTTCGGATAGGCCTATCAATAGCGCAGGAAGTTGAATTAACCCACCGCCGCCAGCCATCGCATCAACAAAACCTGCAAAGCCCGCTGCGATCACCAGAAAGATTACGGTTTCAATACTCATGTGACCCTAACTAATTAAGAATTCAATACCCTTGTAGTTATCTCAGTAACGGCCTTTAAGAGTTCGATCTCAGTTTTTTCACCAGTATTGCGTACTCGAAATTCAACTTTACCTTCGGCAAGAGCCTTGCCTACGATCACAATAAATGGGATTCCGATTAGCTCGGCATCTTTGAACTTAACACCAGCGCTTGCTTCACGGCGATCATCAAACATTACGCGCAGACCATTCTCTTCCAAATCTTGCGCCAAGGTAAGTGCGGCTTTAAATACTTCATCCTCTTTGCCAGTTGCAACAATATGAATATCTGCAGGGGCAATTTCGCGCGGCCAATTAAGGCCAATCTCATCATGTGTCTGCTCTGCAATAGCAGCAACTGCGCGTGAAACTCCGATTCCATAAGAACCCATTGTGACAACTTGAGATTTTCCATTCTGATCTAAAACAGTTAAATCAAGAGCCTGGGCATATTTGCGGCCTAGTTGGAAGATGTGGCCGATTTCAATCGCTCGATCAATTACCACTGGAGTTTCACACTTTGGACACAAATCACCTGCGCGCACTTCGGCTGCTTCTAAATATTTTTCAACTTCAAAGTCGCGACCATTGGTTACGAAACGAACGTGTGTGTTCTTCTTATTTGCACCAGTAATCCAATGAGAACCAGGCACGATTCTTGGATCTGCATAAAGCACAACACCCAGTTTCTTAGCATCTTGTGGTCCAACATATCCCTTGACAAGGGCTGGGAACTTTACGAAATCTCCATCTTCAAAGAGTCGAAGTTCTTGAACTCCTGGCAAATTTGCTTGTAGACGTTTTAAATCAACTTCGCGGTCTCCGGGAACCAAAACAGAGATTGCTTTATCATCGGCCATCAGTAGCACATTCTTTAAAGTATCTGATGCTTGATGTCCGGTACCAAATTTCGAATTTAATAAATCTACAAGTGAGTCGATCGTTGGAGTATTAGGCGAATCGAATTCATCCATTGCTGCAGGTGCAGCGCCAGAATATGGCGCAACCTTCGTAACCATCGCTTCAACATTTGCGGCATAACCACATTTGTTACAGAGCACATAAGTGTCTTCACCGGTATCACATGGTGCCAAGAATTCTTCAGAACCAGAACCACCCATTGCGCCAGAGACTGCTGAAACTATGTTGTACTTAAGGCCAAGTCGATCAAAGGTTTTTATATAAGCTTCGCGATGTTTATTGTAAGAAGCAATTAAGCCAGCATCATCGATATCAAATGAATATGAATCCTTCATTACAAATTCACGTCCACGAATGATTCCGCTGCGTGGTCTAGTCTCATCACGAAATTTAGTTTGAATTTGGTAGATCGAAAGTGGTAAATCTTTATAAGAAGAGTATTCGCCCTTAACCATCAGCGTGAACATCTCTTCATGCGTTGGTCCTAGTAAATAATCATTTCCGCGACGATCTTGCAATCTAAATAAATCTGGTCCGTACTCTTCCCAGCGATTCGTCTTTTCATATGGTTCGCGTGGCAGGAGGGCTGGGAAATGAACTTCCTGAAATCCTGCGGCATCCATCTCTTCGCGAATTACGCGCTCGATATTTCGATATGTGATGTAACCAAGTGGCAACCAGGAATAAACACCAGATGCGATTCGGCGAACGTATCCCGCGCGAACTAATAGGCGGTGGCTGGCTACCTCGGCATCTGCTGGATCATCACGAAGGGTGCGCAGCAGCAAGGTAGACATTTTTAACATGGGCTTACCTTACCGAATTTATTTAGCAGTTACGGTTGGCGTTCCGCTTTCAACACCAGCAGCTTCCATTTCATCGGCTAATCGCATAGCTTCCTCGATAAGAGTTTCAACAATTTGGCTCTCTGGAACAGTCTTTATTACTTGACCCTTAACAAATATCTGGCCCTTGCCATTTCCTGATGCAACCCCAAGATCTGCCTCGCGCGCTTCACCAGGTCCATTTACTACGCAACCCATTACTGCAACGCGAAGTGGAACTGTCATTCCTTGCAATCCAGCTTGTACTTTTTCAGCCAAGGTATAAACATCAACTTGGGCTCGGCCACAAGATGGACATGAAACAATCTCTAATTTACGTTGGCGAAGATTAAGTGATTCGAGAATTGAAATTCCAACTTTCACCTCTTCAACCGGTGGCGCAGAGAGTGAGACACGAATAGTGTCGCCAATTCCTTCTGACAAGAGAATTCCAAATGCTGTTGCGGATTTGATTGTTCCTTGAAAAATTGGACCAGCTTCTGTTACACCAAGATGAAGTGGATAATCACATTTGCTGGCAAGTAATCGATAGGCCTGAACCATTGTTACTGGATCGTGGTGCTTAACTGAAATTTTAATATCGCTAAAGCCATGCTCTTCAAAAAGTGATGCCTCCCAGAGTGCAGATTCCACAAGTGCTTCTGGAGTTGCTTTGCCATATTTTGCTAGGAGTCTTGGATCAAGAGAACCAGCATTAACACCAATACGAATTGGAACTCCTGCGTCACCCGCAGCCTTTGCAACTTCCTTAACTTTGTCATCAAATTGTTTAATGTTTCCTGGGTTAACGCGGACTGCCGCGCAACCTGCATCGATTGCCGCGAAGATATATTTTGGTTGGAAGTGAATATCTGCAATGACCGGAATTTGTGACTTCTTAGCGATCTGGGCAAGTGCATCAGCATCATCTTGACTTGGTACTGCTACGCGAACTATTTGGCAACCAGATGCAGTTAGTTCAGCAATCTGTTGCAGGGTGGCATTTACATCTGAAGTAAGAGTGGTGCACATTGATTGAACGCTTACTGGAGCATCTCCGCCAACTAAAACTTTTCCAACTTTAAGTTGCTTGCTCATGCGGCGAGGCTCCAAAGTTGGTGGTGGCGTGCTTGGCATTCCGAGATTTACCATGGTTGCATCCTAGATTATTGGTAGAGATTTATTGGATTGAATATATCTGCAGCAAGTAAGAGAAGTGAGAGAACTGCCAATACTGCAAAAACCGCGAGCGTCAGGGGCATTAGCCTCTCGACATCAATCGGTGCTGGTGGACTTTCCCTTCTCTGTTTGGCTCGTAATCGCCGCAATCCATCAACAATTGCGATAGCCATATGTCCACCATCAAGTGGAAGTAGTGGGAGAAGGTTAAAGACGCCAACAAAGATATTTAAGCTGGCGATAATAATTAAGAAAGTGGCTACTTTCTCTCGAGATTGCAGACCTGGATCACTTGCAGTCTGTGCGCTAACCCTTGCAACTCCGACGACTCCTACCAAACCTTGGGCATCACGAGTTTCGTTGCCAAATGTCTGGCGAACTAGCGCAGGAATTTTGGTAGGTAGAGAGATAAGTGATGTAACACTGTTACTTAGAAGATCTTTTGTTAAGCGCGCACTAGTTGAGATCGCCTTAAATGAACCCTCTTTACGTGTTCCAAGTTTATTAATTACTCCAAGGTAGCCAATCTTTTTTCCATCTAAAGTTCGGGCTGCGGGAGTTATAGGAATTGAGAGCCGCTCGCCATTTCGCATTACCGTGAGAGTTATCTCCCGATTTGCCGAAGCGCGAATAGTTGTTGTGTAATCAGACCAATTATCAAACTCTTCGCCATTTATAGCGACAACCTCATCATTTGCTAACAAGCCAGAAGCCTTTGCCGGCGAAGGAGTAGATGTTGCCGAACATTTCGTATCAGTAACTCCACTCGAAGTATTTAGAACACAAGGAACAACCTCGCTGATGGTATTAGTGACTGTGGTTACGCCAACGCCTGCGAGGAGAACGAAGAGAATTAGAAAGCCAAGAACAAAGTGCAGGAAAGAACCAGCTCCGAGAACGATTAAGCGTTTTGGAACAGAGGCTAAGTAAAAGGCGCGATGCTTTACATCTTCTGGCAACTCTTCATTTACTGACATGCCAGAGATTCGACAGTATCCACCAGCGGGAATTGCCTTGATTCCAAACTCAGTTTCGCCTCTTTGGAATGACCAGATTCGCTTACCAAACCCGAGAAAGAATTCGGTAACTCGCATCGAGAATTTTTTAGCCGTTAAGTAATGCCCTGCTTCGTGAACCATAACTGAGAAGAGAAGTGCAACTACAAAGGCCAAAACCCCGAGAATACTTAAACCTGGAAAATTCACTTGCGCTCCTGAACTAATTGGGCTGATAAAACTCTTGAATCATTCTCGATAGCACTGACATCAGCGAGCGATCTTATTGTTACCGGTGAATTTCCACCTAACTTCTGAACTGTTGCATCAACCACATCAACGATTTGAGCAAATGAGATCGCGCCATTTAGAAATCCTTCTACCGCAACTTCGTTGGCCGCATTAAAGATAGCTGGAAGTCCCCCACCAAGTTCACCGCATCTGCGAGCTAAATCTACGGCTGGAAACTTTGCGTTATCAATTGGTGCAAAATCCCAAGAGTGGTTTTGATTCCAATCGATAGGTGATGTTGCTTTAGGAATTCGGTTCGCGTTGGAAATTGCATATGCAATTGGGCCCTTCATATTTGGCGGGCTGGCCTGTGCGATAGTTGAACCATCCACAAATTCCACCATCGAATGAACAACAGATTGTGGATGGATTACTGCAATGATCTTGGAATATGGAAGATCAAAGAGGTAGTGCGCTTCAATTATTTCTAAACCTTTATTCATTAACGTTGCAGAGTTAATTGTTACGACTGGACCCATCGACCAAGTTGGATGATTTAGCGCTTCTGCGACTGTGATATCTGACAGATCACTGCGATCTCTAAATGGGCCACCACTCGCAGTCAAAATAACCTGCTTAACTTCCGAAGCCTTACCGCTTAAAAAACATTGGTACAAAGCAGAGTGTTCGGAGTCAACTGGAATGATTTGATCTCGCCCGAAAGCCATTACTAAATCGCCACCCGCTACAAGTGATTCCTTATTTGCGAGCGCAACTTTATTTCCCACCGATAGTGCGGCAAGTGTCGGTCCAAGTCCGATTGATCCAGAAATTCCATTTAGTACAACGCCACAAGTCATTGCCGCAATTTCCGATGCTGCAGTTGGGCCATCGATTACTTGGGTCTTACCTAATTTTGAAATTAAGGTCTCTCGATTTCCTGTAGTTCCTACTACCGGCACTGAAAACTTATTTGCCTGTTCAGCTAAAAGTCCAAGGTTATTAGAGCCTGCCGAAAGACCAATTACTCGGAACTTATCTGGGTGAGCCTCAACTATTTCTAGCGCCTGAACTCCAATTGATCCCGTTGAACCAAGGATCACTAAATCGATAGGTGCGGACACTCCCCCATTCTAAGTAGTAATAGGGAGAAAATTTGCTTCAGATCGACTGCGTCCACGACTGGTCCAAAGTCCCAGCAAATTATCAAATTATCAAGTGAGGAAATGAGGAAATGGCGCTTTTGCCAGCCTCTAACTTAAGAGTCGAAACCAAGCCCTAGCGAATCCAAGAGTTTAAGCCACAAATTTCGCTTGCCTTGATTCATATCTGATTTATTAATTGACCACTGCGTTAATCGAATAAAGATAAATTTAAATGGTTCTGGTGGGAATGGCAGCGGCTTCTTTCTAACCATACTCAATCTGGTCCGCTCGTTATCTTCACCATCTAAGAGATCCAACATAACTTGAGCACCGAAGCGAGATGCTCCGACACCAAGTCCGGTATATCCCATTACATATGCGACTCTTCCGCGATGGGCCTGGCCCCAGAATTGGGTGAAGCGCGAGCAAGTATCAATTGCACCGCCCCAACCGTGAGTGAATTTAATTCCCTGTAATTGCGGGAAAGTTTCCAAAAATGCTTGTGCGAGGTGCGCATAAGTCTCAGCACTGCTCTCATATTCGTGGCGAACTTTTCCGCGGAAGTTATAAATAGCATCATATCCACCCCACAAAATTTCATTATCTTTCGTCAGGCGGTAATAGTGGAATTGATTTCCAGCCTCTGAAAGTCCTTCGCGATTCTTCCAGCCAATTGATTCCATCTGGGCTGGCGTAAGTGGCTCTGTAACTAATTGAAAATCGTAAACTGGAACGACATATTTCTTAGCGCTTCTAACCAATGATTGATAGACATTGGTTGCAAGTGCAACTTTCTGCGCGAATACTTTTCCATAAGGAGTGTGAACAATCATTCCTGTACTTGTGCGGTATAGCCGAAGTGCACTTGTGTTCTCATAAATTTTAACTCCGCTGGCAATGCAAGCACTTTCAAGGCCCCAAACTAAACGTGCCGGATCGACAAGTGCAGTTCCATCTGGATCCCAAAGCCCACCAACGGATAACGGAGAATTAACGCGAGCTTGCATCTCTTCTCTGCTTAATACTTCAACGTTATCGCCAAATGAGTTACGAAGATTGGCCTCTTCGATTATGCCTTCCATCTGCCACTCTTCATTGGCAACGCTAATCTCGCCTGTTAATTCGAAGCCACAATCAATCTTGTACTTCTTAATTGTTGCTTCAATACCTTTAAGATTTTCGCGCCCCAAACGTTCAATAATTGCCATCTCATCTTTAAAGCGACTGTAACCATTCATAAATCCATGAGTTATGGAGTAGCTGCAGAATCCACCATTACGACCAGATGCACCAGCACCGGTTTCGAGTTGTTCAATAATTATTACCTTGCGCTCTGGGTTCTTCTCTTTAGCTAATAGCGCGGTCCAAAGTCCGGTATACCCAGCGCCCACAATGCATAAATCAGTTGTTGTTTCACCAATAAGTGTCGAATGAGGTTCAGGTTCTAATGGGTCAGCATCAAGCCAATACAACTGAGGTTGCATATGCGAGAGATGTTTTAAATAAGAGGAGTCGATATTGGCCATCGCGTAATTCGGCCGAAACCGGGATCACCCCTTCCGGCGGTTTACTAGTTGCCCCACGATAACAATTGTTAGAGCTAAGAAGAACATTGCAGAGCCAATTACATTTGCTTGTGCTGGAATACCCCGTGCGGCAGATACATAAATAAATTTAGGAAATGTCGTCAAAGTTCCAGAGTTGAAGTTTGTGATGATGAAATCATCAAAAGAAAGGCTAAATGCCAGAAGAGCGGCACCGGCAATACCTGGCGCTACTAATGGCAAGGTAACTCTGCGAAATGTTTCAAACTCATTTGCATAGAGATCCATCGCAGCTTGTTCAAGTCTTGGATCAAGGCTTGCGATACGCGCCTTTACCGTAACAACAACAAAAGAGATACAGAAAACAATATGCGCAATAACTGTTGGCCAGAAGCCAGGGTTAATTTTAAATACTAAGAAGAGTGAAAGTAGAGATGCTCCCATAACGATTTCTGGGGTCGCCATCGGCAAAAAGATGAGCAGGTTTGATGTTGATCGTCCCCTGAACTTATGTCGCCCGATTGCAAAGGCGATCATCGTTCCCAGAATTGTTGAGAAGAAAGTTGCAAGGAAGCCGATTTTTATTGAATTACCCAGCGCGCTGCAAACTTCAGGCGCACCACATGGATTCTGCCAATTTCCAAGTGTGAAGCCCTTCCAAATTAGGTTGCTCTTTCCAGAATCATTAAATGAAAATGCAAAAGTATATGCGACTGGGATAAATAAATAGGTGAAGGCAAAGATTGCATAAAAACGAATTAAATTACGACCAATCCAGCGTTGAATACGTCCGCCTAGTGGAATTGTTGGAATCGTTGCATCCTTAATCTTCTGGCTCATACCAACTCCTCAGTTCCAGCTTTACGGATATAGAGAGTTACTAAAATTAGAATTGCAGCCATCAAGGTAAATGAGAGAGCTGCCGCTGTTGGATAATCAACAATCTTGAAGTAGCGAGACTCAATTACGTTACCGAGCATTTTGGTATTTGGATTTCCCAGGATTGCCGCATTTACATAATCACCGGCGGCTGGAATAAATGTAAGCAAAGTCCCAGCTACTACACCTGGCATGGAGAGCGGCAGGGTAACTCTGCGAAATGTCGTTAAGCCATTCGCGTAAAGATCACCCGATGCTTCAAGAGTTCTTGGATCAATACGGTCTATCGATGCAAAGAGTGGCAGTGTCATAAATGGAAGGAAATTATAAGTCATACCCATTACAACGGCGAATGAAGTTGATGTAAGAGTTGTGCTCTGGCTAATTATTCCGAGTGAACGCAGAGTCGGTACAACGAAACCTTCTTCACCTAAGATCTGCTTCCAAGCGATTGTTCTAAGAAGAAAGGAGGTGAAGAAAGGTGCAACTACAAGCACCAACAACAAGTTCTTATATTTTCCGGCTTTGAAAGCAATTGCGTAAGCCAGAGGGTAAGCAATAGCTAGCGCTAAAACCGTTGCAATTGTCGCATATAAAAATGAGCGCCCGAATTGCTCTTTATTTTCCACAAAGGCATCAATATAATTTCGAAAGTGAAGAGTTTGCTCGTATTGACCTGTATCTCCCCCAGCAATCTTTGTTTGCGTAGAAGTTTGGGCTAAGTTAATAATCGGCAGAATAAAGAAGGTAAATAGAAAACCAAAGCCTGGAAGCAAAAGCAGATAAGGGGTGCGAATCTTTCCCATTAAATTTTATTCTTCGTCTATATCTTCTGGTTGAACTTCTGATCCAGCAGTAACATCTTCATCGCCACGAAGTGCAAAGGTAAATGTTGGCGCCCATGAAATATTTACGGCATCGCCTTTATTAAATGGGGCTACGCCATCATCATTCTGCTCGAAGACCATAAGTTCTTGGCCCCACGGCATCTCAACCTGATATTGAGTAGAAACACCAATATATGAAACATCTTCGATGCGGCCACCAGTTAATACATTTCCATGTACGGGAGTTTCTAAGAGTGAGATCCGGAATTTCTCTGGGCGGATACCGGCATATGTTGAGTTATCAATCGCATGCGATCGGTTCTTAGGTAGCGCAATTTTCTGGCCATATAAATCTACGATAAGAGAATCGCCATCATTTCCTGAGATGGTTCCTTTAATCAAGTTTGACTGACCAAGGAAGTTGGCAACATATGCAGTCTCCGGATTGTCATATAGATCTGCTGGTGAGCCCATTTGTTCAATCTGGCCTTCATTCATAACCGCGATTGTGTCCGCCATTGTCATGGCCTCTTCTTGGTCGTGAGTTACGTGAACGAAAGTTAGACCGACCTCTTTCTGAATCCATTTAAGTTCAATCTGCATCTGGCGACGAAGTTTTAAATCAAGTGCGCCAAGAGGTTCATCAAGTAGTAGAAGCGCAGGGCGATTCACGATTGCTCTGGCCAAGGCGATGCGTTGTTGTTGTCCACCTGATAGTTGTGTTGGTTTGCGCTCTGCAAGATGCGGAAGTTCAACCAGATTTAGAACTTTATCTACCGCCTCTTTCACATCTTTCTGGCCGCGGCGACGTAGTCCAAATGCAATATTTTCAAAGATTGTTAAATGTGGAAATAAGGCATAGTTCTGAAATACGGTATTAATCGGGCGTTGGTATGGCTTAGTTGTGGTGATATCAGTTTCGCCAAGATGAATGCTGCCGGCTGTTGGTTCCTCCAAGCCGGCAATCATTCGAAGCGTTGTTGTCTTTCCGCAACCAGATGGTCCAAGCAGCGCGAAGAAAGAACCCTTGGGAATAGTCAGAGTTAGATCATCAACTGCGGTGAAATCACCATAACTCTTGGTGAGTCTTGTTAGCCGAAGATCGCCTCGCGCTTCAATTGAGGCTTTTGTCACTTAGTTTCCTGCAGCTTTTTGGAAAGCTTCAGTCCAAGAAGTTTCTTCGTCAGTTGTTAGTGCGCGGAATACATTTAACTTAGCCATTGTCTTCTCGGTTGGGAAGATGTATTCGCTCGCTGCTAGATCTGGATCAATTTTTTCCATCTCCGCTTGAGCGCCCTTAACTGGACAAACATAATTTACGTAAGCCGCAACTTCAGCCGCAACCGCTGGATCGTAATAATAGTTAATCATCTTCTCAGCGTTAGCTTTCGCATCAGCGCCAACTGTGTAAGGAATTACAAAGTTATCACTTGAAATTGTTCCGCCAGATTCTGGAATCGCAAAGTCAAACTTTCCTTCATTCTCTGAAGCCAAGATGAACATATCGCCAGACCAGCCAATTACCGCAGTGGCATCTCCAGAAGTTAGATCTTCAGCATATTCGTTGCCCTTTACGCCACGAATCCAGCCATCGGAAATCTGCTTAGCCATAAAGTCAACGGCGTTCATATATTGATCTTCAGTTACCTTTGTGACATCTACGCCTTGCGCAAGAAGAATTACTCCGATGGTGTCGCGTAGTTCTGAGAGAACAACAATCTTTCCCTTATTTTGTGGTGCAAAAAGATCGTCGAGTGTGTGAATTCCCTTGGGATTCTTCGCTGTGTTCCAACCAAAGCCCGACATGATTCCCTGCCATGGCAGGGTCTGTTCACGCTTTGGATCAAATGATGGACTTGCCAAAGTATCTAGAATGTTAGAAGCATTTGGAATATTGGCGCCATCGAATTTCTGGGTGTAACCAAGTCGAATCCAACGTGCCGCCATCCAATCGGTAGGCGTAACGATGTCATATCCAATATCTTTTTTAAGTTTTAATTGCGCTTGAACTTTGCCGAAGAACTCATCGTTATCGTTGTAATCTTCGAAATACTTTGTTTCAATTCCGGTCTTTTTGATAAATGCTTCAAGAGTTGGATATTTCTTTGTCTTCTCATCAAAATCTAAATAGAGCGGCCAGTTGCCCCATCGAAGTGCTTCGCCACCAGAACCTGAACCGCCGCCAGAGCCACAAGATGCAAGAAAGGCCGCGGCGCCTAAGCCACCGATACCGGCAAATACTCCACGTCTTGAAACTTTCGCAGAAATAATATCTTTCAAGCCTGATTGAATCTCTTCGTGGGAGTTATCTGTTGTCATGGCACCACTTTCTTCTTAGGACTAGCTCGTAATGAGCAACTAGTGAGAACGGGGAAAGTCTAGCCCCACGATGTTGGGATATTGCAACAGAAATGAGGAGAATTTTTCCAAAATTTTTACTAGAAATTAGGCGTTCAGGTTTGTCATCACGTGCTTGATGCGGGTGTAATCCTCGAAGCCATAGCTCGAGAGATCCTTGCCGTAACCAGAGCGTTTGAAACCACCATGTGGCATCTCGGCAACGATTGGGATGTGGGTATTTATCCAGACGCAACCAAAGTCGAAGGCCCTTGCACATCTCATTGCTCGACCATGATTACTTGTCCAAACACTTGAGGCGAGCCCATAGGCAACACCGTTAGCCATTGAAATCGCTTCTGCCTCATCCTTAAATTTTTGCACAGTAATTACTGGTCCAAAAATCTCATTCTGAATCATTTCGTCATCTTGGCGAAGACCTGCGATGACTGTTGGCGCGAAGAAATAACCTGGACGATCAACCTTGCTTCCACCAGCAACAATCTTGGCGTGGCTTGGGGTGCGTTCAACAAAGCCAGAAACTCGCGCAAGTTGGTCCGCGTTATTTAGGGCGCCATAAAGCACATCTTCGGTTGGGTCACCAGTTGCAATATTATTTTTTGCTTGATTTGCAAGAAGTTCGACAAATTTATCGTAGACGTTCTCCTGCACAATTACTCGAGTAGCGGCAGTGCAATCTTGACCGGCATTGAAGAAGCCAGTGATTGCAATATTTTCGGCAGCGTTTTCCAGATCAGCATCATCAAATACAACTACTGGGGCCTTGCCACCAAGTTCAAGGTGTACTCGCTTTAATTCACTCGCTGCAGATTTAGCAACTTCAATACCTGCGCGAACAGATCCGGTAATCGAAACCATTGCAGGTGTCTTATGTTCGACTAGTGCGCGTCCAGTTTCACGGTCGCCACAAATAACATTGAATACACCCTTTGGTAAGAACTCTGACATAACTTCTGCCATGAATACAGTTGATGCTGGAGTTGTATCACTTGGCTTTAAAACAACAGTGTTACCTGCAGCGATTGCCGGTGCCCACTTCCAAACAGCCATCATCATTGGATAGTTCCATGGAGTTACTTGTGCGCATACTCCGATTGGTTCACGTCGAATAAATGAAGTCATTCCACGCATATATTCGCCCGCAGATTTTCCTTCAAGATTGCGAGCAGCACCTGCAAAGAAGCGAATCTGATCTAACATCGGTGGCACTTCCTCCGAAGTGGTTAGCGAGATCGGCTTACCTGTGTTCTCTACCTCTATCGCAATTAACTCATCACTTCTGGCCTCAAAAGCATCCGCAATTTTATTTAGCGCGCGTTGACGTTCTGACGGTGTTGAATCGCGCCATTCAACAAAAGCGTTACTTGCGGCGCTAAGAGCGCTGTTGACATCATCGACTCCCGATACTGGAGCTGTTGCATATGCCTTACCTGTGGCTGGATTAATAATTTCACTTGTTGCACCAGACTTTGCTGGTAAGGATTTTCCATCAATAAAGTTATTTAGCTTTTTCATCCTCAGAGATTATCTCGGACGCGGCCAATTGACCACATGCGCCATCAATTTCTCGACCTCGTGTGTCTCGAACGGTAACTGGAACTTTATAACTCTCTAAAACCCGAACGAACTCCGCTTCATCTTCGGGGCGAGATGCAGTCCATTTTGAACCAGGGGTTGGATTTAGTGGGATTAAATTAACATGGGCGTTTCGATTCTTCAAAAGCCGTCCCAATAAATCTGCGCGCCAGGCTTGATCATTAATATCCCGAATCATGGCGTATTCAATTGAATAGCGCCGACCAGTCTTCGCTTCATATTTATCTGCAGCGGCTAAAACTTCACGAACCTTCCAGCGCGAGTTGATTGGAACCAAAGTATCGCGAAGTTCATCATCTGGAGTGTGAAGTGAAACTGCGAGCGTTACTGGAATCCCTTCATCGCAAAGTTTCTCAATTCCATTTACTAAACCAACCGTTGAAAGCGTTACCGACCTCGCACCAATTCCAAGTCCATCTGGTTGTGGCGCGGTGATATTTCTAATCGAACGCATTACTGGGTTGTAGTTAGCCATTGGTTCGCCCATACCCATAAAGACCACATTTGAAAGTCTGGTTTCGCCGCCCGGTAATTCACCTTCCGCACAAATTCGCGCAGCTGCAACAACTTGGGCAGTAATTTCGCCAGCTGTTAAATTACGAGTTAGCCCTGCTTGTCCAGTGGCACAGAAGGGACAATTCATTCCACATCCTGCTTGCGAGGATATGCAGACGGTTGTGCGATCGGAATAACGCATTAGAACGCTCTCAACTAAAACTCCGTCATGCAATCGCCACAAATCTTTACGAGTCTTCCCGCTATCTGTTGTTACAGATTTAACCAGGGTAATCAATTTTGGAACAAACTCTTTCGCAAGGGTCTCGCGGAGATCTTTCGGGATGTCACTCCAGGTTTCAGTATCATCGTTGTAATGTGTAAAGAAGTGAACCGCCATTTGGTTTGCACGAAATGCTGGAATTCCAAGTTCAATTGCTAAAGCTTTACGCTCAGCTGGATCTAAGTCCGCAAAGTGCTTCGGTGGCTTTACTCGTTGCTTTGGCTCGTCAAAGACTAATTTTAACTCGCTCATATCTTGAAGTGCCTAATAAATTCGAGAGCAAACCAGACCGCTGGACCAGTGAATAAAACGGAGTCGATTCGATCGAGCATTCCACCGTGCCCAGGCAAAATTGTTCCCATATCTTTTATCGCTAGATCCCGCTTAACGGCAGATTCAATTAAATCCCCACATGTTGAAGTAACTACAGCAACTAAACCGATTGCCGCGCCAATCCACCAGGTATGCCCGAGCGCATATTGAAATACCAGCGCCGAACCAATAGTTGTTGCAATTACTGAACCAATTAAACCTTCCCAAGTCTTCTTTGGAGAGATGTGAGGAGCAAGTGGGTGTTTGCCAATTAAGACCCCAAAAATATAAGCGAAGGTATCGTTACAACTTACGAGAACTACGAGCGTGAAAATTCGAGCAAGACCCTCTTTATCGTGGGCAAGTAGCAGAATAAAACCACCGAGAAAAGCTAGATAAAATATTGCAAATGCTGCAGCTGTTGATTTACGTACAAAATCTTTAGGATTTTTAAAGAGAATATAAACTAAGACGCTTGGGATTGCGATTGCAGTTGCGACTGCCAATCCAGATACTCGACCAAACCAAGCAGCCGCAAGCAGGATTGTTATTGCGAGTGCTATTGCATTGCCTGGAAGTTCAATGCCACCAGCCTTATATGCCCGAATTAATTCTCGTGCTGCTAAAAGTATTGCTACCCAAACAAAAATTGCGAAGAGAAATTTAGCAAATGAAATAGTTACAAAGACCACTGCGAGCAGCGAGAGTGAGACAAGAATCGAAGGACCTAATTTGCGTCCAGCCTTGGCATTTATCGCCTCATTTAACGAGTGAAAGTCATCCATAATTTAAACTTCGAGAAGTTCGGCCTCTTTATGCTTCAAGAGTTCATCGATTTTTGCTACATGATCTGAAGTTATCTTCTCTAAATCTTTCTCACCGCGAGCAACATCATCTTTTCCAGCAAGACCATCCTTCTCTAACTTCTCCATCGCCTCTTTTGCAGTACGGCGAATGTTACGAATTGAGATGCGAGAATCCTCAGCCTTGTTACGTGCAACCTTGATGTAATCCTTACGACGCTCTTCAGTTAATTGTGGGAAATTTACGCGAATAACGCCGCCATCGGATGCTGGATTTACCCCGAGATCTGACTCGCGAATCGCTTTTTCGATTGCTGCAGATGCGCCTTTATCAAATGGCGAAACAATCGCCATACGTGGTTCTGGAACTTGAAAAGATGCAAGTTGTGAGAGCGGTGTCATTGCTCCGTAATAATCAACGACAATCTTCGCAAACATCGCAGGATGGGCGCGACCAGTACGAATTGCGCCAAAATCTTCCTTCGCAACTTCAACTGCCTTATTCATCTTCGAAGTTGCATCACCTAATGATGTTGAAATGTCAGTCATGTTCTCCCCTTATAGCCTTACGAAACTAAAGTTCCGACGCTATCGCCACGAACTGCTCGTGCGATATTGCCCTTGTTCTTCAAATCAAAAACAACAATCGGAAGATTATTTTCTCGGCATAGGCTAAATGCCGCGGCATCTGCTACTGCTAATGACTTAGATAAAACATCATCGAAACTTATAGTCTGGTACTTAACTGCGGTGGGATCCTTCTTTGGATCGGCAGAGTAAACACCGTCAACTCCACTCTTTGCGAGTAAGAGCGCTTCGGCGCAAACTTCAAGTGCGCGTTGCGCAGCAACGGTATCTGTTGTGAAGAATGGCATTCCAGCACCAGCACCAAAAATTACTACGCGGCCCTTTTCTAAGTGTCGGATTGCGCGACGAGGAATATAAGGTTCAGCAACTTGTCCCATTGTTATTGCGGTTTGCACTCGGGTATCAATACCCTCTTTTTCTAGAAAATCTTGAAGCGCTAGACAATTCATAACTGTTCCGAGCATTCCCATATAGTCGGCGCGAGCGCGATCCATTCCGCGTTGTTGTAGTTCTGCGCCTCGGAAATAATTACCGCCACCTACAACGATTCCGATTTGAATTCCACTTCGAACTACATCAGCGATTTGAGTTGCAACATCATGAACTACATCGGGATCAACACCGATACCTTTTTCGCCACCAAATACTTCACCAGAAAGTTTAAGGAGCACTCTCTTATAACCTTTGCGGGCCATATTTAAGTGCTCCTTATCTACTTTTCTTACTAGTTTTTTATTAGTCCTAATAGGCGAGATTACTGTCCAACTCGGAATCGGTGAAATGCCGACACGGCTGTCTTTGCCTCATCCGCGATTTGTTGAACGGTCTTCTTGGCATCTTTAGCGAAGGCTTGCTCAAGCAAGCTAACTTCCTTAACGAAACCAGTTACGCGACCTTCAACAATCTTGGAGATTGATGCCTCTGGCTTACCCTCTGCACGGGCAGTCTCTTCAGCAATACGACGTTCGGTCTCAATGCTTTCGGCAGGAATATCTTCACGACGAACGAATTGAGGAGCGAATGCTGCAATGTGTTGCGCAATATCTTTTCCAGCTTCAGCTGCATCCTTAGCAAGTTGAACTAAAACTCCAAGTTGTGGTGGCAAATCTGGGCTAGTGCGGTGCAAATAAAGTGAGACTGGAGAACCTTGAAGAACTGCTACCCGGCGAAGTTCGATCTTCTCGCCAAGAGTTGCATTTCCTAGGTCAATAACTTCTTGAACAGTCTTACCGTTTGCCATTTTTGATGCGCTGAATTCTGCAATCTCACCAATCTTGCTTGAAAGCAAGTGAGCTAGAAGTTCATCTGCAAGCTCTTGGAAGCGATCGCCCTTTGCGACGAAATCGGTTTCGCAATTCAATTCAAGCATTACGCCAACATCGCCTTCAGCCTTAGCAAGCACCAAACCATTTGACGTTGTACGGCCTTCGCGCTTTGTTACGCCTTTTTGTCCCTTAACGCGGATGATTTCAACAGCCTTGTCATAATCGCCATCTGCTTCATCAAGCGCCTTCTTGCAATCAAGCATTCCGGCAGCTGTTGCTTCGCGTAATCTCTTTACATCTTCAGCGGTGTAAGCCAATTTAATTATTCTCCTGTTACTTCGGTAGTTGTTTCTGTAGTCACTTCTGCGGCTGGAGCATCGCCCTTTGCGAGAAGGTCTTTCTCCCAATCAGCAAGTGGTTCTGCTTCCTTTGCAGCTTCTGCAACTGGTGCGGCCTTATCGGCAGCAGCGGCAGCATTTGCAGAACGTGCAGCAAGACCAGCAATTGCAGCATCAGTAATAACGCGGGTTAGAAGTGCAATCGAACGAATCGCATCATCGTTACCAGGGATCTTGTAATCGACTTCATCTGGATCACAATTTGTATCCAAGATTGCAACTACTGGAATTCCTAGCTTGTGTGCTTCCGCAACAGCAAGGTGCTCTTTCTTAGTATCAACAACCCATATTGCGCTAGGCAACTTAGTCATGTTGCGAATACCCTCAAGGTTCTTAGTTAACTTCTCGCGTTCGCGACGAAGAACTAGGAGTTCCTTCTTTGTTAAAAGTTGGTCATTTGTATTCTCGAGAAGTTCGAGCTCCTTAAGACGTTGAATTCGCTTATATACGGTTGGGAAGTTTGTAAGCATTCCACCGAGCCAGCGCTCTGTAACGTAAGGCATTTGCACGCGAGCAGATTGCGCCTTGATTGGCTCATGTGCTTGCTTCTTGGTTCCTACGAAAAGGATATGTCCGCCTTTAGCAACGGTGTCCTTAATGAATTCGTAGGCACTATCAATTAGTGCAAGTGATTGTTGGATGTCGATGATGTAAATACCGTTGCGCTCAGCAAATATGTAGCGCTTCATCTTTGGATTCCATCGACGAGTT
>WLIT01000020.1 GCA_009726125.1 Actinomycetota bacterium | reverse complement strand
GCCCAGAAATTTATTTATGGACAGACTATATATTTGATATCGCCTTCGGCTGGAGGTGCATCCAAGATTGCTTTGACACCATCCAAATCAACAACTTTAGAAATTAGAATATCAAGATTCAATTTTCCACTTCCGACTAATTCGGCGGCTCTGGCCTGCGTTAGCGGATTTAGAAATGATCCCTGAATCCGAAGTTCATTTACTACAAGGCTAAATGGGTTAATTTCTAGGTTTGTATCTGCTGCTGTAAGTCCAAGAACAATTACAGATCCACCCCGCCTAGTTATAAGCTGGGATTGCTTGAAGGTTTCAACTGCCCCGGCACATTCAAAAGTGACATCCATATTCTTAACGCTCTGGGCAACATCTTCAGATTTTGGATCAACAACTCTGGTTGCGCCAATCTTGAGCGCTACATCGCGGCGAAATTTCTGTCTTGTGACTAAAACAATTTCTGATGCCCCAGCAAGTTTTGCTAGTTGTACAACTAACAGGCCAATTACCCCGCCGCCTAATATTGCAACGCGCTCACCGCCCTTAAGGTTTGCAAGATCAAGCCCACGAATTGAACAAGCTAGTGGTTCGATGAAGGCAAGATGGAGAGGATTTAGCCCATCTTTAACTGGGTAGATTTGAGAATCAGGAGTTAAAACATATTCGGCAAGTCCACCATTTATATTTACTCCAAGCGCAGTTAAGTCTGGGCAGAAAGCAGTTCTGCCAACCAGACAGTCAGGACATTTTGCGCAAACAATATTGGGATCAATACTTACAACTTGGCCAACTTTAAATTTCGAGCCAGGACCAGTCTCTTCAACTACGCCACCAAACTCATGGCCCAAAATAACGGGCTTGGTTGATGGATATTCCCCTTTGTATATGTGGCGATCGGTTCCACAAATTCCACATGCCAAAATTTTAATCAAGCTCTGACCAATGCCGGGCTTAGGTTTTTCAACTTCTGTCACTGCTAATTTATCTACAGCTGAAAGAAGTACTGCCTTCATTTAGATTGAACTGCCATTTGGGGTAATAATTGTTTTCCGTCCCTTGCCCGCTTTAAAGGTATTCAGTGCTAATTCATAATCTTCAAGCGCAAAGCGATCGCTAATCATTACCTTTGGATTCAAGACGCCGGAGCTAAATAGATCGACGGCGCGATCAAAGGTATGTAGAACTGCCATTGAGCCAGCAATAGTTATCTCTTTGTTGTAGATCCAAAATGGCTCGATCTCAATCTTTGCTTTCTCATTTGCAACACCAAATTGCAAGAAGGTTCCACCTGGCATTACATGAGTTAGCGCTTCTTGAATTGCCTTAGCAACTCCCGTGCAATCAATGACAACATCCCAACCGCGTGGCTGCTTCAGGGTTTTTACATCTGAAGTCGCATGATCAATTCCAAGTGTTCTCGCAGTTTCCAACTTAGATTCGTTGATATCAACAATTGAAACACTTGCTGCGCCATTTCGCTTTGCAAGTTCGGCCATCATTAAGCCCATAGTTCCAGAGCCATAAATCAAATAGTGTGATCCTGGAATGCGAGGCAAGACGTCATAGCCTCGAATAGCACATGAAAGTGGCTCAATAAGGGCTGCTTCAAATACATCGACGCCTTCTGGCAAAATATGGCAATTCTTAATTGGAGTTTTTAGAAGTTCAGCTGCGGCACCGGGATGTGAAACTCCAAGAGCGCCCCAATTTTCACATAAATTTCCGCGAGCCCTGCGACAGTAAAAACATTCACCACAATGTAAGGATGGATCAACAGCTACTAAATCACCAATCTTTACTTCTGTTACCCCTTTGCCAACCGCTACTACTTTTCCAGCCATTTCGTGGCCCGGAATAATTGGAAGTGTTGGGGCAAATTCACCTTCAAGAATATGTAGGTCTGTCCCACAAATACCAACGCTTGCAACCTTAACTATTACATCACGATCACCCGGAGTTGGATCTGGCACGTTCTCAATTGCAACCTTGCCGACTCCAGTTATTACCGCGGCTCTCATTGTTATTTACTTATTAACTTTACGTGGGATGGGTTTAACTCTTCCAGTGAGCGAACACCTAACAATTTCATAGTGCGGATTAATTGCGTGTAGAGAATTTCAAGGCTGCGATTTACGCCCTCTTTGCCACCAGCCATAAGGCCATATAAATAGGCACGTCCGATCCAAGTAAAATTAGCACCCGCAGCGATACATGCAGCAACATCTGCGCCGTGCATAATTCCGGTATCAACATGAATTTCAAATTTCTTACCAACGGCTTTTCTAACTTCTGGAATCAAAAGATATGGAACAGGTGCGCGATCTAATTGGCGGCCACCATGATTTGAGAGCGTGATTGCATCTGCGCCAGCTTTTTGTACCATGACAGCATCTTCAACGCTCTGAATTCCCTTTACTAGCAGATTGCCATCCCATTGCTTGCGAATCCACTTTAAATCTTCAACAGTTACAGTTGGATCAAACATTGAATCTAGTAATTCAGCAACCGTGCCCTTCCAACTATCAAGTGAAGCAAATTTCAGTGGATCGGTAGTTAAGAAATTCATCCACCAGGCCGGACGTGGAAGTGCATTTAATATTGTTTTGGAGGTGAGTGAAGGTGGAATTGTCATTCCATTTCTAACATCACGGAGTCTTGCTCCTGCTACTGGAACATCCACCGTTAAAACTAAAGTGTCAAAACCCGCAGCTTTTGCACGATCAACTAGTGCCATTGAACGATCGCGGTCTTTCCACATATAAAGCTGGAACCAGTTGCGACCATCAGGTGCAATTGCGGCAACATCTTCGATAGAACGAGTGCCCATTGTTGAAAGCGTGAAAGGAATTCCAGCATCACGAGCCGCTGTAGCGCCGGCATATTCACCTTCAGTCTGCATCATTCGAGTAAATCCAGTTGGGGCAATTCCAATCGGCATTGAGGTGAGTTCTCCGAGCATTGTTACCGAAGTATCAACACTTGAGACATCCCGCAGAATTCTTGGTTGGAACTCAATTTTTTCAAATGTTTGGCGCGCACGGATCAAACTCGATTCAGTATCTGCGCCGCCATCGGTGTAATCAAATGGCGCTTGTGGTGTGCGACGTTTCGCAATATCTCGTAAGTCGTAAATAGTTAGCGCACGAGATAAGCGACGTCTGCGACCATTAAATATTGGCTTCCGAAATTGCATCAAAGCAGCCAGCTCTTTGACTCCAGGAAAACGGCGCTTAACTTTTAATTGACCCATTGGGAAATACTACACATCCATATTAGAAGAGTATGCTTTGAATCCTTATGCGTAAGGTCCTGGTTCTAAACGAGAAAGACAATATTGCCGTCTGCTTAGTTGAGATGGCAATTGGCGAAGTTATCGGACAAGATGGCCTAAATCTCACTATTCAAAGCCTTATCCCGCGTGGCCATAAAGTGGCGACATCGCCGATTGCAAAAAATGAGGGCATCATTAAATATGGTGAACGCATGGGCCATGCAACAACTGACATTAAAGTTGGCGAACATGTTCACACCCACAATGTTCTAGGTGACCGGTTATCTACGGAGCAAGTTGTATGAGCATGAAGGGCTTTGATCACGGTAATCGTGGAATTGGAATTCGGAATCATCAATTAATTCTGCCTTCTGTCGTCTGTTCTACGCGAGTTTCAAGTCGGATTGCAAAAGAGATGGATGCAATTACCTTTGCCCACCAACATGGTTGTGGATTTATTGGTAATGATGTTGGCCGAATTACTGATTTTTTTGCAGCTCTCGCAAATCACCCAAATGTAAGTTCAACGCTTATTGTCGGCCTTGGTTGTGAAACGCTTCAAGGAAATGAACTCGCAGATAAATTACTTACTAAGAATAAATCCACTAATTACCTTGTTACTCAAGAGAGTGGCGGCGTGCAAGGAACTGTTAATTCTGGTGTTGCTGCCGCAACGGAGTTAAAAGCAAAATATCCCACACCGCAAGTTGTGTTACCTAGGTTGCATCTTGGAATTGATCTTTCAGATGACAATATAAAGGTAGATGAAATTGTCTCTGCGTTTACTGAAGTTGGTGTCGACATTACCGTTGCGGCATCCCATAAAAATTCTGGCTTAAATTTCTCAGATTTAATGGAGGCAGGAGTTCACGTCATTCTCTCCTTCCCAGATAAAAACCAACCACCATCAGGCTTTCCACTTATCCCGACAATCAATGTTGCAAGTGGCTCACCCTTGCATATGGCCATTTCACAGGACTTTGATTTGTCCGCCGATTCTTCACCAGAAGAGATCATGGAGAAGATTAATTCTGTGGTAAATGGTGAACTCACTAAGGTCGAGGCGATCGGCGCTGGCGAAATCATTGCCGGCCGTGAGGTGCGAAGTGTCTAAAGAATTAACGGCATTTGAACGAAGTGATGGTCGATGGGGGCTGCGCAATCACGTTTTAATTCTTCCGCTCCACTCCGCTTTCTCCGCAACCGCACGCAAGATTGCTGATGAATCAAATGGCGCAGTCGCAGTAAGCCACGATTGGTCTGGCGAAATTGACGCCGATTTTGATCGCATAGTTAAAACAATCTCCGGATTTGCTGCGAATCCAAATAACTTTGCAACAATTTTTATCACCATCGGCACTCCAAATGAATTAGGAATAATTGAACTAGCAAGAAAGCTCGGGCTTTCTAAAGCAGAGGTTCTAAACGTTGCTGAACTTGGTTCAATGGGCAAGATTGCAGAAATCGGTCTACAAATGGCTAATTCATTATTGAAAGAGGCGAAGGCGGTTTCACGAATCAGTGCGCCTTGGAGTGCAATTAAACTTGGCCAAGAATGTGGTGGATCAGATGCGCTCTCCGGTATCACCGCAAACCCAGCACTTGGTGTTGCAAGTGATCGTTTAGTAGAACTTGGTTCATCATCCGTTCTTGGTGAAACAACTGAAATCTTAGGCGCTGAGCATTTACTTGCAGCTCGTGCGATCACTCCGGAAATTGGTGCTCAAATTGTTGAAACCGTTGCCAGGTATGAACGCTCAATTAACTATGAAGGTATTGATATGCGTGGCGCGCAACCATCTCGTGGAAATATTGAAGGCGGTCTAACAACACTTGAAGAGAAATCACTAGGCGCGGCAAAGAAAGCTGGCAGTGCACAATTTTCCGGCGTATTTGAATTTGCAGATCAAGTTACCAAGCCAGGTCTTTATTTTATGGATACCCCTGGCCATGACACCGAACAACTAACTGGTTATGGTGCTGGCGGTATAAACATTATTGTCTTCACAACAGGGCGAGGAACTCCAACTGGTTCTGCGATTGTCCCAACAATCAAGGTTGCAACGAACACCACGATGGCAGATGCAATTCCAGATTTAATTGATTTAAATGCCGGAACTATCGCTGATGGTCTGAAAACCTTGAACGATGTTGGTGGCGAACTCTTTGATTTGATCCTCGAAGTAGCAAATGGCCAATTAACTAAGGCTGAAAAAGGTCTGCATCACGAGTTCTCGTTATCCCGCATGTACAACACAATTATTCGTTAACCAAAGACCTCTTCTAAAGCCTTTCGCATAACGCCAGGATCGGCATCAATACCTGTCCAATACTTAATTCCAATAACTCCTTGATTCACTAACATCCCAAGGCCGTCAAGAGTTACACATCCTCGAGCCTTCGCCTGGCGCAGTAAGTGAGTTTTAGGAGGATTCGGAATCACATCAGCCACAACTATTCCGGCGCGCAAGGTATCAAAGTCAATATTCAACTGAGCATCTATATCTGGAAATAACCCAATGGATGTTGAATTAATAACAATGTCGGTGCCTGCAGGAATTGAGAATTTAGAACTCCAGGAAACAAACTCGGCTGCTGTTTTTGTCTTGGTATTAATTAGATCAACTAAAATTTTACCTCGTACTTCATCGCGATTTACTACAATGATTTTGCTAGCCCCGGCCAGAGCAAGTTCTACTCCTACCGCCCGCGCTGCGCCACCAGCGCCAAACATCACAACTGTTTTTCCGGCTGGATCAATAACACCTTCAAGAGATTTCAAGAAACCCTTACCATCAGTATTTTCACCAATAAATTTGCCATCTCGAAGAACTGCGCAATTAACAGCACCTATTACTGAAGCCGATTCACCAATCCCATCTAAATGTTTGATAACTGCCAATTTATTTGGAATCGAACAGTTAAATCCAATCCAACCCATCGCCTTTGCTCCAGCGACTACTCCACCTAAATTGTCTGGGCCAACTTCAATATTTATATAACGTGCGTTCAAACCATGGTGGCGATAGGCCGCTTCAACCATGACTACCGTCGGATTCTCATCGACCGGCTGGGCAAAACATCCGGTCAACTGGCTCAAGAAATGTAATTCGCTCATATATTTGACGCCTCTCTATTGCTATCTGACTCTAATGGGTTAATTATTCCCCTAACAGTTAGTTAGGGGAACCTGATGCAGATTTCAAGTTTATTGCCCGGAAAGCAAGTGCAAACAATAAAGCCTGACGCCACTATAAAGGAGTTGAGCCAGGCACTTGCCTCTTTTAAAATTGGAGCTTTGGTCGTTTCATCTGATGGTAAGAGAATAAATGGCATAGTTTCAGAACGGGATATCGTCCAAGCACTTCCTATTCATATGCATGAAATTGAAAAAATACATGTTCGAGACATAATGACTGTAAATGTTACGACTTGTAAGAAAAATGCAACAGTTGCACAGTTAATGGCCTTAATGACTGAAAAACGTATTCGCCATATTCCGGTTGTCGATGAAACTGGGGAGCTAATCTCGATTGTTTCAATAGGAGATGTAGTTAAATCCTATGTTTCTGAAATGGACCTTGAACGAATTGCCCTACTTGATTATGTTAAGTCTGCTGGCTAAGGCTGGATCAATTTTCCATTCTTCTAACATCTTCTTGTAATTTTCAATATCTTTGGCTTCTGCCTTAGCGCTAGTTAAAACTGCGCGAATCATAATATTTCTTGGTGTGTGCTCTCCCCCAATAAATTCAATAACTTCAGTGCGATAACCAACTAGCTTTAAAATTTGGGCTCGCAGCGCATCTGTCATTAAATCACCGAGACGTTCCTTCATCAATCCGTGCTTTGTTAGAAGGTTCCAGGGTTCCGGTACTTGGCTCATCTGAGTTTGAAGATCATGTTGGCAACATGGTGCAATCAACAGCAATTTCGCACCACCATTTACTGCCCAAGCAATCGCATCATCTGTTGCGGTATCGCAGGCATGCAGTGCGATTGCAATATCACAAGATGTTAGTGAGGTTTGATCGATCGCCTCTGCCTTAAATTCAATAGTCTCGGCAATCCCTAGCTTCTTAGCAATTTCAGTATTTCGCTTCAATGATTCTGGTCTGATATCAATACCAATCACGTGTACTGGCATATCAATACTCTTTAAATACTGATGTACCGCAAAAGTTAAATACGCATTGCCACAACCAAGATCGGCAATTACAAGTGGGTTTTCTATGGTTGGTTTATTAATTTGTTTGGCTTCAATGGCTGAATTAAGCGTTGGAACGAGCAAGCGTAAGAATTCTTCAACTTGTAGATATTTATCTGAACGCGATGGTTTAACTCGCCCATCGGAATCTGAAATACCAACTTCAATTAAGAATGGATCTGAAGAGTCGAGCAGCCGAGCTTTTTTGCGATCGTGATCGAGGTTCTGTTCACGTGCGCCCTTCTCCTCAAAGACCTGTGCCTCACCTTTCTTGGTAATGCGGATCGAAAGTGCACCGCTCGTGTGTTCAACCAAAATATTTGCGTAACCCATCTCTAAGTAGCTCCGTGCTGGGAAATCTTTAGGCGCAACATTCTTAACGGTCGTAACCCGTCCATCGCTCTGGGAGATCTGTAAGGCAATTTCATCCTTAATTAATACTGGGCGAAGATCGATACGTTCAAATGGAACGGTCATATTTCGCCTGCGCCCCGATAAAACCACTCGAACTAGAGTCGAAGTATCCGAAATAACCTCGCAGGCTTTACCTATTGCAAGGTCAAGCTCGGTAGCCATTTAGATACTCTTCAAAATTCGGTCTGCAGCATCAGCAATTTGTGCATCTGTCGCAGTCATTGCGATACGAATATATTTTGCGCCGGCTTCGCCATAAAAGATTCCGGGGGTAGCGAGTATTCCAAGTTCTGCAAGCCAGGAAATTGAATCCCAACAATCTTCTGCGCGGGTGCACCAGATATATAAACCAGCGTCTGAAAACTCAATCTTAAAGCCAACTTTTACCAGCGCTGTGCTTAATACTTCGCGCCGTGCGGCATATCGTTTCGCCTGTTCCTTCACGTGCGCTTCATCTGCTAACGCGACCGTCATGGCGCTTTGAATGGGAAGTGGAAGCATCATTCCTGCATGCTTTCTGACTTCACGAATTTCTGCAATTACTTCTGGATCGCCAACCGCTAATCCGGCACGATATCCAGCCAAGTTTGAACGTTTAGACATCGAATGCACTGCGAGCAAATTCTTATTATTTCCTGCTGCTAATTTAAGTATTGAAATTGGCTCGTTGCCTTTCGCTGGAAAACTTATATAACACTCATCGCTAACTACAAGTGAATTATTTTTTCGGGCATATGCAATTACGGCTTGCATCTCATCTGTGCTGTGAACGCGCCCAGTTGGATTAGAGGGTGAATTGATCCAAGCAATATCGCTGACTGGCCAGGTAGTTGCATCAATATCGACAGCAATTGCTTGTGATTGGTGAATCATCGAACCAACTAAATATGTTGGGTATGCGACCTTGGGATATAAAACAGTTTTTGCTCGAAGGATTGAAGGCAACCAAGCAACTAATTCTTTTGAACCAATTGTTGGAAGCACATCGAATTCGCCCGTGACTCCGAGAATTTTTGTAGCCCAATTGCGCATTGCGGCACGAAGCTCTGGAGTTCCAATTGTTAAGGGATAACTTGGGGCATTTGAAGATTCTTTTAGTGCGCGTTGAATAAATTCCGGAGTTGCATCAACTGGTGTGCCCTGAGATAAATCAATTATTCCCCCAGCGAATTCCCGAGCGCGTGCCCCAAATGGCGCCAATGCGTCCCACGGAAAATCTGGAAGCTTCAGGGTTTTACTTACTCAGCTTTGGGTGGAAGCGCTTCAACAATTGTGTGATCAGTACCGGTTGCGCCAACTTTTGCAGCACCACCAGGTGAACCAATCTCAACGAAGAACTCGCTGTTGGCTTTACCAAATTCTTTCCATGCCGAAGGTATGTCATCCTCGTAGTAAATCGCTTCTACTGGACAAACTGGCTCGCAGGCTCCGCAGTCAACACATTCATCAGGTTGGATATAAAGCATTCGTCCACCCTCATAGATGCAATCGACAGGACATTCCTCAATACAGGATTTATCCTTAACGTCTACACAAGGTTCTGCGATTATGTAAGTCAATTGACTACCTTTCTTATTCATCCAAATAATCTAATGCGCCTAGGATAGCGAATAGGTGCAGTATCGTTAGCGGAAAAGAGGGAGTTGAATTATGGGAAATCCCACTCCTTCCGAGAGCGAGATTGGCAAAAGGGTTTCAATTCGCCTACATGACCCACAAGGCGGTTTTCGGGATTTACTGGGCACTTTGGAGGAGGTCGATGCGGTTCGAAAGAAAGATGGAACGCTTGCTAAATTTGACCCCAGTTCAATATTCGTCTGGAAGGTAGTGATCGAAAAATGAATACCGGGCTTTTCATTTTCGATACGAAGGCGCGCGAACTAAAAGAAATTTCAGCGAGGAATGGTTTTGAGGTTCAAATTTATTGTTGCGGGCCTACTGTTTATCGAGATGCGCATGTTGGCAACTTACGAACATTCTTACTCGGTGATTTAATTAAGCGCACCTTAGATTTCTCTGGAATTGCTTCAAATCTAATCCAGAATATAACTGATGTTGGGCATATGGCCGAGGATCTGGCTGGAAATGAAATCGGCGAAGATAAAATGCTTGCCCAATCCAAATCTGAAGCAACTGATCCCTTTGATATCGCTCGCAAATATGAGGCCAATTTTCATAATGATCTTGCGCAACTCAGTGTTATTCCGGCGGCGGCATATCCAAAAGCGAGCGAAACTATTGATTTGATGCTTAATCTTATTTCAAAGTTGATAGCGACAAATCACGCATATGTTGGCTCTGATGGTTGTGTCTATTTTTCAGCAGAGAGTTTTCCATCTTATGGAGATATTTCTGGCAATCGTTTGGAGTCGTTGAAGCCTGGTCATCGTCACGAACACATCGAAGATGGCGCCAAGAAATTTCACGCTGATTGGGCGCTCTGGAAAGCTGCAAATAATCGGACAGAGATGATTTGGGATTCACCTTGGGGTGCGGGTTTTCCTGGGTGGCATATTGAATGTTCCGCGATGTCACTTCACTTTTTAGAGGGCAACGTTGATTTACACTTAGGCGGAATAGATTTGAGATTCCCCCACCACGAAAATGAGCGCGCCCAATCTAATGCTGCGGCTGGATATGAGGTTGTTGAAAATTGGGTACATGGTGAGCACCTGCTATTCGAAGGACGCAAGATGTCGAAGAGCGCTGGGAATGTCGTTCTGTTGAGTGATGTTATTGCTAAAGGCCTTGATCCACTTGCCCTTCGTCTCTGCTTCTTAGAGAACCGGTACAGAAGTCAGATGGATCTAACTTGGGACTCACTCAAAGCAGCAGGTTCTACTATCGAACGCTGGCGAGTTAAATATGCACATTGGAAGAGTGAGGGCGAAATAGATAAGCAATTTGTTGCTGAATTTTCGCAAGGTGCCCTCGCTGATATACAACGCGATTTAGATACCCCACGTGCGATTCAACAGCTTAGAAAATTAGAGAAAGACGAATTCCTCTCCGGCGCAACCAAAGCAGAATGTTTTCAAATCATGGATTCCATCTTCGCGTTAGACATCACGCGAGCACCTAAGGTCAAGGCTGAACCGAACGAAGAAATATTGGAACTACTTGAGCTGCGAAGTGGTGCCAGAGCATCAAAAGATTTTGCACTCAGCGACAAATTACGAGACCAGTTAAGTAAATTAGGAGTTGGAGTGAAGGATTCTCCTGCTGGCCAAGATTGGGATTGGCTCTAAACCTTCTTTAACGCGGTAAAAATTGCGATTAGAAATCCACCAAGTAGAAATGCATTTCCATAAAGGTTGGAGATAATTAATATCTCTTGGCTTAAACCATAAGAACCAGCACGCAAAGCGACCAGCAACCAGGCCGCTGCCGCAATGATTTTGAATTTACGTGCGCCAAATAGCTGTCCAGTAAATCTAATTCCGACTGCTGTTGTTAATAGCGCTAACAATATTCCAACTGGGTGAAATGAATTGTGAAGTACTACTCCAACAAAGCTAATCAACGCGCCAAGTAATAGCGCACCAAGTGCTTTAAGCAAAGAGATCTACCTCGCGCTCCTTGGCATCAACGCTTGAACTTTTTTTGCCTTTCACCAAGGTGTAATACTCATGTCCCCAAACTTGGTTTCCTAAATTATTTGAAAGTGCAAAAAATGGGCCATCTAATTCGATTTGAGTTGGATGCGCTGCCATGGCTTTCATCTTGGCATCAACATAATCTGTTCCATCAATAAGAGTAGTAACAAGTTCATCCGGTTTAGCAAAGGGCAGATCATCCGCGCTATCTGCTTCAAAGAAGTTCGAACCAATTTCTTTCATCTTATCGATGCCCTCTTGGATAACTGATCTTGGCATTGTGTTCCAGTAAATTTTAGAAATCTCCCAAGGTTCGCCTTCGCCAAATTTCGAATCTCCTGCAAGTTCAGCTGCTCGCATTGCAACTCGGTGGGCTTGGATGTGATCAGGATGGCCATATCCGCCAAATTCATCGTAGGTAACTAGAACTTGTGGCTTAACTTCGCGAATGATTTTTACTAAATATCCAGCAGCATCATCTAGACCTGCCTGCCAAAAAACATCGCTACGGTTATTTGCTTCGGTTCCCATCATTCCGCTATCTCGCCACAAGCGATCTGGTGCACCTAGAAAACGAAAATCACTTACACCGAGAGCTGCCATCGCATCTGCTAATTCACTTTCACGATGCTTTCCTAATTGATCACTCGCTGTACTGGCAAGATTAGAAAGTTCTGGAACTAAGACTTCGCCCTCTTCACCACGCGTGCAGGTAACAAGAGTTACACGGGCCCCCTCATTTACATACTTAGCCATTGTCGCCCCATTATTGATAGTTTCATCATCCGGATGGGCGTGCACAAGTAGTAATGAGCGATCTGACATTTATAAACCTTTTCTTTTAGTAAATTGGAAGTGCGGGATCTATTTGCTTCACCCAAGCAACAACGCCGCCAGCAACGTGAGTTGCATCAGCAAATCCAGCTTGTTTCAACACAGCTAAACACTCGGCAGAGCGAATACCCGATTTACAGTGCAGAATAATTGGTACATCTTGTGGCAATCTTTCGAGAGCAGAACCATTTAAGAATTCTTGCTTAGGTATTAAGACTGAGCCGGGAATCCGAACAATCTCAAATTCACCAGGCTCACGAACATCAATCAGCATGAACTTTTCGCCGCTATCCATTTTGGCCTTGAGCTCGGTAACTGCAATTGTTGAACCAGATGCTGCTTCTGCCGCGCCATCCGAAATCATCCCGCAGAAAGATTCATAATCTGGAAGTAGCTCGGTCTGAGTTGGTTTATCGCTGCAAATAGGGCAGGCAGGATCTTTGCGAATCTTTACTTTGCGATATTCCATTTCAAGCGCATCGTAAACAATCAGCTTTCCGATAAGTGGTTCGCCAATTCCGGCAATTAATTTAATCGCTTCAGTTGTTTGAATGGAACCGATAGATGCGCAGAGAACTCCGAGCACGCCACCTTCAGCACAACTTGGAACCATTCCTGGTGGTGGTGGCTCTGGGTACAAGCAGCGATAACAAGGACCATGTTCGGCCCAGAACACACTTGCCTGACCATCAAATCTGTAGATTGATCCCCAAACATACGGCTTCTTTAAAAGTACTGCTGCATCGTTGACTAAATATCTTGTTGCAAAATTATCTGTTCCATCAACAATTAAATCGTACTGTGCAAAAATTTCCATTACATTATCTACATCAAGCCTGGTTTCATGCAAGATCACATTTACATATGGATTTATCTCAGAGATTGCTTCTTTGGCACTTAAAGCCTTACTCTTACCAATATCTGATTGGCCGTGGATTATTTGACGTTGCAAATTGGATTCATCAACGGTGTCGAATTCAACAATTCCAAGAGTTCCTACTCCTGCTGCAGCCAGGTACATAAGTGCAGGTGAACCAAGTCCGCCAGCGCCTACACATAACACTTTTGCATTCATCAACCTTCGCTGTCCGCTCATTCCGACATCAGGAATAATTAAGTGGCGGCTATAGCGACGAACCTCAGCAACCGTGAGCTCTGGTCCTTGCTCTACGAGTGGCTTCAAATTGACGGACACAAATACTCATTTCTTTAATTATTTTTAGTGGTGTTCTTACAACACCCCAATTTTCGCGGATATTCCTCGCAATTCAAAATTGAACGTTAAATACTTTTTGCAAAGAACTCGCATAAAGTCGCATTATTGGTCTGATTGACCCTACGATTAGCCCAATGAGCTCAGAATCAACAGCAGCAAATAAGGGGCGCCTACCTCGAGATGAGCGGCGCGCGCAATTGCTAGCCGCAGCCTTGGAAGTCTTCACTCAAGCCGGATATCACTCTGCCGCAATGGATGAGATTGCTGATCGCGCAAAGGTCAGTAAGCCAGTTCTTTATCAGCACTTTCCATCAAAATTAGATTTGTATCTTGCAGTCCTTGATTTACATATTGATTCGCTGGTCTTTGACATTCAAAGAGCTATTGCATCAACTCAAGATAATGCTGCTCGTGTTCATGCAAACGTAGATGCCTACTTTGGATTCATAAATCGCGAAGGTGAAGCATTTAGATTGTTATTTGAAAGTGACATGAGCGTTGAACCACAAGTACGCGAACGCTTGAATCGTATGACTTACGACTCAGCCGCCGCTCTCAGCGCAGTAATCTCACTCGACACTGGATTAAGCAAAGAAGCCTCGATGATGCTTGCCGTTGGGTTGATTGGAACTGCTCAAACATCGGCTCGCCATTGGCTAGAACGTGATGGAAAGTTAGATCGTGAAACGGCCGTAGAACTTGTATCGAACTTAATCTGGCGCGGAATTTCTGGATTCCCTAAAGCAAACTAAGGGATTAAACTACAAACATGTCAACTAAGAAGAGCACAGCAGGCGTAACCACAGAAGTCCGAATCGGAATTGCAGATTCAACTCAGGAGCTTCATATTGAGTGTGAACTAACTCCCGAGAAAGTAATCGAGGCGGTTACTACAGCACTAGATTCTGGAAAGGCTTTATCTCTTACCGATACTCGTGGCCGCCAGACAATTATTGCCAATAACAAAATATCTTTTGTTGAAGTTGGCCAGAGTGAAGAACGTAAAGTTGGATTTGCAACCGCTTAAAGTTCGAAGAATCCTTTAATCGACTGAACAATCATCTCTACTGCGATTGCTGCTAAAAGTAAGCCGGCAATTCTTGCGATTAAAGTAACGCCAGATTCCTTAATCAAGCCGACAACTTTTGTTGAGAACATAAGCGTTAAGCCAATTGCCAAGTGAACTGCGACTATTGCCGCGGCTAAGGCGAGTTTCATCTCAACGGTATAAGCATGTTGCACGAAAACAATCGTGGTAACTATTGCACCAGGTCCTGCTAAGAGCGGAGTACCGAGTGGAACAAGCGCTACATTTACATCTTTAGTCTTATCGCCACCGCTATCTTTTCCTGTTAATAACTCGAGAGAAATCAGTAACAACAGCAAGCCACCTGCACCTTGTAGCGCTTCTACTGAAATGTGCAGGTAATCAAGAATAAATTTTCCGAAGATTGCGAAGGTAACAATCACGACAAGTGAGACGCCAGCGCCCTGCCATGCCATCCGAATTCGTTTCCGATTTGGTTGATCTTTCACTAGGGCTAGAAAAATTGGGGTTGCACCTGGTGGATCCATAATTACGAAGAGGGTTACGAATGCTTGAATTCCAAATGTGGCGGTTGAGATTAGAAGTATGTCTTTCATTTCCGAACCACCCTTCGTGCATTAGCCCTGGCTTCTAATTCAGCGAAGGCTTCCGATGTTGTCGTGAATTCAGCTAGCTCATTCATTTTGCCATTGCCGTGATAATCACTGGAACCAGTGGCAATGATGCCATATTGTTTAACAACTGCGGCGAGTAATTCTTGTGCTTCTGGTGTTTGGTCTCGGTGTGAAACTTCAATTCCATCCATTCCTGCATCAACCATCGATTTAAAACTATCTATCGAAACTATTCGCCCACGCAATGAGGCAAGTGGATGAGCAATTACGGCTACTCCTCCCGCCTCCTTAATCAACCGAATAGCTTCTTCAGGCGTCGGTGCATAATGCGAAACATAGAACTTTGAACTGTTACTTAAGTAGAGCTCAAATGCTTCTTCACGGCTCTTTACAATCTTCTTTGCAACTAGCGCATCTGCAAGATGTGGCCTGCCAAGTGTTGCACCCTGCGAAAGCTGGGCTAAAACTTCTTCAATCGTGATTTCAATTCCAACTTCATTTAATCGACTGACAATTTTTTCCATTCGCCCAAAGCGACTTTCCCGGGTCTTGGCTAGCGCCGTCATAAGTGGCTCATTGTTTCTATCGAAGAGCGCCCCAAGCATGTGAACACTTATTCCATCAGGAGTTTGTGCTGAAATTTCTGAACCAAGAACTAACGAAAGTCCCGGGCGAAGATAAGCAATAGCTTCATCCCAACCAGCAACGGTGTCGTGGTCCATCAATCCAAGAACCGTGATTCCACGAGCATGTGCCTTATTGATTAATTCACCTGGCGTATCAGTACCGTCACTAGCGGATGAATGAGTATGTAGATCAATCATTTATTGGCACAACCTTCGCTCGTGATACGAAGATACCGCAGCCAACCAATAAACCAATGATTCCCGGGATGATTCCCGCAGGAGGAACTTGGCCAATCCAAAAGTAAGCGATTATCGCGCTAACTGGAACTTCAAAGAAAACAATTAGCGCAACAAATACTGGAGAAACTCGGCGAAGTGCCATATTGAACATCGTGTGTCCAAGAAGTTGAGCACCAAGAATTAGCCCAATAACAAGCCACCATTGACGCGCTTCAAAATGTAAAAACTGACTTCCGGTAGCAAGCGCGATTAATAACGCTGTAATAGCGCATGTTAGGTAGCAAGCGCTCGTATAAGTAGATGTTGAAAGTTTCTGCTGTGCTTTAGACCCAATTAACATGTAACCAGCCCCTAGAGCTGCGCCCAAAAGTGCGAGCATATCCCCTGCAAAATTACGCAAACTTATTTGAAAATCAATTCCGGTAATTAAAAGCACGGAGAGAAAGGCGATAAACATTCCGCTCCAGGCACGTCTTGGAATTACGCCACCACGTGTTTTAAAATAAATTGCGGTAAATATTGGCTGAAGAGCGGCAAGTGCGGTACCTGCTGCGACGCTAGTAAATCGCATCGCAAGAAAGAAGCAGATGAAATGCGCTGCTAGGAAAACTCCAGCACAACAGGATAAAAGAATTGCATGACGTTCTTCACGTGACTTCCATTCACCATTCTTGAGCGCAAAGGGCAACATTATCAAGGCCCCACCAAGGTTGCGCCAAAAAATAAGAGAGGGCACGGGCATAATACTTGCGGCAATTATTGGACCCGACGTACCGACTCCAATTACCCCAAGTGTTAAGAGGCCAAGATCTTTAGGAGCAGGAATTGCGGTGTGGTCGTGTTTACTCATTAATTAATCGTAAACCAGAGCATACAAGCAATCGCGACAGCAACTACGGTGATAATAATTGAATAAATAACTTTCATGGTCCGGGTTGCAACGAATTCACCCATCAGCCTCTCATCTTTAGAGATGCCATACATGTAGATCAAGAGCGGCAATAATAAAATTGCATTTAGAACTTGAGTTACAACAAGAATAGTTATGAGCGGTGCTCCTGGAATCAAGATCAAGACTGCACTTACTCCAGTTATCAGGCCAAATGTTAAGTAAAAGAGAGGTGCTTCCTTTGGGCTGTCATCAAGAGCAGCTGGGCGACCAGTCAAATCACTTACAGAATATGCCGTTGATAACGGCAATATAGATGCGGCAAGAAGTGCAGCCCCGATTAATCCAATTGCAAATAGCTCCTTGGCCATAGTTCCAGCGAGTGGTTCCAAAGCTTTTGCTGCATCTGCTGCATCGTTAATATGAATGCCCTCTTTATGTAACGTTGCCGCGCAAGTAACCACGACGAAAAAACCAATAGTTCCAGTTAGCAGTGATCCGGTCCAAACATCAACTCGAAGAAGTTTTAAGTCATCTTTTGTTAGGCGCTTATCAACCGCGTAGGACTGAATAAATGCCAATCCCCAAGGAGCAAGAGTTGTACCAATTGTTGCAGTTGCAATGAAGATTGCATCTTGGGTAAATGGAATTGTTGGAATCAACATACCTTTTGCTGCTGCGCCCCAATCAGGACCAGCCATAAAACCAGCGATTACGTAAGCAATAAATCCTGCGGAGATCAGAAAGAATACTTTTTCAACTTTTGCAAATGAATTGCGAAGTACTAAGAATGAAACGGCAAAGGCGGCGACTGGAACCGTGACATATTTACTAAATCCAAATAGTTGGCCAGCGGCGGCGATACCTGCAAATTCTGCAGTCATCGTTCCGACATTTGCCAGAATAAGTGCTGTTGCACTTAACGTTCCAGACCTTGCGCCATATTTTTGGCGAATTAGTCCAATCATTCCTTGTCGTGTTACAACACCGATTCGCGCACCAAGATCATGCAGAACTATTAAGGCAAATGTAGAAGCAACAAGTACCCATAAAAGTTGATAACCATAATCTGCGCCAAGAACTGAGTACGTTGTAATTCCTGCTGGATCATCATCAGAGAGTCCGGCGATCATGCCCGGTCCCATTACGGCAAGGAGCGCCGCTATCCGAATTTTCTTCGGAGAAATACTCTGCCGAGTTGCCATTACAACGCACCGTTTCCTTGAGCGAAACCAGTTGAACCAGAAACTGAAGCAAGAGCGTCTACTAGATCATCAGCAAGGATTCTGCCAACTGGTTTATTCTTCTCATCAACGACAATGATTGATGAGCCACGGTTATTTCCAAACTCATCAATAACTGCATCGAGTCTGGTATTTATATTAACTGAAGTTGGATATGGGGGGCCGATTAAAGTTGAAAGTGTGGCCCCTGGTTTAGCAGCAATTAATTCGATAATTTGAATGTGATCCAGCAACTTACCCTTAGCATCAACAACTACTACGCCATCTGAAATATCACGACTTTTATGCTCGACTAATAATTGAAGCGCGGATGCTACGGTATCTGATTCGCGAGTAATCAACATATGAGAAGTCATAATTCCGCCAGCTAAAGTCTCATCAAATTCGACAAGCTTTCGAAGTTGTTTTGCAACTAAAGAATCCATCTCCATGAAAATGCTCTCTCGGTGATCGTCATTCAGATCACGCAAAACTTCAGCACCTTCATCAGGTTCCATTCGAGAAATTAATTCTGCAGAACGTTTGGCCGATAATCCGCGCAACAGACCTTGTAGTTCATCGTCTTCCATCTCTTCCAGAGCATCTGCAGCGAGATCTGGATCAAGCATCTCAATAAGTGCGCTTCGTTCCCGGCCAGCTAAATCTTCAATTAAATCTGCTAGGTCTGCAGGGCGAAGTTGACCCAGTGCCGCCCGAGATTCCGTTGAACGAACAACTCCTGTTCCATGGGCAAGTGAGGCAACGTTCGCCCAGTCAATTACATGTTCTGGAATTGGCCCGCGCCCAAGAGCGCCAGGAAAAATTCTGCGAATAAATGCTTTAAATGAAATATCTACTCCAACGACACGAATCTCACGATCTAGTGGAGCCAAGTAAAGATCTGAGGAACGAACTACACGAAGACCATTCACATCAACAATCTGGTGATCTAAAACATCAGCATCTAGAAGGGATTCGCCTTCCCGCCTAACAAATTCAGTTAGATCTACTCTCGCTGACGAGAGTTGAATTTCGCTCTGAGTTAACTTTGCAATTCTTGCGCCATCAATAAAGGATTTACTCTGACCTACTTTTACGATCAATCCTGAAACTGGCGGATAAGAATCTTCGCCATGTCTCACGACGACATCTACAAGACGACCAATTTCATTTCCACCTTGATATTTAACTGGGCGACCAATAAGCCCTGCAACTGAAACTAAAGATTCACGAATATTTTTCCGCTGTAGGACCAATTCACTACGGCCTACAAGTCGTTTGGCCACCGTATTGATGCTCTTTACTGGTGGCTTTTTCATAGCCCAATCTTAGGCGATGTCCCTAGAAAGTTAGGAAACCGAGAGCCTAACCCCGACTAAAGACTTAGGGCGTAACGTTATTTTTTCGACTATTGCTGCAAAAGATTCACTTGCTGGACATGTTGGATCGCTTATAACAATTGGCTGACCAATATCGCCACCCTCTCGAAGGGCAGTAGTAAATGGGATCTGCCCAATTAGCGCTACATCTGTCCCAACCAGAGTTGATAAATGTTTAGCAGTTTCTAAGCCGCCACCAGTTCCAAAGATTGCAATTGGCTCACCGCATTTGTCACAAGACGTATCGGACATGTTTTCAATTACGCCAATGATGTGTTGTTTTAATTGGTGAGCAATTCTCCCTGCTCGTTCAGAAACTTCAGCAGCAGCAATTTGTGGCGTTGTAACAACTACTATTTCTGATGCTGGTAAGAGTTGGCCCAGAGAAATTGCGATATCACCAGTTCCTGGTGGTAAATCCAGAAGAAGAAGATCAAGATCGCCCCAATATGCGTCACTTAACAATTGCTCTAAAACTTTATGCAACATCGGGCCGCGAAAAGCAACAGCGTCAGAACGCTCTGGCTTAAACATCTCCATAGAAACAACTTTTACCCCGAAGGCTTCGACCGGAATAAATGTCTGGTCGATCGCTGTTGGTCGTTTTCCAACAATCCCCATAAGTCTAGGAATTGAATGGCCATAAATATCCGCATCTAAAATGCCGACCTTCAAACCTTTCTGAGCCGCCGCTACGGCTAGGTTTACAGTCACTGAAGATTTTCCAACGCCACCTTTACCTGATGCAATACCAATAACTCTCGTTAAAGAATCTGGTTGGGCAAATGGAATAAATCGCTCTTTGCCGCCATTTAATAACTTCTTTACGTTATCTCTCTGCTCTTGATCCATAACTCCAAAAGTTAGGTCAAGTGATTTAACTTCTGCTATTGGTTCTAGGGAATCAGAAATATCTTTCTGCAAGCGATCGCGCATTGGACAGCCTGAAATTGTCAGCAAAATAGTTATCTCTGCGACCCCGTCATTGAATTCGACTGATTTAACCATTCCAAGTTCTGGCAGTGGGCGATGCAATTCCGGGTCTGAAACCCCTTTAAGTGCTTGATTAATCTTTTCAATAATTTCACTTGTCATAGGAGATCCGGATCTATTTTTGCCGACTTCTTTAATTCTTGAATTTGCGCAGTCGGCTCGGCTAACGCTTCGTTTATGTGCTTTGTGATGAATTTCTTTGGATGTAAATCAGTAACCTTTAAATCTTCGTATCCTGCCCCCAAGTTATCACGCAGGTCATTTGTTGCACCTTGCGCAATATCCCGAACTCTACGAATAAGCCTGGCAAAATCTGCCGAAAATTTTGGAAGCTTATCTGGGCCAATAAGAATCAGGGCCAAAAGAAGTAGGCCAACTATTTCCCCGCCACCGATTCCTAACATTTTCGAATTCTATATCTAAAGCTATTACTTCGCCGCGATGAGTTTTAGTGAAACTTCTTTTGTAACGCCGTCACGTTGGAACTTAACTTTAATTGAATCCCCAACGCTATGTGAGCGCACGCTTACGATAGCTTCATCAGATGTTCCAACTGGCTTGCCATCTATTTCAATAATCACATCGCCAGGTTTGATTCCTGCGCTTTCGGCTGGACTACCTGGTGTGATCGATCCTGGTTCAGTAGAAATTTTTGCACCGTTCCCGGGGTATCGAGTATCTAGTGAAACACCCATGATTGGATAGGTTGAACTGCCATTCTTAATTAATTGATCTGCAGTATTTCGTGCTTGATTAATTGGAATCGCAAAACCCAGGCCGATTGAACCGCCTTGACCACCAAATCCAGAACCTGTTGTGGCGATTGCAGAATTAATACCAATAACCGCACCAGAGAGATCTACGAGTGGTCCACCGGAGTTGCCTGGATTTATTGCTGCGTCAGTCTGAATTGCATTTATAAATGAGCTCTCTCTTGTTCCACCACCAGATGTAACTGGACGATTCTTCGCGCTAATGATTCCAGAGGTTACTGTTCCAGTTAGCCCCAATGGTGAACCGATAGCAATCACACCATCTCCTACTTGAACTTGATCACTATCACCGAGTTGAAGTGCAGGTGCATCTGTTACCGCGATTTTTATAACCGCAAGGTCGTAAGAGATATCCCGCCCAATTAACTTTGCATCGTAATTCTTACCGTTAGCTAATTTCACCGTAATTTTTGCGCTATTAGTCGCCGCACTTGAGATCACATGGTTATTAGTAAGAATGTATCCCGAACTATCTAAAAAGAATCCGGATCCAGTTCCCCCAGAATCTCCGCTCCGTACATCAATTGAAACTACTGAAGGCGAAACCCTGGCAGCAATTCCAGCAATTGAATCGGGCTTGCGTTCGATAACGCTCTTTGTAGTTACTAAATTAGTTTTTGAATCAATATTTGCTGTAGTGCGTCCGGCAACGCTCCCCACAACTCCGGCGATAAGCGCCATTGTGATTGCAACACCAAAACCAACAGTTCTGGTATTTCGCTTCTTAATATCCTGGGCAGTGACTACGGGATGTTCAGAGATCCACCAAGGGGTATCTGGAGTCTTAGTCATGATTAAATTTTACGGGCGACAAGGGCGCCTCCGCCAATTGGAAGTACCGTTGCACTCCATCTGGAATCTTCACGAATTGCTTTTATCGAATCGCGCCGGGCGATGGTTTCAAAATCTCGTTGCGTTGGGTCTGCGACCTTGCCACCGTCAAGTGCATTATCAATAATTAACACCCCGCCGGTCTTTAATAATCTGTGACTCTCTTGAACAACATCGACCATATCTTCTGCTGACCTCACAATCATCAAGTCATAATTTGCATCGGCCAACTTTCCAACGACTTCTATAATGTTTCCGGTAATTAACCTGAATCTTTGGGCAGAGATTCCAGCTTCTTCCAAGATCTCTTTTGCACTTGCCGAATGCTCGCGTTCGGAATCAATCGAGGTAAAAGTTGCTTCTTTTGGCGCTCCGTTAAAAATCCAGAGTCCACTAACCCCAGACCCAGTTCCAATTTCTACAATAGATTTCGCCGAAATTAAACCGACAACAAAATTAATTAATCCACCAACTCCGACTGTTGGATCAGGTGCACCAACTTCGGCGCCATTCTTACGGGCTTGTTGCATAAAGAAATCTTCATGTGGAAAGTTTTCGGCAAAGGCTGACATATCGCCACGGTTGTTTGATGTCTTATCAAAGGTCCTATCAACAGTCCTATCAACAGTCATAGCGAAGTCAACCACTCTGTAAGCAATCTAACCCCGAAGCCAGTACCGCCTTTTGGATTTTCACCAGAATCGCTCTCGGAGCGCGCTGGGCCAGCAATATCTAAATGCACCCATCTGCGCTCTCCAGCAAAGTGTTCTAAGAAGAGAGCGGCCGTAATTGAACCCCCGTTAAAATCGGGTTTCTCTGCGGTGTGATTAAAATCTGCAACCTCACTTGCGAGTGCAACTTTGTAATCATCAATTAGTGGCATATGCCAAACACGTTCACCAATGTTTTGCCCGGAATCAAAGAGATCTTGAGCGAGCGAAACATCACGGGTATACATCGCTGCATATTGGCGACCAAGCCCAAGGGTTGCAGAACCTGTAAGTGTTGCAACATCGATTAGGTAATCTGGATCTAATTCAGCATCTGCATATGCCAGACCATCAGCAAGAACTAAGCGACCTTCGGCATCAGTATTGATAACTTCAACTGTAGTTCCACCAAAATGCGTAATTACATCTGAAGGACGTTGAGATGTAGATGAAAGTGCATTTTCGGCACACATTAATAGCGAGGTAACGCGAACCTTTGGGGCATCGGCGCCCATTTCCGCAATTGCAATTACTGTGGCAAGAACTGCGGCCGCTCCTGACATATCGCTCTTCATTCCAACCATCGATTCATATGGTCGTTTGAGCGAAACACCACCAGTGTCAAAAGTAATTCCTTTACCTACTAGGACTACATGAGGCCAACTCTTTGATCCTTTAGGTGCGTATGAAACTTGAACTAGTCGCGGCCCAGGTTTTGGAGCTGAGTTTCCGACTGCTAGTAAGCCACCAAATTTTGCAAGCGCGGCACCGCTCTTAATCTCAATCTTCAATGCAGGTGATTTTGCTCTTGCCACTAATGTTTTTGCCTGATCTGCAATCCATAAGGGGCTCTTGATATTTGAAGGCGTATGAATCAGATCTCTTGCGCGCCAGACTCCCAAAGCCAGAGAATTTGCGCTGACTATTTCCTTTGCAAAATTTCCAACAATTATGAAGTGCGCAGCCCTTACCTCTTTAGCTGGTGCGCTTTTTTCACTCCAGGAATAACTTGCCAAAACAAGTGCTACTGCATGAACTCGTGCGCTTTGCTTATTTGTAACAAGTACATCTAGAACTTGAGCTCCGCTATTTTTAACTTTTCGGGCAAGAGCTGCACCAGCCTTGCGTAAGTCATCGGGTCCATTATCGCCGACACCGATTAAATAGATTCTAGATAATTTGCCGCTTGAACTTTCAATGGGGATTTCAATTAATTCACCGGCCTTGCCTGTTGCATCTGGCCACTGTGAAAGCAGGCCTGTGAGATCTAATCCGAAGTACTTGGAAATTTGTGAAGCTAATTTGGGATTACCGATTTCTAAAGCGCTAGTTTCTTCTGGTTTAGCGAATGGAATGGCTATGGCTTCAACAGTCGAGTAATCAATCTCAGATTGTGTATGACAATCAATTCTTGGAAAAAGTTTCCCTTTATTCACTGTATTCACGGTTGTAACAAATCCAGCAAATTAAGTTTTAATTACTTCTTAACGAGGGATACCGCTGCCTGAAGTGCATTGCCAAGATTTGTGGCTTCTTCAACATTTAGTTCTACAACCAGACGGCCACCGCCTTCTAGTGGGATGCGCATTACAAAACTGCGAGCTTCCTTGGTAACTTCCATGGGTCCATCACCGGTACGAGGTTTCATGGCTGCCATGTTGTTACTCCTTTAGAAATCTAAATCAAACAGGGGAATTCAGTGGCTAAGTATCTCGCAAAAGCGCTTATGAAAGGAAATTGAGAAAAGCTCCTTATTGCCCCGGATTTAACGCGGAAAGTAGACGAGATTTGCCACTCGTGATAACGCTTTGAACTGCGCGTTCAGGCACTCCAAGGGTCTGGGCAATCTCTTCGGGCGACATCGAGCGGATGTAATGCATTGTAAGAATAAAGCGCTCTTCCTCGGGCAGGCTTGCTAGAAGTTGCGAGAGTGCGCCCATGGGTGAAGGTTACTCCGCTACTTTGTGCAGGCAAGGATTGTGCTTGGAATATCACTGCACCAAGCGACTAATTCATTTGGATTAGCGCCGATAAACTCTTCATCACTTAGGTAATCAAGGGCACTTTGCAGTTGCGTAAATGTTCCATAGGGATCGCAGACCACAACAGGTTTTGAGTGATAACCCAATTTCCGCCCAACCCAAATTTCAAAGAATTCTTCTAAGGTTCCGATTCCGCCCGGCAACATAATGAAGGCATCTGCTAACTCTTCAATCTTCGCTTTCCGAGTTCTCATGTTTGAGACAATGAACATCTCTGTTGCTTCTGGATCTTCAAATTCAACAGTTACAAGTTTCTCTGGAATAACACCAAATGTTTTTGCACCGTGTTCGCGCGCCCCTTTTGCTGCCGCACCCATCATGGAAATTTGGCCACCGCCCCAAACCAGGTCAGCACCAATATTTGCAATCGCAACACCAATATCAAAGGCCAGGTCGAGATATTTCTGGTCGATACTCGTTGAGGCTGAGCAATAAACGGCTATTCGCATAATAAAAGAAGTCTAGAGGTTAAATGGTTTTGGTAGCGTTATCTCATGAGAAGCGCCTTCGGATTTGGAATTGCCAGCACTGCAAACACTGGTGAAGTTTT